>NZ_AKKE01000158.1 GCF_000281975.1 Novosphingobium sp. AP12 | reverse complement strand
AAGCCGGGCTGAACCATGCCTCTACCCGGCGCCCGCTCGCAAGGCATAACCCACTACGAGTACCCGCGCCCTCAAGCATGGGCGCCCGTGACGCCGACCCGACCCTTTTTCGCGCAAATTCCCCGGCGTAAGGCCCGCGCTCGCCGGCGGGCGTTTTCGCGTGTCTGCTTCACCCCTCCACGTCCTCCACCGGGTCCACCCGCATCGCCACCGAGGCCAGGCTCTCGGCTTCGAGCAGGAGGTCATCGTCCGCCGCGCCCGAGGGCAGGCTCTCTCGCCCGATCATCGACAGCGCCGGGACCGACAGCGGGCTGATGCGGTCGAGCCGGACGTGGTCCACTTCCTTCGCCGCCCGGTCGAGCACGTCGCCCACACGGCCGACATCGGTCATGCGCGCGCGCGCGTCGGCCCAAGCGGCCTGGATCAGCAGGTGGTCGGGCTCGTACTTGCGCAGCACGTCGTAGATGAGGTCGGTCGAGAAGGTGACCTGCCGCCCCGACTTGCGCTTGCCCGGCTGCTGCCGCTCGACGAGGCCGGAGATCACCGCCACCTCACGGAAGGCCCGGCGCAGCAGGTACGACTGCTGCACCCAGTCCACGAATTCGTGCGTCAGGATATCGGGCGAGAGCAGCGCCGCCGGGTCCTCTACCTCCTTCAAGCCCCAGACCACCAGCGTGTAGTCGGTGGCAACGAAGCCCAGCGGGCCGAGCCCCCGGTCCTCCATCCGCCGCGTGATGAGCATGCCGAGCGACTGGTTCGCGTTCCACCCCTCGAACGTGTAGTAGCTGGTATATTGGAGCCCCCGATGCGGGAAGCTTTCGACCAGCAGTCGCCCCGGCGCGGGCAGGTGCGAGCGCCAGTCCTGAACTTCCAGCCATTCGCGCACGTCGTCCGGGAAACGCGCCCAGCCCGCGCGGTCGGACAGCATCGCCCTCACCCGGTCGGCCAGGTGCGTGGAGATCGGCATGCGCTGCCCCGAATAGCTGGGAATCGTCGCCGAGCGCTTGGCCGCGCGCACGATCAGCTCGAGGTCCTTCAGCGATTCGACCTCGAGGTCCATGCCGGCGAAGCGGAAGGTGTCGCCCGGCTCGAGGCTGGCGCCGAAGCCCTCCTCCACCTTGCCGAGCGAGCGCCCGTTGCGGAAGCGCACGTCGAGCATCTCGGCATCGACGATGATCCCCGCATTCAGCCGGTGGCGCGCCGCATGTTCCGGGTGGGTGAGCCGCCAGGTGCCGTCCTTGTCGCGCACGATCCGCCGGAAGCGGTCGTAGGAGCGCAGCGCGTAGCCGCCGGTCGCCACGAATTCGAGCACCCGCGCGAACATTGCCTGATCCACCCAGGCATAGGCGAGGCTGGAGCGCACTTCGGCAAGCAGCTCGTCCTCGCGGAACGGCCCGGCGCAGGCCACCGCCATGACGTGCTGCGCCAGCACGTCGAGCCCGCCCGGCCGGAACGGGTCGCCATCCCGCTGCCCCTGCCGCACTGCTTCCTGCGCCGCGAAGGCCTCGAGGAATTCGAAGCGGTTACCCGGAACCAGCACCGCCTCACTCGGGCAATCGAGCCGGTGGTTCGCGCGCCCGATCCGCTGCAGCAGCCGTGACGAACCTTTGGGCGCGCCCATCTGCACCACGAGGTCGATGTCGCCCCAGTCGATGCCGAGGTCGAGGCTGGCGGTGCAGACCAGCGCCCGCAAGCGGCCCTCCGCCATCGCCCCCTCGACCTTGGCGCGCGCCTCCTTCGACAGCGAGCCGTGGTGGATGCCGATCGGCAGGTTGCCATCGTTGGCGTTCCACAGCTCCTGGAAGATGTACTCGGCCAGGAACCGCGTGTTGGTGAAGACGAGCGTGGTGCGATGGGCGCGGATCTGCTCGATCAGCTGCGGGATAGCCCAGGTCGCGGCATGGCCGCTCCACGGGATGCGCTCCTCGCGCGGGAGCAGGATGTCGACCACCGGATCGGCGCCGGGCTCGCCGTGGACCAGTTCGACGCCGTCGATATCGCCCCAGGGCGCCAGCCAGCCGCGGTATTCGTCGGGGTCCGCCAGCGTCGCCGAGAGCGCGGCGCGCTGGAGGCCCGGGTTGATCGCCTGCAGACGCGCCAGCGACAGCGCCAGAAGGTCGCCGCGCTTGCCGGTGGCGAAAGCGTGTACTTCATCAACAACCACCCGCTGCAGCCCGGCGAACAAGGTCGGCGCCTCGGGATAGCTCAGCAGCAGCGAGAGCGATTCAGGCGTAGTCAGCAGCACATGCGGCGGCCGCGCGCGCTGGCGGGCCTTGCGATCGGACGAGGTGTCGCCGCTGCGGGTCTCGACGCGGATGGCCAGGCCGATCTCCTCGATCGGCGCGATCAGGTTGCGCTGCACGTCGGTCGCCAGCGCCTTAAGCGGCGAGACGTAGAGCGTGTGCAGGCCTTCAGGCGGCTTGCCCCCCAGCCGCGAGGGGCAGAACGCGGCCAGCGTCGGCAGGAAGCCCGAGAGCGTCTTGCCCGCGCCGGTATCGGCCACCAGCAGCGCGTGATTGGCCCGGTCGGCGGCGGCGAGCATTTCCTGCTGATGGCGCCGCACCCGCCAGCCGCGCGCGTCGAACCAGCCGGCGATCTCGGGCGGGATGATGCCGGGGGCGGGTTCGCTCATTGGGTGGACCATATCTGCACGGTGAGGGAAAAGCACCGTTCTCCTGGGGGTTGCCTGAAGCCTTCCCTTCAGCGCGACAGGCCCGACAACGCCAGCTGCCGGTCGATCTCTGCCACCAACCGCTCCAGCCCCTCGGCCGTATCGCTTTCGGCCCGGGCGGTAAGAGCCTCCTGCGTGTTCGAGGCGCGCAGGAGCCACCAGCCGTCCGGCGTATCGACGCGCACGCCGTCGAGGACGTTCATTTGGGCGCCCGCTTGCGACAGCCGCTCCCGGACTTCTTCGATCGCGGCGAACTTGCGGTCTTCGGGCACGGGGAAGCGCAGTTCGGGGGTGTTGGCCATGACCGGCATGGCGTCCCGCAGTTCGGTGACGGAGGCGCCCAGCCGCGCAGTGGCGGCGACGAGTCGCACGGCGGCGTAGAGGCCGTCGTCGAAGCCGAAATAGTCGTCGGCGAGGAAGAAGTGCCCGCTGGTTTCGCCGCCGAGCAGCGCACCGGTTTCCTTCATTCTGGACTTGATGTGCGAGTGGCCGGACGGCGCCATTTCGGCCCTGCCGCCCAGCGCGCGAACGGTGTCGAAGACGAGGCGCGAGGCCTTAACGTCCGCGATTACCGTGGCCCCGGGATGCCGAGCCAGCACGTCACGGGCGTAGATCGTGAGAAGCTGGTCGGCGTCGATCACCCTGCCCTTGGCATCGACCACGCCCATGCGGTCGGCGTCGCCATCGAAAGCCACTCCGAAATCGAGGTTCTTCGCGGCGACGAGAGCGCGCAGGTCTGCGAGGTTCGCTTCGACAGTCGGATCGGGATGGTGGTTGGGAAACCGCCCATCCACTTCGGAGTAGAGCAGATGGTGTTCGCCGGGCAGACGAGAAGTGAGGAGTTCCAGGGCGGGTCCGGCAGCGCCGTTCCCGGCGTCCCAGCCGATGCGCAGGGTTCCAACGTGATCCGCATGGATACCCGCCAGCCCTTCGAGCAGCCGCTCGACATAAGCGCCGAGGATCTCACGCTGTTCACTGCGCCCGAGCGGTTCGTCCCCTTTTTCGAGCGTGCCCCGGTCCCCCGCCGCCATCGCACCAAGCCGCTGGATGTCCGGCCCGAAAAACGGCCGGCCGCCAAGTACCATCTTGAAGCCATTGTGATCTGCGGGATTGTGGCTGCCAGTTACCTGAATGCCGCCCTGCACATCTTCGGCTGAGGCTTCCGCGAAGTAGAGCATCGGCGTCGCCGCCAGCCCGATGCGCACCACATCCATGCCGCTGGCGGTAAGCCCCTCGACCAGCGCCTGTTCGAGCATTGGCGAACTGAGCCGGCCGTCGCGGCCGACCACCACCCTGCGCCCGCCGGCACGGAGCACCACCGCCGCGAAGCACCGGCCGATGGCATAGGCATCCTCCTCGCCCAGCGTTTCGCCGACGACGCCCCGGATATCGTATTCGCGCAGGATGGAGGGATGGAAGCGGTGGCTCATGTCGGGCATGCCCGCTTATCCGCAATCCCTCACAGTCCCGCAACGGCGATTGCGGCGAGGTAACCTGCGGTGGTCGCGCGACGTCGTATCCTGAGGTATGATGGGGCTGCGCACAGGCTGGGCCAGTCATGCGCGGCGCAGGACTGCGCAGCTGGCGACTGCCCGGGTCATGCCAGGGCCGCCATCGACAGCGGGTTCCTCTGGACTGGCCGATCCGCTAAAACCGCCCGGTGAAAATCGCCGCCATTTCCGACATCCACGGGAACCTCGCCGCGCTGGATGCGGTCCTGGCCGATGCGGCCGCGCGCGGTGTTGACCAGATCGTGAACCTTGGCGACATCCTCTCCGGAGCGCTCTTTCCAGAGGCAACCGCCGATCGGCTGATGGCGCTGGGCTTGCCGACCATCCGGGGCAATCACGAGCGCCAGTTGCTGGAGCTGGCGCCGGAACGGATGGGCCTGTCAGACCGGCATGCCGCGGCCTGCCTGCGCCCCGAGCAATTGGCCTGGATCGCCGATCTGCCCGCCACGCTGCGGCTCTCGCCCGAGGTGCTGATGGTCCACGGCACGCCCGGCAGCGACCTCGACTACTTCCTGGAGACGGTCGACGAAGCAGGATTGCGACCGGCGACCGGGGCGGAGGTCCTGGAACGCGTCGGAAATGTGGATGCGGCGGTGCTCCTGTGCGGCCACACCCACGTCGCAAGAGTGGTGCGGCTTGCCGACGGACGCCTCATCGTCAATCCGGGAAGCGTCGGCCTTCCTGCCTATGCTGATGACCTGCCCTTTGCTCATGCCGTGGAAAGCGGCTCTCCCTACGCCCGCTACGCCATCCTGACGCAGTCCGCGGGAGCCTGGTCGGCCGAACTCTGCGCCGTGGACTACGACTGGGAGCAGGCGGCCCGCGATGCCGAAGCGAACGGGCGAATGGACTGGGCCAGGGCGCTCAGGACCGGGCGGGTATAGCCACGCCGCGTTACCCCTCGACCGGCAGCTGGGCGAGCAGGACGTCGCGGGCGGCGTTGGCTTCGTGGACCTGTTCGTTGCTGCCGCCGCGGTCGGGGTGGACCTCGGCGAGGCGGCGGCGGTGGGCGTCGACGATCTCGCGGCGGCTGGCCCCCGCTTCCACGCCGAGCAGGACGCGGGCCTGCGCAGCCTCGAACGACGGGGCGGCCTTGGTGCCAAGTTTGGGCTGCCACGGCCAGCGGCCCGCATAGAGGCGCCATGCAATGCAACCTAGGGCAAACAGCCAGAGCAGCTTTATCATGGCGTCAGCCGCCCGCCGCGAGGGCGGGCGCGGGGATGGCCTGGCTCGCCTGCTTGCCCTGCATCGGCAGGTTCAGCCCGGCGAGGAGCCCGCGCACTTCCTGCCGCGCGACGAGGTGGCTGGTGCCGAGATCGCCGAGGTAGCCCTTGTCGAGCAGCGTCAGGCCCGAGGGGAACAGTTCGCGGAAGATCACGCGCTCGGACAGGCCGCCGGCGATGCGGAAGCCCGCGCGCTTGGACAGTTCCTGGAGCGCGCCGTCGATGCGCCGCATGTTGCGCGCCTCGACGTGCTGGACGCGGTTGCGCACCACCACCCAGTCCAGCTCGCGCCGGCCTTCGTTGATGGTCTTGAGGCTGCGCTGCTTGCGCGCCTCCCACATGACTTCGGCGTAGAACGACAGGCGCTTGACCTTGAAGGTCTCGCTGTCGACCTGGCCCAGGAGGTCGAAGTCGACGAAGCTGTCGTTCAGCGGGGTCACCAGCGTGTCCGCCGTGGTGGCGACGTGGCGGGCGAAGGCATCGTCGCGGCCCGGCGTGTCGAACACCAGGAAATCGTAGCCTTCGGCGATCTGCTCGGCGAGGTCGTCGAGTTCGCCCAGGTCGTCGCCGTCGTAGACCGCGAAGCGGGCGCCGGGGAGCGCGATGTCGCGGCGGCGCTCGGTATCGACGCGGTTCTCGAGGTAGCGGAACAGGGTGCGCTGGCGCGGATCGAGGTCGATCGCGGCGACCTTTGCCCCCTGGTAAGCCAGCGCGATGGCGACGTGCACGGCCGTCGTCGACTTGCCGGTGCCGCCCTTCTCGTTGGCGAAGACGATGCGATGCGCTGTCACGTGACCGTTACGCTTTCCTGCTGCGGTCCGGAGTGCCGGACCCACGTT
This sequence comes from Novosphingobium sp. AP12, assembly GCF_000281975.1. Taxonomy (GTDB): domain Bacteria; phylum Pseudomonadota; class Alphaproteobacteria; order Sphingomonadales; family Sphingomonadaceae; genus Novosphingobium. The sequence goes on along the minus strand of NZ_AKKE01000158.1, from coordinate 72,493 downwards.
TCAAACATTGCCCCCAGAAGCGCGCCGGGGTTAGAGAACCTTCCGCGCGCCTGCCGGTCGAGGCCACCATACTGGAGCAGTGAACCCCAATGCAAACCGTCCACACCCTTGATCCACTGCGCAGTGCAGTCGAGCAGTTGCGCGGCGCCGGCCCGGTCGCCCTGGTGCCGACGATGGGCGCGCTCCATGAAGGTCATCTGACACTCGTGCGCGAGGCACGCAGGCATGCGCGGAGCGTCGTCGTCTCGATCTTCGTGAACCCCCTGCAGTTCGGGGTGAACGAGGACCTGGACGCCTATCCCCGCCAGCTGGAGCGAGATTCCCGCCTTCTGGAGGGGGAGGGCGTGGACCTGCTATGGGCGCCGACGGTTGAGGCGATGTACCCGGCGGGCTTCGCGTCGAACATTGCGGTGGCAGGCGTCAGCGAAGGGCTCTGCGGGGCGGCGCGGCCCGGGCACTTCGACGGCGTCGCCACGGTGGTGTGCAAGCTGTTCAACCAGGTCATGCCGGATGTCGCGCTGTTCGGTGAGAAGGACTGGCAGCAGCTCGCCGTGATCCGCCGCATGGCCCGCGACCTCGATCTTACCCGGCCGGCGGCGGATGCGATCCTGGGCGTGGAGACAGTGCGCGAGGCGGACGGCCTCGCCATGTCCTCGCGCAACGCGTACCTCGGCGCACAGGACCGCGCGGCTGCGGTCGCCCTGCCCCGGGCCATGCGCAGCGCGATCGCCGCGATCGAGAGCGGCGCCGACGTGCCCTGGGCCTTGGCCCGGTTGGAGGCGGAGATCGTCGCGGGCGGGTTCCTTTCGGTCGATTACGGCCAGCTGCGCGACGCGGACAACCTCGAGGTCCTGGGCACGCGCTCCACCCGGCCGATGCGCCTGCTGGTCGCCGCGCGGATCGGACCGGCGCGGCTGATCGACAACATGGCGGTGGCCCCCGCCCGGCCATGATGATCGCAAGTTGACCGAAGGCGAAGCGGAGCCGTAGACTTCCGGTCGTGGGGCAGCGCGCTTAATCCCGGCAGTCGCTTAACAGCCATTGTCAGGCGACCGCGTCTGCGCTGTGGTTTATTTCACGATGCGACCTTGGGATGATGCATCGGTGCCGGTGCCAGCATCTGGTCGGAACTGGAGTCGAGACGCCGGAGGCAACCGGCGATCGACCGGGGGATATGGCTATTCAGGACTGGGCTTCTCACTGGCAAGGCGCTGGCAGCGAACCGGATGGTCGATCAGCAGGGTCGGCGGCTCCGGACACGTTTTCACGGCTCAGCCGCCGTGCCGTTTTCGGCGGTTTCAACGTGTTTCGGGGCCCAAGGCGCCGCTGCCCCAGTCCCCTTGGCCGGCGCCCGACGGTCCTGCGCCTCGTGATCCCCCGCGAGAAGCGATCCGAGGCACTGTCACTGCGTGTGCAGTCATGACGAGCGGACTGAACATCCTCTACATCGAGGACGATTCGCGCGCCGCCTCGCAGGTCGAGGAACTGGCTAGCCAGTCGGGCGACACCGTGACTTGGTGCCCCACCGGCGGCGACGGCCTCAAGCGCGCCGGGGTTGAGCGCTTCGACGTCATCATCCTCGACCGCATGCTGCCCGACCTCGACGGGCTGACCATCCTGTCGCGCCTGCGTGAAAGCGGGGTGGGTACGCCAGTGCTGCTGCTCTCGGCGCTGGGGCGCACCTCGGACCGCGCCGAGGGGCTGGACGCGGGCGCCGACGACTATCTCGCCAAGCCGTTCGAGGGCGAGGAACTGCTCGCCCGCCTGCGCGCGCTGCACCGCCGGTCGTCGGGCCGCGAGCATTCGGCGGTGATCCTCTACGGCGCCTTCGAATGCCACGTGAAGGCGCGCACCGCCTTCCGCGACAACCGCCACCTCTCGCTCAGCCCCAAGGAATTCGAGCTGTTCCGCTACTTCATGGAGAACGCGGGCGAGGTCCTGACGCGCGAGATGCTGCTGCGCGACGTCTGGAAGATGAACTTCGATCCCCAGACCAACGTCGTCGACGTCAACATCGGCCGCCTGCGCCGCAAGCTGGAAGAAGGCTTCGACAAGCCCGCGCTCGAGACGATCTGGGGCTCCGGCTACCGCCTGCTGGACGGACGGTGAGCGGCCGCCCCGCCAGCCCCAGATGAGCCGCCTCTTCGTCATCCGTCATTCGATCTTCGCGCAGATCGTGCTCTGGGCGATCGCCACCGCCGCAGTCATCACCTTCGGACTGTGGGTGCTGACCAACGCAACGATCCAGCGCACCAACCGGCAGGCGCTCGAACGCGCGGTCGACGTCGATCTTGCCGGCATGGTCGACATCTACGCCAGCGGCGACGAGCATGAACTGGCCAAGCGCATCGAGGACCGCCTCGCGCTGCAGCCGCGCGACGGCGACCCGGCCCATTACCTCCTCGCCGACGCACAGGGCAACCGCATCGCCGGCGACCTCAAGACCTGGCCGGGGCTTCACGCCGGGGTCTCGGAAGCGGCCAACCTGAAGATTGACGGCACCGACCATGCCTTCGCGCGCTCGACCCAGCTCAGCCCCAACCTGCGGCTGCTCGTCGCGCACGAGTACCGCGATCTCAGCCTCCTCCTGCGGCAGGTGGCGCTGGTGTTCCTGACCGGCGGCGTGCTGGCGGTGCTGGCGGTGGCGCTGGGCGGATGGATGGCGGCGCACCGCCTCGCCGGACGGCTCGAGCGGATCAACGCGGCCTTCCGCCAGCCCGACGACGCAGCCCTGGAGGAACTCGCCCGCGGCTCGGCCGGGCGCGACGAGATCGACGAGCTGACCAGCCACTCGGGCAATGCCCTCAGCCGGCTGAAGCGCCTCGCCGCCGCGCACCGCGAGACGACCGACCATGTCGCCCACGAGATGCGCACACCGCTAATGCACCTCGACAACCGGCTGGTGAAGGCGCTGGCCGCGACGCCCGACGCCGAGACCGCCTCGCGCATCGCCGATGCCCGCACCGAAATCCGCGGCATCATCCGCATGCTCGAATCGCTGCTCGACATCGCTGCCAGCGAGGCCCGGCGCGGCGACCGGCACGGCCTCTCGCCGGTCGACATGAGTGTCCTGACCGCGCGGCTGGGCGAGCTTTACGCCGACAGCGCGGAGGATTCCGGGCACCGGCTGCAACTCGACATCGAGCCCGACGTGGTGATCGACGGCGAGGAGATGCAGCTCACTCGGCTGGTCACCAACCTGCTCGACAATGCCTTCAAGTTCGTTCCCAGCGGTGGTACTGTGCGCCTCAAGCTGCGCAGGGGGCCGAGACTCGTCGTCAGCGACGATGGACCGGGCATTCCCGAAGACCAGCGTGAAAGTATTTTCGAGAAATTCAGCCGAGGCGGCAGCCGCGTCGGCACGGAAGGCGCGGGTCTCGGCCTCGCCCTGTGCCGCGCGATCGCCGAACGCCACCACCTGGAGATCACGCTGGTGCCCACCGGCAAGGGCGCCTGTTTCACGGTTACCCCGGAGTTCAAACGATGAGCCCTTCCTCGCGCAAGTCCATGGTCATCGCCGGCGGCCTCGCCATGGCGGCCATGTTCGGCGTGCCGGCGGCAGCGCAGGACGATGCCTCGTCCCCGGCTCTCGGGGAACGCGTGGCTCTGGCGCTCGCCTCGGCGCAGACTGCCCAGACCCACTCCGACCCCGCCGCACTGGCGCAGGCGCTGGCGGTGATCGAACGCTCCGGCGCCCGCCCTCTGGACGACTGGAAGGGCGAGGATCCGGTGCCCGCCTGGCGCGCGCTGGTGCCTGAAAGCCCGAGCCCGCTGCGCGGTAGCCCGCTCGGCCCCGGCTATCGCTCGGGCAAGGCCCCTCCGGGTCGCAGCGACAGCTTCGAGCAGGTCTTTCTCTCCGGCAAGAAGGCCAGCATCGCACTCTCCACCCCCAGCGACACGGCGCTCACGCTGCAGGTGCTCGACGCCGACCGGCGGCCGGTCTGCACCACCGCCGACGCCCGCCGCGCCTGCCGCTGGGTGCCGCTGTTCACCCAGCGCTACGTGATCGAGGTGCGCAACGGCGGCAACCGCGTGGCCGAGTACTTCCTCGTCGTCGAATAACCGCGCGCCGCGCAACTGGGGTTTCGCACAAAGCGGAGGGCGGTCGGTTACCTTACCGCGCCTCGTCCGTTAAGGCCCGGGTATGGAGCAACAGGCCCTCGTCTTCGCGCTGATCGGCATTCTCGGGATCGGCGCGCAATGGATCGCTTGGCGTACCGGCTGGCCAGCCATCGCCCTCATGCTTGCCGCAGGGGTCATCGCCGGCCCGGTCACCGGGCTGGTGGTCCCCGAGCACACCTTCGGCGAACTGCTTGAGCCGATGGTCTCCGTCGCTGTCGCGCTGATCCTGTTCGAAGGCGGCCTCAGCCTCAATTTCCGCGAACTGCGCAAGACCGACGGCGCCGTCGCGCGGCTGATGGTGATCGGCATCCCGCTCGGCTGGGTCTTGGGCGCCGTGGCCTGCTATTACGTGGCGGGCCTTGTCTGGCCGGTGGCGATCCTGTTCGCCGGCATCCTCGTGGTGACCGGGCCGACGGTGGTCATTCCGCTGTTGCGCCAGAGCAACGTCGCGCCCCGCCCCCGCGCGATCCTCAAGTGGGAAGCGATCGTCAATGACCCCTTCGGCGCCCTCTGCGCCGTCATTACCTACGAATACCTGCGCCGTTCGGACGAGGGCGGCACCCTGCTGGCCGTGGTCGCCTCGCTGCTGGCCGCCGCGGTGGTCGCCGGGCTGATCGGCTACGGCGTTGCCAGGGCGATCGCCTGGGCCTTCCCGCGCGGGCACGTCCCCGAATACCTCAAGGCGCCCGTCCTGCTGGTCGCGGTGATCGGCACCTTCGTGCTGTCCAACCTCATCCAGCAGGAAACGGGCCTGCTCGCGGTCACGGTGATGGGTATCGCCATCGCCAACATGCGCCTGGATTCGCTGCGCGACATTCACCCGTTCAAGGAGAACGTGACCGTCCTCCTGATCTCCGGCGTGTTCGTGCTGCTCTCCGCCTCGCTCGACCTCGACGTGCTGCGCCACTTCGAATGGAGGTTCATCGCCTTCCTGTTGGCGCTGCTGTTCCTGGTTCGCCCGGCGACCGTCCTCGTCAGCCTCGCGTTCAGCAAGATCCCCTGGAACGAGCGGCTGCTCGTCGCCTGGATCGCCCCGCGCGGCGTCGTGGCGGTCGCGGTCTCGGGCCTGTTCGCGCTGCGGCTCGACCAGCTGGGCTACGGTGACGGCTCGATCCTGGTGACGCTGTCGTTCTCGGTGGTCATCGCCACGATCATCGCCCACGGTTTTTCCATCCGCTACGTCGCGCGCTGGCTGGGCGTCACCGGAGCCACGCAGAAGGGGCTGCTGATCGTCGGAAGCACCTCGTGGAGCCTCGCACTCGCCCAGCAGCTACGCCAGCTCGACCTGCCGGTGATGATCGCGGACAACAGCTGGCAGCGCCTCGCCCCTGCCCGGCAATCCGGCATCGCCACCTACCACGGCGAGATTCTCGCCGAATCCACCGAGGAGCGCCTCGACCTCACGCAGTTCCAGGTCCTCGCCGCGACGACCGAGAACGAGGCCTACAATGCCCTCGTCTGCAGCGAGTTCGCACCCGATATCGGGCGCGATTCGGTCTACCAGCTCGGCGGCATGGGTGATGACGAGGATCACCGCAGCCTCCCCGAAGCCCTGCGCGGCCGCGCCATGTTCGCATCCGGCCACGGCGTCGCCGAGATCATGGAGCGCGAGGCAGAGGGCTGGGCCTTCCGCAAGACCCGCATCAGCGAGCAGTTCGACTTCGCCGCCGCACAGGCTGCGCTGGCGGACAAGGCCGACATGCTGTTCGTGCTGCGCAAGGACGGCCGAATCCGCTTCTTCACCCACGCATCGCGGCCGAGCCCGCAGCAGGGTGACGTGGTGGTGTCCTATGGACCCGCGCGCCGCGCCGAACCCGACCCTTCCCGCCAGACCCCGAAGAAGGAGGCGACCGCATGAAAGGCTTTTCCGCACTGTCCGCCGCACTGACGGCGGCGCCCCTGTTCCTCGCTGCCTGCCAGCCCGCCGGTGAGACGAACTACACCGCGACCGAGGCCGCCGTCCCGGACGACGCGGGCGATCCCTCCGCCAGCGAGGCGCCGGACGACATCGTCAAGAAATCCATCATACGCGCCGAAGTCGACACCGGCCCGACCGAGGCCCCGCCGATCGAGCCGACGCAGGTGACCGTGCCCTTCTCCGCCAAGGGCAACCAGCCGGATGACGGCGGGATGGCGCTCGTCGACGGGCTGCTGAAAGCACCGGCGTACCTCGCGGGCGGCCCGGTCACGATCTGGGGCCACAGCGATTCCAAGGGCTCCGACGCCGAAAATCTCGCCGCATCGCGCCGCCGCGCCGAAGCAGTGCGCGACCATCTCGAAAGCAAGGGAGTGCCCCCGGACCGCATGACCGTCGTCGCGCTGGGCGAAGCCCGGCCGATCGCACCCAACCGCAAGCTCGACGGGACCGACGATCTCGAGGGCCGGGCGAAAAACCGCCGCGTGGACGTCAGGGTCGACCTGCCGCCCCCGCCCCCGGCCGGACCGTCCTCGCAGAGCTCTGCTCCGGCCAAGCCCTGACGCCCGACACAGGCGGGGCAGCGCCGCCGGTCAGTCCTCCAGCTTGCCGAACGGCAGCAGCTTGCGGGCCTGCGCCGCCGCCGCCTTCCCGTCATTGGCGCGCAGCGCCGGCAGGATCGAAATGGCCGCCCGCTTCATCAGCCCGTCGAGCGTCGTCGGCGTCCGGGAGCTCGCCGCGGCCTCCGCCCACTTGCGAGCCTGGGCGACGTCCGAATGGTCGGTACGAATATGCAGCAGTGCGCCCAGCCCCGGATAGAACGCCCGGTCGCCGCCAAGCGCCACGGCGCGATCCAGCGCGGCTTGGCCGGCTGCCCCCTTGGCGCCCAGCGCGGTGCGGGCGAGGAAGCTGCCCAACTGGTCGATCGCGCCGAGATGCCAGCCGGCAATCGCCATCTGGACCTCGGCGTCGCGCGGATTCTGGGCGGCCAGACGCTCGAAGATCACCAGCGAGGCCTTCACGTCAGACCGGCTGCGCGTCAGCTTCCCGCGGTAGCCGATGGCGATACCGCGCTGGAGCGAGGCCTCATGGTCGCCCGCGCGCTTGGCGAGTATCCTGTCGGCCGCGGAAATCGCCTGCCCGACCAGAGCCAGAGCCCTGGCCTTGTCGGGAGCCTGGAATGCAGCGGTGGTCAGCAGTTCACGAGGGGTATCGGCCAATGCGGCGGCGGGGGCTGCGGCTGCCATGGCGGCCAGAACAATCATCGTCGGACGGTACACGCACTCTCCTGCCAAGTATGGGCAAGCCCCACGATGGCCGATGCCGCGCAAGTGAGCCAGCGTTTATCGTCCCGCCGTGCAATGGCCGCCCTGCACCGAATTTTGGGAGTTGGAGCGGGTGAAGGGAATCGAACCCTCGTATTCAGCTTGGGAAGCTGCTGCTCTGCCATTGAGCTACACCCGCAGATCGGTCGGCCGCGTGGGCCGCGTTCGTCCGAGTGAGGGGCCTTTGCCACGACAGGGGCCGTGTCGTCAACGGATCGCCGGGGAATATCGGCGGTGGCTCAGGCCGCCCTGCCGTCCCGGGCGGAAGGCGCAGCACTCACCACGCGAAGACAGGGAGCACTCTGCACGACCTGGTTGCGGCCGTTTCTCTTCGCGTCGTAGAGCGCGGCGTCGGCCTGGGCGGCGAAGTCCCGCAGGTCCCCGTCGACGAAGTGCGCACAGGCGACACCTATGCTGACCGTGACGACACCCAAGTCGCGGCCGGACGGCAATGACAGGCCCTCGACCGAAGTGCGCATGCGCTCCGCGATCGCCGTGGCGCCTTGCGGGTCGACGTCGCTCAGGATCGCCGCGAACTCCTCGCCGCCGTGGCGGGCGATAAGGTCGGTTTCGCGGCGGATGCACTCGGCCAGCGCCAGTGCGACGCTACGCAGCCTTTCGTCGCCGACGGAATGGCCGAACCGGTCGTTCAGCTCCTTGAAGTGGTCGATGTCGATCATCAGCAGCGCCAGCCGCCCGGGCCTGTCATCCCGGCGGGCCCATTCGCGCTGGAGCACTTCGTCGAAGCGCCGGCGGTTCGGGATGCCGGTCAGGGCATCGACGTGGGAGAGTTCCTGCAGTTCGTCGTGTTCGGCGAAGCTCTGGAGCTGCATCAGCACCGTGCGCAGGCCGTAGCCCACCGAGGCGGCGATGCAGCCGGTGATCGCCATGCGCGTGTCGAACGAGGCGAGCAGCACCGCGACCGTCAGCAGCGTCAGCGGGATCGCCAGCGGGCTTCCCACCCGCACGACCCGGGCGAAGGGGCGGGGCCTCGCAGCAGACCCAGCGACCTGCGCATTCTGGCTGGTCAGCGCGAGCCAGATCAGCAGGAGGAACGGTAGGTCTATCACGAGGTCGGGCCAGCCGCCGTATTGGGAAGCGGCCTCGAAGTGATTGATGTAGGCAGCGCAGGCCATATAGGCAAGCGCGTACCCCATCGCCGCGAGAAAGAAGCCCCGCCGCGGACCGCGATCGGCCAGGTATCGCAGGCAGGCGAGCACGGCGATGTAGCCGTTTTCGATGTCGAACATCAGTTGCAGGGCAGCGAGGTTTTTCGACTGCGTCCCCGACATCGTGCTCAGGTGGCTGACGTATTCATAGAACAGGTAGCCCAGCGCCGCGGCCAGCGCCGCGTCGAGCAGGCGCACCGGCCACCGTTCGTCTTCGGGGCTCGCCAGCGCGAAGATCAGCGGCACGCCGTAGAGCACGTAGAGCAGCATGCTCAACCGGTCTTCGCTGGTGATCTCGAGGAACAGCGTGGCGACCATCGTCGTGGCCATGCCTCCGGCCCAGCACAGCATTGCCGCGCCCATCGGCAACCAACCCTCGGCGCTCCGCGTCACGACACGGTAGAAACAGGTGCCGGCCGCGGCGATCGGGGCGAGGATAAGCCATGCGAAGGACAGCTCCATCGCCCGGTCGTGCGCCAGTGCCAGGGTGCCGGCGTGGGCCACCAGGAGCAGGATCAGAAGCGCTGCAGTCAGGGTCGATGAAGCGTGCCGCATGAGTCTTTCCTTGGGCAGGGCACTGTCCTATCATCGTTTGCCATACGCGTATTGAGCCAAGGTTAATTGCGGGTCTGCGCCGATGCCTGAGAGGCATGCGGGAAATTCTTCAGCTACGCGATCGCGTTGCCGCCATCAGGCGCGCCAGTTCCGGGCGGTTGGTGGTCTGCAGGTGCCGGGTGGTCTCAACCTCGATGTATTCGCCGAGTGGAAGGGTTTCGGCGGAAACGAAGTTGGCTTTCATCAGCCGCAGCGCCAGCGGATCGCGCTCTGCAAGGGTTTTGGCCAGAGCGAGAGCTTCAGCATGCAGCAAGCCGGGCGCGAACAGCCGGGTCACGACACCGAGACGCAGGGCTTCATCGCCACCGAAGCGATCGGGGAAGAACAGCAGTTCGCGCGCCCTGGCCCCGCCGACCACGCGCTCGAGGCTCCAGGCGAGGCCCATGTCGCCCGACACGCCGACGTTGAGGAACGCAGTCGAGAACCGCGCCCGGGGCGTTCCGAAGCGCAGGTCGCAGGCCATGGCCCAGCCCATGCCCGCCCCCGCGCAGCCGCCGTCGATCGCGGCGATCGTCACCTGCGGCATCGTGTGGAGCAGGGTGGAGGCGTGATACATGGCGGTCGGCTCCGTCGGAGATGGACGGGCATTCTCCTCGGGGGAAGCGCCGATGTCCGCGCCCACGCAAAAATCGTCTCCCGCTCCTCGCAGGATCAGCACGCGGACATCGCTCGCGGCGATCTCCTCGATGGCGGCGTGGAGGTCCTCGCACATCGCCACGGTCACGCCGTTGCGACGTTCAGGGCGGTTGAGAGTGACCAGCGCCACCGCGCCCAGCCGCTCGACCTGCACCGGGCTAGGCGCGCTCACTGCGGGTCGCCCCAGACCGGCGGACGCTTCTCGAACAGGGCCTTGCCCCCTTCGAGCACGTCTGCCCCGGCAAACATCGCGCGCACTTCGGGAAGGCCGAACATCTCTCGGTTCGAGGCTTCCATGCCGTGGTCGTAATACGACTGCATCACCGCCTTGGTCGCGATGATCGAGGCGGGCGAGCAGGCGACGATCTCGTCCGCCCAGCGCCGCGCGCAGGCCAGCAGTTCGGCGTCGGGAACGACCTCGGCAACGATGCCCCACTCGAGCGCCTGCGCAGCAGGGACCTTGCGCGCGGTCAGCAGCATGGCGTGGGCGCGCTTGGGGCCGAGTTCCTGCACGATCCGCTGGATGCCGCCGCCCAGCGCCGCGAGGCCGACCTTGGGCTCGGTCAGCCCGAAGCTGGCGGTTTGGGCGGCGACGATCACGTCGCAGGCCAGCGCCGCCTCGAACCCGCCGCCGAGCGCGAAGCCGTTGACCGCCGCGATCACCGGCTTGCGGCGATTGAAGCGCCAGACGATCCCGGCAAACCCGGTTTCGGGCACGGGCATACCGTTGAAGGCACGCGGGTCCTCCTTGTCGAAGGGCGTGCGCAGGTCGGCGCCGGCAGAGAAGGCCCTGTCACCCGCGCCGGTCAGGATCGCGACCCAGAGCGAGGAATCGGCCTCGAAGCGATCGAACACTTCGCCCAGCTCGAAATTTGCATCGCCGTGCAGGGCGTTGCGCATGTCCAGGCGGTCGATCGTCACGGTCATGACATGGCCGTCGATCTCGACCTTGCAGAACTGCGTTTCCATGGCGGGCTCCTCTCTCGTTCGTATCGCCGCGGTTGAAAGCGGTCGCACTTGCCTTCAGGATCGTGGGGCCATGAGACAAGCCTCGACCATCCTATCCTTCGACACGCCGGGGCGCGGCTTCACGGATATCACGTCGGCGATGGCCAGCTGGCTGGACCAAAGCGGCATCGACGAAGGCCTGCTGACGCTGCTGTGCCGCCACACCTCGGCCTCGCTGCTGATCCAGGAGAACGCGGCGCACGAGGTGCGCACCGACCTCGCAGCCTGGCTCGACCGCCTCGCCCCGGAAGGCCCGCACTACGCCCATGACGACGAGGGGCCGGACGACATGCCCGCGCACCTCAAGACCACGTTGACCGGCGTGAACCTGCAGATTCCGGTGATCGGCGGCCGGATGGCGCTGGGCACCTGGCAGGGGATTTACCTTGCCGAGCATCGGCGCATGCCGCACCGTCGGCAGGTCGCGGTGCACCTGATCGGCCAATAAGCGGATAAGAGAGGGACGATGGACGAATTCGACATTGCGGAACGGGAAGCCCACGTCGTCGGCTCCGGCCCCCGCATCGCCGCCGTTCCGGGTGAGGAGATCGACGAGGCCTCGCGTGCGCTGATCGTCGCGGTGCGGGCCGGCGCCGGCGCTCCGCCGATGGTCGAGGTGCCCGAATACATGCGCACCGTGGTCAAGCATCCCGACATCTTCCGCTGCCAGATGGAGATGGGTGCGGCGCTGTTCCGTGGCCGCATCGCCCCGCGTGAGCGCGAACTGGCGGTACTGCGCGTCGGCTGGCTCTGCCGCGCGCCCTATGAGTGGGGCCAGCACGTCGCCATCGGCTACCGCGTCGGCCTTGGGCCGGAGGAAATCGCCCGCGTGCGCACCGGCTCCGCCGCGCCCGGCTGGAGCGAGCACGAGGCGGCGATCCTGCGCGGCGTCGAGGAACTGATCGACGACAAGGCGCTCTCCGACGCCACCTGGGACATCCTCGCCCGGACCTGGGACGAGGCGCAGCTCATCGAGTTTCCGATGATGGTCGGCCAATACGTCGCCACCGCCTATGTCCAGAACTCGCTTCGCATCCCGCTCGAGGACGGCAACCCCGGACTGGTCCACGCTTGACCGAGCCTGGCGCCCCATCCGCTCCGGTCGGCGGCGACCTGGTCAGGCGCCACCGCCTGCCGACGCGCCTATGGCACTGGGTCAATGCCGTGACCCTGCTGGTCATGCTGATGAGCGGGCTGATGATCTTCAACGCCCATCCCCGCCTCTACTGGGGCGACTACGGCGCCAACTTCGACCACGCCTGGCTCAAGATCGGCTCCGCGCGGACCGGCGCGGGCGAGCAGGGCTACCTCGAACTCGCCGGGCGGCGCTGGGACACCACCGGCATGCTCGGCCTCTGGACCGATGCCGATGGCCGGGTCCAGCGCCGCGCGGTGCCGTACTGGGCGACGATCCCCTCGAACTACAGCCTCGCGATCGGGCGGATCTGGCACCTCGCCTTCGCCTGGGTGCTGGCGCTGGGACTGCTGTTCTACCTCGCGTGGTCGCTGCTCAGCCGCCACCTGCAGCGCGACATCCACATCCGCTCCGCCGAGTGGCGCCCATCCCACCTGTGGCACGACATCCGCGAACACGCCCGCCTGCGCTTCCCCACCGGCGCCGCGGCGCTGCGTTATTCGGTGCTCCAGAAGCTCGCCTATGCCGCCGTGCTGTTCGTTCTGCTGCCGGGGATGATCCTGACCGGGCTGGCCATGTCGCCGGGAACCGACGCCTGGGCGCCGCTGATTGGCGAGATTTTCGGCGGCCGCCAGTCGGCCCGCTCGGTGCATTTCCTCTGCGCCTTCGGGCTGGTGGCGTTCTTCCTCGTTCACATCCTCATGGTCGTGCTCGCCGGGCCGCTGAACGAGCTGCGCTCGATCGTCACCGGCTGGTATCGCCTGCCCAAGGAGCGAGGCGAGTGAGCCTCATCCTCTCCCGCCGCCGCCTGATCCGCGCGGGTGTCGCCAGCGCCGGCGGCCTGCTCCTCCCCGGCTGCGACCGCCTGTTCGAAAACCCGACCTTCCGCGGCACGCTGGAGAGCGCCGAGGACCTCCACCGCGCCACCCAGCGCGCGCTGGGCCGCGATGCCCTGGCGCGCGAGTACCGCGAGGCGGACATGTCGCCCCAGTTCCGCGCCAACGGCAGCCGCGAGGTGGCTGACCCCGCCTACCGCCAGCACCTCGCGCAGGGTTTTGCCAACTGGTCGCTCCGGGTCGATGGCCTGGTCGAGCGACCAATCGCCGTCCCGCTCCACGCCCTGCGCGACCTGCCGCAGCGCGCCCAGATCACCCGCCACGACTGCGTCGAGGGGTGGAGCGCGATCGCCCGCTGGCAGGGCCCGCGCCTCGCCCTCCTGCTCGACATGGCGCGGCCCAGGCCCGAAGCGCGCTACCTCGTGTTCCACTGCGCCGACCTCTACCACGGCAAGCCCTATTACGAATCGATCGACCTCGTGGACGCCTTCCATCCGCAGACGATCCTGGCCTGGGCGATGAACGGAAAACCGCTCGAGGAAGCGCACGGGGCCCCCCTCAGGCTGCGGGTGGAGCGGCAACTGGGGTACAAACACGCCAAGTTCGTCGCCCGGATCGAGGCGGTGGCGTCGCCGCAGGGCATCCATGGCGGCCGTGGCGGGTACTGGGAGGACAACGGAGACTATGCCTGGTACGCCGGAATCTGAGGAAATCCGAGGATTTCAGGGCACGTTCTCACCGATTGCACACCACGCAAGTTGATGAAGTGCATGCGTTGGAGAGGTGCGGCTTACGGTTCAAATAAAGCCCCGTTTCGGCGCGGGGCACCGGCAGGGGCTCGAGGCGAGCCTGGCACAGCGGCGACGTGTAGGAAAATGCGACGTCCGGAAGCGACGAAATGGGGGCATTCGACGCCAGTTTGCCTTGCCAAGTAATCGACATGTCACAATAAGGCCCCATGCAGGACAACCGCATCAGCCCCCCCGCCCGAATCCAGCGCAATGTCCTGGCGATCGGCGAGCGACGGTTGCTCAACTGGCTCTGCGCGCGCATGCCGGCCTGGGTGAAGCCTGACCAGCTGACCGCGCTGGGCATGGTGGGCGCGGTCCTGATCTTTGCCGGATATGCCACCAGCCTGCTCGACGAGGACTGGCTGTGGCTCTGCATGCCCGGCTACCTGCTCCACTGGTTCGGCGATTCGATGGACGGCAGCCTCGCCCGCTTCCGCCATATCGAGCGTCCGCGCTACGGCTACTTCCTCGACCACAGCTGCGACGGGCTGGCGACTTTCCTGATCCTGCTCGGCATCGGGGTCAGCCCCTACGTCCGGCTCGAAGTCTCGCTGATCGCCCTCGTCGGCTACCTGCTGCTTTGCATCCACGCCTTCCTGGCGGTGCGCGTATTGGGCGAGATGCGGCTGTCCTACCTCTCGGCCGGCCCCACGGAACTGCGCCTGATCCTCATCAGCCTCACCTTCGCGATGCTGATCTTCGGCGACAAGCAGCGGGACATGGAGGCCATGACGGGGTTCGACTGGTTCGTCGGCGGCGTCGGCGTGATCCTCATCGGGATCTTCGTGGTGCAGACCGTCAAGTCCGCCCGCAAGCTCGCGCGGATCGAACCCAGCTTCTGACCGCCCGCCTCCGGGCTGCGTTCCTGTAAATTGCATGTGGACTAATGATCTTTATTGCCTCATATCTTCCTGAGAACACCGTTCTCGACCAAGGGCGAGTCGGCGGGAAGGTCGATAGGAGAGGACCATGGACAAAGTCTGGCTGGATGGCCTGCTGGCAGCCTACGAATGGCAATTGTCGCTCTATGCGGCATTCGGCATCGTCGCGCTGACGCTGGCGGGCAAGCTGCTCGCGCGGATGGAACCGACGCTGCGCGCGGCGGTCCACCTCAACGGCTCGGCCTATGCGAAGAAGATGGAGAACCCGCGCTACGCGGCGAACCAGTCGATGAACCGCAAGTGGGGCGCCGCCTTCACCCTCGTCATCTTCGGCCTGATCCTCCCGTTCTGCCTCACCGCCGACGCCCAGCCGTGGTGGCGCGTTGTGCTGGACTGCGCCGTGATCCTGATGGTCTACGACTTCTTCTACTACCTGATGCACCGCTTCCTGTTCCACGATGGCGGCGTCCTCGGCGGTCCGCTGATGTGGGTCCACGCCGTCCACCACCGGCAGCACAACCCCTGCCGAGACGATTCGAGCTACATCCACCCGCTCGAAGTGGCGATGGGACTGGGCCTCTACACCGCCTGCATCTTCGGGCTGTCGCTGGTCATGGGCGGCTTCCAGGTGGTCACGATCGTCGTGACCTGGGTGGCATTCTCGCAGATCAACCTGCACAACCACGACTTGTGGGAATCGAACCGCTTCCCGTTCCGCTATCTCAACACGATGTCGGTGATGCACCACAATCACCACGCCCGCTTCACCGGCGGCAACTTCGCGACGATCACCCTGCTCTACGACTGGATGTTCGGTACGCTCGACCGGGGCGAAGGCTACAAGGGCGCGGAATACCAGCGCAGGCCCAAGGCAGGGACGAAGGGCGCGGAGACGGCCTGAGCCTCAGTTGCAATCCCGTTCGACACGAACGGGGCGCGGAGTTGGTCTTAACGTCGGAACAACCGCCGCCAAACTCAGCCCGCTGGAACGAGATCCGCAAAAGCCGCTTCGAAGCGCGCGCGGCTGGGCGTGGGAGCAGCCGGCGCCGCGTCCTGCGTGCCCGGCGCATAGATGAAGCCGAACGCCGGGCTGGCGCGCAGGCCGAGCGACTGGGTCGGCGAGTACCAGACGCGGACGCTGCTCCAGTCGCCGTTCTCGGAGACGTCCTCGGCCATGGCCGAAGTCTCGATCATGCCGGGGCGCGACCAGTTGGCGTGGTTGAGGACGACGTGGCGCTCGTCGACGATCTTGTCGACCACCGCGACATGGCCGACGCGCATCGCGCCGCTGGCCTTGAACACCAGTACCGATCCGGCGCGCGGGCTCTGACCCCGGGCGTAGGTACCTTCGGCCTGGTCCCACCAGGTTGCCGCATTGCCGTGCAGGTCGATCCCCGAATGCGCCCTTGCATAGGGAACGCACTGTAGCGGCTTCGCCATTGCAGGCGACGCCACGGAGGCTGCGAGGGAGATGGCGATGGCTGCGACCATGGGAACCAATTTCATGGTTTGGAGTTATAACCGCCAAACCTTGCTGCGATAGCGAACGCGGCGGGCACCCACCGCCTGCCTCGCACGGTTCGTCGCTCAATTCGTCGTCCTGTGGACAACGGCGAAACGGTTGGTCCTCCCGAATGTAAACGATCGGCAGGAAACGCAGCGTTTCTGAGCGAATCAAGGCGTTATCTCGGCGAACTTCGCGCGGGAAACGTCGCCCTCGGATCGACAAGGGGACCGCCGGCCGTTTTCAGCCGAGCCCCAATCGCGAGCCGCTGCACTGCAAGGTATCGCCTCAGGAGTGCCCGGCGGTCCCGGCTCAAGCCGGGACCGCGTGACTTTTTCAGGCTTCGGACACCCTCAACCCGCCAGTGCAAGCTTCGCGGCGTCCTCACGCCCGACGCGGGGCTGGTCGGCCCAGATGCCGCGGGTGTCGTAGACCAGCTTGTCGGCGCGCTCTGCCAGCGGAACGACGCGGAACACGTCGTGGTCCACCAGCACGATGAGCACGTCGCAGGTCTCCAGCGCCTCGTCGATGTCGATGTGGGTGACGCCGGTGTCGGTGAACTCGATCGGCAGCTCGGCGGCGTAGGGCTCCACCACGGACATGCGGTCACCGAACTTGCGCGCGAGGCGGCTGGCGACGAAGCGCGCCGGGCTTTCGCGGAAGTCGTCGATGTTGGCCTTGAAGGCGAGGCCGAGGCAGGCGATGCGCGCGTCGGGGTGTGCTTCGACGAGCGCTTCGGCCTTGGCGACGACGTGGTGCATCTTGCCGTCGTTGACGCCGCGCGCGGTGCGGATCAGCGGGGTTTCCTCCGGAGCGGAGTGGACGATGAACCACGGGTCGACCGCGATGCAGTGGCCGCCCACGCCCGGGCCGGGCGAAAGGATGTTGACGCGCGGGTGGCGGTTGGCGAGGCGGATGACCTCCCACACGTCGAGGCCCATGCGGTCGGCGACGATCGACAGTTCGTTGGCGAAGGCGATGTTGACGTCGCGGTAGGCGTTCTCGACCAGCTTGGTCATCTCGGCCGCGCGCGCGTCGGTGGTGACGCATTCGCCGCGCACGAAGCGCTTGTAGAAGGCCAGCGCCTTGCGCGCGCAGCGCGGCGTGATGCCGCCGATCGAGCGGTCGTTGTTAATCAGTTCCTCTAGGATGCGGCCGGGCAGCACGCGCTCGGGGCAGTAGGCGATCGAGATGTCGGGGGTCTCGCGGGTCAGGCCGGGGATCTTCAGGTCGGGCCGCATCTGCGCGATCATGTCGCGCATCTTCTCGGTGGTGCCGACCGGCGAGGTCGATTCGAGGATCACCACGTCGCCCGCCTTCAGCACCGGCGCGATCGTGCGGCCGGCGGCGAGGACGTAGGAGATGTCGGGCGCGTGGTCCTTATCGAAGGGCGTTGGCACGGCGATGACGAAGACGTCCGCCGGCGCGACCTCGACCGAGGCGGAGAGCAGCCCGCGCGCGACGACGCCCTGGACGAGGCCGTCGAGGTCGACTTCCTCGATGTGGATTTCGCCGCGGTTGATGGTGTCCACGACCCGCTGCGAGACGTCGAGGCCGAGCACCTTGCAGCCCGCGCGCGCGATCACGGCGGCGGTGGGAAGGCCGATGTAGCCGAGGCCGACGACACAGACGCTGGGCTTGGTATCAGATTTCATGCGCGAGCAGCTCCACGATTCGGCGCGAGGTCTGCCCATCCCCGAACGGGTTGTGGGCGCGCGCCATGGCCTCGTAGGCCGCCTTATCGTCCAGCAGGGTTGATAATTCGGTAACGATCCGGCCAGCGTCGGTGCCGACCAGCTTGGCGGTGCCGGCTTCCACGCCTTCGGGGCGCTCGGTGGTCTCGCGCATGACGAGCACGGGCTTGCCGAGCGCGGGCGCTTCCTCCTGCACCCCGCCGCTGTCGGTCAGCATGATCTCGGCGATGGCAAGGAGGCGGGCGAAGTGCGGATAGTCCAGCGGCTCGATCAGCGCGACGTTGTCGAGGCCGGCGAGGCCCTCGTTCATCACCTTGCGGACGTTGGGGTTGAGGTGGACCGGGAAGATCACCGCAACGTCGGGCCGCTGGGCGATCTCGCGGATGGCCCGGGCGATGCCGGCCATGCCCTCGCCGAAGTTCTCGCGGCGGTGGCTGGTGACGCCGATGATGCGCTTGCCCGCGAACCGCGCCTCCAGTTCCGCGAGGCCCGAGGCGAGCGACGGCTTGGCCTCGATCGCGGCGGTGACCCAGTGGAGCGCGTCGATCACGGTGTTGCCGGTGACGTGGACGCGGCCCGGCGCGATGTTCTCGCGCAGCAGCGCCGCCTCGCTGGTGGTGGTGGGCGCGAAGTGCAGGCTCGCCATGGCGCCTATGATCTTGCGGTTCACCTCCTCCGGCCAGGGGTGATAGATGTTGTACGAGCGCAGCCCCGCCTCGACATGGTCGACCGGGATCTTCCTGTAATAGGCCGCGAGCGCGCCGGACATGGCGGTGGCGGTGTCGCCCTGCACGATGACGCGGTCCGGCTTCACCGCGTCCATCACCTTGCCGAGCCCCGTGAGCAGGTTCGCGGTCAACGCGTCGAGCGTCTGGTCGGGCTGCATCACGTCGAGGTCGTGGTCGGGCACGATCCCGGCGATCTCGAGCACCTGGTCGAGCATCTGGCGGTGCTGCGCCGAGACGCAGACCACGCATTCGAAGCGCGGATCGGCCTTCAGCGCATGGACGACGGGGAACATCTTGATCGCCTCGGGCCGGGTGCCGAAGACGACGAGGATTCGTGCGGGGCGGGTGCTGGTCATGCGAGGCGAAGTACCAGCCTAGTGTTAAGCATGAAATAAGATGTCCGCCGTCCGCACCGGGAGACGGGTGGACAATCCCGGAGTCTTGGGCAAAGCAGCCATCATGGCAATTCAGAGCGACAAGTGGATCCGCACCCAGGCCCAGACCCACGGCATGATCGAGCCGTTCGTGGAGGCGCAGCGCCGCGACGGGTGCATCTCCTACGGCCTTTCCTCCTACGGCTACGACGCGCGGGTGGCGGACGAGTTCAAGATCTTCACCAACGTCGATTCGGCGGTGGTCGACCCCAAGAACTTCGACAGCAACTCGTTCGTCGACCGCAAGACCGACGTGTGCGTGATCCCGCCCAACTCCTTCGCGCTCGCTCGCACGGTCGAATACTTCCGCGTGCCCAAGGACGTCTTGGTGATCTGCCTGGGCAAGAGCACCTATGCGCGCTGCGGCATCATCGTGAACGTCACCCCGCTCGAGCCTGGCTGGGAAGGCCACGTCACGCTGGAGTTCTCCAACACCACGCCGCTCCCCGCGAAGATCTACGCCAACGAAGGCGCCTGCCAGTTCCTGTTCCTCCAGGGCAACGAGCCGTGCGAGGTCAGCTATGCCGACCGCGCCGGCAAGTACATGGGCCAGCGCGGGGTCACGCTGCCAAAGCTCTGAGAGGGGCAGCCGCCTGCCGACAGCCCTCATCCCGGCGAGGGCCGACCGAGGGGAACCCTTGAGGCGCAGCCTCGCCGACAACCGACCGCCAGGCATGGCAATGCCGATCGCCGGGAACAAAGCCCCTCCCCGCCCGCTTCTCCCGCTGAGATAAACTGGCCGGGAGACGTGCCGTGTCGAAGATCGCCGCCATCATCGGGCGTTTCCTGATCGCCCTCATCTTCATCTTCTCCGGTGCGGGCAAGCTCATGGACATCGGTGGAACCGAGACCATGATCGTGGCCGCCGGCCTCCCCTCCGGACTCGCCATTCCGACTGCGCTGTTCGAACTGCTCGCCGGGCTCTGCCTTGCCGCCGGGTTCATGGTGCGGCTGGTGGCCGTGCTTCTCGCCGTGTTCACGGCAATGACCGTCCTGTTCTTCCACGCCCAGTTCGGTGATCCGATGCAGCGGATCATGGCGCTCAAGAACTTCGCGATCATCGGCGGCCTCGCGCTCGCCTTCGCGCATAGCCAGATGTGGAGCCACTACTACGCGATCGCGCGAGAACGCCGCGGCGAGATTGCCGCCCGCACCTCGGAGGAGCGCGTGCGCGACGCCGAACTGCGCGCCGCCAAGGCCGAGGCCCGCGCCGACGCGCTGGCACAGGGCACCACGGTCGCACCGGGCACTGCCTACGGGCCCCGCGCCGTCGTCACCGATAACGGCGACGTGGTCCCCGTCAGCCGCCGCCGCCGCTTCTTCGACTGGTAGGCATCCCTCCCCAAAGGGGAACTTGACCTCCCGCCGCGGGACGCTGAGCATGCGTTCAAAATCGGCGGGAGAGCATATGTCTGATACCTTGGAGGCGCGCCTCGACGCGCTGGAAACCCGGCTTCGCGCTGCCGAAGACCAGCTCGAAATCCAGAACCTGCTGATGACCTACGGGCCCTTGGTCGACAGCGCCACGGCCGAGCCTGCCGGCAAGCTGTGGGTAGAGGGCGGCGGCTACAGCTTCACCCTCCCCGACGGCGGCACCAGGCGCCTCGAAGCGCCGGACGAGATCGCGGGGATGTACGGCTGGCCCGGCCATCTCGACCTCGTGAACACCGGCTGCGCGCACCTCACCGCAACGCCGAAGATCACCGTGCGCGGCGACGAGGCCGAGGCATCGGGCTATTCCATGGTTATCCTCAGGGAGGGCGAGCGCTGGTTCCTCTGGCGTGCGGCGGTCAACCACTGGACGCTGAAGCGCACGCCGGATGGCTGGCGCATCGCCGAACGCCTCAACCGCGCGCTCGACGGCAGCGAGGACAGCCACGCGATCATGCGCAAGGTCCTCGCCGCATGAGCCGTTTTGCAGGCAAGGTCGCGATCATCACCGGTGCCTCGACCGGGCTCGGTCCCGTCATGGCACGGATGCTGGCGGACGAGGGCGCCAACCTCGTGCTGGCCGCGCGGCGGCTCGAACTGGTGGAGGAGGTCGCCCGGGGCATCGGCGCGAATGCCATCGCCGTGCGCGCCGACGTCACCGACGAGGCCGACGTCGCCGCCATGGTCGAGGCGGCGATGGGCCGCTGGGGCCAGGTCGACGTGATGATGAACAATGCGGCCGTCCCCGGCGTCGACAAGTTCATCTGGGAGCAGACGGTCGACAACTTCCTCGACACCTACAAGGTGGACTGCATGGCCGCGATGCTCTGCACGCGCGAGGTGCTCAACCGCTCGATGATGGCGCGGCGCAAGGGCGCGATCGTCAACTTCTCGTCGAGCGCGGGGTGGGACGGCATGGTCCGCAAGAGCCACTATTCCGCCGCCAAGGGGGCGCTTCGCATCCTGACCAAGACCATCGCGCGCGAGGTCGGCGAATACGGCATCCGCTGCAACTGCGTGGTCCCCGGCGCCATCGGCACCGATCTGATGGTCAACTACATGAAGCGCGTCGCCGCCGAGCAGGGCAGGCCGGTGGAGGAGATCGAGGCCGGCATCGTCGCCCCCCTTCCGCTCAAGACCTTCTCCACGCCCGAGGACGTGGCCCGCCTCGCCCTGTTCCTCGCCTCGGACGAGGCGCGCACGATCACCGGGCAGTCGGTGAACGTCGATGCCGGGCTGGTGATGTCGTGACCTTGGACGACCTCCTCGCCCGCGAGGCGATCCGCGACCTCGTCGCGCGCTACACCGCCGCCGGAGACCGCCTGCGCGTGGACGAGTTCGTGGCCTGCTTCACCGACGACGCGGTGATAGAAAGCGAGCGCGTCGCCCCCGATCGGCTGTTCCGCTACGAGGGCCGAGCCGCGATCCGCGCCTGGCAGGAGCGCTGGCTGGCAGGCGATGGCGGCACGCACGGCGCCACCTTCGTGCGCCACCACCTCTCCACCTCGAGGATCGATCTCACCGGTCCGGACGTGGCGAGCGGGCGCACCTACTGGGCCGCCTGGACCGACATCGGCCCCGACCACGCCGGCTATTACCTCGACAGCTTTCGCCGTGTGGACGGCGAATGGCTGATCGCCCACCGCCGCGTCCGGCTGGACTGGGAAGCGGAAGGCAGCCTGTTCAAGGCCGCCGTCGCGAACGCGCAGGGCTGATATTCCAGCATCGGTGAAGAGCGAGAAACTAAGGTGGGATGCCCGGCAGCGGGCTTCGCGTATTCGACAGGGCATTGACGACACGGCCAAAACCCAGCATGAGCGCGGCCATCGCACGATGGGGCGGTTAGCTCAGTTGGTAGAGCATCTCGTTTACACCGAGAGGGTCAGCGGTTCGAGCCCGTTACCGCCCACCATCCAAAACACACGGAAATTCAGGACCTCACGCCCTTTCGGGTTGTGAGGATTTTGTTGTTGTCCTTCGTAATGGTCAGCAAATGGTCAGCGCGCCAGCGGGTGGCTTCGCGGTCGACCTGCCCCCACAGTTTGGTCAGCGCCCGATTCGTCGCCTTCATCTTGAGGGGGTCCACGTGGGCATAGATGTCGCTGGTGCTCTCCAGCGTGTCGTCCTTGTCCTTGTGCCCGAGCAGCGCGCTGATCTGCTCGCCCGGCACTGCCTGGCCGCGCAGGTAGGTCGCGACGGTGTGGCGGATGGTCTTGGGGATCACGGCCACCGGCAAGCCCAGCTTCGATCGCATCGTGCGCCACCAGATCTTGCGCGACTTCACCTTCGTGCCGCCCGGCCATGCCGCGAACAGCTTCTGCAGTGGCTCGATGACCGGCACGATGGGATTCCGCTTATCGGTAAGCGCCCATCCGGCCGGGTGCAGGTCCGCGACCTCCCCGCGCCACTGGGCGGCTGGATCGAAGGCGAGCAGCGCGTCGGGACGGCCGGCAGTACCGATCATCAGCCATATCCATGCCTGCACGTCCGGCTCGTGGTCCGCGAAGGCGACGATAGCGCCCAGCTGCGCCGGGGTCAGCGTCGTGCGGCGCGGCTTCGAGCGCAGCGTCTTCTCGACGCTGGGGATGTTCGGCGCGGCCGGGATGCGCTTCTCGTCGGCCGCGTGGCGCAGGGCGGCGCGCATGTCGTCGATGTTCCGCTGCACCGCCTCGCCAGACACGCCGTTGCTGGTGTGGCGGTAGACCTTGCCGCCCCATTCGACCTCCCACGAGTGCGGGCCCATGCGCCAGCGCCGGAAGCGCGCGACCGCGCCCTTCGTCAGCCCGGCCACCGTGGCGCCCGTCGTAAGCTCGTCCTGCTGCAGCCAGCCGATCCAGGCACGGAACGACGACTTCACCGTATCGAGGCGATGGACGTCTGGTCCGTGCTCACGCAGGTAGTGGAACAGGTGAGGCACCAGCTCTGCCTGGTCGGCAGGCTGCGGCGCCTTGGACCGCGCAGCCGCCTCGTGGCTGCGCAGGACCTCGCCGGCCCGCTCTACATCCCGGCACTTAGTGCTGCGATAGATAACGGTCCGACCGGTCGCGGTGGCGATCTGCCAGATGTCGGGGGACTTCCCGTCCCGCCGCTTGTCGAGCCAGAAGTCTCCGACGATGAGCGGGGAGGTGTCGCGGGGCATAATTCGTTCGCTTCGATCTCGAGGAGTAGGTGGAGGACGCCGAAACCGGCAAGCTCCTTCAGCTGGTCGAGGCTGAAGGTGGCGCCGGTGCCGTTGCGCAGGGCGCGGCGGAACTTCGAATTGATGGCCTGGGCGGTCATGTTGCCTCACCTCCAATGCGCGATGACATGCCAGCCCGGCTCGGGCATCTCCATGTCGAGTTTGCTGAGTAGGGCGCCGAGCGCCATCACCGCTTTCGGCGGGGCCCATGCGCGGTTGAGCACGTCAAACGAAACAGGGTTGGTGAGAAATTGAAGGTTTGCCGTCTTCACGGCCACATGGCCAACGGCCACATACTTCCCGTCCCTGCCGTCGAAGAGGCAGGTCAGGCCGTCCTTGGGATTAGCCTCCGGCTTGAAGGCGCTATCGCAGTAGGGCTCCAAGAACTCATACATCGTGTCGTCGCCGTCGGGAGCACTGAACAGGTCGGCCAGTTCGCGATAGTCGAGCACGACGCCCCAGAGGACGTAGGTGTTGATCTGCGTGCTCATGCCGCCGGCTCCCAAAATAGTGCGTTCGGAATGTTCCACCGCGCAGGCTGGCGGATGATGCCGTCGCGCTCCATCTGCCGGAGCTTGCGGCGCATCTGAGCAAGGAGCAGGTGCTCCCCCGCGCGGTCATCGATTAGGGGGCGAAGGCGATCGAGGATGCGATAGGTCTGAGCCCCGGAGCCGATCGCTCGCAGGACTTCGGTGTTGGTGAGGAAGCGGATCTTCACGCGCGTCATTCTACCTGCCCCACCGTGCGGATCTCGTGGTTGCGGGTGCGCAGGAACGGCACGAAGTCGCTCCCTTCATACTCCGCCGCCTCGCTGGAGCGCGCTTCGATGATTTCGAACGTGTCGCCCGGCCCGAGCTCGCGCTCGGCCGCCGCGATGACCGCCTCGCGGCTGGCTTCTTCCGCGATGTCGTATGATTCTTCGCCGACGTGGCCGGCCCACCATCTCCAAGGTGTCATGCGACCTTCTCCTCGGCTGGCGCCCGGTATCGGATGCGGTGATCCTGGGGCAGGTAGCTGCGGAACGCGGCGACCGCCTCGTCGATGCTTGGGTGATTAAGCACCATGTCCTCGTGCGCTGTCCGCTCATGGAACATCAGTTCGAAGTGACCGGCTGCCTTTGCGCGGATCTCGCACCTGATGCGCGCCTCGTGGCAGAGCAGAACGAGCCGCGTCAGTGGCATGAAGTCGTAGGTCGACATCGTGCCGTCGCGCCAAGGCACTGTCATTTGGCCGTGGCCGTCCCAAGCTCCAACGCCCCAGTTGATCTTGTCCCAGTTGATCGGTGCGTTGTAGATGCCGTTGCCGATCATCCCGCATATATCGATCACTTTCGCTTGGAAGGCGCTCAACGTCTCCGGTACGGGTTTCCAGTTGCGGCGGCTGGCATTGTTGCGATTGGAGGCCGCGTTGTTGCTCTCGGCCCAGCGAGCGTGATCCATGTTCGCGTAGCTCATGACAGCCGCACTCCGGACGATGCCCCCGCCATCTTAGGCTTGCATAGCCCTACTCGCTTGGGCACTTTGCTATTGAGTTTGCGGGAAGAGGTTTGCTTATAATGAACTTCAAGATTGGGTTCTTCGACGAAGACCGGACCTGGGTCGCGGCGCGTGATAGTGTCAGATTTGTAGGCATGGCGGAGGATCGCGACCTTACCTTCTATGCAACCGCCGAAGCGCTCGATGACCAAGACAGCGGCAATGGCCCGCCTAGCGGTGCCAAGGCCGAAGAGATGTTCGATCAACAGCGGGACCGCTTTTACGCGGCCGCTCATACTGTGGCTGAGCGAGACGGCGGCGCGTCGGGGTCGTACCTGATCACAGACGAATTGCTCCAGGACCTTCACCTCTAAAGTGTTGACGCGGGTCATGCTGCCTGCACCTCCCTCGCCGCGATCTCGTCGGCCATGTTGGCGCGCACGAGGGCTTCGGAGAGCGGCGGGCAGACGCTGTTGCCGCACTTAGCTACCTGGGCCGTCTTCGTGATCGGTTTGCCGTGGGCGTCCACGTCGATGATGTAGTCGGCGGGGAAGCCCTGCGCGTTGAACAGCTCGCGCGGGGTGAGCATGCGCATGCCGATATCGACGATGACGTATTCCTCGCCCTCGATCGTCACCGTGACCAGGCCGAAGCGGTCCTGGACGGTGACAGTACCGAGCGGGTTGGTCAGCCCGTGTCCGTCTTCCTCGTTGCCGTAGTATTTGATCAGGAACGCGCGGACCTCGGCCATGTGCGTGCCGCTGGCGCACACCGTATGCATCGGCTCGCCCACGGGTACGCCGCACGATTCGAGGTGGCTCTGTTCTCCGCCGCGCAACTTCACAAGGTTGGACGTCACAAGGCGCTGCTGACTGCCCGTCGTAGCGACCGTCGAAAGCGGCGCGTCCGCCGGGCGACCCGCGAGGTTCTCGTTGTTCGGGCCGCCGTTGGCCTGCTCGAGGTGAGCGCACACTACGGCGTGTCGTGGCGCGCCGGCCATGACGGTATGCAGGGGCTCGCTGGGATCGACGCCCTGCCCGTTCTGCGCGAACTTCTGCATGAAGGCCGCCACGACGGAATGCTTGGCGTTGCCCTCGATCGTCTGCAGCGGCGCAAAGGGGTCAGTCGGCGCGTTGCCGCTAGCAAACTTCTGCAGCACCGCCGCAGCCACGCAGTTCTGATCCTTGTTTGATGCGGTGACCGTATGAAGCGGATCCTCGACTGAGCGGCTGGCACCGCCCTGCTGCGCATAGGTCATGAATGGGACGGCGGACGCCTCGACCACGCCAAGGGGTGCGCTCCCTCCCGGCCGCTTGATGAAGCTGTTCGCCGTGATGGTGTGCATAGGCTCGTCGACGCCGTGCCCGATGGCACCAGAGCGGAACTTCGTGATGTGAGGCGCGACGATGGCGTGCTCGCCGCGGTTCGCCCCGGTCACCGTCGCCATCGGCTGGTCGACGGATGCCCCGCGCGCGCCGGCCTGATGGTGGGTCAGCGGCACGATGAACGGCGCCGGGTTGTTGACGACGAACTTCATGATGCCGTGCGCGATGCGACGCAGGGTTTTCTCAGCCAGCGGCTTCTTGCGCTCGAAGATCGATGGGCACGGGATCGACCAGTCGATGATCTCAGATGCCGTACGCCATGGCTTGTGGTTGCCGCTCAGTACCTCGGGCGAGCCCGGCTTGCCGTGCGTCGGCTTCGGCCACACGATGGGCTTGCCGTCGCGGCGGGCGATCATGAAGAAGCGCTTGCGGATGGTCGGCGCGCCGTAGTCGCAGGCACGCAACTCGCGGAACTGGAGCTTGTAGCCAGCCCTCCGCAGTTCCTTACACCACTTCTCGAACGTCTCGCCCGCGCGCTCCTTGATCGGCATCCCGGCATCGCAGAGCGGGCCCCATGTGCGGAACTCCTCCACGTTCTCTAGCAGGATTAGATCGGGCTGGACGCGCTGCGCCCACAGCACGACGATCCATGCGAGATCCCGGATGGACTTCTCCCGAGGCTTGCCGCCCTTCGCCTTGCTGAAGTGCTTGCAGTCGGGAGAGAACCACGCGAGGTCGACCTTCCGGCCCTTCACGATGTCGCGCGGGTCGATCTGCCAGATGTTGTTGCGGATGTGCATGGTGCCGGGGTGATTGACCTCGTGCATCCGGATCGCTTCTTCGTCGTGGTTGATGGCGATGTCGACTGCGCGACCCAGCGCAGCCTCGATGCCGGTCGATGCCCCGCCGCCGCCGGCAAAATTGTCGATAATCAGACCGTTCACGCGGCTCTCCTGGTGTCTTGGAAATGGGGCTCGAGGTGCGCACGGCCGACGGCGGCGGTGATCTGCAGCTTCCCGGCCTCGACAAGGGCAAGCTGCTCCTCGAAGGTCTTCGGGCGCCGCGCCTCCGCCTTCTCGGCAGCGCCCTTTTGACGGCGCCAAAGCGATTTCGCGTCGTCGAAGCCGTGCTCGGTGAGCAGCTGGCGGAAGGCGTAGATCTCGCTCGCACCCTGCGGCGGCCAGTTGGCCTGCACGAAGCTTCCCGGCGTCACCCGCCCAGGCAGCGCGGGAGGGGGTAGCGTCTCGCCGCGCTCAGCCAGTTCCGCCGCGAAAGCGTTGCGCAACTTGTAGGCCGCGCAGGAGCCGATCGCCGCGATCTTCGCCGCCCGGCTGACCGGGATGCGGTCCATCAGCATAGAGCGCAGGGCCTGCTTCTGGCTCTCGGGGATGAACCGGTTGCTCTCGGCCTGCGCATGGCGCGCGCCGGTGTCGTCGCAGCCGGGCAGGACCTCGCCTTTACGCTTCAGGCGCTTGATCAGGCGGGTGCGGATGCGGGTGCAGCTCGTCTTCGAGACACCGGTCCGCTCCGAGATCTTGGCGGTACCAAGGCCCTGGAGGAACAGCTGCTCCACCTCGCCCTTTTTCGCCTTGCTCAGCTTGACACCGGAATACGCCTCACCGCCGCCGGGGGGTGGTAGGAGAGCCTTGCCGCGCCCGACCAGGTCACGGTTGTACAGGCGGCGCTGGTGCGCCACGCACGCCGCTGACACGCCCATGCGCAGCTGGATGTCGACGGCCTTGAGGCCCTTCTTCAGCGCGTAGCGTACCCGCTCGCGACCCTGCTCCGTCAGGCAACCATGCGAGTCGCGCTCGGCTGGCGTGTAGCCGCGCCTGGTGCAGAGCCCGATCAGGATGGCGTTGGTGGCGCTGATCTCGGAGGTACCGAACTGGGCGCCGATGCGGGCGAACGACCAGCCTTCGACTTCGCGGAGGCGGATCGCTTCATCCAGCTGAGCGCCAGCAATGCGCGGCTTGGGGGCGGCGGCCTGCCTGGTCGACTTGAGGCCCAGCTTGTTCGCCTTGACGTAGATCGAATGCCACGAGCGGCCCGGGAGCTGGTCCGCCACGTCGATGCCGCGCGCCGGGTAGTGGGCGCGCAGGATCTCCAGTTCGGCTGGGGTCCAGCGGGGGATGCGATGCGCGGGCACGTCAGATGCTCTCGCCGACCGGGACGGGCCGCGCGTGGCCCGCGGGCGTCACCGGCGACAAGTCGCCATGCTCGCCGCAGCCACGCCCGATCAGCCCCTTGTTTTCGCGGCTGACAAAGTCCTCCCAGTGGATCCAGCCATGTGGGCAGTCGAAGCCCCACTCCCGGACCTTCGGCCCAGTAATGAACAGGGACATCGCCTTCTCGCCTGGGATCACCTCGAGGCGGTGCATGGCCTCGGCCGACCGCTTCACGACGTCACCAGCCTTGCGGATGACCCGGCCCTCGGGTGTGTGCTCGATGTAGCTGCCCGAGATCAGATAGCTGACGTTCGCCCAGGGGTGATCGTGCATCGCGCGGTCCTCGTCGCTCTTGAGCACGGCGTGGAGGTAGACGTTCAGCTGCTCGTTGCGCGGGATGATCCACCAGCGCAGCAACTGACGGTCGCCGATGACGAAGTCCTGCTCGCGCTGCATGATGCCTTCGGCCCATGCCTGCATCTCGGGAAGGGTTGCGTAACCGAGGTTCATAGGGTCAGAAATCCTTGTCCGGCCGCGCTGCCAGCGTCTCGCGGGCCTTGCGCAGGGTGTGCTCGACGAGGACGCGAAGCATCTCAGGCGCCGGCGCGACTGGCAGGCCGGTGATACCGGTCCACTTGCTCGCGATGGCGTCGGCGTGATCGTCCGTCTCTTCGTCAGTCAAATAGAGGCTCGCGACGGCACCGACGCCGCGAGCTGGTTGCGCAATCCCGGAACGGCAGGGGGTGGGGTTTTCCGGTCGGTAGCTTGCGGGGGAGAGGTGGGAGCCGGGGGCGATCACAGGCCGCCCTCCGGTTCCGTGCGACCCGACAGGCTGCCGGGGTGAAAGAGGATGGCGGCGGCACAGGCCGCGAACAGCATGCCGATCACCAGCACGGCGCCGAACATCTCGGGCCAGAAGGCGTCAGACAGCACGAAGGCCATCACAGCCGGGCTATCGAGAAGGACCGGCGTCCATGCGTGCGCGGTGAAGACCGCGAGGGCGATCAGGCCGATGGCGAGGATGCGCTTCACAGTTCACCTGCCAGGAGCATGCGCTCCAGCACGAAGTCGAGCATGTCGACTGCGTTGTCGAAGGTGACGTAGTGGCCCGTGGTGAGGCGGAGGCGGATCATGCGCCCAGCCCGAAGATCGGCAGGCGGGTGACGCCCCAATCGCGCAGCTGCACCTCGGCGCGGCTGCAGGCGTATTCGATCCAGACGTCGCGCTGCGGCCCCTCGCACTCGACCGCCGTGAGGAAGTCGCAGATCAGGCTGGCGGCGAGGTCGCGATCGACGAAGCTAACCGCGTTTGGCGACTGGCTTCGGGGGGTGGTCTGGTCGGTGATGATGGATGCGCGGTGCATCGTGATCTCCACGAGGGCGGTGTACCCTGATGGAGGTAGGATTAGTTGGATGTTTCCGACGTGTCAAACGCTAAGTTTGATATTTCCTACTTACTCATCCGGCCATATTTCGTCCGGCCAGAAATCTTGCTCTTGGTGTGGCGATCTAGTTTCGTCCGCCGTTGTTTCCGGCAACAAGGGTAACTTGCCATCGAACGCGACACGGATCGCAGCGCCGTAGCTCGTTGCTTCCTGGAAGACAGCGATGATGGTGTGCCCGGCCTGGAGGTACTTACCCATCCGATAGGCATGCTCGGCCCGAAGGTATCCCAACTGAACACCCCGCTCGGAGTAAACGGCTATAGCTCGTTCATCGGCCGGATTCTTAGGTTCGGGACGAAGTTCGATGGGGTCGCCAGGCGTGCAGACGGCAATCTCGAAGCGCCGCGTTGGCCCCTTCGCTTTGTTTGGGAAGCCGGCCCCAACGACCGCAAGGGATTGCCCCAGAAGCTTCAATTTTTCGGGAGAGTAATTACGATCGGCTGGGGAGGACTTGACCTCTCTGGCGTCGGCTGAATCCAAGCAAGCCCCCCGATGATACCACCGATGATGATCGCCACGGCTGCGAACGCCAAAGCAGTCCACTGAAGCTTCCAGGACGACAGGTCCGACTTTGTCGGAAGCTCAGTCAGCCTATCAAGTTTGGTTGCGACATCACCTAATACCTGCTTGATGTCACGCATGTCCTCCCGAACATGTTCCATGTGTGCTTCAAGTTTGGAAACGCGGCCATCCATTCCATCAGATATGCCACCTCCCCCGCCCGCTTTCAACAGGTCGGCTTTGGCTTGAGCGAGTTCCCTGGTTTGTTGGGCGTGTCGATCCAACACGAGTCTGACATCAACAGTTCCATCCTCATCGACGGTGCTCATTTCAGCTTCACCTCGCCACGGCGCTTCCAAATCTCCCAAGTCTCATCTGCGTAACGCCAAATGTCTTCCAACTGCGCTTCGAGGCTCTCCGTTTCATCCCCCCGTGATGCTAAGATAGCCAGATAAACTGATCTCATTCCCAGAGTGTGATTGGCAGCCAGCAGCGCGACGTCCTTTTGCATTTGCTGAACCGCCTCGCGGAGTTCACGTTCTGATTGATCTGACATATTCTATACTCTCCGACCCAGCCAGATTACGCGCCCGATGATGTGGATATCTACCGCATCCACCAGATCGTCCTTGATCGCCGGATTATCGGAAATCACCTCGACCTTGCCCTCTGCAGATGGACGCAGGCGTTTGATCGCGCCGGCTCCGTGGATAGAGCATGCCCAGATCCGGTCGCGCAGATTGACGACCTTCTGCGTCGTGTCGATCACGATCGTGTCGTCATTCAACAACGTGGGAAACATACTGTCGCCCTCGCCGCGGGCGACGAATAAGCTCTCTGCCGGCGCGCGCGTCAGTTTCGCAAGCATACCCGCGTCGAACTGGACCTCCTCGTCCTCAACATAGTCGTCAATGTTCGTGCCTGGGCCCATCGAATAGCTCAGGTCAAAGGATCGAAGGGTGACAACGTTTTCAGCCGCCCGGGAAATCACTTCTGTATACGATTTGGTTTTGCCCGCGCCCGGCGCTGCCCGAACAATGGATGGGACACGATCAGCAGCGCCGACCGCAGCCAGCAGCTTCTCCAGCGTCACGCCACGCGGGCTGATCTCAGAGGACTTGAGGTTCGTAAAAAAGCCCCGATTAATGCCCGCTCTAGCCGCCCATTCGGTTTCAGCTAGGCCCTCGGGTTTAATATCCATAAGCGCATCATAGAGCGCCCGCCCTCGGAGTTCGGAAATAGCCGTCATGTCGGATATTTCCCACGCGGCGGCTGTAGGAGATAGCATGATCTTTCCAACTTGATCGGTCGGATATTTCCGACTAAGTAGGATTTCATGCTTATCCCGCTGGCGAGCGACGCTGACGTCCTGCATCAGATCGAGACCTTTTGTTCAACAAATTCGATGGGGGTCTCGACCTTTGGCCGGTCAGCCCTTGGCGATCCTAATCTCGTGACAAACTTGCGTGCCGGGAGGTCTCTCACTCTGAAGACCGCTAAAGCGGTTCTCGATTTCATTGCCTCATACCCTTCGCAGAGCGCGGCGGCATGAGCGCGCCGGTCTTCATGGGTCTCGACCTGTCCGGTCGCGAGGATCTTACCTTCGTCGTCTGGATGCGGGGCAAGCAGGTCGTTGCCCGCGATGCGGTCGCCCGCTGCGCCGTCTGCGGCAAAGCCAACTGCGATCATAGCGATCTCGCATTCGCGGGCATCGTTCCGCCACCGGTGATGCTTTCATGAGCGTGCCGCGCCCCCGTAAGCTCCGCGACATCGAGATATTTCGCGAACGCCGCGCCTTTCAGCGTGACGACCGGGCCTATCGCAAGTGGTCGGCCTCTGTCCCGCGCTTCGAAATCAGCGCCGTCGCGACCCTCGATGCGTCTGCACTTGGCTTTCCACCTGCTTCCAAAAATTCTCCTCATGATGGAGGATCGCTTGAACAGTAGGGTGCAGCCCCGGGTTTGGCTCGTCACTGGCCAGCCGATTGTAAAGCCCTTCGAGGCTGTCGAGGCTTTCCTCGGTGATGCGGCGGGTCGTTCCGAGCGGGTCGGGCCCGCTGTTGACAAGGAAGTTCGCCCACAGGCTCGCGGTGACATGCATGAGCATGAGAACTTGGGCTTGCAGGTCGAGTTTCTCCGTTTCGTCCATTTCATTTCCTGTGCTGGCTTTGACAACCGCACGGTAGCCGAAGCGGCCGGGGCCACAAGCCTCGGCCGTGGAGGTGTCGGATGAGGCCCCGCACTCAGGACACGACCGATCATGCCGCCCTCCGGTTGATCATCCAGCGCAGCGCGTGCCCTTCGAACGATGCCCTCGCAGCCGCCATCGGCGCGCGCGGAGCGGCTGCCGGTGCCTCCGCGCTCAAGCGGCTGGAGCGCTCCGGCCAGATCACCATCGAGCGGCTGGCCGGCTGGCGGAAGGTCACGGTCACCGAGTTCAACATCACCCGCGAAGGCGAAGACGCATGACCGCGACCTGCCCCCACTGCTCGAAGGACATCAGCGAGGACGCAGCTATCGAGCGCGGCCCCTGGTGGCTCCATCCCGCCGGCGCGTTCCTGCACGGCGATCCGCAGCCGATCAGCCGTCAACAGGCCCGCGTCCTCTACGCCGTCGCTCGCGCCAACGGCGAGCCGATCACGCACCACGACATCCCCGGCTGCGGCGAAGGCACCCTCGCGCATCACCTGCGGATGATCCGCAAGGCCCTCGGCGAACGCTACCCAGTCTCGACCCTCCGTGGTCGCGGCTTCGTCTGGGCGCCGTGCTGATGGCCCGCGCAAAGCCCTCCTCCGACACGTCTCGCAAGATGGCGATGATCCAGTCCCACATTCACGGCCGCACGTCCGCGAGCAGCTCGTCGCTCTCCGCGTCCTACGGCCTCCCCGTCGAACAGGTCCGTTCGATCCTCCGTTACGCAGGAGTTCACGACGATGGCTGACACCGAGCAGAAGAAGGTTTCCAAGACCACGCTGAAGACCGCCGCCCGCTACGTCGCCCGCATGAAGCGCGGCGAGCGCATCCTGCGCGACAGCGCGGGCCGCGTGCAGTGGGCGAGCGGCAAGAGCGTCGGTCGAGTGACCCTCGGCTACCTCATGAACGAGGGCCTCGTGCGCGAGCTCGATACCGACCTGTTCGGCGATCGGTCGCGTGGCCAGACCCTCGGCCTGACGAATTGACCCATGCCAGCCGCCAGCGGGCGCGCCGCCGCATCCTTCGACGCTGACGAACGCGCTGTCATCGCCGCGCGCCGATTCGGCTGGGAGCAGGCGAACTGCGCCACGCTGGCGAAGATCTTCAACACAACGCCCCAGGTAATCGCGGCCATCACTCGCGCCGCGCGCCCCGGGGATCTCGATATCTCTGTTCATAGGTGATCGTATGATCGTTACCCCGCCCAATGTGCTGAGCGCTTCTGCTGCGCTGCATCAAACTTCTTACCGCGCTGCGGTGGCAGGCATTATCAACGGCTTGAAGAGCGAGTTCGGCGAAAGCGACCAGGACATGGCCGAGCGCCTCGGTACGTCTTCGGGCACGATCAACAACGCCAGCAACAAGCGCGGCGACCTGAACGCCGTCACGCTCCTGCGCATCGGCAAGGAATACGGCCTCCATCGCCTCGGGCCCGTGCTCGGCTTGGTCGGCGGAAAGGCAGCACCCGTGGAAGCCGTCTGCACGTCAGACCTCGACCTGCCGGTCCACGCCGCCCGCGGACAGCTGTTCCTTGCCGTCGCCCTCGCTGACCGCGACATCAGCGAAGCGGAGCTGCTCGAAGGCGCCGACGACATCGAAGCCGCTTACGTGGCGTTCGGCCACCTGAAGTGGCGACTGGATGGCGCTCGCCGCCGCCGCGAGGGGGCCGCCTGATGCCCGCACCTCGTAAGGATATGCCGCAGCTGATGGACGCCCTCGCGGAGCGCGTTGCTAATGGTGAGCCGCTCATCGCCGCAGGCGCCGCCATGGGTCTCACAACCGGGCAGACCAACAACGTCTGGGGCCACGTTAAGGCCGGGCTGGGAGCGCAGGCGTCATGAGCGGATGCAAGACATGCGACCAGCCGCTGAACCCCCAGAACAAGAGCGGCTACTGCAAGCGGCACATATCGGCGGCGCTCGCCCAAGATCCTGCATGGCGGGAGAAGCAGCGCAACGCCGCGCGCATGTCCCTCCGCTCAAACCCGGAGCGGCTGGATCGCATGCGAGCGCTGGCGGTCGAGATGGGCAAGCTTCCGCAAGCGGTGGAGGCCCGGCGCAAGCACTGCATCGAACGCGAGCTGTGGAAGGTGGGCAACGCCAGCCAGCCGAAAGGATCAGCGCCGCGCATCAGGGGCGGCCGCCGTCAGTCCGCCACCAAGAACGCCTGGTGCCCGCCTCACCTGCTGGACGACTACAAGGCTCTCACACGCACTGGGTACAGAGCGGCCGAGGCCCGCGCGATCATCGAAGATCAGCACACCGTCGAGATGGCGCGCTTCCGCCGGGCGATAGGAGCCCCGGAAGAGGTTAGCGATGTAGCGATCCTGGCAGCCTTCACCGAGGGATGCGACAAGGCGATGGAAGTGGTGCGCCGCGCAGTTGCTGTCGCGGCCCCGCGCGAGCCATTTGGCCGCGCCCTCGCGGCGGCTGGCAGCATCTTCCAGCTGCAGGAGGACGAGGTACTCTCGCCCAGCTCGGCGTCCCATCTCATGCCAGCCCGCTTTGCGATTGCGCTCGCCCTCAAGCGCGGAGGCATGTCGCTGCCGGTTATCGCGCGATCTCTGAACCGCACTGACCACACTACCGCGATGTACTGGGTCAAGCGGGCGATGGAGCGTGAGTCCGTCGACCCCGAGTTCGCATGCGCCGTCGGTGTGATTGCCAGCGCCTGGGCAAGCCGCGGCGAACAGCGGCTGGAGGCGGCATGAGCAGGAAAACCATAGAGGCGCAGCTGCGCGCCCGCATGACGCCGCGCCCTCCCAGCAGGAAGGGTCACGAGGCCGAGGTGCAGTTTGCTGAGCAGAGGCTGCAGCGCGCGGTGGCGAAGTGCGCCGTCGCGGATGCGGAACACGACGAAGCCGTCCGCTATCTCGAGGTGAAGAAGGCCGCAGAGGCCGCGTTCATCGCCGCGAACCCTGACCCGCAGATTGAGATCTTCTGATGGGCGGTCGAAACCCCTTCGCCGCCAGCCGCAAGCGCGCGCCCGCGCCGGGTAATCCGTTCGCCCCGGCAGAGGCGGCTGGCAACAAGTACGGCGCCAAGAAAACGACCTGCGCGGCTGGACACCTGCACGACAGCAAGGCCGAGGCGAGGCGCTGCAACGAACTGCACCTTCTGCAGCGTGGCGGCGCGATCGTCGGCCTCGAGCAGCAGCCGGAATTCAAGTTCACGGTCGATGGCCGCCCGGTGATGCTCGACAACGGCCAGCAGGCCCGCCTCCGCGCGGACTTCGCCTACGTCGAGAACGGCCGGAAGGTCGTCGAGGATCGGAAGGGCGTGATCGTGCGCGACTTCCCGCTGCGGTGGGCGCTGGCACGCACGCTATGGCCTGAGATCGATTGGAGGGTCGTGTGAACCTCGACACGCTACGCCTTCTGGTGGCCAAGGGCCTTTCCGCCGAGGACATTCTCGAGGTCGCGGAGACCATGGACGTGCCGCCGCCGGTTGAGCGCTCGGCATCTGCGGAGCGTCAAGCGCGGTATCGTGCCCGCAAGGCGCAGGGTAATGCGACAGGTGACGTAACAAGTGACGTAACGCGTTACGCAACGGGTAACGGCGACAAACGTGACGGGACCTCCCTTTCCCGCCTCCCCAATGAGAATAAATCTAACCCCTCCACCCATACCCTCCCGGAAGGGACTACGGGCGCGAGCGAGCCGACCGAACTTGACGGTTCTCCTGACCCTGCCGCCGACGACCTCCCCAAGCCCGCCAAGCCGTCGAAGCCGAAGCGCGCCCTAGCCGATGCCACGCCGATGCCGGCGGGTTGGGAGCCCTGCTTCACGCCAGCCGCCCAGACGATCGTCGACGGATGGCCGCCTGGCATGCTGGACCGGGAGCGGATGGCCTTCGAGGCTCATGCTGCATCGACCGACCGAGTGACCAAGGACTGGCAGGCAGCATTCCGGACGTGGATCGCCAAAGCCGAACAATACAGGACAGAACGACATGGGGATCGAAGCGCGGGCACTGGGCGAGGTTTTGCCGGCAGTCACCAGCCTGACAAGCGGGATGGATTCACTCGCTCCCTGGACGACACCATCGCTCGCGGACGAAGCGCCGCCCCGCCTCTCCAATGACCAGTTTGCCGCTGCGCTGGTTGTCGCCGCCGCGCCGCTGCCCGCGCTGGAAATGGCCGACGATGTATTCCTCGCCCAGATCCTGCGCATGATGGATGTACTTCCCCGCCGTGCTGACGACACCGTGGGCGGAAAGCTGCGCCATCGCGCCTATGAGCTGGCGATCGGGCGGTACCCGCGTCAGGCGATGGAGTTCCTCGTGACCGAGGCCCTGCGCGATTCCAAGTTCTTCCCCAGCACCTCGGAGTGCGTTGCCATCATGGGCCGGTGGCGCCGGGATGATGCCGCAACCCGCTCGAAGCTCGCAGCCGGCGTGGCGGCGCGGCACGAACGTCAGGCGCGCTTTGACGAACTCATGCGCAAGCTGGCCGCCGGTGAATGCGACCAGGCGGAGATCGACGCTCTCGACGACTGGAGCAAGCAGGTCGGTGAGACGCGCGGGCACCTGCGCCGCGAAGAGGATGGCACCTACGTGTCGCGGGTGCGGCCCGCGGATCAGGAGGCCTGACATGGCAGTCGGCATTCCCTTCGAACAGGCAAACCTGATCCTCCGCGCGCCTACACCTGAGGATGCGGCAGCGGGCACGGTCTACGATCTGCACGTGTACCGGTACCGCGACCTCGACGGCAATCCTCAGGTGTTCAGCAAGTGGCAGTTCACGCCCGAGGAGCTGGCCGAGGTCGTCGCGAGCGGTGGCGCCTTCTGGTTCAACTGCTGGGGCCATACGCATCCGCCGATCTGGATCTCTGGAAGCGATCCATTCACACCTCGCAGCGCGTCAACGCCCACGTCCGGAGACGTGCCATGAAGATGTGGTGCATCCTAACCACCTCGCCGAGTCGGACGCTGCTCCTTGCGTCATCGCTTATTGATGCAGGGTATCTTGCATGGACCCCACAAGAGGCGCGGACGGTCCGCGTGGGCAGATCGCGCGATCGCAAGGAGGTATCGCGTGCCATGGTGCCATCCATCGTGTTTGCGGAGTACGATCGAGTTCCGGAGTTCGTCGATATCTCACGCCGCCCCCCCAGCCAATCGATGGGAATGCCCAGCTTCCGCGTGTTTCGGTATCTCGACGGCTATCCTCGTGTCCCTGATCGCGCATTGGATGCTCTGCGCATGGCGGAGCAGCGTGGCCGACCTCGATCGCAGGCCCGCGCGTTCGGGACAGGCGATTTGGTGCGGTTCGCAGATGCGGGGTTCGAGGGCTTGATTGGCAGAGTGCGTGGCACAGCAGGGCGCTATACGCTGGTCGACTTCCCGGGCTTCAACGTCCCGGTTAGGATCCCTGGGAACAGCTTGCTTCCATTAGCGGCGGCAGCTTGACGAATGCACCCATGTTCACGTATTGATCTACTTATCAGCTGCCAGGAGCAGCAGGCGTTCTCAGTTGGCATAGCCACATGCGCACCACCTCACAGGAGCACCTCGCTTCTGGGGGGACGCGCGAAGCGCTTCTGATGCCCACCCGACCACCCAAGTACAACAGCAAGCGCCCTGCCCCCAAGGCATGGGCAACGAGCCGCAAGAGCAGGCAGGCCCGCGGGTACGGGCGCGAACACGAGATCATGCGAGACATCGTACTGCGCGAGGAGCCGCTCTGCCGGGTCTGCCAGTCCGAGGGCCGCGTCACCGCCGCGACGATCGCCGACCACATCAAACCACTGGCTGAAGGCGGCACGAGTGACCGCGAGAACTACCAGGGCATCTGC
This sequence comes from Novosphingobium sp. AP12, assembly GCF_000281975.1. Taxonomy (GTDB): domain Bacteria; phylum Pseudomonadota; class Alphaproteobacteria; order Sphingomonadales; family Sphingomonadaceae; genus Novosphingobium. The sequence continues at coordinate 34,192 of NZ_AKKE01000158.1, read as the reverse complement.
CGGCCATGCCACCACTTCAAGACCGCTGCCGAGAGCAAGCGGGCGCGAGACAGGAGACGTCAATGGCCGCCATCCCGGTATCAATGAGCGTACCAATGAGCGAGGTGATGAAGGACATGACGCTCAACATCGAGGTGACCGGAAAACTCCGTGCCGCTGTGCGCATCCGGGCCGGTGTGTGGATCATGCGCCTTGCCGCACGAGTCATGGGCGTCGGCGCTTCGTGTGTCGTCGTGGAAATGACGCCACCGCTACGTGACCACGCGTAATTATATTGCCGATCGAGTAATAATATTACTATTGGTTGATATTATATCCGTTTTATGCAATAATATTGCGCGTAATTTAATAACAATTCTGTGATTTATTCAGAGCGCCGGGGGGCGGGTCGAAAGTCCGGCGCCCCGGCGCTCAGGACCGCCCTCCGACCACTTTTTTTGCGCGCACGATTTAAACTTCTGGGACCAATTGAATTTTTGGAGCCCAATTAAATTTTGGAGGTGCCCGCATGCAGCGAGGCCGCAAGCCGGACCCCCCGGCCGTGAAGGCATCGCGGCAGGGTAAGCTTCCCGGCACCGCAGATTTTGGGCGCACCGAGATCATCGTTCCCGGATCGCCACCAGCGATGCCGGACTACCTGACCCCCGGTGCGATCGAGATCTGGCAGGAGAACCTCGGCCGCGTCATGTCGGCTGGCATCGTTGAACTCGATAGCGATCTGTTCGCGCGCTACTGCTCGCTCGAGGAGCTTGTGCGACGGGCGTTCAAGGCCGGTGGTGAGCCGCCCCCGATGGCGTCGCTCACTGTGCTTCGGCAGTATGCCGAGCTTCTCGGGATCGCTGGTCGCAAGAGCCGTGTTGGCAAGGTGACGGATGACCCGACGAAAACCGGCAACCCCTTCGCCCGTAACGGCAACCGGCCACGCCCGTGACTATGCCGCTGTCGCGCTTGCCTATGCCAAGGCTGCGGTGGCGGACAAGAAGCAGCGCAAGTACTGCAAGTTCGTGCGCCAGGCGGCGCAGCGGCACCTCGACGATCTGAAGCGCTCGCGCCGCCGGAACTACCCATACCGGTACGACGAGTGGCACGCGAACGACGTCTGCGACTTCATCGAAAAGCTGCCGCACGTCGAAGGCCAGTGGGAGACTCCGAACCTCTCGCTCGAGCCGGTGCAGGTTTTCATCCTCGCCACCGTGTTTGGCTGGCGGGACAAGGCCACCGGCCTGCGCCGGTTCACCGATGTGTACATCGAGATGGCCCGCAAGGGCGCGAAGTCCACGCTAACGGCCGGTGTCGTCCTCTATTGCGCCTGCTGCGAGAACGAGCCGGGCCCGCTCATCCTGATCGGGGCCACGACCGGCGCCCAGGCGCTGAAGGTTTTCAAGCCGGCGCGCATCATGGCGATGCGCTCTCCCGCCCTTCAGGAAGCCTTCGGGCTTCAGGTCTGGGCCAAGTCCATCACGATCGCCGACAATGCCGGCGAGATCCAGACCATCAACTCCAAGGGCTCGACGCAGGACGGCCACAACCCGCACGTCGCGGTGCTCGACGAGCTGCACGCTCACAAGGATCGCGCGCTCTTCGACGTCATCCACTCGGCGGACGGCTCACGTCGCAACCCGCTGTACTGGAAGATCACGACAGCAGGATTTGACCTGCACGGGGTTTGCTACGAGCAGCGCAGCTACGCGGCCAAGGTGCTGGAGAAGTCCCTCGCTGCCGAGCACTTCTTCGCCATCATCTTCACCCTCGACGAAGCCAAGGATTTCAAGCCCGAGCGCAAGACAGGGGATGACCCCTACGACGAGGCGAACTGGATCAAGGCCAATCCGCTCATGCCCGTCACGCCCAGCCTCGCCGCCATGCGGCGCCAGGCAACGGGTGCGAAGGGCGCGCCGGGATCTGAGGGCGAGTTCTTCACGAAGCGTCTCAACAAGTGGATGGGCGCGGCCAGCGCCTGGTTGAACGTCTCGAAGTGGATCGCCTGCTCGGACCCCACGCTGACGCTGGAAGATTTCCGGGGCCTCGACTGTTACATCGGCGCTGACCTTTCGAACGTGGATGATCTCTCGGCTATCGTGCTTGCAGCGATGGGGGAGGACGATCGCTTGCTGGTGAAGAGCTGGTTCTACTGCCCAGAAGCGCGTCTGTTGCGGGAGGATGCTACCACCAAGCAGGCCACTGAGATGTACCGGAAGTGGGCGAAGGACGGACACCTGGTCACAACCGAGGGCGACTTCATCGACCACCGTGTCATCGAAGCGCAGATCCGGGACCTGAAGGAGCAGCTGGCAGTCCACAAAGCCACCTTCGACCAGTGGAACAGCGGCCTCGCCATGGCTTCCCGATTGAACGAGGATCTGGATGACGGCGGCCAACCCTTCGCCGAGCAGATGTCGAAGAACGCCAACAATTTCACGGACCCCGCCCGGGACATCGAGGCCCGCGTGACGGCCGGTGCGAAACGACTGCGCCACGACGCCAACCCAGTGATGACGTGGATGATCGGCAACGCGGTCGTCGACCGGCGCATCAACGGCAGCCTCCTTCCGAAGAAGGTGACGCCGAACAGCCAGAACAAGATCGACGGAGTAGACGCCATGATCAACGCGACTAAGCCGATGATCCAACCGGACGACATCGACAACACTCTCGACGACTTCATCTCCCAGATGAAAGCAGCCTGATGGGTTTCGGGGAGTGGGTGGGCTCGGTACTGAGCTGGGGCTCGGGCTCACAGAGCAACGGCAAGCTGAGCGGCGCGCCCGAGGACGAGCCGACGCGGCGCAAACATGCGATCGCCTCAGGCATTGATAGTGCTGGCCAGACGGTAAACCAGAAGACCACGCTCGGCCTTCCTGCCGCTTGGGCCTGCGTCCGGCTGAAATCCGACGTCGTCGGGTCCATGGGTATGGGTGTTTTCGAAAAGGCTGCCGACGGCGGTCGGAAGAGCAAGCCCGACCATTGGCTCTACGACCTGGTCCATGAGGAACCGAACCGGGACCAGACCGCTGCAGAGTTCTGGTCTGGGCAGGTCGCCGCGATGGACCTCTGGGGCAACGCTTACGCCGAGAAAGAGACGCTGGGGCAGCGGGTCACCGCATTGACGCCGATCGCGCCGCATCTCGTGCAGGTCGCCCGCAACCGCTACAACGAGCGGGTGTACCTGGTCGCCGACCGAGGCAAGACCGAGGAGCTCCCGGCCGACAAGATCTTCCACCTGCGCGGCCTGACCCTTGGCGGCGACGTAGGGCTTTCAGCTATCGAGTTCGGCCGGCGCACGCTCGGCGGAGCCATGGCTGCCAACAAGACGGCTGCCGATACATTCCGCAGCGGCCTGCAGCTGGCCGGCTTCATGGAAACAGCCGGGACAAAGCTCAGCCCTGAGCAGCGCTCCGACCTTATTGCCATCTTCGACACGTTCGTTGGCGATGCCATGCGCGGTCGCATCGTGCCGCTGGAGAAGGACTTCAAGTTCGCTCCGCTCAAGATGAACCCGGCCGAGGTCCAGCTGCTGGAATCGCGAGCCTGGGACGTCGAGGAAATCTGCCGTTGGTTCGGCATGCTACCAATGCTTATCGGCCATGCCGCCAAGGGCCAGACGATGTGGGGCAGCGGCATCGAGCAGCTCCTGCTCGGCTGGCAAACCCTGCTTCTCAACCCTCTGCTGACCAACATCCAGCAGGCTGTGAAGAAGCAGCTACTGCCCGCCGCAGACCGCAAGCGCGTCTACCCCGAGATCAATCGCGAAGCACTCATGGCCGCCGACAGTGCCGCCCGTGCAGCCCTGTACTCGGCCTTTGGACAGAACGGCGTGATGACGCGCGGTGAGATGCGCTCGAAGGAAAACCTGCCGTCGATGCCCGGCGACAACATCCTGACCGTGCAGTCTAACTTGGTGCCGCTCGACATGTTGGGGAAGACGAGCGCCGGAGCCGACCAGCAAGCTCGCTCGGCTCTCATCAACTGGCTGGGCCTCAGCCTCGATGCCGGAAACCCGGACCCGGCTGAATTAGCCCGCCGAAGCGCCATCATAAATCATCTGGCCGGCGTCCCCCAGGAGAAGTGACGATGAAAATCGACGACGTCATCGCTGAACGTGCGGCGCGCTTCGCGATGCTGCGCGCGCAAGACGAGGCCGGAATGTTCATTCACGGGGATGACATGCGCACTCCCCTGCTTGAGCGCCCGTTGTTCGGTCGCAAGCATAGCGGTGCCCTAAAGGTCCGCGACTTCGATTTCGAGGTGAAGGCCGTCCAGGACGACGGTAGCTTCAACGGCTACGGCTCCGTCTGGGATGTGGTCGACAGCTACAACGAGGTTGTCGCGCGGGGCGCATTCACCGACAGCCTTGCCGAGATACAGGGCAAGGGGCGCCCGGTGCCGATCCTCTGGCAGCATCAGTCCAGCGAGCCGATCGGCGCCTGGTCCAATCTGCAGGAAGACGATCGCGGCCTTTTCGGCGACGGGCAGATCCTTCTCGACGCTGGCGCTATGGAACAGCGCGCCTTCGCCCACATGAAGGCCCGCACCGTCACCGGCCTGTCGATCGGCTACTGGGTTCGCGAGAGCAGTTTCGACGAGAAAACGGGCATTCGCACCCTGACCAAGCTGGATCTCGTTGAGATCAGCCTGGTGACCTTCCCTGCCAACGACGATGCGCGGGTCGAAGCCGTCAAACTGAAGCTCGCCCATGGGGAGCTTCCCACAGATCGCGAATTTGAGAAGTTCCTGCGCGAGGCAGGCTTCTCGAAAACCCGGGCCGCCGGCCTCGTCGGCAACGGCCTGAGTGAACTACGCCGGAGGGAGTCCGAGCGTGACCTGACGAACAACCCGAGCCTCAAGGCTCTTTCGGACACCCTGGCCGGCTTCTCCCTGAAGTCCGCCTGACGCGAGTACCCATCATGAATATGATCGTTTCTGCCGCGGCCCTCGCCGTCGGCGCCCGACATGTGCCGGAGTTTGGCCGCAAGAAGGATGGCGACCAGGAAGAGAAGTCGCTCGACCAGCGTCTCGCCCACGCCCTCGAGGAGGTGAAGGGCTTTGCCGTCGAGTTCAAGACGAAGAGCGAGGCCGGCGAACGTATCACGACCGAAACCAAGGAGAAGGCAGACAAGGCGCTTGTCGACCTGGAAGCCATCCGCGGTGAGGTTACGGAACTTTCCCAGAAGCTTGCCCAGTCCCGCCGCGGCGGCGGTGATGATGAGCAGCTGCTCAAGAGCCTCGGCGTCGAAGTCGCCAACCACCCCGACGTCAAGTCGTACATCGAGGCTGGATGCAAGGGCACCGTCGGTTTCAGCGTGAAGGCGGTCACCACCGCGACCGGTTCGGGTGGCGGCCTGATCCGTCCCGACCGCCAGACCGAGATCGTCGGCCTGCAGCGCCAGCAGATGCGCGTCCGCGATCTCCTGACCCCGGGCCGCACCGATGGCAACTCGATCGAGTATGCCTACCAGACGGCGCGCACCAACGCCGCCGCCGCTACCGCAGAAACGGCGCAGAAGCCCGAATCGAACTACACCTGGGACGTCGCCAATGCCCCGGTTCGCACCATCGCCCACTGGGTCCCGGTGTCGCGCCAGGCGATGGACGACATCCCCCAGCTGGAAAGCCTGATCGACGGCGAACTGCGCTACGGCCTCGACGACGTCGAAGATGCGGAACTGCTCCTCGGGGACGGCACGGGCCAGCACATCAACGGCCTGTACACGCAGGCGACTGCGTATGCTCAGCCGGCCGGGGTCGTGGTCACTGGGGAAACCCGCATCGATCGTCTGCGCCTCGCCATCCTGCAGGTCGAGTTGGCGGACTACGCGCCGGACGGCATCGTCCTGCACCCCACGTCCTGGGCAAATATCGAGCTGACCAAGGACGCGGCGAACGGCTACATCTTCGCTAACCCTCAGGGCGTGGCCGGCCCGATCCTCTGGGGTCGCCCAGTCGTGTCGACCAAGCGCATCGGCGCCTCGAACTTCCTGACCGGCAACTTCAAGCTCGCCGGCCAGATCTTCGACCGCATGGACACTGAAGTCCGCATCTCCGACCAGGACCGCGACAACTTCATCAAGAACATGCTGACCGTTCGTGCGGAAAAGCGCCTCGCCCTCGTGGTGCGTCGTCCCGGCGCGCTGGTGAAGGGCTCGCTGGTCATCGCCTGACCGGCGCGAGGATCGAGGTCCCTCGGAATTCCGAGGGACCTCTTTTCCGGTCAGCGGCGCCGTGTGCGCCTCTGACCTGAGAAGGAGAGACCCATGAAAAACGCATATGTTTTGGACGATCACTTCGGTGACAACGGCAGCGTCACAGCCGGCATGATCCTCACTGACATGGCCAATGGCCGCTTCGAGGAGTTGGAGAAGAAGGGCCTCGTGCGCGAGGCCACCGAGAAGGAAGTCAAGGCTGGTCACCAGCATGCCCTCGACGTCGACGAGTCCAAGCAGGACGATGCCGGCGGCAAGGACGGCCCGAAGCCCGAGAACAAGCAGGCCCCCAAGCCTGACAACAAGGCGGCCTGACCATGGCACGTTCCGCTCGCCGCTCGCGCGGCTTTGTCTGCGTGCCGAGGTTCACCGCTCGGCCGACGATCACCGGCACCGCCCAGGTCGGCCAGACGCTCACGGGCGCGAGCGGAACGATCGCCGATGGTTCGGATACCTCTCGCCGCTGGCTCCGTAATGGTGTGGCCATCGCGGCGGCTACCGCGACAACCTATGTCGTCCAGGCCGCAGATGTTGGGGCAACTCTGACATACGAAGTAACGGCCACCGGCACCCGTAACAGCGCCAACACGGCGCGCGGCGTGTCTCTGCCCACGGCTGCGGCCATAGCCTAATGCGCGTCTTCGTCGTTACGCCGCCTGAGCCTGTGGTCTCGCTTGATGAAGCGAAAGCCCATCTGCGAGTGCGGCATGGCGCCGAAGACGACCTCATCAAAGCCTACGTAGCGGCGGCGACCGGGCACATCGACGGGCCGGAGGGATGGCTCGGCCGCGCGATCGGGATGCAGACGCTGGAGGTTCGCGAAGACGTGTTCCGCGACTGCATGCGCCTGCCGTTCCCCCCGATCGTCGACATTGTCAGCGTGAAGCACCTCGATGCCGCCGCTGCCGAGGTTACCATTCTGCCGTCAGAGTATGAGGTGCGCGGCCTGCTAATCGGTTCGGCTTTCGGGAAGCGCTGGCCCTCGGTGCTCGCCCAGCCCGAATCGGTGCGCATCCAGTACCGGGCCGGCTACGACACCCTCCCGCCAGCTATCCGCGCCGCCATCCTGCTGATGACGGGTGACCTCTACGCCAACCGGGAGACGACGGCCGCCGGCACCAGCACCGCGTCCATCCCGATGTCAACGACTGTCGAAAACTTGCTGCAGCCGTTTCGGGTGTTCGCATGAGCATCGGTAAGCGCGATGTCTTCGTCATCTTCGAGGTTCGCGAGTTCACTCGCGAACCGACGTACGGCACGAAGGTCGAGGGCGGCTGGGTAAAGGCGTCGGATGCCTGGGCCGAAGTGCAGGACGTGCTGCCTTCACGCTCCGAGAACATCGACCAGAACGTCAACATCCAGCGCCGGCCGGCCCGCATCAGAGTGGATTATTTCGACGGGATAGATGTCACATCGAGCATGCGGATCGACATCGACGGTCGCAAGCTCCGCATCGTCGCAGGCCCAGCGGAAAAGGGTCACCGCAAGGAGTGGGAGATGATGGCTGAGGAACTTAGCGCCGAGGGGCATGATCCATGAGCCGGAACTTACCAGTTTCCGGGGCCAAGCAGATCGCTGCGACGCTCACGGCGCTTGGAAAAAGGATTGAGTCCCAAGCTATCCGTTCGGGTCTCGTTGCCGCAGCAAACCCGCCGATGGAGGAGGCGCGTTTGCGCGCCGGGACGTGGTCGGCCCAAGTCGCTGCCGCCATCACAAAGGGCTCGTCCCGGAAAAACCAGGACGGCACCTATTCGATCAGGATCTACGTCGATGAGCGCAAGCCGGACGGGTTCCTGGGCTACTTCGCCGAATACGGGGTTGCACCGCACCTCATCGCGCGAACTGGAGCGCGCCAAGGCCGCGTTGCGATCCGGAAGGCGGCCGAAGGCAAAGGCAAGGTTAACACCGGCGTGCTGAAAATTGGTGACCGCTTCGTGTCCGGCATCGTGCGCCACCCAGGCCACGCAGCACACCCGTTCATGCGAGTTTCCCTCGACATGACTGCGGAACAAGCGATCGCCGCGTTTCGAGACAAGATCGTCGGCGTGGTCGAGCGAAAGACAGGCTTCAACCTCGCTGCGGCGGAAGATGAGGCTGCCTGATGGACGGTGTGGCCGCTATCCGCTCGGTGCTCATTGCTGACGATGAGCTTCGCCTCCTGGTGCCTGAAGATGATACTAGTGCGGGTCCGCGAGGACTGGGGGCCTCGCTCCCGTCGATCATGCTGGAAAGCGTGTCCACGGTGGACCGGAACATCCCGTCGCCTGGCGCATCCCGGCATGTCCACGAGCGCGTGCAGGTCACCGTGATGGCTCGCAATTATCCGGAGCAGAAGGCGCTCCTTCGCGCCGTGAAACGCGCCGCCGCTGACCAAGTCAATCCGGAGGTAGCTGGCATCGCCGACGTGACAATCCACACGGCCGGCGCCGGCCCGGACCTGATGGCCGAAGAGGCCTCCATCTGGATCGGCTCGCAGGACTTTATCACGACCTACACGGAGTCTCGTTGACATGATCGACGCCATCGCAACTCGCCGCACGACCCTAAATGGCAAGACCTACGAAAAGGGCGACACCGTTCCGATGCCTGCAGGCCAGTTCGAAGAACTAAAGCCGACCGGGCGTTTCAAGCGCGGCCCGGCGCAGAACAAGGCGGCTCCGCCGACCACTGCAGCGGCGAAAGCGACCGAAACCAAGTCGAGCGCCCCCGCCGACTGATCCCAGATTGCCGTCCCCGGCGATATCCACCCCCGGCAGACGCCGGGCTTTTCCTCATGGAGAACACAGATGACGGTCTATACTTCGGCCGGGACGAAGCTGCTTCTCGCAAAGGCTGCTCCGGCAACCTACAACGAAGCCGGCTATACGACCCTGAAAGCCACCGCGACGGCCATCGGCGAGGTCAGCGACCTCGGCGATATTCCGGACCGGGTTTATGAAATCGTCAGCTGGCGCAACATCGCCAGTCGCGGCGAAAGCAAGGCCAAGGGCGGCTACACGCTGGGCACCCAGACGGTTACCGTCGGCATCGACCCCGACGACGCCGGGCAGCTGTTGGTTGATACCGCGACCACCGACGACGATCCCTATTCCGTCATCATCTCGCACCCGCGCCTCGGCGACATTTGCGCCCGCGCGCTCGTGATGGGTGGGACCAAGAACTACGGTGATGTGAACACCGTCGCCACCCGCCAGATCACGTTCGAATACACGATCGTTTCGGACGACGAGGATGGCCTGGTCATCATCGCGCCGGATTAACCGGCCTTCGTCGCCCCTGAGCTTCGGCCCGCCCTCGGCGTGGCCTCCTACGTCGGTCGGTCATCAGGGTGATCGGCCGGCACCCTTCCCTGAGAGGTTAATACCCCATGGCTCTGAACATCACGAGCAAGCGCGTCGCCGACGTCAGCGATCTTCCCATCAAGAACGCCGATGGCGTACCCCTTCGCGACCCGGACACGGGCGCCCCGGTCACCGCGACCGTTTTCGGCCCAGGCACGAAGATCTGGCAGGTTGCCGACGCCGCCAAGCGCCGCAAGGCGATCAAGCGTTCGCGCGAGGCCAATGGCAAGTTTGAAGCCGCTCTCGACAATGAGGCGGAAGACACCGTCGAATTCCTTTGTGCGATCACGAAGCGGTTCAACAATCTCGAATTCGACGACGTGCATGGCGAGAAAGACACCGTTCATGCTGTCTACAGCGATCCCCTGCTTGGTTTCATCCGCGACCACATGGAAGCCGACACCAAGAACTGGGAAAATTTTATGAAGGCCTCGCAGGCTCTCTCGAGCTTTGGGTCCGGCAACTCGCCTGGCTAAACACCGCTCCGGCGCCGGAGCATGCCGGGAAGGGAAAAGCCCCCGACCCGGCAACGCGGCTTGAAACGATGAAGGCGCAGGGTCTGGAGCCGGTGCTGCCGCTCAATCCTTTGCCCTACCTATCGGACTGGCTGTTCGAGATCGGGCCCAGCGCGCCGGCGGGCATGGGGGATGCGGCCATCGATTTCCGCCACATGGCGGCATGGACTCGCATCATGGGGGTCGACCTGACCCCATGGGAGGCGCGGACGCTGCGCCGCCTCTCCCGCGCCTACGTCAACCAGCGTGAAGATGCCCGGAAGCCTGCCTGCATCGAACCGCGGTTGAAGGCCGACCAGGTAGCGGCCCAGAAGCGGGTCGATGATCAGTTCACGGCTATGGTCAAGGCTTTCGCGGCACGAAAGAAGGTTTGAACTGCGCTGCCTAGATGTATTGTCGCAGACATGAAATGCATCATCCTCGCGGCCCCGCTGCTCGTTACCCTTTCGGCATGTGGTGAGAGCCCGACCGAGGCGGCAATCAAAGAGTACGAGATGGTCGGAAATCTCACCTCAGTGACAAACGGCGAGAAGTGTCGCGCGGCCCAAAAGGTCGAGGCAGCCGTTTTAGAAGCGCACGACGAAGCTGCGTACAAGGAATGGCACATGCGCGCCTATCTGGACTGCGCGGCCCCGGCAGGTCAACTCGCTGCTCCATAGTTTTGCATCCGCAAATCTAAATACTTAAATCAACCTCCAAGGGCGGCTCAATTAGCTGCCCTTATTTATTAGAAGGATGGCTCATGTCAGGAAACGGTATCCCCGCCGGCCGTCTTTCGATTGAAATCGTGGCGGAAATCGCACGTCTTCAGGCTGACATGGATAAGTGCAAGCGTCTGGTGAGTGCAGCGAGCGGCGATATTGCGCGCAGTGCCAAGTTTGCGAACGACAACCTCGCCGGGATCGGCAAGGGCGCAAGCGCGAACGTAATCGCTTTCTCGCGCGACGTCGCCAGGTTGAAGGCGTCGGTAGATCCCGCATGGGCATCCTTGCAGAAATACAAACAGCAGGTCGCTCTACTCCGCCAGAGTCTGGCCGAGGGTGCGATCACGCATAAACAGTTTGTCGAACAGCTGCGCGGCGCCGTCTCGACATATCAGAACGTGGGCAAGGCCGTTGCGACCAGCAGCGGGGCGAGTAGGCAGTTCGCCATGCAGATGAGCCAGGTGGGCCAGCAGGTCATGGCCGGCACCAGCGCCGTCCAGGCTTTCGCCATGCAGCTTCCTGACATCGCTGTTGGCATGAGCGTCGCGGGCACCAGCACTAATGCCTTCATCAAATTCTTCAGCAGCAGCTGGGGTATCGGCATCACCACCGCCTTGGCTTTGCTTGCGCCCTTGGTGGCCAAGCTGTTTGAGACCAACGACACCTTAGCCGAGGGGGTGGAGAAGCTGCGCAACGACGCGATCGAAACTGTCGCAGTAGCCAAAGCAAAGGATGCATTTGGGAGAACGCTGGAGGGGGTCACTGCCGCAATCCGAGATCAGAACGAAGAACTCGTGAAGTCTCAGACGACCTCCCGGCAAGCTGAAATAGACGCCTACAATCTGGCGAAATCGCATGCCGAAACCGCCCTGCAAATTCGCAGCGAGACGGCGGCTCTTCTTGAGCAGCAGAAAGTATTGGCCGAGAACGCCAAGAGCCAACACATCTTCGCCGGTGGCCCTGGCGGTGCGCAGTCGCTCGTAGCGAACCAGTACGCGGCCGAAGTCGAACGCGTGCAGAAGCGCCTGGATGAAGCCAATGCTGCCATTGCGAAAGCTCTGGAAACTCAGCGCCGTGCTGAGATACCGCTTGATCAGCGCGCCGTGAAGGAGTCGATCGACGCTGCGGCCGCTGCCACCGGCAAGTATGAGCGGAACCTCCAATCGCTCAACGATCAGCGCGCTCGCGGGCTCATCAGCCAAAAGCGATATATCGAACTGGAGACAGCTGCGCAGGTCTCGCGAGACAAGGCGATCAAGGCCGCGGAAGACGCTAAGAAGAAGCCAGCTGGGCCCACTGCCGAGGAGAGGCGCGCCGAGACGCTCGGGAGGGAATCCGCAGCGACTGACGCGCTGATAGCCGGTCTGTACAAGCTGGCCGACGCCTACGGCGTCAGCGACGCGGCTGCGCTCAAGGCCGAAGTAACCGCGCGTGCCCAGGAGCAGGGCATCAGGAGACAGGCCGACGTCGCCGATTACGTCGCGCAGCAGCTTCGCAAGGCGACGGCAGAGCAAATCGTCGCGGGCGCCCAGGCAGCGGCCGACCTCAATCAGCAGGCGCGGGCGCAAAACTTCGTCAACGCCGCGGTGAAGGCCGGGAAGCTAGACGTAGAGAACGCTGCCACCGCTCTTGCCGATATGGCGCAGCAGCGTGGTCTCCTGACCGCGATGAACGTCGCCGGCGCCAATGGCGACGTGCAAGGTTATGAGGCCGCGAAGAAGGCGCTTCAGGCGCTGACTGCTGCCCAGATCGCGGACAACAAGGCGCGTCGCGAAGCGGCAGATCACCTGCTGACTGCTCAGATCAACCGCTCGATCGACGACACGCGCCGCGAGACGCAGCTGACTAAGGATCTAGGCGCCGCCCGTCTGGATGCGCTGCGAGGTCTGTCCGGCGATGCTCTAGAAGACGAGTTGGCGCGGATTGCTGCTGCGCATGCCAAGATCGCCATCCAGATGCGCGCCGAGGCGGATGCCGCGCGTGAACTCGAGATCGGGCATACCGAGGCCGCCGCAGCGATCCGGCGCAAGGCCGAAGCCGACAAGACCCAGGTCGACGTCGCTTACGACATCGAAAAGCAGACCGTCGCGCTTGATCGGTATAACGATCGCCTGCGGCAGACGATCAGCATCCTGGGTCAGCTCGGGAAAGTGGGCGAAGGCCTCGGCGCGATCCTCGGTATTTTGACCGGCAACACCGGCAGCGTGGGCGGCAAGTTGGGCGACCTTCTGAACGTCGGGATGACCGGCACCGACCAGGACGGCAAAAAGATCGCGAGCACCATCGGTGCCGAGGTCAGCAAAGTGTTCAAGAAGGACGGCGCATTCGCGAAAGCGATGGTTCCCCTGCTCCAGGGCGCGGGCACAGGTATGGCCGCTAGCTCGGCGCTGTTTGGCAAGCAGTCGACCTCCGAGCAGGCTGGATCAGCAATCGGCGGCGCTCTCGGCGGCAGCAAGGTAGTCGAGAAAGCGCTGTCGAAAGGGCTGGAAGGCATCGCGAAGGGGCTCGGCGACTTCGCAGGCCCGCTCGGCTCGATCGCCGGCGGTATCATTGGCAATGTCCTGGGCGGACTGATGACGAAGGTGAAATGGGGCCGCGTTGATCTGTCGGCCGCAGGCGTGTCCGGTACGTCCGGCAACAGCGGCTCGTCGGAGAAGGCGGCGCTCGCGGCCGGCAATAGCATCTTCAGCAGCCTGACGGATCTGGCATCGCAGTTCGGCGGCCTCATTGGCGATTTCGGGAATATCAGCGTCGGCGTCCGGCATGGTGACTACCGCGTCAACGCCAGCGGTACTTCTCTGAAGGTCAAGAAAGGCGCCGTCGATTTCAACGACGATGCCGAAGCAGCGATCGCCTACGCCATGAAACTCGCGATCGAGCGCGGCGCCATCACGGGCATCCGTCAGTCGACCAACAACCTGCTGAAGGCGGGTGATGATTTGTCTGCCCAGCTGACCAAGGCGATGAGCTTCGAAGGCGTCTTTACTGATCTGAAGGGCTACCTCGATCCGGTTGGCGCCGAGCTGGACACGATCGACAAGGAATTTGCGAACCTGCGCGCCATCTTCAAGGAGGCCGGTGCCAGTGCTGAGGAGTATGCCCAGCTTGAGCAGCTGCTGTCGATCAGGCGGCAAGAGGCGATGGACAAGGAGAAGGATGCGCTCGACGACATTCGCTCGCGCATTGCCGAGGCCCAGGGCGACGACGCCACCGTGACCGCCATTGCGCGCGCCAAGGAGCTGAAGGACGCCACCAGCGATGCGCAGCGCGCGGAGCTGCAGCGCCTCTATGCGATCGAGGATGCGAACGCGGCGCAGGAGAAGTTAACGGAAGCCCAAGACGCAGCCACCACTGCTGCGGAACAGCTTCGCCAGGCATGGTCATCGATCGGGGACGACCTGATGGACGAGGTCAACCGCATTCGGGGGCTGACCGGGGGCAGCGACGCCGCCAGCTTCGCTGCCCTGCAGGGCCAGTTCAATGCCGCCGTGACGGCTGCGCGCGGGGGCGACCAGGCCGCTGCGGGCAGGCTGGTGGACCTGAGCCAGTCGCTGCTCGAGGTGGCTGGCAACACGGCGACAAGCCGGCAGGAGCTGGAGCGTATCAAGGCGCAGACCGCCGCAACTCTGGAAGGGGTCTACAACGCCATCCAGGCCATGGACGCGTCTGCGACATCGCCCTCGACCGCTGCCGAGACCAGCGCGGCCACCAGCACGTCGACGCCGTCGGCCGAAGCGACCGCGACCAGCGATCTTGCGGCCGAGGTGCGGGGCCTGCGGGCCGAGGTGGTTCAGCTGCGGACGGACATTAATACCGGCAACGCCGCGATTGCAGGTAACACCGGAAAGATTGCGAAGAGATTCGATGACGTGACGGCAGCCGCCGGCGGCAACGCGATCTCGGTGACCGGCACCAAATGAGGGTCATTCGGGCCAACAGCGAGGTCATCGATCTTGGCGTAACTGAAGCGATGCCGACCATCGGCCTCGTCGACTATAGCCGGCGGGAGACCGACGACTTTGGCGTGACGACGGTTGTGGAGCGCGGGTTCGCGCGGCGCATGTCGGTGCGCCTGATCGCGCCGTTCGCCGAAGTCGATGCGCTACAGCGGAACCTGGCGAACCTTCGCGCTCAGGCCGTGCAGTGGGTTGCGGACGAGCGGTTCGACTGGCTCAATTTCCAGGGTTTCTACAAGGACTTCGAAATTGACCTGGCGCTGCCGCCGGTCAGTTACTGCACTCTGTCGGTCGAGGGCCTGACCGCATCGGAACCGTTCGCGGATCCCGGCGGCGATCCGGCGCCAAGCGGCCTGGCGTCTTCACTGCAGCTGCTGCAGCCGGTGCCGGTCGTAGGCGCCGAACTGGTCGCTGCGTCCGTTCCAGAGACTGACTATCCCGAATGGGCGGTGGGCGACACCTACCCCCTTGGAGCGCACGTCATCAAGGCGGCGACGCACCGGATCTACGAGAGTGTAGTTCCGGGCAACTTGGGTGACGATCCCGCGGCCGCGTCCGGCAAATGGCTCGACATTGGCCCCACGAACCGGTGGGCTATGTTTGACGAGGCGCTGGGGTCGGCAACCTCGGCAGCGAACCAGATCTCGGTGACGATCGCCGCCGGCGTGATCAACGCGGTTGCGCTGCTCGACGTGCACGCGGCGACGGTGCGTGTTCAAGCTGGGGCGTATGACCGGACCACGGCGCCGAATGAAAGCGGCACCGTCACCTTCCTCGATCTGCCGTCTACGGGCGGCCAGGTTACCGTGACTATCGCGGGGCCAGGCATCGTCGAGGTGGGCACGCTGCTGGTCGGCGACTTGGTCGGCCTGGGCTCTACGACCGATTCCCCGAAAGCCGCGATCGACGATTACAGCCGCAAGGAAGCCGACGAATTCGGCGAAGTCATCGTAGTCGAGCGCGCCTGGGCGAAGCGCATGACGGCCCGCGCGATGATCCGGACCGACGCCATCGATGTCGTCGCCGGCCGCATCGCGGCGGTACGGGCCCGTCCGGCGCTGTGGATCGGCAAGGATGGGCTGGAAAGCCTGACCATATACGGGTTCTTCAAAGACTTCTCGATCGAGGTTGACGCGACGGTCAGCCGCCTCTCGCTTTCGATCGAGGGCTTGAGCACGGCAGGCAAAGTTGAGCCTTTGGGTGCTGCCGTCGATTGGCCGGACATTGCGGATCCGGATGGCACCAAGCCGGAGGAGAACGCTACTGTGGGCGCCCCTCCGGGCACGCCCGTAGGCGATGGCAACGCGCAGGACGCGATGGATGCGCTGAAGGCGCTCGCATCCACCACCACCGCGGCAGACATCGTGGAGGGCGCTAAATCCCTCGTCGAGCGGCAGCGCAACAACCTGCTCGCCACCTACAACATGCAGATCCTCGCCGAAGAGCGGAAGGACAGGTGGGAACGGCTGACGCATCTCGATGGCAGCGAAATTGGAACCCGCGTCCGGCAGGAGATCAACGAACGCACCGAACAGGGCGAGGCGCTCATAGAGATGCTGACCTCGATCGAGGCAACCGCCACCGACGGTATCGATGCCGCCATGGCCGCGATCGAACTGGAGCAGGTCGTGCGCGCTTCTGCAGACTCGGCCGAAACGGCTGCACGGGAATTGGCCATCTCGCTCTTTCAGTCCGATGTCGGCGGCTTGGTCTCTGACCTGCAGGCAGCGATCGTCAGCGAGGCTTCGACCCGGGCCGACGCGGACAGCGCCGAGGCCGATCTACGTCAGGCCCTTGCGGCCACTTTAGACGGCGCCGTGAACGACCTGAATGCAGCGATATTGGTCGAGCAAAACGCGCGCGTTACCGCAGACGAAGCCGAGGCGACGGCGCGGGCCGCGCTGGCAGCAACTCTCTCTGGCGGCATTGCCGATGTCAGCGCCCTCGTGTTGGAAGAGCAAACTGCGCGTGTGAGCGAGGATGAGGCGCTGGCCTCCCAGCTGTTCGCGCTCGAGACCACGTTCGAAGGCCAGACCGCCGAGATCGTGATCCTGGCAGAATCCGTTGACGGATTGTTCCTGCGCTACGGCGTCAAGCTGGATAGCAACGGACATGTCATCGGCTTCCTTGCCAATAATGACGGGGTCGAAGGCGGCTTCGACTTTGTCGCCGACTACTTCCGGGTTTGGGATGCAGCTGGCACCTTCAGCCAGGCCGTGTTCGAGATCGACGGCGACACCGTGAAGATGCCGAACGTTGAGGTGGACCGGCTGAAGGCTGGATCGGGCAACAGTGCGCAATTCGCTGCGGTCGCTGCCTCAACGCCGGTACCCGGTGCCGGTATGGGCACTAAGCTGACAGTGCTCACGCGCACCGTCACGCTCCTTGCGCCTGGCTCCATCCAAGCCCTCGCCGCACTGGCGATCAGTTACGCCGGTTCAGTTTCCAACTCGAACCTGACGCTTCGGATCGGCGGCGTTCAGGTCTTCTCGGTCGGCGGCGCGACCAGTGAAATCTCGGCGGTTCTCGCCGGCTCGAACACCTTGGCGGCGGGTACCTACAGCGTCGAAGTCGCCTTTGAAGGACCTTCCAATATGACCATCATAGGCCGCAACCTCGCTACGACGATCGTCTACTCATGACGGCGGTCGTCTTCTTCGATCCAGCCACCGGCGTCATCAGCGAGTGCGCCACGGGGCCGATCGAGTGGGCACAGGTCGATGGCCGTCCCTTCGTCGAAGTCACTGAATTCCGTCCCGACTGGGATGCCACGCACATCGTTGTCGATGGCCATGTCACCCGCAAGCCGAAGGATTGAGCCATGAAGGACGACAACCCGTCGATCGAGACCATGCGCACCCAGCGCGACGAGATTGAACGCCAACTGGCTCAAGCCACGATCGCGCCGATGCAGGAATTCCTCGCGCTGCTGGGCAGCGACGAGATCACGGAGTTCCTTGATCGCCTTGCTTCGGCTGCCAGCCCCCTCGAGGAACGCACGCGGCGCCAGGTCACACAGTGGGCTAGCGCCCGCACGGCCATGGTCAAGATTGGCGACATCGAACTGGCCCGCCTGCGCAAGCTGGTCGACTGATAGGAGGGCTTGCCGTGGCATACGAAGATCAGCTGGCGACACTTCTAGAGCGCAATGCCGCGCTATTCGCCGGCATGGAGCCGATCCAGAACGGCGTCGAGTATCGGCGGGACACGCCTGAAGCGGGAGCCGACCTGCCCATAGATGCACGTTTCAACAGCATTGATCCGCAGACCGGCCTGCGGCGTCGGTATCGGCGGATCGACGCCGCGCCAGGCTTCGTCGATGAAGGGCCGTTCGTAGAGCCGGGCGATGTGGGGCTGATCGGCTATCCTGCCGACTCTAGTCAGCTTCCTGTCAGCGACCCACAAGCCGAGGCGCTGGTTGGCAGGCAAGAGCTGGCTGATCCGTCGGGATCGCAAAAAGTCGGCTTCAGCCTGCTCGCTGGCGTTCCTGTGGCCACTGACCTTGAAAACCTCCTCAAGGAAAAGGTGACCGCGCGGAAGCTCGGTATCGTTCCCAGCGAGGTCGATCAGACGGACAAGGTCCGCGCGCGCTTTGCTTCGGTGGGCATGGGCGTCATCGACTTCCGGGATGCCGGACCGATTGTCGTCTCTGATGAAATCCGGATCACGACACCGCTGCACCTGATCGGCCCGGGTGGCTATTTCGAGAACTATGGCGCGATCCCTCGAGGCGCTTACTGGAAGCTTAAAGATGATGCGGCTCTGCCGGTCGGCAAGGCCCTCATGCGCATTCTGTATCACGGAGCGCAGCGAGATAGCCGCCTTGCCGCGCGGGTCTCAGGCTTCGCCTTCTTCGGCAACAAGGGTAATCTCAACAGCAACGCGGACGGTTTGGTGTTCACTGGAGCGCGGTACGCGCAGGCCGACGACTGCATTTTCCTGCAACACGCGAGAGCCGGGTTTAGGGCAGAGACCGGCGGTCCGCAGGCCGCGACGCAGTCAAACACGCGCCTTCGGCAACTTGTCTCGCTGTATAATCGCGGGAATGGCTTCTTCCTGGCTTGCCCGGACACCGCAGCTTTCGGATTGATTGCAGGCGCGAACGGCGGGTCGGGCTTTAACATCAGCAAGGTTACCGAATTGCTGGGAGCGCTGGCCTGGAACAACGGCGTCGATGGCATCTACATCGAGGGTGATTGGATGCGCGTGCAGGGTTCCGCCTACGATAACAATCGTTGCGGCATCTACGTGAATGGCGCACGCATCGGCGTCAACCTCGACGGCTCGACGGCGGTTCGCAATGGCCTCGATCTGCTCGGCGTCGGCTACGCCACGGACCTTCGCTCCGGCGTCTTCTTTGCGGGGGCGGCACAGGGCTGCTCAGCCAGAGGTCTGGCCACAGGGAACAATACAGACGGTGCGGACGCTGGCCGTTCACCTCAAACCTACGGCCTCATCGTCGGCACCGATCAGGTCGAAGCGCAAGTCGATTATGATATGCCGACATCGCCGCGCGACGGTGTCATCCGTTACATCCGAGTGACGAGCGAAGGGTCCGGCTACACCTTTGCCAATGTCGCAATTACCGGCGCCGCTTCGGGATCTGGTGCGACCGCAACGGCAACCGTGGTCGACGGCAAGGTAGTCGGAATCACGATCACGAATGGCGGTGCGGGTTACGCTGGTCGCCCCGCCTCGCCAGGCTTCCCGGAACTGCCGGGCGCTCCGATCGTCGTCACTATCACCGGCGATGGCACCGGAGCGGCAGCGGTGGCCAGCCACGGCGGCAACGTCTTCGGCCCCGTGAAAGACTACTCGGTCCGCAGCGGCGAGCGGGTAAGCAAGCTGCTGATCGGGGACGGAACGCCGGTCAAGAAAATCTATAGCATCACAGTCAACCAAGCGCTGCCGAATTTGGCCGCAGGCGCGACGGATAGCTGGAACTATGCCAGCTCAGCTTTGGGCATCGCGGCCACCGACACCGATTTCGTACCGTCCGTGCATGTCGCCGGCATGCCAGGCGGGGTGCAAATTACCGTTTCCCTGACCGCAGCAAACACGCTGACGATCACCAGGACCAATCACAGTGCCGCCAGCGTGGCCAGCGGGACTTTCGCCATGCGCGTAATGGTGATGAGGTTCACTACATGATGGCCACTCCTGACGCCTGTGTGGGCGACATTCGGGAGGCGGCGCAATGATATTTCTCCGCTTCCCCTCGCACTTCCCTGTCCGCTCTACGGAACGGAAAGTCTGACTATGGCGCCGCCTAGCATCGCCGCCGCCGACTTGATGCCGCACCACGTGCCTCTCTCGGCTCTGCCGCCCTCGTTCGAGGGCAACGCATGGGCTTATGCCTTCGCGCTGTTCGGCCTTACGCTGGTGTCCTTTCTGTCGCTCAAGAAGCTGCTCAGCGTCCTTACCGAAGCGCGACGCGAGCGCGCGATCGAACGCAAGGTAGGCGTGGGGTTCACTAGGCGGCCTGCCATTCTCTTCTGGACGCCGCTCGGGCTCTTCCGGTGGAAGATCTCCTGCCTCTACGTCTGCATCCTCATGGGCGCATCCGGAGACGTCTTGGTCATGCTGCTTTGGCGGGAGGTCTCGGCACGGACCATGGAGTTCCTGCTGGCGTTCGACCGGGCGCTCGACGGGGCCACCATCGTCCCGTTCATGCTGGCTTTCATGATCGGTGAGTGGTCCGATCAGGCAATTCCTCACGCCCTGATACGCGTCAATGAGGCGGTACGTCCGCCGAAGTGGGATCGCGTGAAGGGTTCCGTTGGCATGACCGGTTTGATCGGCTTCATCGCCTTGGGTGTCACGATAGGCAAGGCATGGAAGTGAAACCGATCCTCGCGGCAGCGGCAGTACCCATCGCACCATCCATCGGCCCGGCCGTCGTCACGCTGGCGGGGCTCGACATCCCTATCTTGGCCCTCGGCCTCTCTACCGCATCGCTACTTCTCGCCCGGTTCGTGGCCCCGCCCAGCCTCGAGAAGATGACCCGAGAGCAGGAATGGGCGCTGACCGCGCTGCTGATCATTATCCTGCTTCTGGCGGTGACGGGCCAGATGCCGCTCGTTGGCAGCGGGAAGCCCATGGAGACGGGCATGGCTGTCGTTACCGGCATCGGGCTCGGCTTCTCCGGCCTGCTCGTCGTGCGGCTGATGCGCGAGCGCGTGATCGCGATGATGAAGGCGATGCTCGGGACGACCGAGCAAGACTAATCCCCACGCGGCCCGGCCGCGACTTCTGAAAGGAAAATCCGATGCCCTATTCACTGGGCCAGCGTTCGCTGGCGCAGCTTGTCGGCGTGCACCCGCTCCTCGTGAGTGTCGCACACCGCGCGATCGCGATCTCGAAGCAGGACTTCACGGTGCAGGAGGGCCTGCGCTCGATCGAGACGCAACGCCTCTACGTGAAGCGCGGTGCATCGAAGACGCTGGCCTCGAAGCACTTGAAGCAGGCCGACGGCTACGGACATGCCATGGATCTCGTACCTTGGCTGAACGGTCAGCCGCGCTGGGAATGGCCGCTGATCTGGGAGATTGCCCAGGCGGTCGACGTCGCCGCTACCGAGTTGGGCGTGAAGCTCATCTGGGGCGCCGTCTGGGATCGTCGAATGGATCAATACGGCGGTGGGGCCGCGGCGCTGAAGGCCGAGGTCGAGGCGTACAAGCTACGCCACCCCGGGCCGGACTTCCTTGATGGCCCGCACTACCAGTTGGCCTGAGATCGTCATGGCCCCCATCCCATCCATCTCGACCGCCGACGGCCGGCGAGCATGGGCCTTCGTCGCGATCTGGCTCGGCTGCATCGTCTTCACGCTCATGGCGGCGTGGGCGATGCACCTGGTGCGCGCCAACCTCCGGTATGTCTTGTTCCTTGGCCTTGCCGCCCACTTGCAGCTGCTCGTGGGGATGGGCGCGCTGGGATTCGTGCTCGGTCGGCGCATGGCGATCCGAGGCTCGCGATCCGGCTTCGAGGTCGATGACCGCGAAATCGCGGCGGCTGCGGCGGGCGCCCAGCTTGCGGCCGAGGCCACTCAAAAAGTCGCAGAGGATTTGAAACCGTGATCGAAGCATTCTTCATCCGCGTCGCTGGGCGCCTGGTGGCCGAGCGATTCCAGCGCGCCGTAGCATGGATACTCGCCGGGTTCGCCCTCCTGGCTATCGTCGCGGCTCTCGTCGCGACCGTCTGGGGCGGTGTCCGCCTCTGGATGCACTTCCACGACGCCGAGGTGGTCGAGCTCCACGAGGAGAGGCGGGAAGCCGCTGCATCAGATGCGCGCGAGATCTCCGCCGAGGAACGCGCCATCGATGCGGTGACCAACCTCCAAGCCGAACGAGAGCGCGAGGAAGCGATTGCCAAGGCCGAGGCAACCGAGGTCGCCAAGCCGCCCGAGCTGCGCGCCGTCGTTCCTCCCACCACCATCGCCCGGCGCTGCGCCCAGCTGCTCAGGACCTACTCGTCGGAGCAACTGGCGAAGATGCCCGCCTACCAGGAGAAGTGCCGATGACCAGTATTGCGCCCGTCAACCAACGCGGTAGCGCGCCTGCCGTCCGTAAAGACGGGGAATGGCCGGATCATGTGCCTGCCGGGCTGTTCAGCTTCTACGCCTGGGGAGACAATCCGCGTGCCGGCATTCTGTTCGGTTGCCCATGCGGCTGCGGCCAGATGATGTCGATCTCGATCGCCGAAGGCGGCAGCGGACAGACTTGGTCGTGGAATGGGAATGAGGGAGCGCCGACCACGACGCCCTCGATCCTTATCTATCAGCTTGAGGAAGGCACGGGCGCGCGCGTGGGCGAGCATTGGCACGGCTACCTCACCGATGGGGAGTTTCGCTCATGCTGAGGCGCACCACCGTCCTCGCCGCCCTTCTGCTGCTTTCTGCATGCAAGACCACCAGTGCTTTCCCGCCACGCCAGGACATGGTCGAAGTCACGGAAGCGAAGCCCACGCCAGGCGCCGACATCCTCACCGACCCGGCCGCCGGCGATCGCTACGACAGCGCTATTGAGGGGTGGGGCGATCGCGTCCGCGCTGCCGGCATGCGGTTGTGCCGGTTCTACGAGCGCACGGGGATGCCCGACGTGGTCTGCCCGAAACAATAGGTGAAACGGTTAGACACTGCCCACCGGACGCCGCGGGAAAGCGTGGGTCGGCGGAGGTAGGTTAGACATTCGCAAGGCGCAGATTTCCGCAGATCGCGAAGCCCGGCTCGGACTTCCACTGGCACTCAAGTCGGGTGCGGATCCCCTGACATAATCAAGCTTACCAGGTTTCCCGCGGAATGAAGCGGGGGGAAAGGGCGCGGTAACGCCCTCGCCGACGGCTGACACCGTCATGACCTACCCGGCCTGCGACAGGCCATCCCCGCACCCCTCGAGAGGGCGGGGGCCATATGGAAGGGCACATCTGTGCTGTCGAATCTTTTTCCGGAGATCGTTGACCAAGTACATCCAGCGGCCGCCTACATCGGAGGTAAGCGTAAGCTCTCCCGGGTGATATGCCGTGCCGTCGATCGCATCCCGCACCGCCGCTACGCTGAGGTTTTCGTAGGTATGGGCGGAGTTTTCCTGCGTCGTACCCGCGTGCCGTCAGCCGAGTTTATCAACGACTGGTCCGAAGACGTTTCCACCTTCTTCCGCATCTTGCAGCGGCATTACGTGGCGTTTTTGGACATGCTTCGTTACCAGCTCGCGACTCGCTCTGGGTTCGAGCGATTGATCCGTGTCGATCCATCGACGCAGACCGACCTCGAGCGGGCAGCGCGCTTCCTCTATCTCCAGCGCCTCGCTTATGGCGGCAAAGTAACCTCACGGTCATTTGGCGTGGACCCCTGCGGTTCAAGCGGGTTTGATGTGTCGAAGGTGGGACCGCTCCTGGAGACGATCCACGAACGCTTGGCCGGCGTCACGATCGAGCGTTTGCCATGGTTCGACTTCATCACTCGGTACGACACGCCTGAAACGCTATTCTATCTTGATCCGCCCTACTACGGATCAGAAGCCGACTACGGCAAAGAGCTGTTCGATAGGTCTCAGTTTGCCGCCATGGCCGAAAAGCTTGAGGCCGCCCAAGGCCGGTTCCTGCTGAGCCTTAATGATCACGCGGCGGTTCGAGAGACCTTTGCTGCCTTCTCGATGGTGGAAGTAGAACTCACATATTCAGTGGGCGGGGGGAACAGCATCAAGCCGGTGACTGAGTTGGTGATCAGCAACGTCTCGCAAGCTGAGCTCCAAAGGGTAATGGCCTGACATGCGTGGGCGATCGACGCGCACCTGATGTTGATCGCCCTGCATAGTCGAAAACACGTTCAGCGAAACGACTGAGCTCATCTATGTGACCTGACTGTCCCGCACGGTGCCCAAACTGGCCGGCGTTACGGCTACCCCATGCATTTGGCGGTAGTTACTTCCGTGGATATCTAGTCGGGAAGGGGGTGAGGGCCTCTAGATGTACCCACTCCGCCATGCCAACATTCTGGCATGAACAAGAAGTATCAGATTTTTATCTCCTCTACATTCGCTGATCTGGTTGAAGAGCGGCAAGCGATATCCCGCGCCATCTTAGACATGGGTCACATCCCCGCAGGCATGGAGATGTTTCCGGCAGCAGACGTAGAACAGCTGACTTACATCGAAAAGGTTATAGACGAGTGCGACTACTATGTCCTCGTGATTGGTGCACGGTATGGATCCCTCGATGAAGAGGGAGTGAGTTACACTCAACGAGAGTACGAATACGCCGTTAAAAATGGTAAAACTGTTATCGCCTTTCCGCACAGGCAACCGGACGCGATCCCACAGGGCAAAACAGACAAAGACGACTCTAAGCGACATAAGCTAGAGGCATTCCTTGCAATCGTAACAACTGGCCGGTTGGTTCAATATTGGGAAAGCGCAATGGAACTGCGCGCGAATGCTATTGTCTCTTTGACAAAAGCATTCTCTGAAAGCCCACAGACCGGTTGGGTGCGGGCAAACTTAGTTGCATCCGAAAGTGCCCTTTCTGATGTGGTCAAGTACCGTGAGGAAAACGACAAACTCCGAAGCGAACTAAATAATTTGCGGACCAGCATAGCTCCAAAATTCGATGATGTTGCTAGCTTAGATACAGAGTTTAAGTTTCCCTTTACCTATCGTGAGCGGAATGCGGGGCAAAAGAGTAGCATCACGTTGCCGGCTTATAAATTTTTTATGGATGTAGCGGCTACACTATTCAACCCTGTGACTTTGGAAGGCGTGAAGGTGTCATTTGATCGTGCCATAACAGAGCGTCATGGTCGCGTAACTAGTGGATACGGGGTGTCATCACAACGGACGCAAATACATGATGTGTTGTTGCATCTTGTTGCTTCAGGACTTGTTAGAATGGAGTCTGCCAAAAGCACCGACAGAAAGAGGAGTGTGACGGGATACCAACTTACTCCGCTGGGTATTAAGTATTGGCAGGAAAACTCCTATGTAAAATCGGAAGTCTGAACACAGAACGGTTCATATATTTCGAGCGTATAGTACTTGCTCCCGACGAGGATAATTTGCGATTCTTGCAAGGGTGGCGATAACTATTGGACGATGGGATCCGTGTTTTGGCGGCGAAAGCGATCGTCAACGCGGTTAAGATGGTGAACGAACTCTCTAGGAAAGAGCGCTTCAGGGAATCGAACCCGCGCTAGACTGAGGCTCGCTGCCATGTACGGTTATGGCGTGTTCCCTCTACCCGCTCCAGCCCTTCCTGCCTCCAGTATTATACGGCGTAACCGCGCTGAGGCAGCCTTCGCGGGGCGCGGGGCGGTGAGGTTCATCGATGGGCGGGCCGCTTGCATGGCGCTGGCAACCGGCGTGCCCGGCGGCATCGCCTACAAACCACTCCCCAGATTCGGCCTGCCAATTTCCCGGTGTCGCAGGGGGGAAAAACGGGGGGAAACGCGCAGTTAGGTGGCGGGGATTCCCTTGCGGTTTTATCCGGGCAATCCCTCCTAGAACCATGCCCCGATCCATATCCTCGCTGGTGTCCTCAAGACACCCAGGGACAAGACCGAACGGGATCGGATATGCGCCCTGCGCTGTTAGGAGCGACTGCCGGAATGGTTCTCGCCAGCCCCGCCTATGGCCAAGCGGTCGACGACCGGGAAATCTACGGCTTCGGTCAGGTGGACGTCATCCACGACACCGACCAGGTCGATCCCGCGTTGGAAGACGCCTTCCGTCCCTCCAAGATTCCGACCGACCCCGGCCTCTACGGGTCCGACGGGCAGACCTCGGTTTCGGTGAAGCAGTAGCGGCTGGGCTTCAAGGCGAGCGGCGAGGCGGGCGGCCAGGACTTCGAGACCAAGTTCGAATTCGACCTGTTCGGCGTCGGCGGCGATGCCGGGCAGACGACCTTCCGCCTGCGGCACGCCTATGGCCGCTGGGGCCCGGTGCTGGGAGGCCAGACCAACAGCCTGTTCATGGACGGCGACCTTTTCCCCATGTCATCGACTACAGGGGCCCGACCGGCATGGTGTTCCGGCGCAGCCCGCAGCTGCGGCTCTACATCGCCGCGTGCTCGCCTATACGCGCTATCTCAACCAGCTCGGCCTCGACTCCACCTACACCGACAGCTTCGGACGCACGTCCGATCTCCACCGGCGCCAGGACCTGCAGCTGCAGAAGGCGCTGCTCTATTTCAAGGGCTGGATGTTCGATCCGAACTTCCGCTACCTGCTCTACGTCTGGACGAGCAACACCAGCCAGGGACAGGGCGCCCAGCTCGTGCTCGGCGGCAATGTCGGCTACCGGTTCAGCGACGCGTTCAGCCTCTATGCGGGCATCGGCTCGCTGCGGACCACGCGTTCGACCAACTACACCTTCCCCAACTGGCTCAAGGTGGACAACCGCACCATCGCCGACGACTACTTCCGCGGTTCCTACACCTCGGGCATCTGGGCTTCCGGGACGATCGCCAAGGGGTTGCAGTACCGCGTGATGCTCGGCAACAACCTCAGCCAGCTCGGGGTCGATTCGGGGCAGCTCGACGCCGGCTTCAACACCGTCTCCGGCGCGCTGACCTGGATGCCCACCACGGGCGAGTACGGCCCGGCGCAGGGCTTCGGCGACTATGAATACCACAGGGAGATAGCCACGCTCTTCAGCGTCAATGTCTCCCGCAGCCGCGAGGATGCCGAAAGCCAGCCCGGCGTGAACGACTTCGAGAACAGCCAGCTTCGCCTCTCGGACGGCACCCGCCTGTTCCAGCCGGACGCGTTCCTCACCGGGGGGCAGATCACCAAGGCGACCTACAAGCTCCTCGCCGCCAGCGCCGGTTTCAAGTACAAAGGCTGGTCTCTGGAAGGCGAGTTCTACCGCCGCTGGCTCGACGACTTCAAGGTCGTGGGCAACATTCCGATCGACAGCGTCGACGACTATGGTTTCCAGATCCAGGCGTCGATGATGGCCATCCCCGACAAGTTGCAGTTCTACGCGGCGGGCTCGAAGATCTACGGCGACTACGGAGACCCGAGCGACCTCAGCCTCGGCGTGAACTGGTATCCGATGGGCCGTCGCGAACTGCGCATCAACGGCCAGGCCCAGTATCTCGACAAGTCCCCGGTCGGCTTCGCGGCCGTGCCCTACATCGTCGGCGGCGACGGCTGGGTCTTCAGCACGGACGTGATGCTGAGCTTCTGACCGACCACGGGAGAGCCGGAACAGCGTTTCAGGCGCGGGAACACGCCCAGCGCGCCGAAAACCGCCGATGTCTGGGTGGAAGTGCCTTTAGGAAGGTGGTGCCGCTTACAGGATTCGAACCTGTGACCCCATCATTACGAATGATGTGCTCTACCGACTGAGCTAAAGCGGCGTGCCTTGCGGGCAGGCGGGCCATTTACATGGCAGAGGGGTCGGACGCAATCGCCTTTCGCGGGTTTTTTGTGAGCGCTCGAAGTGTCCTCATGCGGCGAAGGTTCGGGTCATCGTGCGGGTCATGGCCTCGATCGGGGCGGGGCGGGCGAAGAGGTAGCCCTGGCCCAACTCGCAACCCATTTCGGCGAGGCGGCGCCGCTGCTGGGGGGTCTCGACGCCCTCGGCGACCACCTGCTTGCGCAGGCCATGGCCCAGGCCGATGATGGCGCGGATGATCTCCTCGCTCTGGCCGTCGTCCTCGAACAGGCTGAGCGTGAACGAGCGGTCGATCTTGAGGATGTCGAAGGGCAGGTGCTTGAGGTGGATCAGCGAGGCGTAGCCGGTGCCGAAGTCGTCCAGCGCCACGGAAACGCCTGCGTCGTGCAGCAGGCCGAGCGCCCTGGCGGTGTCGTCGATCGCGCGGTCGAGCACGAAGTCCTCGGTCACCTCGATGCACAGCCGCTCGGGCGCGATGCCGTTGTCGCGGATGCGGGCGAGCAGGCGCGCGGCGGCGTGCGGGCTGTCGAGCTGCGCGGCGGTGAGATTGACCGAGAGGCGCGGGAGCAGGTCGGGATGGTCGCGCAAGGCGGCGAGCGCCTGACCCAGCACGTGCTGCTGCACCGCGAAGCCGGTCTTCCCCTCGTTCAGCATGTCGCCGAAGGTCACGGGCGTCATCGTGCCGTGGACCGGGTGCTGCCAGCGCAGCAGCGCCTCGTAGGAATTCGCCGCGCCGGTCTGGAGATCGACGATCGGCTGGTAGTGCAGCGAGAACTCGCCGCGTTCGATGCCAAGGCCCGCCTCCTCGCTGAAGACCCGGCGCCGGTCGAGCCGGGCGCGTAGCGGCGGATCGTACTTCTGCAGGCGGCGGCGGCCCGTCTGCTTGGCCTGGTAGAGCGCGAGATCGGCATTCTTGACCAGCACCTCGGGCGTGACGGCATCCTCGGGGAAGCGCGCCGAGCCGATGCTGAGCGAGAGCGCCCACGACCGGCCGGCGTGGGTGAGGGTGGTGCCCTGCAGCGCCTCGAGCGCGTTCTGGATGCACTGCTGCTCACCCGCGCCGCCGGGGAGGAGGATGGCGAATTCGTCGCCGCCGATGCGCGAGACCTGCGCGCGTCCGCTGCTCGCCTCGACGAGGCCCTGGCCGACGCTTTCGAGCAACATGTCGCCGCCGTCGTGGCCGAGGCGGTCGTTGATGTCCTTGAGATGATCGACGTCGATCAGCAGCAGCATGAACGGCGCGCGGCCGGGTGCCTCGCACAGGGCGCGCAGGCCGGTCTGGAAGGCAGCGCGGTTGCCGAGGCCGGTGAGGAAGTCGGTCTGGGCGGCGCGGCGGAAAGTCTCGCTTTCCACCTGGATGACCTTGCGCGCCTGCTCGGCGGCATCGCGCTCGTTGCGCAGCAGGCGGAAGCGGTCGGCGATGGCGAGCGAGAGGGCCACCGATTCGAAGGCGAGGGCGGCGAAAGTGCCCATGTCGATGGTGTCGTCCTGCACCAGCAGGCCGAAATTGCGGCCGACGCGCAGGGCGAACACGGCGAGCACCGGGGTCCAGCCCGCAAGGTAGAACCACACGACCCGGCTGCGGGCGCGCAGCGCGATGACGACGCCGGTGCCCACGCACAGAGCGCTCATGACGAAGACGACGTTGAGCACGCGGTCGACGATGACGGGGCTGGCGAACCAGCCGCTCCATGCGGCGATCCCGACCAGTACGTTCGACACGGCGAAGGCCCAGCCGGCGCGGGCCAGCCAGCGCGGCAGCACGCCTTCCTCGATCACCGAGACGAAGAACATGTTGCCCGCCGCGATCAGGCCGGAGACGAGCAGGTAGTTGGCATCCACCGCGATCGGGCCGGCAAAGCCCGGGATCGCGAAGGCGGCCATGTTGGTCCAGCTGAAACCGTAGCCCAGCGCCAGCGTCGACCAGACGAGATACCACCGCTGGAAGACCAGCCGCTGCCCGGTGTAGATCAGCAGGTTGTAGGCGAAGGCCGAAAGGATGGCGCCGGCGAATATGCCCATCAGCGCCAGCCACCGGCCGTCGAGCGTCGCGGCGTCCTCGGGCGTCGCGGCGGAGAGCTTGCGCATCAGCGAGAGGTCGTCGAGGCGGTGGTAGCCCACGTAGACGGCGCGAACATCGGCGCCGGGCCTGTCGATCGTGAAGCGCAGCATGCCGCCGGGGGCTGCGTGGTCGCCGACGATCGCGCGCGTCAGGCCCATGCGCTGGACGCTCCCGTCGGTGGCCACCACCAGCGCGGTCATGCGCTCGAACCGGGACTGGTCGATGAGCAGGCGCCAGCGGGCGGGCATCTGCGAAAGCACGCGCGGGTCGCGGACCTTCAGCCACACCCAGCCGTCGCGGTAGGTCGCGTAGGCGGGCGTTTTTGCGCAGTCGAAGGGGAGCGCGCCGACCACAGCGGCGTCGGCCGGAAGGCTCGCCGGGGCGACTGCGACGCAGGCGTCGGAGCGCAGGCGGACGATCTCCGCCTGTGCCGCTGCTGGCCACGCCAGCGCCGCGACTATCGCCGACAGCAAGATCAGAATCGAACGTATCGGCATCCCAAGCCCCTACACACCGGGAGGATGCTTAGGCCCCCCACCGGAATAAATGGTTAACGCCCGTGGAGGATTTTGCCCCCGTGCCCCTCGCCGCCCCGCCTGTCCGGACTCTAATGCGAAGGTCGGGTCATACCTACGGGTGATATCCCTGATCCCACCTTTGGGCCCAGATGGACGGCGCCGGAGCAGGGACGGGCTCCGTTTCGCAATGTTCCAATTATTCGAATGTAACGCATCATTTTATCCGGCTTTCTCGAAGGCGGGATGTGAGCAAAAAGGTTCTCACCGGGCAGCAACGCCCACTCAGGAGGAGTTTTCGAGATGACCATCACCGCTGCCCCCACTGCCACCGCAACCCCCGGCAAGTCGCTGATCTCGCCCGATAATCATGCACTGGTCCTGATCGACTTCCAATCGCAGATGGCGTTTGCCACCAAGTCGATCTCGGCCGAACTGCTGCGCAACAACGCCGCGCTGGTCTCGCGTGCCGCCAAGTCGTTCAACGTGCCGACGATCCTCACCACCGTCGCTGAAAAGAGCTTCTCGGGCCCGATGTTCGACGAGATCGTCGAGGCCTTCGACGGCCAGCCGATGCTCGACCGCACCAGCATGAACACCTGGGAAGACGCCGCGGTGATCGAAGAGATCAACCGCATCGGCAAGCCCCGCATCGTCTTCGCGGGGCTGTGGACCTCGGTCTGCATCGTCGGCCCGGTCGCCTCCGCCATCGACCAGGGTTTCGAGGCCTACGTCATCACCGATGCCAGCGGCGACATCTCGACTGAGGCGCACGAGCGCGCGGTGGAGCGCATGATCCAGCTCGGCGCCGTGCCGATGACCTCGCTCCAGTACCTGCTCGAACTGCAGCGCGACTGGGCCCGCACCGAGACTTACGACAGCACCACCGGCATCGCCCGCAAGTGGGGCGGCGCCTACGGCCTGGGTGTTACTTACGCCAAGACCATGTTCGGCGCCTCCGAAGGCGGTCACTGATCTCTCACGGGGCCGGCGGGCCTCACCCCCCGCGTCCGCCGGTCCCACCCCCTTTTCTTTCCCCACCTCCACACCAGCAAGGAACAGCATCATGGCTTACGTAACCACTAAGGACGGCGTCGAGATCTTCTACAAGGACTGGGGACCGAAGGACGCCCAGCCGATCGTCTTCCATCACGGCTGGCCGCTCTCGTCGGACGACTGGGACGCGCAGATGCTGTTCTTCCTGGCCGAGGGCTACCGCGTCGTAGCCCATGACCGCCGCGGCCACGGCCGCTCCGCGCAGGTGAGTGAGGGTCACGACATGGCGCACTACGCCGCCGATGCCGCCGCCGTCATGGAACATCTCGACCTCAGGAATGCCGTCCACATCGGCCACTCGACCGGCGGCGGCGAGGTTGCTGCCTACGTCGCACGCCACGGCATCCCGCAGGGCCGCGTCGCCAAGGCCGTGCTGGTGAGCGCGGTGCCGCCGATCATGCTGGAGACCGAGCGCTACCCCGGCGGCCTGCCGATCGCCGTGTTCGACGGTCTGCGCAGTGCGCTCGCCGCCAACCGCGCGCAGTTCTTCCGCGACCTCGCCGCCGGTCCGTTCTACGGCTTCAACCGCGAGGGCGCCGAAGTCTCGACCGCCGTGGTCGACAACTGGTGGCGCCAGGGCATGATGGGCAGCGCCAAGGCGCACTACGACGGCATCAAGGCCTTCTCCGAGACCGACCAGACCGACGACCTCAAGGCCATCACCGTCCCGACGCTGGTGCTCCACGGCGACGACGACCAGATCGTCCCCTACAAGCATGCCGGCGTGCTCTCGGCCGAGATTCTGCCGCAAGGGACGCTCAAGATCTACGAGGGCTATCCGCACGGCATGCTGACGGTCCACGCCGACGTCATCAACCCGGACCTGCTGGCCTTCGTGAAGGCCTGACCTAAAAGACCGAACGCCGAGGAGACTTAAGATGAAACCCTATCTTCTCTCGCTTGCCGCCGGGCTGCTGGTGGGTGTCGTCTACAGCTTCCTCGGCGTTCGTTCGCCCGCACCGCCGATGATCGCGCTGGTCGGCCTGCTGGGCATCCTGCTCGGCGAGCAGCTGGTGCCGCTGGCGAAGAAGGCGTGGGCGTCCGAGGACGTCGCCCACTTCGTCCAGACGGACTGCCGCGATCATGTGCTCGGCCGCCTGCCCGGCGACAAGCCCGCGCGCAAGGCCGACGCATGATAACCCGCCGCCAGACCATTGCGGGGGCGGCCGCCAGCTCGCTCCTGCCCACCCTGCTTCACGCCCAGACGAACCGACCGAAGGACGCCCCCATGACCGACACGATCATCATCAACGCCAAGGTCACCACCCTCGACCGCGCGAACCCGGTGGCCGAGGCCGTGGCGATCCGGGACGGCAAGTTCCTCGCCGTCGGCAGCGAGGCTGAAGTGCGCGCGGCGGCTCCCGAGGCCACCGTGATCGACGCCAGGGGGCACCGCCTGATCCCCGGCCTCATCGACAGCCACATGCACATCATCCGAGGCGGGCTGAACTTCAACATGGAGCTGCGCTGGGACGGCGTGACCAGCCTGTCCGAGGCGATGGCGATGCTGAAGGCCCAGGTCGACAAGACGCCCGCCCCGCAGTGGGTGCGCGTGGTCGGCGGCTTCACCGAGCACCAGTTCGCCGAAAAGCGCCTGCCGACGATCGCCGAACTCAACGCGGTCGCCCCCGACACCCCGGTGTTCATCCTCCACCTCTACGACCGCGCGCTGCTCAACGCCGCGGCGCTCAGGGTGGTGGGCTACACCAAGGACACCCCGAACCCGCCGGGCGGCGAGATCGTGCGCGACGGACAAGGCAATCCCACCGGCCTGCTGCTCGCCCAGCCCAACGCGACGATCCTCTATTCCACGCTCGCCAAGGGCCCCAAGCTGCCGCCCGAGTACCAGATCAACTCGACCCGCCACTTCATGCGCGAAGTCAACGCGCTGGGCGTCACCGGCGTGATCGACGCAGGCGGCGGTTTCCAGAACTACCCCGACGACTACGACATCATCGAGAAGCTGCACGCCGACGACCAGCTGACGGTGCGCATCAGCTACAACCTGTTCACGCAGAAGCCCAAGGAGGAGCTGGCCGATTTCCAGGGCTGGGTCTCGCAGGTGAAGCCCGGCCAGGGCGACGATACCTATCGCCACAACGGCGCTGGCGAGATGCTCGTCTACTCCGCCGCCGACTTCGAGGACTTCCGCCAGCCCCGCCCCGACATGCCGCCCAGCATGGAAGGCGATCTCGAACCCGTCATCCGCCTGCTCGCCGAGAACCGCTGGCCCTGGCGCCTCCACGCCACTTACGACGAGACGATCGGCCGCGCGCTCGACGTCTACGAGAAGGTCAACGCGGACATCCCGCTGCAGGGCATCAACTGGTTCTTCGACCACGCCGAAACCATCTCGGACCGCAACATCGACCGCATCGCCGCGCTCGGCGGCGGCATCGCCGTCCAGCACCGCATGGCCTACCAGGGCGAGGATTTCGTGGCGCGCTACGGTGCCAAGGCTGCCGAGCGCACTCCGCCGATCGCGCGGATGCAGGCTGCCGGGATTCCCGTGGGCGGCGGCACCGACGCCACCCGCGTCGCCAGCTATAACCCGTGGGTCTCGCTCTCGTGGCTGGTCACCGGGCGCACTGTGGGCGGCCTCTCGCTCTACCGCGGCGACAACCGCATGAGCCGCGAAAAGGCGCTGCGCATGTGGACGCACGAGAACACCTGGTTCTCCAGCGAAGTGGGCAAGAGGGGCCAGATCATGGCCGGCCAGCTCGCCGATCTGGCGCTGCTCTCGGACGATTACTTCGCGGTTCCGGACAACGAGATCGTCCACATCCGCTCGATCCTGACGATGCTGGGCGGCAAGGTCGTCCACGGTGACGGCGACTTCCGTCCGCTCGCCGCCGAGCTGCCGCGCCCGATGCCCGACTGGTCGCCGGTCGCCACTTTCGGCGGCTACTACCAGACACCCGAGGCCAAGCAGAAGCTCGCCTCGGCCTGCGGCTGG
>NZ_AKKE01000157.1 GCF_000281975.1 Novosphingobium sp. AP12 | reverse complement strand
CCGCGATCATGAAGGCTCGGACGAACAGCAACCACAGCTGTCCGATGACCTCGAAGACAACCATTGGCGAGCGGGAAAAAGGAAGCGCAATGCAGGAATCAATTAATCAACAACTTTTCGGTCAGTCCGCTTCGGAACGCGAATTTGGGTAAGCTGCCTTTCCCAAGACAGAATGCCTCTCTAACGCGGCATTTGGCTGCGCGATTATCGCGAACGTCACGACAGATCGCCTCATACCGATTGCACACACACTGCTGCGGAACGGATCGACCGATCGAGCGCTCCCTAGAGGCAGCATGCCCGCTGCTGTAAAGGCTTTTTTGTGAAGATCCTTCCCCTGTCCAAGCGCCCCTCGATCCTTGTGATCAGCGACCGGCTTGAATATTGCGATACGCCGGGCGCGGCATGGACAACCGATGATACCCCATGGGAAGGCGGCTCAGCAGCGCCGGCGCCGACCGTCCGGGGCAGCTATCTTGAACGGTTGCCACTGGCTTGTATCGCGGCCGGATTGGTCGAACAGGCGGAGATATGGCACCATGTTTCGGGCGGCGGCCGCTCGTTGCGCCGAGCAAGTCCGCGGCTTGCCTATCGCGGTGTCCCGGTCGACGGGCCTGATGCGCCCTTCCGGTCGGCGGCCATGCTCGATCTGCTGGCGGCGCATGGCGCGCCGCACATCCTGATCGTCCTCGGCCTGGGCGTTGATGCCGCGCTGCTCGAGGCCTGCGCCAATAGCGTGCGTATCTATAATTCGATTGATGCGCCAGCGCTGCGCGTGCCCGAGGCCGTCAGTGCCAGGTTCGACATCATTCTGACCGGCGCGCAATGGCAGTCCGACATCGTGCAGGCACGCCATCCCGGGATGGCCACCGCGATCCTGCCGATCGGACCGGAATTCGCGAGCGAACAGCAATTTGAACCGCTCGGGCTGGAGAAGGACTATGACCTCATCTACGTGGCGGCTGCCCAGTTCTATAAGCGCCACGACCTGTTGCTGGACGCGCTCGCTGCATGTCCGCGCGACGTACGGGCGCTCTGCTTGTTCGGCTATGGCGAACTGGCGGATGCGATTCGGGCGGAAGCCGCGACGCGCGGGCTTGCCGTAGATTGCGTCGGTCCGCCGGGGTGCGGCTATGCGGCGGTCAATCGCCTGATGAACCGCGCCAAATTCGGCGTCGTGTGCGGACGAGACGACGGGGCGCCAGCAATCCTGACCGAATATATGCTGGCTGGCCTGCCCGTCCTCGCCAATGCCGAACTCGTTTGCGGACAGCAGTATATTCTGGGGGAGACGGGACGTATCGCGGCGCCCCCGGACTTTGCCGATGCGATCGTTGCGATGCGGGCGGATCACGGATCGTTCAGCCCGCGCGCCGCGGTTCTTGCCCGCTGGACCTGGCCGCATTCGGTCGAGAAACTAAAGCTACTTATCTACACGGCCCGTACGGCCAAAATCAGGCCGACTTAACTTCGCTCAATACGATAAACTGCTGGCTTACAGGATCAAGCCTGCCCTCTCCGCGTTGGCAACCCACCAGCAACACGGGGATTTCAGGGTGGACGGACTGAACGCGGAACTTTTTATCTCCACCGCTGAACCACGGCAGTTAGCAGAGGCCGATCCGGCACCGCTCATTTGCTTTTCCCACCTTCGCTGGGATTTCGTCACCCAAAGGCCCCAGCATCTCATGCGTCGCTTCGCCGCAGAGCGCGTCGTTTTCTATTGGGAGGAGGCGATCCCATGCGATCATCCCATCCCCTATCTGGAATATCATCCCTTCCCGGCAGACAAAATGATCGCGCTGCGTCCGCGCGTACCGCACTGGTGGGGCGCGGCTGCGCGCGAGAAGGCTCTGGCCGAACTGCTGGCCATGCTGATCGCGACATCGGTGCGCACGACCCCGGTCCTGTGGTTCTATACGCCGATGATGTTCGGCATCGCGCGCCAGGTGAAGGCGCAGACGATCGTCTATGATGCATGGACGAACTGTCGGCCTTTCGCTTCGCCGACCCCTTGCTGTTCGAACGCGAAGCCGAATTGATCGCCAAGGCGGAGGTCATGTTCACCGGGGGATACAGCCTGTATGAGGCGAAACGGTCCGCGCACCCCTTCATCCATCCTTTCCCGTCGGCGGTCGACACGCGGCATTTTGCAGCGGCGCGGAACGGCGGTACGGAGCCGGCCGACCAGGTCGGGATTGCCGGGCCGCGCCTCGGCTTCTACGGCGTCATCGATGAGCGCATTGATCTAGTGTTGATCGACGCGGTCGCCGCAGCCCGTCCCGACTGGCAACTGGTCATGGTGGGGCCGGTGGCCAAGATCGACGCAGCTAGCTTGCCCCGGCGGCCCAACATCCACTGGCTGGGATCGCGCGCCTATGGCGACCTGCCGGCCTATCTATCTGGTTGGGATGTCGCGCTGATGCCGTTTGCCATTAACGAGTCGACACGATTTATCAGCCCGACCAAGACGCCGGAATATCTGGCGGCGGGCTGTCCGGTGGTGTCCACCCCGATCGTCGATGTCGTTCGACACTATGGCGATGTCGAAGGTGTCGCGATCGCCGATGGGGCCGATGCCTTCATCGACGCCTGCGCGGCGGCGCTCGCCCTGCCGCCTTCCGGATCGTGGCGCGACGCGGCCGACGCGCTGCTGGCCGACCATAGCTGGGACCGGACCTATGCTGCGATGAAGGCCGAGATCGCGTCGGCGCCGACGCGGTCGACGGCGCCGACGCTGGTCGTGGCCAACGACCATGTCGAACCGCCCTTTGTTCGGCCGACAGGGCGCCAGCCGGACTATGATGTGCTGGTCGTCGGCGCGGGCTTTGCCGGGGCGGTGCTGGCCGAGCGGTTCGCGCGCGACTTGGGCCAGCGCGTCCTCATCATCGACCGGCGGGATCATATTGGAGGTAATGCCTATGATCATCATGATGCTGCTGGCGTTCTGGTCCATCGCTACGGGCCTCATATCTTCCATACCAACAGCGACGAGGTATTCGCCTATCTCTCTCGTTTTACCCAATGGCGCCCCTATGAGCATCGCGTACTAGCCCATGTCGCGGGCAGGCATCTCCCTATGCCGATCAACCGCACGACGCTGAACGGATTGTATGATCTGGACCTCCAGGACGAAGCGGCGGCGGCAGCGTTTCTGGCTGCGCGCGCCGAGACACGGGAGATCAGGACGTCCGAGGATGTGGTGGTCGCCGCTATCGGGCAGGAGCTCTATGAGACCTTTTTCCGGGGCTATACGCGCAAGCAGTGGGGACTCGATCCTTCGGCGCTCGACAAGTCGGTGACGGCGCGCGTGCCCACCCGTACCTCGACCGACGATCGCTATTTCCTCGACAAGCATCAGGCGATGCCGCTTCACGGCTATACCGCGATGTTCGAGGCGATGCTCGATCATCCCAACATCACCATCGAGACGGGGGTCGATCACCGCGCGCTCGGCGTCACGGCATCGCACACTGTCTTCACCGGCCCAGTGGACGAATATTTCGACCATCGCTACGGCCACCTGCCTTACCGCAGTTTGCGCTTCCAGCATGAGACGCTCGATCAGCCGTGGCTACAGAAGGTCGCGGTCGTCAATTTTCCCGACGAGGCGACACTGCACACAAGGATCACCGAATATAAGCATCTGACCGGCCAGCAGCATTCGCGCACCAGCATTACCTATGAATTCCCGCAGGCTGAAGGCGATCCTTATTATCCGATCCCGTGCGAAGACAATCAAGCGCTGTATCTGCGCTACCGTGCGCTTGCCGAAGCACTGCCCGACGTAAGCTTTGTCGGCCGGCTGGCCACATATAAATATTATAATATGGATCAGGTCGTCGGCCAGGCACTTGCCACCTACCGGCGTCTCAAGCCCCGGCTCGCCCAGGTTTTAATCGCGTGAGCGCTGCCCGGCGGCGGATCTGCCTGATCACCGAAAGCCCCGAACCGTCCGGCGTCGGCCAGCATATGCTGACGCTGGCGCAGGGACTGGGAGTCGACAATGACGTCACCATAGCCACCCCGCGCGGAACGTCGCTGCTGGCACGGGCGCAAGCGGCCGGGCTGGTCGTCAAGGCGCTCGATCCGGCCGATGCCGAGGGGCTGGGTCGATGGTTCGATAAAAACCAGCCTGATCTGGTCCATATTCATGCTGGCATTGGCTGGGAAGGGCATGGCATCGCCCGGGCAGCGCGGGAGAGGCGGGCGGCGGTGCTTCGCACCGAACATCTTCCCTATCTGTTGACCGATCCGGACCAGCGCGCGGCCTATCGGGAAGGGCTGAACAATGTCGATCGCGTCATTTGCGTCTCGGACGCGGTTGCGCAAAGTTATCGGGTAGCGGGCGTGCCGGATGTCCTGTTGGCCACAATCGCAAATGGCGTCGATCGCCGCACGCCTTCGCTGACGCGCGATGCGCTGCGCCGACTTTGGTTGCTGGAGGATCGGCCCGTCCTGCTGATGGCAGGCCGGTTCGCGCCGCAGAAGGATCATGCGTTGCTGCTCCAGGCGATGCCTGCGATCTTGCGCGCGCAGCCAGATACGGTCGTGCTGCTGGCGGGGGAGGGGCCGTTGTTGATCCCCACAGCGACGCAGATCGCCAAGCTTGGCCTGGCCGGGAGCATACGCATGCTTGGGGGGCGTGACGACCTGCCGGACCTGATGGCATGTGCAGATCTCCTGGTTCTGCCTTCCCGGTTCGAAGGTCTCTCGCTCGTCGCGCTCGAGGCGATGGCAGCAGGTCTGCCTATCGTCGCGACCGATGCGCCCGGCAATGTCGAACTGATCGAGCCGGGGATCAGCGGTTGGCTCGCCCCGGCGGGCGATGCCGCCGCTTTTGCCGACAGTGTTATTGACGCGATCGTCGACCCCGACAGGTTGGCGCGCGTGGCGGTGGCGGCGAGCGAGCGGCAGCACCAACTCTTCGGCGCCGACCGGATGATTGGTGAGATCAGAGCCTTGTACGAACAGACGTTCAACGCAAACGAACCACGGGGCAAGACTATGACGCGCATAGGATTTATCGGCGCGGGTAGCATTGCCCATCGCCATTTCAGCGTCCTCGATCAATTTGACGATGTCGCGATCGTCGGCATCGCGGATGTCGATCCGGATCGCTCCGCCGAGGCGGCGGCCCGCTTCGGTGCGCGGTCCTTCGTCGATGCCGACGAGATGCTGGACGCGCTCGACCTTGATGCTGTCTATATCTGCGTGCCGCCCTTTGCCCATGGCGCGCCAGAGCGATCGATGATCGCGCGCGGCCTTCCCTTCTTTGTGGAAAAGCCGGTGGCGCTCGATCTGGAGACCGCCGAGGACATTGCGGCGCGGGTCGATGCGGCGGGTCTGGTCACGGCCGTAGGCTATCATTGGCGCTATCTCGACACGCTCGACGAGGTGCGCGGCCATTTAGCGCACAATCCAGCCCGGCTGCTGTCGGGCTACTGGCTCGATTCGACGCCGCCGCCGGTCTGGTGGTGGCATGCCAACCAGTCGGGCGGCCAGATGGTGGAGCAGGTGACGCATCTTTTGGACCTCGCTCGTTACCTCTGCGGCGACGTGGTGCGTGCCTATGGGCTTGCCGGGCACAGCACGCGCGAAGAGTTTCCGGGGTTGGACGTGCCCACGGTGAGCAGCGCCAGCCTGTTGTTCGCCAATGGCGCGATCGCCAACTTCGCTTCGACCTGCCTGCTGGGGTGGAACCATCGTGTCGGCCTGCATCTGTTTGCCGATCGGCTCGCGATCGAACTGACTGATCGCGACGTAATGATCGATGTGGGCCGAGGCCGCCCGGTGCGCGGCGCGCAGGGCGATCCTGTCTGGCAGGAGGATCGTGACTTCATTCACGCGGTGCAAGGCAAGGAGAACTGCATTCGCTGCCCCTATGCCGAGGCGCTCGCGACCCATAGGCTGGCGCTCGCTGTGGTCGAGTCCGCGAGGTCCGGCTTTCCCGTGACCTTCGCACCGGCAAGGCAGGTCGAGCATGTCTGAGGGACGGCATATTCGTGCGCTTGGCGTGGATCGGCCGGGTGCTGCCTATCTGCATGGCTATGATGAAGGGCCGCTCGAACCGGGGCAGGTGCGGCTTGATACGCTCTATACGGGCTTTTCGGCCGGGACCGAACTGACCTTCATCAAAGGCAGCAACCCCTATCTCCACGCGCGCTGGGATGGCGGGCGCGGGGTGTTCGTAACCGGCGAACCGCAGCAGCATTTTCCGGTGCCATTTCTGGGCTATATGGAAAGTGCGCTGGTCAGTGAGAGCGCTGTCGCGGATTTCGCCCCGGGCGACGAGGTCGGCGCAGTCTACGGCCACAAGTCCGGCCACACCGCCAATCCCTTCCACGACCTGTTGACCAAGCTGCCGCCGGACATTGACGCGATACTTGGTATCTATGTCGGGCAGATGGGCCCGATCGCGGCGAATGGCATCCTCCATGCCGATGCAGAACTGCTGGGGCGATCTGCGACAAGCCTGGGCGCCAGCCTTGCCGGTCGTCCGGTCTTAGTGATCGGCGCGGGCGTCG
The DNA here is from genome assembly GCF_000281975.1 of Novosphingobium sp. AP12. Lineage (GTDB taxonomy): Bacteria > Pseudomonadota > Alphaproteobacteria > Sphingomonadales > Sphingomonadaceae > Novosphingobium. The sequence continues at coordinate 63,513 of NZ_AKKE01000157.1, read as the reverse complement.
TTGGCCTGCTGGTCGCACTCTTTGCGCAGCAGGCAGGTGCGAGCGAAGTGGTGATCTCCGATCCTTCCCCCTTTCGCCGGTTGCGTGCCACATGCCTTGGCATGACGGCAATGACGCAGGATCAGGCGTGGAATCATGCCAAGGTGCGCTGGTTGCACGGCGGGGACGATCGTGGCGCCGACATAGTGTTCCAGACCCGTGCCGATAACGCCTCCCTTCACGCCGCCATGCAGGCATTGCGGCCGCAGGGAACGGTCATCGACCTCGCGTTCTATCAGGGCGGATCGCCGGACCTTCGGCTGGGCGAAGAATTTCATCACAATGGCCTCAACCTGCGCTGTGCCCAGATCAACCGCGTGCCGCGCTGTCTGAGCTTCGCCTGGGACAAGGCCCGCCTCGCGGGAGAGACGGTCAAACTGCTGCACGCGCGCGGGAATGAGATCAAGGCCCAGATGATTACCCATGTCGTACCGATGGAAGAAGCGCCCGCCTTCATCCATCATCTGGTGACGGAGCGTCCGGATTTTCTACAGATCGTTTTCAAGATTGCTGATTGACGATGCAACGGAATGACCCCGATCGCCCAATCCGCATCCTCTTCGTGTTCGCGTGGCTCGTCGTCGGCGGCGAAGAGACCGAACTCCGACTGCTTGCGCAGGCGCTCGATCGACAACGCTACGCCATCGACGTCGTCGTTTGCTTTCACAAGCCCGGCATGCCCGATCAAACGCACCGCCAACTCGAAGCGATCGGCGTACCTGTGGATAGGACGCCTTATCATCTTTCGATGAACGACACCGTGGCCTATCTCGCCGGCATCATTCCGAGCTACGATATCGTCGTTTCCTGTCAGAATGTGGCGGACATTTATCCTGCGCTCGAACGCCTTCATCTGCGCCCGCCGCTGATCGAACACGGTGGCCTCGTTTCCGAAGCACTGGCCGGCCCCAAACATCTGACCAGCCGCTATGTGGGCGTTTGCCAGTCGATCCGCGAGGCTGCCGCCTCCAACATGCTTGGCCGCGAAACCGACGCGCTGATGATCCCGTCCATGGTCGATATCGCCGTCTATCGCCCCGAAGCGCGCGCCCCTGCCAGGGCGGCACTCGGTATTACGGCTGACATTCCGCTGATCGGCTGGGCCGGTCGACTCGATCCCAAGAAACGGGTCGAGGATTTTATCGCGGCGGCCGCCATCGTGCATGCTGTGCGGCCCCAAGCCCGATTCGTTGTCATCGGCGGGCCTGATGCATTCCTGCCCGACTATGCGGCCCAGCTACGCGCGCAGGTGGCGGCTTTGGGACTAACCGACGTCCTGACATTCCTTGGCGACCGGGCGGACATTCCCGACTTGCTCTGCGCCCTCGACATTTTTATATGGCTCTCGCGGGGCGAGGGCATGCCGCATGTGATCTCGGAAGCCGGGGCAGCAGGACTCGCCGTCATCGCGACGGCCGACAATGGCAGCATCGAACAGATACGCGGCGGAGAAAGCGGGCTGTTCGTGCCACACGAAAGCCCGCACCATGTCGCGGCTGACATGATCCAGCTTATCGACGATCCCGGGCTCAGGCACCGACTGGGGTCATCGCTCCAGGATCATGTGCGCAGGCATTATGCGATTGACGTCGTCATTCCTCAATGGGTCGCGTTGTTCGACGAGTTGGCAGAACGCCCGCTGGCGCCGGCGCCATCGCTTTTTCGCAGCTTTTTTCAGGGCGGCTTCGAATGTTCAACGCATCGCCGGGCCCATGACCGCAACCGCGTCGACGTCATCGCCGCCACGCGGCACGATGTGCTCGCCGATCAGGATTATGCGCTGCTGCAAGATCACGGCATCGTAACCGTGCGGGATGGCCTGCGATGGCATCTGATCGAGCAACATCCGGGGATGTACGACTTGTCGAGCCTGGCAGCACAGTTATCGGCGGCCGAACGAACCGGCACCGAGGTGATCTGGGATCTGCTACACTATGGGTGGCCCGATGACATAGATGTCTGGAAACCGGAATTCGTTACGCGATTTGCGGCCTTTGCCATGGAGGTCGCCAGGAGTATCGGCAAGTGCACCCGTGGTCGGCGCTTCTACACGCCGGTCAATGAAATGTCGTTTCTGGCGTGGGGCGGGGGTGATGCGGCCTATCTTAACCCGTTCGCACATAGGCGCGGGTTCGAACTCAAAGCGCAGCTGGCGCGCGCATCGATCGCGGCGATGACCGCAATCCGCATTGTCGATCCGGACGCCCGGTTCGTGCACGCGGAGCCGGTGATCAACGTAGTTACGGATCTTCAGCGGTCTTGGGACGCACCAGCGGCGGAAGGGCATCGGCAGGCCCAGTTTCAGGCATGGGATATGATCGCGGGCCAATCCTGGCCACAGCTAGGCGGTGCGCCGTCGATGCTCGATATCGTCGGCGTCAACTTTTACCACAATAATCAGTGGATCCATGGCGGCCCCCCGATCGATCGAGGTCATCCTTCGTGGAAGCCGTTTCATCATATTCTCGCAGAGACCTATGCCCGTTACGGTCGGCCGATCTTCGTTGCCGAAACGGGTATCGAGGGAGATGTTCGCGCCGAATGGTTCGCGCATATTCATGCGGAGGTAAGGCTGGCGCGCCAACTTGGCGTACCGGTAGAGGGTATCTGCCTCTACCCCATACTCGATCATCCGGGTTGGGACGATGACCGCCCCTGTCCGAACGGCCTGCTAGATCCCGCACGTGCCGCGCATGCGCCCCTTGCCGAAGCAATTCGCCATGCGCGTAGAGAATGGATGCCGCAAACCGCGCGGTCGGGCTTGGCAGGAACCCGCAACACGGAGGACGCGATATGAGCAACGTAGAGCAAGACCGGGCGGCGCAGGTATCTGCCATGTCCGACGAGCAGTTGATAGCAATCTGGCAGAGCGCTACTGACGAAGAAACCGAAAATCTGTCGCCTTGGCTCGCCATGGTGGTCGAAGAAATGGGACGACGAAAGATCGCGTTGTGATGTCGAAAAGTGGTGGAAACTTGGGTCTGTCTTCATTCAAAAAGCTGACCACATGCATCTAATGGCCGGGGCCATTGATCTAGCGTTGATCTAAGATGCAAGATCTGATTCAGGCTCTGCATGGAGACTGTGCAGAATTCGGAAACGAGGAATGATCTCCGCTTTGGAACAGAATGAATTGGAAAAACCAGACTGTCCGCAGGTGAGACATGAATTTTTGACGCTGAATGTCGCGTAAGGGTCGGTCTCTCCTGAAGCGTTCTACCTATGGCCGTCAGGGCCGTAGGAGATGTGTCATGGGATTATCAGAATTTGATCCCGCCGCTCACGAGCGGGTATCTTGGAACGCCGGGCGCAAAGTTGGTGCGAAGCGAGCGCTAAAACCCCCCAGATATGGGCGATCCGTTTCTGTCTCGACCAGCAGCGAATGAGCCGGGTCAGGGTGACGGCCTCGATCTCGCTGTCAACGCACAAGGTCCGACCTTGAGCCAGGCGTAACTCGACCATGGATGTCGCGCTGGGACTTACGTTGTAGGCAGCTTCGGCGCCTCGAACGGCGGGCATGTCCACGGGGAGAAAGACCGGCTCAGGTACGCCCAGCACGAACCCGCGCTTCTTCATGTCATGCCGCCAGGTGTAAATCTGTTGCCGGGTTATCTCGTGGCGCCGGGCCACCTCTGCCAGCGTCGCGCCATCGACGCCGACGGATCCGATGATCTCTAACCGCTGCTGGTCCGTCCACCGGCGCCGCCGTTCCTGACCCAGTATCTCCGCCCGCATCGCAATCCCCAATCAACAGACGTCGTTAGCGACGTCGCTATGACCGTCTCTTAAGAGATTATCACGCTATCAGGCAGGCGGTCCCAATTGGACGGTTACGTTTGAACTGATGACTGATGCCCGCGCCAGCTTGCTCAAATGGCTGGAACTGAGAGGTAGATCCTTGGAGGATTTTGCATTTCCTAGCCGTAATGATCACGCAGCCCACATTAGCACCAGGCAATATGCTCGCCTTGTCGATGAATGGGTCACGGGGATTGGACTTCCTGGCGAAGATTATGGCACCCACTCTCTACGCCGAACCAAGGCGTCGATCATCTACAAGGCGACTGGAAATCTCCGCGCCATCCAGGTTTTGCTTGGGCACACGAAGATCGAAAGCACGGTCATGAAGCCGACCGTCGTCTCGTAGCTGCGAAGACCGCGATAGGGGCCAGTGCCCACCACGTTCTCCACCTGCCCCTGAACAACGGGGTTCGGCCTGAGACCGGCAACTTTGCGGCCTGCCTCAGCGGCGGTGATCCCGGCCTGGGCCGCCTCGATGGCAGGCGCGCTGCCTCCGGCGGCCAGGACAGCGTCGTTTAGCGTAAACGTTCCGGTTGTCGCCTGCGCCGAAGCGGGCGCGGCGATGTCCTGCGCCTGCGCAACGGCAGTGCACGACGTGGCGGCCAGCAAGGCCGCAATGATCCTGTACATGAAGGAAATCCTGATCGAATGACGACAGGCGTCACGCGCCGGCAAGCCCGCACGGTCAGCCGGTGAAATTCAATCAGGCGATGGGAGGGCGCAGGTCCGGGCCGGAAATCCAGCGGCCAAGAGCGACCGAACGCGCAACCGGAACGGGCGCATGAAGCAGCTGGTAAATATCAGGAACCAGTTCACGCGATGGGAGGGCAGAAATCCCGCCCTGACAACCCACGTGATGATGAGGCACGCCCTTGTCGGCATCACCATGGGTTTCGTCGAAGTCGCCTTCGCTATGCACGTATCCCGAGCATTCGATCGTCACCGGCCCCGCCATTTCGGACGCGTGCAGCGAGGCGCTCGTCACGAAGGACGACACCAGCATCAGCAGCAGGAGATAGAGGCGCCGAAAGGACATCCTTGCCGCGTTACGGGATTGGGGTAGCGGTGTCACCTGAAACCCTCGCTCGACGCATTGCGCGCGTCGCGCCAGGCAGGAATGGCTTCTGCCAGAACCTTCCTTGCCGAGCGCAGGAAGATCAGCGCGATCACGCCGCCGACGGCGATGTCGGGCCATGCCGTGCCGGTGATACCGACCAGCCCAGCGGCGACAAGAATCCCGACGTTCGATGCCACGTCATTGCGCGAGCACTCGAAGGTGCTGGACATGTTGACGTTGGTCTTCCGGAAACGCCACAGAAGCGCAAGGCAGGTCAGGTTGGCTGCCAGCGCCAGCCCACCAAAGCCAAGCATCAGCGATGAAGAGGAAGGCAAGCCGTTGGCGATCTTGCTAGCGATCTCGACGATCACGGCGAAGCCGAACGTCAGGATGATCGCGCCTTTGACGATCGCCGCACCGGCTTCCCAGCGCGCGCCGCTATGCAGTGCGTAAAGGCTCAACGCGTAGACGATCGCATCACCGAGCATGTCGACGGAATCGGCCATCAAGGCCGAAGACCGTGCCACCAGCCCACCGCCGAACTCGGCCACGAACATCGCCAGATTGATGGCCATGACGATGATCAGTACCCGCCGCTGGTCTTTCTTCTCCGCCAGCAGAGCAAGGGTATCGCCCTTCTTCGAGCAGCAGTCGTGCGCCATGATTCGCGTCCGTCAGGTTGAATATGGCGTGGACCTATGCACCCTGAAGTCGCTATAGGGTCAAGCATGAAAATCGGCGATCTGGCAAAACTGATACACGCGGTGAGACGGTACGTTTCTACGAGAAGGAAGGCTTGATCCCGCCGCCGGCACGCAGCGCGGGGAATTACCGGCTGTATGAGGCTGTGCACCTCCACCGGCTTTCGTTCATCCGGCGCTCGCGCGATCTGGGCTTTGCGCTGGCTCAGGTGCGTGCTCTGCTGGCGCTGGCCGATGACACCGAAGCACCCTGTGCCGAGGTCGATGCGATAATTGCAGCGAATATCGTCGAAATCGACCGCAAGCTGGCCGACCTGGCCAAACTGCGCGCCGAACTGGTTCGCAAGCTCGATTGCTGTTCAGGCACCACCATTGGCGATTGCAGGATTATTGAGGCGCTGGCGCCCGAGAAATGATCTGTCTGCCTAATACAGAAACTGAAGACATCCTTAGCCTCGTCACTGCCTCCAATCACCCTCGGATTTCGCCCATAACGAGCGTTCCTGCACCAAGCGGTCTATGATCGAACCTGGTCGACTGCCTTGGGATAGCGGAACGTCCGCGCCTGGGGATCGAGATTCGGGCTTTGAGCGTCGTATAAGGGTCGGTTTCCCGCGGCTGGCGCCATCAAGAGCGTGCCGATATCCGGCTTGCGAATGTTCTTATCTTGCCGGGTGCTCATGGCGAATGACAGTGGCAGCGTTCAAGGATGGCCGAAGTTACAACCACACCATTTTCCGCTCGCTCTGAATTTGGGGGTGGATGGCTGACCGTCCTGGCCGCGGCGCTGGCGATCGGCGTAGGCATGATGGGCGTCGGCTTCTATTCACTGGGCCTGTTTGTGGCCCCGCTTCAGGCCGAGTTCGGCTGGACCCGAGCGCAGGTTTCCGGCGCGGCCACGTTTCAACAGTTGGGGATATTCCTGTCTGCGCCGCTCGTGGGAAGGTTGGCGGACCGCGTCGGCAGCCGCACGATCGCCATTGCCAGTTATATCGCAACCCCGCTGGCTTTTCTGGCGCTGGCGCAGACCGGCCCTTCGCTGACCGCATGGTATGCCTTGTGGCTGCTGGTGTCATTGGCAGGGTGCGGCACGACGCCCGCGATCTGGGCTCGCGTTGTTTCCTTACGGTTCGATCACCATCGCGGGCTTGCTCTGGGACTGATGCTGATGGGTACTGGTATGGCAGCGATGCTCGCCCCCGCGCTGCTCGGCCCGTTCATAGCCGCCCATGGTTGGCGCGCAGGGCTCACGGCGCTGGCCGCGATCGTGGCGGCCATTGGCATCCCCGTAAGCGTGCTGACCGGTCGCGGGGAGCCCGCTTCCGGTCTCACAGGACAAGCCCGCGATCGCGGGAGGATAGAGATCAACTTGGCCACTGGCCGCATCGCGCTGATCGGGTTTCTGCTGGGTGTGATCGTAGCTGCGTTGATCGTCCATCTGGTGCCAATGTTGATCGACCGCGGCGTTGCCCCCGCACAGGCCGCGCGCATGGCGGCCCTGGTCGGCATGGCGGTGCTGGTTGCACGGCTGGCGGTCGGCTGGCTTTTCGATCGTTTTCACGCTCCGAGAGTGGCCTGCCTGTTGTTGACGTCCCCCATCATTGCATGCGCTATCCTGTGGATGCAGGGCCCTGCTATCCCCGCCGCACTTATGCTGGGCCTTGCCGCAGGCGCGGAAGTGGACATGCTGGCCTATTTCACCAGCCGCTATGCCGCGCTGGAGAATTACGGCGCGACATACGGGTTGGTGCTGGGTCTGTTCAGCCTGGGCGCGGCATTCGGGCCGCCGCTGTTCGGAGCGGCGGTTGACGCCACCGGCAATGCCGATCTGGGGCTGGTGGTTTGTGGATTTGGATTAGTCGGCGTTCTGGCGCTGATCGCTTCATTGGGCCGGTATAGGGTCAGGTGAACCACCACAGATTTCCGATCAAGCCGACCAATCTTCCCCGTCGTAACTTCCCTCCATTCACTGTTCAGAGAGGTTTGTCCTTTGCGCTCTTTGGTTTCGTGAACTCCCTGTGGAGGGAGGCAAAGTAAGCCCCTCTCTCGACGGATTTCTAAATTGGCATTCCGGCCGAAAGCTGCCGTTTCGGAAGTCAATGCCGCCTGTGCCTGATTGCGATTTGTCAGGACCGGACCGTCCGCACCTGGGCGTCGAAAATTGACGGCTGAAAGTCCGCAAAGGGTGTGCGCCGTGCAAAGGCGGCACTTTCTAGGGGGTGAGAGGCCCACCCGGCGATGCTCCAGCCGGAAGCAACCGGGGCAGGCATGGAGGTGACGAAATGTCTGAAGCCCCCGGATAACGGTCCCGTAGGTGATAGTGCGAGCGTACAGGCCGTAACGTGAGTGAACGCTGAGCAATCCTCGAAAAGGATGATGTGCAGGCCGACCCGTTAACCCATACGGGGAAGGTTGATATGGACGGGCAAGTTTGAGCGACGTTGAACTCGTCTGCTGCACCCGGGTAGTGGCGACAGCATATACGCAAGGAAAGTGCACGCAACACGGGAAGCCCCATGGCGTGCCGAGTGATCGGCAACCGGACGCCCGCGAGGGAGGGAAGGGCGCGATGGGGTGGCGGAGAGGCCCGTAGTACCGAGGAAGCCGAGTAATGTCGGTGGAGGGAAGGAGCCTCAGTTCAAGATGAACGCAACAAGTGGTGAGGGGCAGGAGATTGGGTAACCTATCAACTCCGATAAGCGTCCAGAAACTGCAGAAGGCGTCGCACGCGAAAGCGAAGGCAGAAGCCGGCTATCGGTTTTACGCACTGTACGACAAGATCAGCCGCGATGACATTCTGGCTCATGCCTATGCCCAGTGCCGCTCGAACAAGGGCGCGCCGGGTGTGGATGGACAGGACTTTGCGGATATTGAGTACTACGGCGTCGAGCGATGGCTGACGGAACTGGCGCTTGCGCTCAAAGAGGAGACGTACCGACCGGAACCGATCAGACGGGTCTACATACCAAAAGCCAACGGCAAACTCAGGCCGCTGCGCATTTCCACCGTGCGGGATCGGGTCTGCATGACGGAAGCGATGCGGTGCTTGAACCGATCTTTGAAGCCGACCTCCCACGAGATCTACGCCTACCGGGCCGGGCGCAACGCCCAGCAGGCCGTGGTCGAGGTGGAAGAGCAGCTGTTCTATGGCCGACCGGATGTCGTGGACGCCGACCTTGCCGAATACTTCGGCAGCATCCCCCACCTTGAGCTGATGAAATCGGTATCGCGCCGGATCGTTGATCCGCGCGTTCTGCATCTGATCAAATCCTGGCTGGAATGCGCTGTCGAAGAAACGGATGACAAGGCAGGAAGACACGAACGATGCAGGCCCGCGATCAGCGGCGCGGCATCCCGCAAGGATCACACATCTCACCACTGCTGGCAAATCTCTACATGCGCCGGTTCGTTTTTGGGGTGGCGGAAGCTCGGTCTTAGGCAAAGTCTAGGCGCGCGGCTCGTCACCTATGCTGATGATCTCGTGATCCTGTGTGCGAAGGGCAATGCGGAAGCTGCGCTAGATCACATGCGCAGGATCATGGAAAAGCTGAAGCTGACAGTGAATGAGGAAAAGACACGTATCTGTGAGGTGCCGGACGAGACGTTCGACTTTTTGGGATACACGTTTGGTCGGATGTACTCCGCGAAAACCGGCAAAGCCTACATGGGCCACCGGCCATCAAAGAAAAGCATCCAGCGCGTGATCGCTACGATCCACGAGCTGACAGATCGAGCGCGTACATGGCAGGATACCGCATACCTTGTGCCCAAGATGAACCGGGTGCTGCGCGGATGGGCCAACTACTTCTCGGTTGGAACCACGAGCAGGGCCTATCGGGCTATCGACAGTTACGCAGTGGTGCGGTTGCGCCGGTGGCTGCGGGCCAAGCACAAGACCAGACGAAAGCGCGAGGGAGCCTATCACGACCCTGAGCTGTACGAGCGCTTCGGCCTCGTACGTCTGGCGAACTTGGCCGCAGCCCACCGTGGGTGAAGGCGTGATATCTTGTCCGAGAGCCGGATGCGGGAGATCTGCACGTCCGGTTCGATGAGCAGGGAGTGGAAACGGATCGTCTGGCAAGCCCCACAGGCGCGCCGCACAACACCGCGCCACTTCCTGACTCTACCGTAGCCCGCTACTAGCCCAAGTCGAGATAGTAGCGGGTGGATTTCAGCGTGCCGGTCTGCCTTAGTGCGCCGATATCAACCAACTCGTGCAAATCGCGGGTTGCAGTCGCACGAGAGGTACCGGTGATGGTGATGTAATTGGCCGCGCTCAGCCCCCCGATGAAGCCGCCCAACCCTTCGCGAAACATCCGGGCAATGGTGCGCGCTTGCCGCTCGTTGAGCCGGTCCCGGAAGCGGTCGTAGAATTGCGTCTTGGTGATGAGAAAGTCGATCAGGGCAAGACTGTGCGTCTGTGCGTCCAGCACGGTTTCGGCAAAATAGGTCAGCCAGGCGGTGATTTCGTTTTTCTTGTTAGCCGCTTCCAGCGCATCGTAATAGGCGGCCCTCTTGCGCTGGATGACATGTGAAAGGGCTATCAGGCTGGGCTGGCCGATTGCCTGTGACAGCACTTTCTCGGCTAGCGCACGAGCCACGCGTCCGTTGCCATCCTCAAAGGGATGGATCGACACGAAGTAAAGGTGACCGATCCCGGCCCGGGTCAAGCCCGGCAGCGGTCTTGTCCCCTCGGGAGATGTGGCGGCGAACCACGCCAGGAAACTCTGCATTTCCAATGGCACGTCCTGCGAGGGCGGGGCCTCGAAATGCACCTTCGGCTTGTGGCTGAAACCTGAGACGACCTGCATAGCGTCTGCGTGTTTGCGGTAACTGCCGACAGCTTCGATGTCGTGTCGCCCACTGACGACCATGCGGTGCCAGGCGAACAAGGTCTCATCCGTGAGCGGTTCGGCAAAGTCGCGATAGAGGGCGATCATCATTTCAGCGATGCCGCGCTCGGCCGGCGGGATGCGACGGTCTCCGACTTCAAGACCGAACTGGCGGCGCAGCGAGCTTTGCACGCTGTCGCGGTTGAGCAACTCGCCTTCGATCTCGGACGTCTTGAGCGCTTCGCCGGTCATGATATCGATGGTGACGGCGGCTCGATCATCGTCGGAAAGGTGCTTGACCGAACCGATGAGTATCCCGGACTGCTGCAGGAATCTGGCCTCAGTCGCCGCCAAAGAGGCGCTATCCCAACAAAATTCAGGCCAGTCTAGCTGCTGCCAGTTCCACTTCATGAGCTATAAATAGCTCTTTTATAACTCATTGAACATCATTTTTTGAGGTAAAAGCCGGTGATTTTTGCCTCATTCAGCCATCACTCGCTGAGTGACCATAGCCGGATAACCCGTTCTGACGCGTTCTACCTATTGCCATCATGGCCATCGGAGACGTGTCATGGGATTATCAGAATTCGATCCCGCCGCGCATGTGCGGGTTTGATGGAACGCCGGGCGAAAAGTGGGCGCGAAGCGCGCGCTCGAGCCGCGTCAGATCTGGGCCGTCCGCTTCTTTCTCGACCACATCGACGCATCCGGGATCGGGCCCTCTTCGATCTTGCGATCGACAGCAAACTGCGCGGCTGCGACCTGGTGAAGATGAGGATCAGCGACATCGTTTGTGACCGAACATTCGGACCCGGGCAACGGTGGTTCAGCAAAAGACCGGAAAGCCAGTCCAGTTCGAGTTGATGGACGATGCTCGTGGCAGCCTTCTGAAATGGCTTGAGCTGCGAGGTGGATCGCTCGAAGATTTCGTCTTCCCGCGTCGCACAGACCACTCGACCCACATCAGCACGCGGCAATATGCCCGCCTGGCTGACGGATGGGTCACTGGGATCGGCTTACCGAGCGAGGATTATGGTACGCATTCCCTACGGCGAACCAAGGCGTCCATCATCTACAAGACCACCGGAAATTTCCGCGCGGTCCAGAGACTGCTGGGGCGCACAAAGATTGAACGCACGGTCAGATATCTCGGCGTAGATATGGAAGACGCCTTGAGTTTGGCAGAAGGAACGGAAATCTGAAGCTATCTGGCTCCCTTCTGCAACGAGGAGCCAGAACCGATTAGTAGCGGCTAGGCACGTCCCTTTTTGCGAATGAAAGATGGAAAGGACCGTCGCCCGACATCTGGGACGTCGAGATCAGCGGCTTAGCTACCGTCCTCCCGGTGGGGACAATGGGAGAGCTGCCAGTCCGCTCCTGGGGAGCGAAATTCAAGCGCTGAGTGACCGGCAAAGGTCGGCCTCTCCACCTCCAATGGCGATCGCTGACGCAGTCTTGGAGCCTTGCGCCGAAATGCGATGTAGGACTCTATGCGGGTGCCGGTTGGTTACGTCAATAGCATCGCGCTCGGCTTCCGCGCCTGACAAGAAAGGCACGATCATAACTTCGCTTTGCAGAAGATCTGGCACCTCGTTTAGAGGCTGATCGTCAGGATTTTTGAACCGCAATGAACTATCGCCATTCCTTCCACGCCGGCAACAGCGCCGATGTCGTAAAGCACAGCCTCCTGATCGCGCTGGTGCGCGCGGTGCAGCACAAGCCGGGCGCACTGACCTTGCTCGACACTCATGCCGGCTGCGGGCTGTACGACCTTGGCGGCGACGACGCGCGGCGCACCGGCGAGGCCACGCAGGGCGTGCTGCGGGCCTTTGTCGACACGAACCCCTTGCTGGACGACTACCGGGTCGCCGTGCAGGCGGTGAATACGTAGTCGGTGGATACGGGAGACGAACCCCGCCTGTACGCCGGCTCGCCGCAGTTTCTGGCGCAGCTTCTGCGCCCGATGGATGCGCTGATCCTCAACGAAAAGCACCCGGAGGATGCCAGCGCCCTGCGCGGGCGCGATGCGGGGCACCGGCGCGGCCATCCATGAACGCGACGCCTATGAGCTGTGGCTGGCGATGGTGCCGCCCCGGACGCCTCGCGGCGTGGTCGTGGTCGATCCGCCTTATGAGCAGACGGACGAACGCCGGCGCATCACCGCCACCCTCGCCGCCGCTCCCCGCAAATGGGCGCATGGCGTGACGGTGATCTGGTATCCGCTGAAAGACGGCACCACGCACCAGCGGTGGAAGGCGAAGTTGCGCAAGCTTGGCATCCCGAAATTTCTGCTGGTGGAGCATTGGCTGTACGACAGCGAGCAGCCCGGCATTTATAACGGCGCAGGCTTTTCCTCGTCAATCCGCCCTACGCTTTCATGCAGGCGCTGCCGCCACTGCTGGAAGCGTCGCGCGCGGCGCTGGCGCCCCAAGGGCACAAGGGCGAGATACTGTGCGCCTGGCTGGACGACTAGGGCGACGCGCAGGAATGTGGAGTGGAGTGCTGCCGCCGGCATGCTAAAGGCGGGTCATGCTTCATAAACATGGCCGTGGCGGCACCGTCGAAATCGATGGGTTCAAATATGACTGGGAGCTCCTTACCGATCCCCAACTGTCCTCTTCCGATGGCTGGAAGGGGATGACGATTTCCCTGCGCCAGCACGGCATGGCGCGTGAAGCGGTGCTGGAATTTCCGGCTCCAAAGCGCCTGCTGAAAGGGTTGCCGAAAGGGCGTTTGCATATCAACGACACCATCGCTTCGCGCGGCGTAAGGGCGGCCCTGTCGGCCGGATGGGATCCCGCATCGCGCGGCAAGCCCGTCGTGTTCATGGTCGATGCCGACGGAAATTGAACGGGCGCAAATCGTGGACTCCCACACCGCAGATATAGCCTTAGTCAGACAACATCGTACCATTCCTACTTGGTGACCGACAAAGCTGACGGGCTGCACCTGGGGAATTGAAATCGGCGATTGTGTGACCGAAAAGGGTCGACTTCATAAGCCGTCTCCAGCCAAATTCTGTCGAAAAGAACGACTTTGGAATATAGAGATCATGCCAACCAGGTGCCGGAGCGGCATTGTCGCGCAAACTGGATTTCTGCGGACGCATGGCATAGTCTAACTCCACGATACATTCTGGAGCTCCCATGATCGACCGTCGCCGGTTCCTTACTTCCGCATCAGCGGGAGCCGCCATACTTGCAGCAGGCCAAGTGTTCGCCCGCGCGCCTGCGCAGCCAATCACCGCAGGATCGGGAAACCCAGCGCTTGCTGCATTTATGGACAAGTATTTCGAAGGCGAGATCGACGCCTCGCCCGAGACTGCGACCGGTTTTGGGCTCGACATCGGCGTACGCGCCGCGCTGAAGTCACACCTCAAAATCCCGACGCTTGAGCATGAAGAGGAAGACCGAGCCCGCACCCGCAACGCACGTACTGAGCTTGGCAAACTCGACCGTGCGTCGATGGGCGCGCAAGACGGTATTGACTACGACACGATCGAGGCTAACCTTGATGCGGTCATTCGCACTTACGCCATTCCATATGGCCAGGGCGGGTGGCCCCAGGTCTACCGCGTCAGCCAGGGTGGCGGCGCTTATCTCACCACCGGGGATTTTCTCGACAACCAGCACACTATCAAGAATGCGGCCGATGCCCAGGCTTATGTGTCACGCGTCAACGAGTTCGCGGACGTGCTCGCCGCCGAGACCGATCGGATGCTTGAGGACTTTGGTATTGGCGTCATCCCGCCGGATTTCATACTCAAGAAAACGATCGGCTTGCAGGCTGGGATGCTCGGCACGAAGGCAGCTGATTCCACGCTCGTAGGCTCGATTGTGCGGCGTACGGGCGAGCAATCGATCGCGGGCGATTGGGGCTTGCGCGTCGAGAAGCTGGTGGCCGAGCGGGTCTATCCTGCGCTGCAGCGCCAGAACGATGCACTGAAGGCAGCATTGCCCAAGGCCGGACACGATGCCTCCGTCGCGCGCCTGCCGAAAGGTGAGCAGTACTATTCCAACAGCCTGAACTACATTACCACGACGCGAATGACGGCGGACGAGATTCATCGCGTCGGTCTTGAGCAGGTCGCAGAGCTGACCGGGCGGTCGGACGAGATGTTGAAGAAGCTGGGGCTCAGCACAGGCACTGTGGGCGAGCGCATCACCGCGATGAACGCCGACCCGGCCAACGTCTATCCAAACACCGATGCGGGCAAGGTTGAACTCGTCGCGCACCTCAATAAGCAGATGGCGGCGATGCAGGAGCTTTTACCCAAGGCCTTTGGCCGGCTGCCAAAGTCCAAGGTCGAGATCAAGCGCGTCCCGCCCGAAATTCAGGAAGGGGCAGCGCAGGGCTATTATAACTCGCCCAGTCTCGATGGCAGCCGTCCGGGCATTTACTGGATCAACCTTACCGACACGGCTAACTGGCCCAAATACGGCCTACCCACGCTGACCTATCATGAGGCAATCCCCGGCCATCACTTGCAGATCGCGCTCCAGCAGGAAAGTGCCGCAGCGCCCAAGCTAATGAACCTGCTGGGATTCTCCAGCTATACCGAAGGCTGGGGGCTTTATGCCGAGCAGCTGGCCGATGAGCTTGGCGCTTATGATGACTTCCCGATGGGTCAAATCGGCTTCTATCAGAGCCTCCTGTTTCGCGCCGTGCGTCTTGTCGTCGATACAGGCCTCCACTCGAAGGGCTGGAGCCGGGAAAAGGCGATCGGCTACTTGATCGACAACACGGGCCATGCCGAGGGCGCTGCGACTTCCGAGGTGGAGCGCTACTGCTCGTGGCCGGGGCAGGCCTGCGCCTACAAGGTCGGGCACAATGAATGGCTGCGTCTGCGAGAGAAGGCACGTTCAGCCTTGGGCGCACGCTACGACATCCGCAACTTCCACGATACCGCGTTGGCCGGTGGCGGTATGCCGCTGACGGTGTTGGAGCGTGTCGTAGACAACTGGATCCTCGCGCGCAGGTCCGGCGCGGGCTAATTGCCGTCGATTGCTCCGACACCGACATTCGCTTTTCGGCCAGTCTTGGGTGTCCAGAATGGGTAAGCGGACGGACTGCAGCTGGGAACGGACAAGCTGTGGCTGAAGGTCACAAAGGGTCGGTAGACGGCACTCGCGTGTGTCGGGGGAGGGGTGGCCGGCCCAGCAGAGTTGCCGATTCTAAGGGCCATAGGAACGAGGCCGGCGGTGCTGCGCATAATCTGCAGACCCTGATCCGCTTGTCGACACAACGCCGATGAGCGTCAAGGCAATAGGTCGAAGCGTGAGGGCGCCAGTGCATGGTTGGTGAAACGGGCCATTCGCACTGCGCCATGGAAAAAGTTCACGCGGTTGTAGCGGACCCCCACCGAGCTATTGCCCGGCCCCTGCGGAGTGAAGCCATCCACTTTTGCCTCACCCTCCAGGACACCGTTGACGTAGCTGCGATAGGTCGTGCCGTCGAAGGTCTGGGCGACGTGGTACCACTGGCCGATGGGGTGCAGCTTCGCGGGGTCGATCAGGACCTGCGAGTAGCCCTTCCCCTTGATGAAGCTGTCGAGATACCAGGAATTGCCGACCACCCGGATTTCGAACAGCAGCCGCGTCTGGTTCGCCGGATTGTCCGAGGCCAGGTGCAGCCAGCGCTGCTCGAAAGCGCCGCCATCGGGGCGGAACACGGCTTCAACCGTGAACTGGCCTGCTCCGGCAAGCGGGTGGCGGGGAAGGTAGATCGCATCGTCCACCCCGTCGAAGATCACCACCTTGCCCCCCGGCCCCTTCTCCACCTTCGGATCGCCGACGACCTGCGTCTGCAGCCCCCCGATGCGGTCGAGGCGGTCGAACTTCCAGACCTTGCGACCATCCTTCGCCTGCGCTCCGGCTGGGAGCGCGGCCAGCGCGAACAATAATGCCATCCATGGGCGCATCAGTTCGTCTCCCCGAGCACCACGACATTGTTGCGCTGGGTCACTTCAGGCGCGCCCGTCGATACCTTGACGTGGAGCACCTGAGGCGCGCCGCCGGGAACTGTGAGCGTAACCGTCGCGGTCTTGGCCGTTAGGTCGCGCGGCGCCTCCAGAGCGGGCACGGCTATGGACGCCAGTACCTTGCCCTCGACCGTCTCCAGCGTGAGGATGCCCGCGGGCGCGGCGACCGAGCCGAGGCTGTGGACCGTAACGGCAAGCCGGTTGCCTTTGAGCGTCACGTCGTCGGCACCGATACCGAGGTCCGGCCGGTGCTCGGGCTGCGTCGCGGCCTTCTGCTTGAGCCGGAAGGTCATGACGGTCGTGGTGCCCGGCGCGAAGGTGACCGGCAGCGAACCGCTGCGCTCCAGCTCGACGTCGCGGGTGGTCACGCCCCCCTGCGCCGTATCGCCGCCGTCGGCCGCAAGGCCCTGCGTCAATTCCCAGTTGCCGGCGACGACGTTCCATGTCCCCATGTCCGCGCGCTGTTCGGCCGCGCTCGTATTATACGCAACCACGGTGAACGCCTCGGGCGTCGCATCGCGCACCAGGATCGCGACCTTCACCGCCGCTTCCGGGTTGGCGAAGCGCCAACTCACCGCGTTGCCCGGGTAAGTCTGGTTGCGCTTGAGGGCGATGCCGCCGAGGCGCTCGCGCTGCAGATGCTCGTTAGGCGCGTCCACGCGGTCGCTCCACCAGTGCCCCTCGGTGTACATGTACATGTGCTGGCTCTTGTCGGAGATGCCGTGGGCGTTGAGCGCCTCTAGCCACGCCCGGTCGCCCGTGGTGTTCCAAGCCTCGAAGCGCGCAAAATCGTCGCCGCCCTTGGCCTTGCGCTGTACCGTGTCCTTCCAGTCCGCGCGCTTGCCGAGCAGGGTGATCGCGTTCTCGTTGATCTCGGTGAGCGCACTGAAATTGTCCTTGCCGACCCGGCCGAGGATAGGGCGCAGGTACTTCTCGTCGCCCGTGAAGCGCCAGGCCGCCCAGGCCGACTGCATGGGAAGCGAGGCGCCGCCGCCATCGCCTGCCCGCTCGCTATCGTGGTCGAAGCTGATGTCGTTGGGGAAAGTCCAGAGCCCGTCTGCACCCTGCTTGCCATGCGCCAGCAGGCCGTCGATCAGCCCCGTCACCAGCCCGCGCGCGGTCGGATCGGCGTTGAAGGTGCCCAGCAGGACCGGCGTGTGCATGATGACGAAGCCATAGGGCTTCTGCCATGCCCATGGTTCGTCGGTGTAGATCTTGCGGGCGCCGTACCAGCTGGAGGAGATGTGCATGTGGCCGGCGGGGTTAGCGCGGATCACTCGGCCCAGCGCCTTGACGGTGGCCATCATGCGCTCGACCGCTTTGGGCTCGCCCCAGTTGAGATATAGCCGTTCGGCGTCGGAATTGATGCCTTCCTCGTAGACGTGCAGTTCGTCAGTGGAAATGTAACTCAGTCCGTCGACGATCATGCCGTTCTTGTAGACCGCGTCCGACAGCGCCAGCAGCGAGCCGTTGATCTTGTCGGGATCGACGCCCATCAGCGCAAGCCCTGGCCACTGCTGCGTCAGGTCGGTATCGTCCGAAATGCCGCCGCCGAAGTCGCCATAAGACACCTGCCGGTGATCGATCCACCAGTTCACGAACTGGCGCGTGAGCTTCAGATCCTCCAGCTGGCGGAAAGCCCAGAGCGGCATTCCAGCTGGCGCCTCGGGCTGGACGAAGGGCGGTAACTGGTCTTCGGAATAGCCGATGTCGGCCCAGTAGCGGCGCGCCTCAAGGTTATCCGGATCGACGCGCAGCAGGTCGGCTATGTCGCCGTATAGACGCCGGTAGAGACCGGCCCGCTTGGAGGCGGTATGCTCCTCCACCAGGAAGGCCCAGTTGTCCTTCACCTGGTTGAAGCGGTCGGCGACGTGCTCGGCCTTAGCCTCTGCACGGTTCTTGAAAACCATGCGTACGGTCATCCCGTCTAGCGACTTCGCCCCGAAGTCCAGCGCGGCGGACGCGACTGTAAGGTAAAGGCTGTCTGCCGTCAGGATGCGGTCGCGCAGGTCAAGCCAGAGCGTGCGCGGCTGGCCCGGGCGGACTGAAACCTGCAGGTCAATCATGTCACGGTCCGGCCAGATCGGGTCTTTCACGCGGATGTCGAGCGGGATCACGCCCTGTGCGTTCGGCGCGGCGTTCATCGCGGGCAGGTCGATGGCGATGCCGTCCAGACCGTCGTGGACGTTCTCCCAGCCATAGTTCCAGGCCCGCGCCAGCGGACGGTCGGACGGCGCATCGCCGAAGTTCGAAGGGATTAGAACGTGGACCAACGGAAGGTCCTCCCCGCTCCGCCGCGCGGTCCCGGAGGCGCCGGCGCTGCCCGCACCGACCGCGGCCTTCACGCCGCTCGTGGGCAGGGCCACAACCGTCGAGCGCTCGTTCGCGGGATAGCGGCCGGCGATATGTGCATTGAGCCGCTCCAGAGCGCCGAGGTCCGATGCCGCGTCGGCGCGCACGGTGTAGCTCAGCTGGAACGTCCCTTTGGGCACCTCGCCCGCGTGGATGTCGTAGGCCCAGATTTCCTGGATCGGCTGTTCCTGCATCACGTTGGTGAAACGAAGGGTCCCGCCGGTTTTCGTGGGCATGTCGGTGAGCGAGCGCACCACACCCTTTGGCCGCGCCGCCACCTTGCCCCACGAGGACTTGCCGTCACCCGACCATTCAAGCGCACCATAGGCCGCACCGCGGATTTCGACGCGGTTGAAGGCGGCGTCTCGCGGCAGGGTCAGTTCATAGGTCTTGCCGCCTTCGACATAGACGTTCCAGTCCGGCAGTTGGAAATAATCGTCACGCCCCGGCAGGCGCGAGCGGTTGTAGACGCCGGGCCACGTCGTTTCCGCGATGCCATCGACGCCTTTCCACATCCATTCCTTGAGGTCCTTGGCATCGGCAAACTCGACTTTACGGACGACGGTGACCTTGTCCTCGAGCGCGGCCGGGCTCTGCGTGTCCCATCCGAAGCGGTGGAGCCAAGCTTTGCGGATATCGGCCGACGCTGGAGCGGGGCCGCCCGTCGGCTCCTGCTTTGCCGCCAGCGCCGCCACTTGTTCGCCGCCCAGCATGTGGTCGTAGATGCAAATGTCGTCGAGGTCAGAGCCGCGCATGAAGTTGTAGCGGCTCTGCACCTGGTGCGGCGCGATGACGCGGCCCGCGAGGCCGAACTGGTCAAGCGCCATGTCGAGGTCCGCCGCCTGCCGGTTGGAGGCGACCTCCTGCCCGTCCCAGAACAGGCGCACGCCCTGCGTCTCATCCCAGGTGAAGGCGACGTGGTGCCAGGCGTCCGGGCGCGGCGGGGTCGGCATGGCCCAGCTGACGCGCACACGCGACAGGTTGGCGTCAGTGACGAAGGCGTCGAAGCCGTGGCCGTTCCAGTCGATGCGCAGGAAGGCCATGTCCCAGCTCGAATGATCGCCCGCACTGGCGCGGAAGATGACGAAAGGCGCCTCACCGACCGGGGTGTGACTGCGCCAGAAGAACGACAGCGTGCCGCGCTGGGCCTGAATGTTTCCGGGTGCCTCCCAGGCGACGTAGCCTCCATCGGTCCAGCGCCCCGCTCCGCCGACCGCTCCGTCCGATACAATCGACACATCGCTCTTGAAATTAGGCGCGGCCGTCCCGCCGGAAACGGTCGCATCGAACCCGGTATCGAGTGGCGCGCGGAAAAGCAGCCCGTCAGATTGCTCCGCATGCGCCGACGACGCGACGGTCGCGGCGATGCATACGCCAGCAATTGCCAGCGCCAATCGGGAACAGGTCAGGGTTTTCATGGTTTGCTTTGGGGGCTGCGACACTTGTTCTTCTCCCTCACAGGACCGGCCCTCCAGCCTATCCCTGTCGTTTCGACGTTCGGAAACCGCTCATATGACACCGGTATCATTGGCTTCAACCCCTAATAGTCGCTCTTTAACCAGTGGTGACGATCGTTCAAAATCAATCTGATAGAAGCGTTACCTTGGGTCCGTCAGACCTCGCGGCAAGGTGGCTATCATAGACAGTACATCACGCCGGATTATCGGCCGTCGCGCCCGAAAAATGGTCTCGATTCTTTGGGAGAGCGTAGCCGGCGCGTATTCGTACGGCCGCCGAATGCCGTTCATGCGGCTCAGCACGACATAAGCGGCCTTGCATTTCGGCAGTGCGCGTGGGGGGAGGCTGCACGGCGGGATGCGGCGGGCCGCGCGACCTTGCCTCCCCGCCGCGCCTTAGTGGTTGTGGCGCGGGGTTTTGACCGATATCCGCCGGTATTTGAGAGCCATTTCCATTACCGCGCCGTCCGCCATCTGGCCGGTCTTCTCGCGGAAAAGCTCCTCCCAGGGCGTGTGGCTCGCGGGGACGGGCGGGGGCTCTTCTTCCTTGCGGCGGGCGATCTCGGCTTCGTCAATCAGGGCGTCGCAGCGGCCGGTGTTGATGTCGATGCGGACCATGTCGCCGGTGCGCAGCCACGACAGGCCCCCGCCCGCCGCGCTCTCCGGCGAGCAGTTGAGGATCGATGGACTGTCAGAGGTGCCCGACTGGCGGCCGTCGCCCAGCGTCGGCAGCCACTGGATGCCCCGCTGGATGAGCGCGTCGGGCGGTTGCATATTGACGACCTCGGCCGAGCCTGGCCATCCCTGCGGCCCGGCGCCGCGCATGACGAGGATGCAGTTCGCGTCGATCTCCAGCGCCGGGTCGTTGATGCGGTGGTGGTAGTCCTCGCCGCCCTCGAACACGATCGCGCGGGCCTCGAACCGGCCTTCCTCGCCGGGACGGGAGAGGTAGCGGGCGTGGAAGTCGGCGCTGATGACCGAGGTCTTCATGATGCCGAAGTCGAACAGGTTTCCCGACAGGACGAGGAAGCCCGCCTTTTCGCGCAAAGGCTCCGCGAAGGGGCGGATGACCTCGCGGTCGCGCGCTTCGCGGCCGATCAGGTTGTCGGCGATGGTCCTGCCGGTGACGGTGAGGCAGCCGCCCGCAAGCACGCCTTCGCCCAGCAGTTCCCACATCACCGAAGGCACGCCGCCGGCGCGGTGGAAGCGCTCGCCGAGGAATCGGCCGGCGGGCTGCATGTCGACGATCAGCGGCAGGTCGTAGCCGTGCTCGGTCCAGTCCGAGGTGTGGATTTCGACGCCTGCATGGCGCGCCATCGCCATGACGTGTGGCTGCGCGTTGCTCGACCCGCCGATGGCGCTGACGACGCGGATGGCGTTGAGGAAGCTGTCGCGTGTGAGGATGGTCGAGGGGCGCACGTCCTCGTGCGCCATCTCGACGATGCGGCGTCCGGTCTCGTAGGCCATCTGCCCGCGCTCGCGGTAAGGCGCCGGGATCGCCGCGCAACCGGGGAGGGAGAGGCCGAGCGCTTCGGCCACCGCGTTCATGGTGGAGGCGGTACCCATCGTGTTGCAGTGCCCGGCCGACGGGGCGCTGTCGCAGGCGCGCTGGAGGAACTCCTCCTCGTCGATCTCGCCGGCCGCCAGCTTGCGCCGGCTGCGCCAGATGACCGTGCCCGATCCAACCAGCTCGCCCTCGTGCCAGCCGTCGAGCATCGGCCCGCCGGACAGCACGATCGCCGGGATATCGACCGTGGAGGCGGCCATGACCTGCGAGGGCGTGGTTTTGTCGCACCCGGTGGTCAGCACGACGCCGTCGATCGGGTAGCCGTAGAGGATCTCGACCAGCCCCATGTAGGCGAGGTTGCGGTCGAGCGCGGCGGTGGGCCGGCGGCAGTTCTCGAAGATGGGGTGGACCGGGAATTCCATCGCGATCCCGCCTGCGTCCCTGATCCCGTCGCGCACTCGTTTGGCAAGGTCGAGATGGATCCGGTTGCATGGAGAGAGGTCGCTGCCGGACTGGGCGATGCCGATGATGGGACGCCCCGACCGCAGCTCGGCCGGAGTGATGCCGTAGTTCATGAAGCGCTCGAGATAGAGTGCCACCATGTCCGACCGTTCGGGATCAGCGAACCAGTCCTGTGAACGGAAGCGGCGCGGTGCCTTCGGCTCGTCCATCATCGTCTCTCCAGTGTGTGCCCGTCAGGCGAGCTTGAGCACGCCGTCGATGCGGCGCGGGGCGTTCCAGGCGTTGGCGTCGCCCAGGCCCTCCGGCAGCAGCGCCGAGGGCATGTTCTGGTAGCAGACGGGGCGCAGGAAACGCTCGATCGCCATGGCGCCTACCGAGGTTGTGCGCCCGTCCGAGGTGGAGGGGAATGGGCCGCCGTGGACCATCGCGTGGCACACCTCGACGCCGGTGGGCCAGCCGTTGACGAGGATGCGGCCGACCTTGCGCTCCAGCGTCGGCAGCAGCTTCGCCACCAGCGGCTCGTCCTCGGCGTCGAGGATCAGCGTGGCGGTGAGCTGACCTTCCAGCGTGGCGATCACCCGGGTCGCCTCGTCCATGTCGGCGACGGTGATGACGAGCGAGGAGGAGCCGAACACTTCGGCGCCAAGTGCCGGGTCGGCGAGGAAGTCGGCAGAGGTCGTCTTGAACAGCGCGCCCTGCGCCTGATGCGGCCCCCTGGGTTCGAGCCCGCGCGCGAGGGTGGTGACGGCGCCGTGGCGCGCCAGCGCCTCGACGCCCTGCGCAAAGGCGGAGTGGATGCCCGGCGTCAGCATGTCTTGCGCGGCGCTTGCGCCCATCGTCTCGGCGGCGGAGGCGAGGAAGGTGTGGAGGTCGGGGCCGTCGACGGCGATCACCAGGCCGGGGTTGGTGCAGAACTGGCCCGCGCCCAGCGTCAGCGATTGGACGAAGGCGGCGCCCAGCGCCTCGGCGCGGGCTGCAAGCGCCGCCGGGAACAGGACCACTGGGTTGATCGAACTCATCTCGGCATGGACCGGGATCGGTTCCGCGCGGGCGGCGGCGGCGCGCATCAGCGCCGTGCCGCCGGGACGCGAGCCGGTGAAGCCGACCGCCTTGACCCGGTGGTCGGCGACGAGCGCAGTCCCTGCCTCACGTGTGGCGGGGAGGTAGGAGAAGGTGCCTTCGGGCAGGTGGCACAGGGCCACCGCGCGCTGGACGGCGCGGGCGACGAGTTCGCCGGTACCGGGATGCGCGGAGTGGCCCTTGACGATGACCGGGCAACCGGCTGCGAAGGCCGAGGCGGTGTCGCCGCCCGCCACCGAGAAGGCGAGCGGGAAATTGCTGGCGCCGAACACGACGACCGGACCCAGCGCGACCTTGCGGACGCGCAGGTCCGGGCGGGGCAGCGGTGCGCGCTCGGGCAGGGCGGGGTCGATCGTCAGCCCGGCCCAGCTACCTTCCCGCAGGACCTGCGCGAAGAGACGGAGCTGGCTGGTGGTGCGGCCGCGCTCGCCTTCTAGGCGGGCGCGGGGGAGACCGGTCTCGGCCATGGCGCGCTCGATCAGTTGGTCGCCGACGCCTACGATCTGGTCGGCGATGGTCTCGAGGAAGACCGCGCGAGTTTCCGGGTTAAGTTCAGCGAAGGAGATCGCGGCCTCGTCGGCTAGTGCGCAGGCACGCTCGACTTCGGGCAGGCCGGCAGTAGTGAACGCTGGTTCAATCGCCTCGCCCGTCGCGGGATTGATGGCGGTGTAACTGGATCCGGTATGCAGTTCGCTTCGGCCGAGGAGGATGGCGCCGTTGATCATCTGGATCTCCTTGTGAACATGGGAATGGTGGGAGGTGTCAAAGCGCAAAGTGCGCGCGGTGCAAAATGCGCAGGACGGCTAGGATTTCGCCCGGATCGCAATAATCGCCCATTGCCCAGTCCTTCTGTCGTGAAAGGGCTAACACTAGGTGGGGCGCGCACGTTAAGAGGGCGGTAGTCAAGGGCTCAGGGCAGCAGCAGGGGCCGCATGGCCGGCACCGCCTCGGACAATTCTTGCGTCACCACGGCGGCAAAGACGTTGGCGCCTTCGGTGCCCAGGTGGGTGTAGTCGAACGACAGCTTGGGCGCGGCCATGGGCTGGACCTGCACTTCGGTGGCGGCAAGTGCCGCTGGCGCAGGCATAGCCGCTGCGGTTCCCTTGGGCACCTGCGCGAAGCGGTCGGCGTAGTCGCTGCCTAGCGCTTCGACGAGGCGGCTGCTGTCGCGGTTGAGGTCGAGAACGGGCACATTCATTTCGGCAGCCACCGCGCGGGTCGCCTCGGCCCAGGGTTCGAGGTCGCGGACCAGCTTTCCGTCCTTGAAGATGCGGCGGGTGAGGGGAGTGACGAGCACTGGGATCGCGCCTGCGGCGCGGGTTTCTCGCACGTAGCTACATAGGTTTTCGAAGTAGCCAGTTTTCAGGTCGGTCGAGCGGCCGGGTTTACCGGGCTGGTCGTTGTGGCCGAACTGGATCAGCACCCAGACGTTCTGGTAGCCCTTGGCCTGCATCTCCGAAAGCGCGACCGCCCATGAGCCTTCCCATCGGTAATTGCCCGAGCTGCGCCCGCCGCGTGCGAGGTTGAGGCACGCCGCGAACGAGGTGACGTGATAGGCGCAGAAACTGGGCCCCCAACCGCCCATCACGGCAGTCGTCGAATCGCCGACGAGTATGACCTTCGACGGCTTGATCGGCACGACCGGCGGCGAGCCAGGCGGCGGCACCATCTGCGCCTGCGCGGGCGCGGAAAGCAGCATGGCTGCGGCAAAAATCACTGGTTTCATGGATTTCTCTCCCCCGGGTGAGACTTGTGGCGACGACGTTCCGGCCGTTCTGCTGCGCCGCAAGATAGCGCTATCTTTTTTCTTGTCCAGTCGCGTCGCTCGAAGTACCTGAGACATAGTCCAGACAAATACTGGCTTGAGGAGGAGTAGGAATGCGCAGGGGTAGACAGCTCAGCTGAAGGGCGAGCGCAAGCACTCCGGCAGGCAAGCAGACATGCAGAACTGCTGGATCGTCTGAAATTCAATGATCGCCAAGCATGCCGCCTCGCACTTCATGCGATGTAGGCGCCGGAAAGCAACGTCCTGCCACCGCGATTGACACCGGTATCATCAAAATATTCCGAAGATGTCAATCTTCGGTGCCGGGACGTCGCGCGCTCATGCCGCGCGGCCGGCTATTTGGACCGTGTTCCGCTGGGGCAGTGCGGTCAAAAAAGGGAGAGTAAAACGATGTCGAAGTCCGTCAACACCGCCTCTGGTCGCGGCCGCCTTGCGCTCAGCAGCGCCGCGCTTGCCATCGCCGTGTCCTGCGCCTTCCCCGCGCAGGCACAGGAAACCGGGGAAATCGTCGGGCAGGCCGTGCCGCCAGCCGACGCGCCGATGGAGGATGCGAACGCACCGGAGATCATCGTCACCGGCCTGCGCGCCAGCCTCGAGAGCGCGATCAACACCAAACGCGCCGCCACCGTCATCGTCGATGCCATCAATGCCGAGGACATCGCCGACTTCCCCGACGCCAACCTTGCGGAATCGCTGCAGCGCCTAACCGGGGTCTCGATCGACCGCGACAACGGCGAGGGCCGCACCATCACCGTGCGCGGCCTCGGCGGCGACTTCAACATAACGCGCCTCAACGGGCTGATGGCGCTTTCTACCTCGGGCTCGAACGATTCCGGCACTAGCCCGAACCGCAGCCGCTCGTTCGATTACAATACTTTCGCGTCGGAACTGTTCAACTCGCTCAAGGTCCAGAAGACCGCCTCCGCCGCCACCGACGAAGGCGCGCTGGGTGCCAACATCGACCTCCAGACCGCGCGCCCGTTCGACTTCAAGGGCGACCGTTTCGCGATCTCGTCCGAAGGCAGCTATCAGAAAAACAGCAGAGCCTGGAGTCCGCGCCTCGCCGGCCTCGTCTCTAAGAAGTTCTTCGACGACAGCATGGGCCTGCTGGTCTCCTTCGCCTACAACAAAACGCGCAACGAGCTGGATTCGTACCAGCGCTCGGCCGGTTCGTCCGACTACCTCTACGCTGCCCACAACGTGCATGCCGCGCTCGCTTTCGAAGAGACTGAGCGCGTGGTCTATTTCCGCAGAGTGCTGGATGATGCCCATTCTGCTGAAGCTCAGCGACGGCGAGCCACGGCACGGACAGACAAGAAATCATCCGCAACTTATGACCTGCGAACCCACAGGTTTATCAACAGCTGCGAGGGTCTTGGTCTGAATGGGGCAGGCTTTTGCGTGTGTTTGCGGCGTTCGCTTGCTTTTAGTTTTGCTCGCGATGTGCGGCGTACCACTCGGCATAAGGCGTCGTCCTCGCCATGTGTCGCTTAAGGTCTGGTGCCCATCGTCCCACCAGGCAGGCCGCCGTTCGCCGAGCGCGCGTTTTGCCTCGGCTACAGCGGCATGCGCCTGTTCTTCTGCCTGCTCATCGCCCGCACGCCCGGCAGTACTGACGGCGCGGCGAGCCGTCATCAATTCCTTGACAAGTTTCTCCCGCGCCTGATCAGAAAGCTTGGGATCAGACATCCGCCATAGCCGACCGCGCAACACGAAATACCGCCCGTCGGGGATAACCGGATGTTCGCCGGCTCCGGATCCCACTCTTCATTCTTCCCTGGTTTATCGATGAGGTCCGTCATCTTTGAGAAACTGGCCACGGCGCGGGATGGTTTCCGCGCCACGGCCGTGCGCACCGGATGGTAAGCTAGGGCTTGCGGGCGAGCTGGGCTTGCATGTCACCCATTCCACGATTTTTGCCGATAGCGAGGCGTTCTGCCGATTCCGGTAGAGTTAGTCGTCTCCAGCGAAGTGCGCCGGCCACATGCCAAGCGCCACGCGCAACAGGTTTTGGAGCACGTAAATAGGAAAGGCCGACCTCCGATAAGCTGGCTAGTGCTGGGTGCTCCCGGTCAACAGCCGCTTATCCGAGGGTCGGCCCTCTTGAACGTGGAAGCGATTCAATCCATCTGGCTGGCTTAAATCTGAAACATGTGAGCCAAAGAGACGATGACGACTGAGACGGTTAACGCCCCTGAGACCCGCGCCTTTGAGGCGGATGTTTCCAAGCTCCTGCACATGATGGTCCACTCAGTCTATTCGTACCGGGACGTTTTCCTGCGCGAGCTTATCTCCAACGCCGCCGATGCCTGTGAGAAACTGCGCTACGAAGCGATTTCCCGGCCCGAACTGCTCGGCGATGATGCCCAACCGCGGATTACCGTGACGCTCGACAGGGATGCCGGAACGCTCACCGTCACGGACAATGGCATCGGCATGACCGCCGCAGACATGGCCGAGACCCTGGGCACCATCGCCCGTTCGGGGACAAAGGCGTTCATGGAGAGGCTCTCTGCCGACAAGAATGGTGAAGGACAGCAGCTCATCGGCCAGTTCGGCGTAGGCTTCTATTCAGCCTTCATGGTCGCCGGGAAAGTCGAGGTCGTCTCTCGCCGCGCGGGTGAGGAGGAGGCGGCCAGCTGGGCATCCGATGGTTCGGGCACGTATACCATAGCTCCGGTCGATCCCGCAGCCGCTCCCCTGCGCGGAACGCGGGTTACGCTGAGGCTGCTCGATGAAGCGAGAAGCTATGCCGAGCTTCACACCGTCGAACGGATCGTCAAGGCTCAGTCCGGCCATGTGCCGGTGCCGATTTTCCTGGAGGAAACCGGCAGCGAGGAAGAAGCACGGCAGCTTGCCGACGGCGCGGCGCTTTGGGCCAGGTCGAAGTCGGACATCAGCGAGGATGAATATGCAGACTTCTATCGCAGCGTGGCGGGGCAGTTCGACAAGCCGGCAGTGACACTGCACTACCGGGCCGAAGGGCGGCACGAGTATTCGGTGCTGACCTTCATCCCGGAGAGCAAGCCCTTCGACCTGTTCGATCCCGACCGCCATGGCCGTATCAAGCTCTATGTCCGAAGGGTTTTCATCACGGATGAAGCAGAGATTCTCCCGCGCTATTTGCGCTTCGTGCGCGGCCTCGTCGATTCTGCGGACCTCCCGCTCAACATGTCGCGCGAGATGATCCAGGAAAGCCCCGTGCTGTCGGCCATCCAGAAAGGCGTGAGCAACCGCATCCTTTCGGAACTCGACAAGCTCGCGGTGAGCGATGCTGATCGCTATTCGGCGATCTGGGACAATTTCGGGGCCGTGCTCAAGGAGGGGCTTTACGAGGACTACGAGCGGCGTGCGCAGTTGCTCGGGCTCGCCCGGTTCAAGACTACGGCATCGAACGGCGAATGGCGCTCGCTCAAGGATTATGTCGCGGCGCTGAAGGAAAACCAGACCGCCATCTTCTACGCCACCGGTGATGACCTCGATCGGATCGCGACGTCTCCCCAGCTCGAAGGGTTCAAGGCGCGGGGCATCGAAGTCTTGCTGCTGCCCGACCAGGTCGACAATTTCTGGACGACGATGGGCGTCGATTACGAGGGCAAACCCTTCAAGTCGGTGACGCAGGGCGCTAGCGACCTCAGCCTGATCCCTCTGGCGGAGGGGAGCGCAGACGCATCGACCTCGGCAGAGGATGTCAGCGGGTTCGTCGCCTTTGCCAAGGAGGTACTGGCGGATCAGGTTTCCGACGTCCGCATCTCCGACCGGTTGACCACCAGCGCCGTGTGCATCGTGGCGCCGGACAACGCCATGGATCTTCAGCTTGAGAAGATGCTGGCCGCCGCCGGCCGTGCGCCCGAACGCGAAAAGCCCGTGCTGGAAGTGAATGCGCGCCATGCGCTCATCGCCAGACTGGAGCAGTCCACGGCGAGCGAGGATGAGCGGCGGGATATCACATTCCTGCTGCTCGACGAGGCGCGTATTGCGGAGGGAGAAGCTCCGGCCGATCCGCGAGCCTTTGCCCAGCGGCTGGAGCGCTTGATGGCCAAGAACCTGGGATGATGCAGGGGAAGGGGAGCCTATCGGCTCCCCTTTGTATTTCGGGGCTCCACTATGCTGCATGTTGTCCACCATCCCGACTATGTCGTCCCGGCGAGAGGCGATGGCACCTTCCGCCACGACAAGTACGCGCGGGTGATGGATGCGCTTCGCGAGAGCGGCGTGCCGATGACTGCGCACGTCCCGGACATCATGCCGAGAGCCTGGCTCGAAGCGCTCCATGATCCCGGCTATGTCGAGGAAGTCTTCGCCTGCAGGGTGGCTGCGGGCAAAGAGCGGAGGATAGGTTTCGCGATCGACGAAGGCATTTCGCGAAGATTGCAACTTTCGCCAGGCGGGACGTGGCTGGCTGCCGAGCTGGCGCTACGCCATCGCTACGCCGCCAACAGCGCCGGCGGCAGCCACCACGCTCTTGCGCATACCGGAGCCGGGTAATGCGTTTTCAATGACCTCGCGGTCGCCGCGAACAGACTGATCGAGGAAGGCGATGCAAAGCGCATCCTGATCCTCGACCTGGACGTCCGCCAAGGCGACGGTACCGCCGCGTTGACGGCGGGGCGCGGCGATATATTTACCCTCTCTCTGCACGCGGAAAAGAACTTCCCCACCCGAAAGGCGCGCTCCATTCTGGATATTGCGTTGCCCGACCTGACGGATGACACGGTCTATCTGGACATCCTAAAGCGCACGCTGACCGGGGCGCTGGACGATTTCCGGCCGGACCTTATCCTGCTGCAGGCGAGCGTGGATGCGCATGTGGATGACCGCTTGGGGCGGTTGGCGCTGACCGATGCCGGATTGGTGGAGCGTGACGAGATAGTGTCACACGCAGCCCGGCAGCGGTCTATCCCGTTGGCCAGCACGCTCGGCGGAGGGTATGGGGCGGATCGTGACGTGGTCGCACGCAGGCATGCCCGCTCGATCCTGACATTGGGATCGTCATAGGATCAGGCCATTCGTTAGGCTGCGCTACCGAATTGCTCCGCTTCGTGTGGCGATGCTGCGCATCGGGGGGCAGGTCTATATTCGGGGAAATCCGTGGCAGGCAAAGCTTCGGAAGGTAATCGACCTACGCGGCCGTTCCATCTCGGCGATGCCATGCTCCCAGTCGTGCCGAGCAGGCCCGCTCAGGTGTTAGGCCGCTTGCGGTTCGAACGGCACTGATACCCGCGCGAAGCCATCGGCCCGCCTGCGCCGAAATCGCATCGCCGCGGGCTCGCCCAGCGAAATTCCAATCACACCTTGGGAGACCGGGCGATCGCGGTGCTACCTGATACCGGCGCTAGAATCGTAGCGGATCAACAGTGCCTGGATAAGGACAGCGGGCTCGAGATTGGCGAAGCGCGCCGCACGATCGCGGAAGGGGCGCAGCCAGTCCGGGATCGGCTGAGCCTCCAACGGTCGCCCGACTTCAAAATGATAACTCCATCCGAACGACGCCGTAAGCCGCTTTCCGGTCCACCCCTGAAAGCGAAATGGCGTAAGGTCGCTGGAATCGATGCGGCTGATCAGCACGCGTTCTTCGGCAGCGTCGATAATGTCGACCTCTGTGCTCATCCCCGACAGCACTGGTAGGCGGGAGGACCGACCGAATGAGATCGCGCGCGAGGTTTTGAAAGTTGCCGAGCGTCGTGCCGACCTCCGCCTGACTGCTGCGCCTCGTGATCTGTTTGAAGTCGCCGTACTTGATCTTCACCGTCACAGTACGACCAAACCTTGAACGGGTCTCACACCAACGCCAGACGTCGTCGACCATGTGATGAACGCCAACCTCGATCTCGGCAGGGTCGGTCAGGTCACCTTCGAAATTCGTTTCCGAGCCCGGGGATTCGCAAACCCGGTTGGGGTTGGCCGGCTGATAGTCCTCGCCGCGCGCGATGATATCGCTGGGGCATTCCAGTGCGCGACAGGCAACCCCGGCTATATTTCGTCATGTTGATATGCGCCAAGAGGACAAGGGTTCACTCCGACTGCGCGCGCTAAATGACTCGTTCTTCGTATCGAAGTGGCACAGTCAAGGCGACTGCTCGATCATTGATATTTTTACGATTTTCTTCGTGACGCAATCGGTTGGGTCCATACACGTTAGGTGATCATGGACACTCCCATGAGCCTCGACGCGCCCGCAATGGCGATTTTATCGGCGATATGAAACGAATGAGGCAACATGTCTGGCTCACCAAGGCCCTATGGGCAGCCGTCACGTTGGCGTCCGTCCCTGCGGGCGCATCGGAGTGGTGGTACGTCAACAGCGGGCCCGGCCGGGTCGTCTTCATCGATGCGCAGTCGATCGGGCGGCACAAGGATGTCGCCAGCTATTGGGCGATGTACGTCATCCGTCCCGGCGAACCCGAAGTCATGACCAAGTCGCACCGCCGGGTCCGATGCGACAAGCGCAGCGTCGAAACCCTGGAAGTCTTGCGGTTCGACGAGCAGGGCCGGGAAATCGGCGATGGCACTGCGCGGTCCATGCCCATGCAGGTGGTTCCCCCCGATGCCCTGGGTGATGCGGAACTGCGCTTTGCCTGCGGCGATGAAGGGCACCGGGTCGCCAACGACCTCTTTCCGCTCGCGATCGACGAAGTCGCCTTCGCCGAGGCGCTGATCGCGCAGGGCAACAAGCCGGACGACGCCCACGATCTGCACGAGGCGATGTCGGTTCGGGAGGTGCAGACCGTATCGTCAGCCCCGTCGGAGGAACGCCCCGCATCTGCCACGCAGACCGCAATGCCCGACATCGCGTCGTCGGAGGTGGCCCTGACTTCACCGCCTCAAGGCCCGGATGACGATGCGGCCGAGATCAAGCAGCTCGAAGACGCCTGCCTCGGCGAAACCGTCGGTTCCTGCGCCGAACTTGGCACCCGCTACGCCGGGGGTAATGGCGTGGACCAGGATCCGGTGCGCGCCGCCGTCTTCTACGACAAGGCATGTACAGGTGGGGACGGCGATAGCTGTACCTACCTTGGCATCGCTTACCATACTGGCAGGGGCGTGCCCTCGAACGCGGAGCGGGCGACAGCCTTGTTTGGCAGGGCCTGTGAACTGGGCGGACCCTCCGATTGCGCCAACTTAGGCTTGGCGCTGGTGAAAGGCGAGGGCGTCCCCAAAGACGTCCTGCGGGCCTTCCGCTATTTCGATGCCGCCTGTGATGCGGGCAACTTCGCGAGCTGCTCCAGCCTCGGCGCCGCCTACTCGCTGGGCGTCGGCGTCCCCGCGAACAAGCAGCGCGCCAGGCGGCTGTTCGAAAAGGCATGCTCCGGCGAGGATGCGGGCGGTTGCTACAACCTCGGCGTGGTCTACGACCAGGGCCTGGGCGTCCGCAAAGACCCCAAGCGGGCCGCCACGCTCTACACCGCAGCGTGCGAGCAAGACGATGGCTCGGCATGCGGCAACCTGGGCACGCTGGTCCAGAATGGCAGAGGCGTAGTCAAGGATGCGGTCCGGGCCGCGGACCTGTTCCGCAAGTCCTGCGAGCTGGAGGATGCCGATGGCTGTCTCAATCTCGGCCGTGCCTACAACACGGGAGCCGGCGTCGGACGCGACCGGGAACAGGCCGCGGCCGCTTTTCGCCGAGCGCTGGAAATCGAGCCGGACAAGGCGGGCGCCCGTCGGGCGCTCAGCGACCTGATGCCCGATTGAACGCGCGTAAGCCGGGGAGGGAAGTGATGAGAAGATCGGGTATGAAGCGGACAGGATTGTTCGCTGTGATCGTGGCGGGCTGCGTCGCCGCATTGCCGGTGGTCGCCGCGCCCGTTCGCCGCGCCTTGCCGCCGCCAGAGATGCCCGACATGCCGATATTCTGTGCGGCACGCGATATCTCCCCCAGCTTTGGTGCCTTCGATGGAGTGCACACCGCTCGGCGCGGGGACCTGATCATTCCGCCGCGTGACTATGGGAGCGGCCTGCACTCGCCCCAGGCACCGGGCCTGGATGACGCGGGCATCTACGACATCGCGTTCCTGGGCATCGACGGCGAAGGCATGATTGTTGAACTGCGTGGCTATCCCGGCCTGGAGGCGCGGGAGCCGGTCGCAACGCGCATATTCTCGTATCCTGTCACCGCCACGTCGATCCAGCTTCGGCACATCGTTCTTTCGATCAAGAGCGTCTCCGATCTCAGCGTGGTCTACAAGTCGGGGATCGCGCCCGCCTTGGCCGACGACGCTTCAAACACGGACAAAGACGGTCCGACAGAACAGGTGGTCAACGACTATTGCCGGCTCAACGGCATGCCAGCCATCGATGTGGCGGAGCCGCTGTGACAAAGGCACAGCGCAGACGCTGGTCGGCTTTTGCGGCGAAGGCGTCAGGACAATCGGCCCGACCACTTTCGAAATGCGCAAGCGGCACTGGCGTCCGCAAAAGGATTTCTCGATCCTCTTTCTCCATCCGTTCGGGGCGAATGACGATCACGGATATGCCGCATGCCGATGGTCCGGGCTCAGAAGTGGACGTCGATGTAGTCGGTGAGGCCGTCACACCATTCGAACTCGCGCAGGCGGTAGTAGGAGCGCTTCTGCGTGATCGCGAAGTGCCAGGTCTTGTCCTTGTTGCACACGCGGCCGACGTCGGGGGTGTCGCTGATCCGGATGCGGCCGACGAAGGTGAAGTAATCGGCGCCGACCTCGGTGATCGTGCCGTCGAGCAGCAGGCGGCCGGGGCCGCCCGCCTCGGCCTGCGCACCGCGCAGTTTCCACACCCTGCCGTCGGTCCGCACGTAGGCGCTGCCGCGTGCCTTGCCCCAGTCGATCCACTGCAACGTCAGGCCCTTGTTCGCATGCAGGCGCTGCGCGGCCTTGCGATCGAGGATGCGGGTGGGGTCGGGAGACTGGACCGCCGGGCTTTCGTCCGCCCTCGCCGCGGGCGCGATCGGTGCCAGCACTCCCGCGGTGATGGCGAGCAGGGCGGCCAGGGTCGATTTGCAGGTCATATCCTCAATACCTCATGGGTTCGTGGCAAGGCGACACAGGTTTACACGGTTTACACGGTCCAGAGGGAAAAGGTGTCGTCTTGCATGTCACCTTGCCGGCAAAGTGTCGCCTTGCGCGCCAAAACTGTCGCCTTGCGCCGTGAAAGTGTCGCCTTGTGCGTGCGCACCTGACGCCTTGTGCGGATCGGATGTCGCCTTGCGATCGGCCCGCGGCCGGGGGCAGGGTGAGATCGCAACAGGAGCATGGCCAAAACGTACCCTGGCCCAACCTCTGTAGGAAAATGGAACGTGGGAACCCGCCGGCACGCCGCCCCGCTCACGCGTCGAGTGCCGCGCAGTTGGCCTGCAGCACTTCCATCACCCGCGCGACCGCCAGTTCGAGCGGCGCGACTTCGCCCATCAGCGCGAAGCTGCCGCCCAGCGCGAAGGCGCAGTGGCCGTGGACCGTGGCGATCAGCGAACTGGTGAGCCGGGCGACCCGGTCGGAGCCGCCGTCGGGCAAGAGTGAGCCGACCTCGCGCCGGATGATGTCGGTCAGGCGCACGCGTTCGGCGACCAGTCTTTCGGCCATGTCCAGTCCCTCGGGAACGCGGTGTTCGTAGATCGCGGCCCATAGATTGGCATGGCAGGCGGCGAAATCGAAATAGCCCCTGACCAGCACCGCGATCCGCTCGCGGCCCTTCACCCCTTCCAGCCGCGCTTCGATCCACTCGGCCCACAGTGCGAACGTACGGCTGTTGATCGCCATGACCAGCAGGTCGACATTGCCGTAGATGTGCATGATCGTGCCGACCGAATAGCCCACGCGTTTGGCCACTTCGCGTGCGGAAAAGCGGGCATAGCCGCCTTCCGCCATCACTTGCTGCCCGGTCGATAGGATCAGTTCGCGCAGTTCGTCACGGCCGTGGTCGGATCGCCGCCCCACGTCACTGCGCCTGCCGGACGAAAGGATAGCGCAACTGGGCGAAGTAACCCTTGGGGACCGCCTCGGGCACGCCATAGCCCTGCGGCCACTTGCCCTGCGGGAAGTAGTGCGTGCCGAACAGGCGATCGAGCCAGGGGAAATGGATCGCGAAGTTCTTGTCGATCCCCTCGTCCTCCAGCGCGTGGTGCCAGTGGTGGAAACGCGGCACCACGACGAACTGGCCGAGGCGGTCGAAATTACCGCGCACGTTGGCATGGATCAGCGACGAGTAGACGTAGACGAGGCCGATGTAGGCCTGCATCACCGAGGGCAGGAAGCCGAGCGTGAGCAGGGGCAGCGAAGTCACCCCGCGCAGCAGCACGATTTCGACGAAGTGCATCCGTCCGCCAGCCAGCCAGTCCATCGAGCGGGCCGAATGATGCACCGCATGCAAGCCCCAGAGGAACGGGATCCGGTGGAACAGCCGGTGGAACCAGTATTGCGTGAGGTCGGTGAGGAACATCGCCGCGATGAACTGGACGATCCAGGGCAGGCCGCTGACGGCGGCGCGCATGCCGGACAGGGTCTCGCCATGGGCATTGAGATAGCTCGATGGCGCCAGGGCAAGAAAGGTGACGATCTGCACCAGCATCGAGCTGACGAGGAAGTAGAACAGGTCCTCGCTCCATTCGGGCCGGAACAGCCGCTGCTTGCCGCGATGGGGGATGATGCGCTCCAGCGGTGCGAACATCAGGCCCGTGGCGATCAGGTTCACCGCGAAGAAGTCGGCGCCGAAGAAGATGCCCCAGTCGTGCATCTCGCGCGGCTGGACTGACGCGCCGCCCAGCACGGTGCCGCCCAGTGCGACCAGCAATGCGGTCATGCCCAGCGCCTTGCGCGGGCGCAGCAGCAGGCTGAGCAGCGCAAGCGCATAACCGCCGATCAGCGTGGCATGGACGACGATGCGGAATACGGGCGATGCCAGGACCGGCGCCAGTTCGGGGGTGGCCAGCCAGCCGGGCCAACGCAGCGCCGCGACGAAGCTCAGCCCCGCGAAAGCCAGCAGCAAGGCAAAGAAGCCGGAAAACCAGCCGGTACCGAAGCCCCGCGCTTCGATCGGCGCTTCGAGATCGCGCACCAGCCGCTTGAGAATGGGTGTCATGTGTCCTGCTCTCCTGTCGCGACGGAACCTATAGGCGCAAAATCGAACACTGTCGAATTTAAATTGCACGGTGTTCGATTTTTCGATAGGCATGAGGCCTCGCAGCCACAACCGAAGGACGGGGCGTGACCGAAATCCTGCTTTTAGCGACGATCATTCTAGGTGCTTTGCTGCACGATACGCGCCGTCGGCTTGGCCGACTGGAGCAGGCGGCGGGTGGGGGCGCTTATGCGCTCGGGCCTGCGGCTCAACCCGAATCGGCAGTGTCCATTCGCGAGGTTGCGGACCCACGGACCTTTGCCCCGGCGCCGGTCATCCCGCTTGTCGAACCGGAACGGTTGCCGCCAGAGCCCACCGCCGGTGTGGTCGCTGCGGCATTCGAAGCAGGCCCGGATGTTCCGCATGTCGTGATCCACGAAGATGCGCCCTTCACCGAAGAAGCGGTTGATCCGGTCGGCAAGCCGGCAGCCCCGGGCTTTGGCCTCGAGGACCTGTTCGGACGCAAGCTGCCGATCTGGGCGGGCGGGATCACGCTGATCGTCGCCGCCGTGCTGATGGTCAAATATTCGATCGATTCGGGGCTTCTCTCGCCCATCGTTCGGGTGATGCTGGGGCTGCTGTTCGGCACGGGACTGATCGCAGGCGCCGAACTGGCGCGTCGGAGCGAGGACAGGGTGCGCGATCCGCGCGTGGCCCAGTCGCTTGCCGGTGCCGGTATCGGCGGGCTCTACGCAGCCGTGCTTGCCGCCGCCAATCTCTACGGTCTCGTCGGGCCCGGCGCGGCGTTCGCTGGACTCGCCGCCATCACCGGCTTTGCGATGGTTCTGGCGATGCGCTTCGGCGTGCCTTGCGCGGTGCTGGGACTGGTCGGCGGCCTGGCGACGCCGGCGGTGGTGCAGTCGAGCGCGCCGAGCGTTCCGCTGCTCGCCGGTTACCTCGCGATCGTGATCGGCAGCCTGACGCTGCTCTCGCGCCGCCAGCGTTGGGTCTGGCTGGGCATCGGTGCATTGGCAGGCGGGGCGGGCTGGAGCCTGGCCCTGATCGTGCTGGGCGGGCTGGACAATGCCGCCACGCTGTCGCTGGGGCTGCTCATGCTGCTGCTGGGCCTCGGCCTGCCCGCGCTGAGTTTCGACCGGCACGCCGTGCCCGTCCTGCACGTCGGCGCGGCGGTCGTTGCCGCCTTGCAGCTTGCGCTGCTGGTGGCGACAGGTGGGTTTGCGCCGCTGACCTGGGGACTCTACGGATTGCTGTCGCTGGCCTTCGTCTGGCTCGCGGGGCGCACGCCGATGCTGCGCAAGGTCGTCGCGGTGCCCGTGCTGACGGCGCTCGGCCTGGTGGCGCTCTGGCCCTCGCCGGGCATGACGCTCTTGGCGGCCGTGATCGCTGGCATCGTCCTGATCTATGGCGGCCATGCCTTGCGCAACCTCTGGCGTGACAGGGGCGGGCTGATGGAGGTCGGGTTGCTCGGCGCCGTCTCGCTGGGTGGTTATGCACTGTCGTTCGGCCAATTCTACACCGCGGCGCCGGGACAGGGCCTGCGCTTCGCCTTGCTGGCGCTTCTCTTCGCGGGCCTGCCGGCTATCGGCGCGGCTATGGGCTGGCGACGACCGACACGCCGCGACGACGCGCGGTTCGCGCTGTTGGCCTCGGGGTCGGGGCTGCTTGTTGTCCTCGCCGCGCTGGTCGGGCTGTCGGCGTGGGCGGTACCGATCGCGATTGCCTTCGTCGCGGCCGCGCTTCTGGCGCTTGGGATCGGAGCCAGGGACGATCGAGTGTCGGTGGGCGCGCTGGTCTTCCAGACCGGGGCGATCCTTGCGCTTCCCATCACTGACGTCGCCGCGACCGAGTTGAGCCGCTTCTTCGAGACCGCCGCCGTGCCTCACGTGGGACAGGCGGTGCTGCGCTGGGCTGCCGTCGCGCTGACCGGCGTGGCGTTCGCCTGGCACCATGCGGACAGGCGCCTGGCGCTCCTGCTGCAGCCCGTCGCGACCGTGCTAGGTTATGGCCTGGTGGCACAGGTCGTGCCGGCCCCGTGGCTAGCCATCACCGCCGCCGCCGTGTTCGTGGTTCTTGCCGAGGCGACCTGGCGCAGGCCCGCGCTTCGTCTGGCCCCGACGCTGGTGACGCTTGCGGCCTTCATCATTCTTTGGGCGCTTGAGCCCCTGGGCCGCTGGATGGTTTCCGGGCTGATGTCGCTGTCCGGCGATCCGGTCTTCGCCATGAACCTCCCCGCACCCGGGATGACGGCGCAGCGCCTGCTGGTGCCGGCGCTCGCCTGCGCGTGCGTGCTGTGGCGGACGGGCGGGGACTTGCCCAACGTCGTGCGCAAGGGCGCGCTGGCGCTGATCGGTGCGCTGCTGCTGGTGGGCGTCCACATCTTGTACAAGCACCTGTTGCTGATCGGCGACCCGGCGAGCTTCGTGCGGATCGGGCTTGCCGAGCGGACGCTGTGGGAAGTCGCCCTCATCGGCGCGGGTGTCGGGGTCTGGCGGGTCCTGCGCGTCCGCGACGTCGCCTTGGCCCTTGTCGGCGCGGGCGCGGCTCACAACCTGCTTTACACGGTGCTTCTCCACGATCCGCTCTGGGACGCGCAGGCGGTCGGGCCATGGCCACTGGTGAACCTGCTGCTTCCCGCCTTCGGCATCGCTTTTGCGGCGCTGTCGCTGTTTGGCTGGATCGCGCCTGAGGCCGCCGCGCGGGTGAAGCGCCCTACGGACCTGCTACGGATGGGGCTGATCCTGCTGTTCGCCTTCGCCACGCTGCGGCAGCTGTTCTGTGGCAATCTGCTGACCGTCACCGAAATCGACGAGGTCGAGAATATCTGCCGGTCCGTCCTCGGCATTGCGCTCGCGCTCGGGTTCCTGCTGTGGGGCATCCGCAGCGGCCTGCGCGATTGGCGGATTGCCTCTCTGGTGCTGATCCTCCTGGCGGTGGTGAAGGTGTTCCTGTTCGATGCGTCCGGCCTGGAGGGCCTGCTGCGCATCGGCTCCTTCCTCGCCCTGGGCTTCAGCCTGATCGGCATCGGCTGGCTCTACAGCCGTAGCCTAAAGGGGTAATGGGGTCCCTCGGCGCGGGGCACCGCGTCGAGGCGATGTCAGCACCAGCCTCATGGAACACCCCGGTCGAGCCGCACGTTGCGGCAGCATGAACCTGGAGAGTACCGCCGATGAGACAGAACCTGCGCCTCCTCCTGCTTATCGGCATCGTTTTGCTTGGCCTGGGAGTGTTCATGAGCCTTGCGGGCGGGCCGCCCAAAGCGGATCCCGGCCAGACCGTACTGTGCCAGGAACGCATGAGGGGGCAGGGCAACGAGATGCTGGGCCGCTGCGATGAAGCTGCCTTTGCGGCAGCGATGACGGCGACCGACGCCAACCAGGCTGCAGCGTCGATCAGCGCCAGCAACAACCAGGAGATCGGCGGGAATGCCCTGGCTATGTTCCTCCTTGGTATTGGCCTCGTAGTGACCCTAGGCGGCGTTCTGGGCTGGCGTAAACAGGTCCGGAATGGCGGGTGACATGATGGGCGGCGCTACCGGCTGCTGTCGCTCGAAGCGACTTTTGCAGTGATACGGTCTTTCTGCATCCTCTCGCTGGCGATCTCGACGGCGGCCACGGCGTCGCCCGCCAGCGAGGATCGCACCGAAGCCGCGTCGCAGCGCTGTCTCGATGCTCCCGCAGCCGCAAGCACCGCCGGGCAGACCGAGTGCGAGGTGGCGGCGGCCCGTGACTACGACCGGAGAATGAACACCGCTTACGGCCAACTGCTGCAGAGACTGGCTCCGCCTGAAGCCGCCCGGCTGCGATCGGCGCAGCGGGCATGGCTTGCCTTTCGTAGCGCCGACGAGTCGGCGCGAACGGCTTTGTATGAGACGCGGCAAGGGACGATGTACGTACCGATGCAAGCGGCGGCCTCCGCTGCGGTCATCCGGGATCGGGCGCTCCAGCTCGAGACATCTCTTCGTGTCATGATGATCGATGAGTGAAGCTCCCGGCGACGCGGGGCCTGGCGCTGGCCGATGATGCCAAGCACCCTGACAACCGTGCTTGGCACCGCGGCCATTCTGCTGTTTCAGGCGATCGTCGTCGGCGGATCGATCTACATCATCTGCCGCTTCGCCAAACGGCGTTCGGCGGGCGGTACGCAGGAGCCGATCCGCACCGACGCGGAAGGCGGCAAGGTGATCCCGGTTCTCGCCGCGTTCGCGGGCGTCAGGGGGCTGCCTTGGTGGTTCGCGCTCGCGTCCAACAATGCCAATCCATCGCTGGTCATTTTCGCGTCAGGCATCAGGTATCGGATGATCCGACGACACGAACGCCGTTTCGATGACATCGCGCGGATCGAGGTCAGGACCGTCTGGAAAACGGTGAACATCGAAATGCAGTTTCGCGGCGAACTGCTGACATTCGCCGTCAACGTCGGCACAACGGCGGCAGCGGGAGCGGCCCTGGCCCTGTTCCCACCGGCGGTTGACATGTCCGAGCGCGCTAAGGCCATCCTGTCCGGCTCCAACGCAGAGAATCCCGATCGCAGCGTCACCTGACGCCGTGACCCGGACGCATTCACTCAGCTTAGATTGTTGAGCGCAGCCAGAAACATGGCCTTGAGATTTCGGCGTGTGGCCATGGCGGTTTCGTAGTCTCCCCGGAAGCGCGCCATCTCCTCGCACGAAGAGAATGTCCGGTTGGCCCGGACCGCCGCGTCACAGGACTTTATCCAGGGCGCGTGCTGTCCGGCGCCGGCCCGGTACAGCGCCCGCGCTTCGTCGCAGACCGTCCTGGCGTCGTCGGTACAGGCCTGCGAAAGCGCCACATAGGCCAGGAAGTCCGCCCTCGCGTAGCGGCTCGGCGCAGCT
Organism: Novosphingobium sp. AP12; assembly: GCF_000281975.1. Taxonomy (GTDB): domain Bacteria; phylum Pseudomonadota; class Alphaproteobacteria; order Sphingomonadales; family Sphingomonadaceae; genus Novosphingobium. The sequence continues at coordinate 22,558 of NZ_AKKE01000157.1, read as the reverse complement.
GCGCGCACGGCGGCGACCGTCTTGGCAAAAAAGTGACACCCTTCGGGATCGATCATGTCGGCGTCGTTGTGCAGGAAGCAGGCGAGCGCCAGCCTGGACCATGCCTTGTCGAGATCGCGGCTGACCCCGGTCGCGGTCAGGTGCATCCAGCCCAGATACTTGCAGGCATAGGGCCCACGCCCCGGGTCGTTGCCGTCGCACACGCGCGTGAACCGCTCCTGGGCCTTGGCATAATCGCGCAGCTGGCGGTTCTGCAGATAGAGTTTTCCCGCCTCGTAGCAGCCAAAGTCGTTGAACCCCGCCTCGCAGGACATGTCGTAGTGACCGAGCGCACCGGGCAGATCGCCGCCGCGCGCGGCCTCGACGCCCCGGCTCCAGCAGGTATCGACGTTGAAGTCTTCCTTGCAGGGCGGGGACCGGTTGGCGGGCGCCGGATACTGGATCTCGTAGTTCGGAAACGATTCGCCATCGGAAGACCGTTCCCGGCCGATGTCGCGCATGCGCGCCAGGAAGCGGTCGTGGACCCGCCTGATGCTGTCCGGCCGGCAGTTCAGCGCGGTCAAGGTTTTACCGGCGCGGGTGACCGTCAGCGTTGCGAAGGGCTGGAGAGCGGTCGGGTCTGGCGCGGCTCCGTTCCTGAAACCTGCCGCCATGCGATAAGCGGTGTCGCCGTTGGTGAAGGTCACGATCTCGTCGATCGTGTCGCCCGGGCCGTTCTTCCGGCGATAGTCGAGATCCGCCAAGGGGCTGATCAGCGTCAGTTCGGGCTTTCGCAGGGCCGAGCCGTAACGATAAGTGGCGAGCGTGCCCGTGATCGAGATCGAAATCTCGCGATCCTGCCCCTCGATCCGGCAGGTCACCACGGGGTCCTCCGAGCGGGGATCGGACGCGGCCGCCGCAGCCGTCCACAAAACGGCCAGGATCGTGATGAGGGCATGGGCAATATATCGCATCGATCTATTCCTCATGGGCTTCACGATTTGACGGCCCGTCTTCCTTCTTAGTGTTGCCCGGCCTGCCGGCAATTGCTGCCCTTGCGATAGCGATGGCGTTCGCGGCATGGCCGGCGGATGGGGTCTTTGGGTCCAGCGCCAGGCTACGCTCCAACAAGGCAAGGGCCCTGACGTCGTCACGCTTGCGGCCGTTTCCGGTTTGGTATGCTCGGCCTAGAGCAAAGCAGCTTTCCGCTTCGCCCAGCGTGCATGCCGCATCATGCAGAGCGAGGGCGCGTTGACGGTCTTTGGGCGCGCCCCGGCCATCGTCGACCATATTGGCGAGATTGCCGCAGGCGCTGGGGTCCTTCGCCTCGCACGAGGGTTCGAACAGCGCGAGGGCGCGCTCGTAATTACGTCTCATGCCCAGGCCATCGCGGTAAAGCACGCCCAGGTTGTAGCAGGCGTGCTGATCGTCGGCGTCGCAGGCTTGCCTCAACAACCGCGCCGCTCTGCGATGATCGCGCGGCACGCCTCTTCCCAGCGAGTACGACGCCCCCAGATTCGCACAGCCTGCGGTCGAGTTGTTCGTGCAGGCCTGCTGGAAAAGCGCGGCGGCGCGGGCATCATCCTTGGGGACGCCGTCTCCGTTGATATAGGCAAGGCCGAGGTTGGAACATCCGGTCGCCTCGCCGCCATGGCAGGCGTAAGCGTAATAGGCGCGCGCGGTATCGGCTGATTGTGCGACGCCTTGCCCCTTGCCGTAGGCGAAGCCGGTCATCGTGCAGCCCGGCATGTCGCCGAGTTGACAGGCTTTGCCCAAGATCGCAACGCCTCGCGCATCGTCGCGCGCAACCCCGTTTCCTTCGAGAAGCCGGTCGCCAAGGCGGGTACAGGCGCTGCCATCCTTGTCCTCGCACAGCGTTTGCAGTTCGATGACAGGGTCGATCTTGGCGACGTCCTGAGCTTGCGCCGGCCCGGTGAGCAAGGCAACCAACAATGCGATGGCGCGGATCATAGCGTCGCACACGCCGGATCGGCGCATACGAAGGGCGCATCGTCACCTTCCATCGGAGCAAGGCTTGCGCGGAAGCGCAGCTCCTGCGGCGTGGCAGCGAGAACCTCGATCTCGATGTCGCGGACACGGATTGTCTTTTGGGAAGCCGGAAAGCGCATCGTCTGGGCGCTGCTCGGATGCGTGAGATCATCGATGCTGTAGCCGCGCAAGTCGAAGGTCAGCTCTCCGCTCTCGATCCCGCGATAGGCGATGTCGTAGATCGTGCCGCTTTCGATCGTATCGTAATTCCTGGCGTCGGGGATCTGCATGCCTTTGGCATAGTCGCGCGGCGGGACGACGGCGTGACCCGCAGTGGTCGCCTGCGCCGTTCCGAAGGTATCAGGCGCGGGTGCCGTCGAGCGGATGACGGGAACCCTGGGATCCCCGCGCATCCGTTCGTGCAGGTCTTCCGGACTGACCGAAGCCTCGGTGTCGGCGATCAGCGCTTCGGCGAAAGCGACCTGGTCGATCGCCAGAGGGAAGCCGCCGGTCCGGGTTCGATCGGCAGCGCAGACGAACTGCAACTGGGCTGCCCCCACCGATCCGGCCTTTACAGAGTTGGGGCCGGCGTAGCTCAGCGCCGTCTTATCGAGCCTTTCGTCATCGGCGCCGTAGCGCAGGACCAGGTCCCACGTTTCGGTGTCGTCGTGGCAGTCGCCGATCATGGAGGCGCGCAGCGAAGCAGCGGGGTTGTCTGGCTCGCGCAGGATCTGGCTCGCCTCATACCGCACCGTGTCGCCATCGTGCACGATGGATTCGACGTCGACGAACAGCACCTTGTCAGCGCCCTGCGTAACATACCACCACTGCGAGGCCCGCGCCTGCGCCGCCGAGGGCGACAGCATGGCCAACCCGCAGGCGAGAATTCCAAGTTTCATCCAAACTCCCCGGCCATTACGAAGACTTTAGACGGCAAAAGCCGCAGCTTACAACTGCAGCTGTTTGTTTCCGGGCGGCAATGCGATCACTGTAGGGATCACAAAATTGAAAAAATCGTCGGGCCGGGCTCCGTCAATTCGTGCCTTTCAGGCAGCCGCCGTTCAGGAGGGGCCTGCCATGGCGCGGAACCGGAGAGCCTTGGCGGCCTTCATGCCAAATGATTGCAAGCAGAGTTTTTTGATGACCATTGAAGTCCTGATCGTCGATGATGCCCCGTTCGTTGCCCTCGACCTCGAGGACACGGTTTTCGAAGCGGGATTTATGGCGCTGCGTCCATGTGGCTCGGTCAGCGGCGCGCTTGCGCTTCTGGATCGACGATTGCCCGATTGTGCAATTTTGGACATAAGCTTGGCTGACGGCGATGTTTTTCCTGTCGCGGATCGCCTGCGCGACGCGGGTGTGCCGATCATATTTCACTCAGGAATTTCGGATACCTCTGGGGTAAGGACGCGATATCCCGGCGCATATTTCTGCCTTAAGCCTTGCCCACAGGCGGAGCTCGCTGAGACACTGCGCCGCGCAGTATCCGATAGGGCCTAGATTGGATCTTGGAACGGGGAAGAACCGGCGAATACCGAACATTTATCATGAGCCAAACGCAATCTGACCCGGGCCAAGTCCCGCGGAATTCTGTATCTTCCGACAGCAGGATATTGTGATTGTCGCTTGGCCGTAGATATATTCCGACGACGTTGGGCTCCTCGAGGCGGTTTCCTGATAATCCTTGGGCAACGTTGCAGGAAACGAAGCACCATCCCACATGGCGACAGTGAGCCGCTCGTTGACCCGCACCGCCAACCTGCATCGTTGGCTGACCTTGATCGCAGGCGACCTGCATTGGGAAACGCCGCGCCTTTGCGATGCGCTGCTGGAAACGTACTATTGGGTGGTGGGGCCTATGCTGGCGATCGATCCGGAAAAGCTTAAACCCGGCAACGATCAGGCCGGATAATAGCCGGCTGATATAAGGCGGCCCTATTCGCCATAGTAAGCGCTCAGATGTGCTTGTCGGGCCGCTCGGTCGCGGACGGGACATCGAATCGCGGCCCGGCTCAGCCATCGCTGTTTTCTTAGCCGGGCTCAGGGTCAGGGCGCCTCACGCAGATACGCACGTGGTGCCACTAGGTGAGCGAAAGACAGCATGGTCGTGCCGGACGCTGTGCCTATAGGCGCGAGCGGATGGCCAACTTTCGCGCGGCTGCTCCCGGATTTTGCAAGATGCCGCAGGCTTCGCGACGTTAGTGGTCTTAATCGGCTCTGTTACAAGGTTAAGCTGCCCGCGCCCGCAGGATTCGAGAGCGCTGCGGGTAACAGTTGTAGATCCCGGAATTCGCTGAGGCTAGATGCCGATTGTCTGGTCCTCAACGAATGGGGAGTGGTCGGGGAAGTGGGTGCGCAGCGGTTCCAGCACCTGGTCGGCCAGCTCATCATGCGAGGCGAAGGCGGCCGCAGACCGCATGACGGGGGCAGAGGCTTCGCCTTTGTACACTTCCGCAAACACATGCCCGCTGGCAGGGTCCGACAGTGTTTCAATCCTGTTCGGTGTCATCGCGCTGCATCCTTTCTCTCACAAGCGCCGTCCTTATTACAAAGTTCCAAAGCGCTCGCGCCATGCTGCGGGGCTTATCGGGTCGGTTTCAGAAGCTCTCCCCGGGTACGGACGCCACCGACCCGCCGGAAACGGCGCGATACCAGTGATCTTGCCTGCCTGAGACGAAGTCGTGCCGCGCTAGTTTGACGCGATCGCAACTAAATAAGCAGCTTCATGATCGCATCGACGATGCCCAATTTGGGTCAGCACGCCCCGCCAGCGGATCGTGGACGCGATCAAAGATGGATCCTGGCACACCGGCGCGCTGGGACAGGAACATGCGACGGACTACATGATTGAAATGGTTTCATTTTTAGGAACCTTTCTGCTTCATGATCGTCTCGATGCCACGCAACCCGCGCTCGCTTTCCTGGATTTTCGCTCTCGCAGTTTCGGCACCCGGCCTCGCTCAGGAGCAGAGTTCTGCGGCCGGTGCTCATAGCAACGAGGCGGATCCGCCCAAAGCTTCGCCGGCGTCCGCGGACACGCTGGCGACCATACCGACAGAAGGTGACACTCAAGAAACGGTGGCGCGCCGCAAGGCAGCCAGGTTCATGGAATTCGACAAGCTCAGGACACAGGGCCAGACCACCGATTTTCCCGGAGTGGGCCAGACCCTGACGAAGGATGCCGGCGGAGCGCGCTCCTGGCTCTTCGACCACGATCTGTATTTTCGCGGTGTGAGTTCGAACACCTTGACCAGGGATGTCTCGGGAAATGGCCTTGAGGGCGGCGCGCAAAGCTATACCGGCCAGAAGCTGACATTCACTCAAAGCAACGAGCTGCGCCTGAGCTGGAAAGTCGCCGGCTCGGGAGAGGACATCACCCAGATCAATGTCGGCGGCCTCTTCAGCGTCGCCAATTGGCGGCAACTTGGGCCCTCCGGCGCGCGGTTTTCCAACCTGACCGTGTTCAGCAGTTTTCTCGATCGGACGATCGAGGTGAAAGCCGGCTACAACCAGAACCTTTCCGATTTTGTGGGGATCTTCGCTGGCGGAAACCCCATCCTCGCCAGCGGCGTGGCTGGCTCGATCCCGCTGTCGACCGGCATGAGCGGAGGCACCGCCCTGGCGCCCAGCTTCAATGTGCAGTTCAACGCCAAGAACGGCTTCTATTCAAAGTCGGCCATTCAGCGCAGCATCCTGCCCGAGGGCATGTCCGCTGATGCGGCGAGCGCTGGCGCTGGCCTCAAGTTCACCCGCCCCTGGGCGAAGGCGCTGTTCATCCAGGAAGTCGGTGTGCGCCGAGTGAGTTCGCCCAATAGCCGGCAGATATGGCTACGAGGAGGCGGAAGCTACAACACCACACTGTATGATCGTCTTGATGGCGCTGGGCGCGAGCGCAACTGGTCGGCCTATGCCCTGGCGGACTACCAGGTTTATCAACCGGACGGGGGCGCCGCATACAAAGGCGTCTACATCGGCGCGTCGGCGCTTTTCGCGAAAGACGCAGTCAACGTCTACAAGCGTAGCCTCGAAGGGCGGGTCTATGCCCTGGGTCTGATCCCGGGACGGCCCGCCGACCAGGTCACCATTACGGTCGGACTGAACAGCTTCAGCCGCACAGGCGCCCGGGCTATCGAAAAGGCGGGCGGAGTGGCGCACAAGAGCCAATTCTCGCTCGGCGCTCTCTACGCGTTCCACGCGCTCGATGGCCTGTTCATCTCGCCCTCCGTCAACTACATCCGCAACCCGAGTTTCGTTGGGGAATTCAAGCCTGCCGTCAATCTTGGAGCCTCGGCCACAGTCCTGTTTTGAATACGGGCGAGGTATGCCCCGCCAGCCGTCGTGGCTTCGGCGCCAGTACCCAATGGGCTGGCCCCCGCGGCTCAAACCGGTCTTCGTTTGATCCGTGCGAGCGCTAGTTATCGCTTCTGCAAGAAGCCAGGCTGCTCGCGCTGCCGTTAACAGCGGCTGCTTTGAAGGACGCTCCAGAGCTCCAGATAGGCGGGCAAAGTTCGACCGCTCTGCGCGCCTGCTGTATCAGCAGGCGATCCACGGGCAGCCCTTGGCTGTTGAGAATGCCTATGCAGCGGCAGGACCGCCCACGGGATGGCTAGGGCGATTCGTTGCCCGTCAGCGCCGCAACGACGCTAACACGAAGCCGGCATATGCGAGAGGCTCGAGCCGCAAGATGGCGGGGCGATGCGATGCACCCCGATTGCTGCTTCGCCATCTTGTCGTGCCCCTTTGAACAAGAAGACATCGGACGACAGCAAGGGGATCGGCAAGATCTTGAACCCCGGGCGGGCCAGCAGATAGCCTTGCATGTAGCGGATGCCGATCTCGCGCAGAGCGTCGTACTCGCCCACCGTCTCGACGCCCTCTGCAATGACGGCAATGCCGAGCGCCCTGGCTATCGCCACCACGCCCGAGACGATGATCCGTCGCGGCTCGCTCTGATCGACGTTGCGGATCAGGTCCATGTCGAGCTTGATGAGATCGGTCTGAAACTTCGCCAGCAGCCCCAGCCCGGCATGGCCCGCCCCGAAGTCGTCGATCGCTGTCGTGAAGCCCATTTTGCGGTAGCTCGCGACAATATTGCGGACATGGTCCGTATCGATCATCTGCTCGTTCTCGGTGAACTCGAAGATCAGGCGATCGGTCGGAAAGCCGACCTCGCGGGCCGTCTTGAGCGTGAGCTGGATACACGCTGCCGGCGAATACACGGCATTCGGCAGGAAATTGATCGAAAGCTTGGCGCCGGTAGCGAGGATCCCCGCCTCGACCGCACCTGTGATCGCGACCACCCGGCATTGCTGGTCGAACGCATACCTGTTCTCGGCAGTTACCTTCGAAAGCACTTCGGCGGCGCCTTCGCCGTTGCTGCCGCGGACCAGCGCTTCGAAGGCGAATGGACGACCGGTTTCGCAATCGACTATGGGTTGAAAGGCCATCGCAAGATCGAAGGCTGCGCCTTCGGATCTGCAGCCCTGACATCCTGCTTGCATATCGCCGTCTCCTGCCCTCCCCGGTCACTGGTAGAGGATGAAGAATAACATCGCCTTAAGACAGGGGGGGAAACTGTCGTCGAACAGAAACTGCAGGCTTGCCCACTTACTGTTTGTCGCGCGTCTCGTCAGCCGGAAGAAGCTGTTCACTATCGGCCTGCGGCGCGGTATCGCAAGAACGGACTGCGGCCCAGATCAGGACAATCGACATGGCGAAGATCAGCCCGTAGATCGCCTTGGCCCGTGGACCGGCGCGATGCTTCCTGGGTGATGTCACGCTCGATCTCCATGTGCGCCGGTCTGGCGGTAGGGACGCGGCGGTCCCCTGCAAGTCGCCGCGCCCCAGGGGGTCGTTAGAATGATTGTCGTGCACCCAACAACGCACAAGAGCACACAGTTTCGGCGATAAGCGGCCAATCGATGAAAATATTGCCATGGGCGCGACGCACCGCACGCACGCGGTGCGAGGGCAGGACTACTCCATCAGGATTTCAAAGCGTACTGCGCAGCTGCGCCGGATGGGCTGTCCGGTCCTCATCCGGAAAGGGCGCTTGGTGCGATGCATAGGCGCCTTATCCCACGAAGTGTACTTGTAGACTTTTGTCTGCGATAGGGATGAGGGCCGATCGCGGCGAGCGGCAGGGACTGTTGCGGCCGAGCTGATTTCGCGCGTCCAAACGAAAATAGACAAGTAATCCCGGCCTATGCCCGCGTGAGCGCGGCGTCGGAAACGACGTTTCCGCTCTGAAGCGGAGTGATCAGCGTCGCCAGGTTAAACCCCTGGGCCGCCGCGCTCGACAGGTAGTCGCCTCGCACTTCGTCGGACAGATTCGGCGTGCGTGAAAGCAGCCACAGATTGGCCCGATCGGGCGTGCCCACCAAGGCGACCGTGTAGTCGGGCGCGACCTGCATGACCCAGTAGTCGCCCTTGGTGAAGGGAAGCCAGCGCAAATACTGCGGCAGAAAGCTGACTTTCAGCCTGGCCTTGCTTGCACCGGTGGGAACCGCCTGTCCGATAGCCTGGTCGGGCTTGCCATCCTCGTCGATGCAGCGGTTATCGACCTTGATCGACCCGTCGGCTTCGAGCGAATAGGTCGCGGTGATATCGCGCGCCTGGGCGTCTTCCCACTTGAGCGGCAGCCGGCAGATTTCGAACCAGGCTCCGAGGTATCGGTCCAGGTCCAGTTGGGCGACGGTGGCAATCACCTGCGGGGGGGTGCTCATGTGGGTCTCCATGCACAGGAGAATTAAGGCGATGGGCTCCGGTTCCTGTCCCCGCCGGGTCGGTCCTTCGGTCATCTGATGGTAAAGAGTGCTTTCATCAACGATGCTTACCAATCCGAAAGGCCCGAGGTGCAAGATCCCTTTACCTGACGAAGTCGGGTACCCGAAGACAAGGCCCGACCCCGACCTACCCCCTGTCTCCGGGGCCGGGCCTTGTATCGCTCAATGGCGATGGCTCGTGGACCGGCCCACAATCGTGGGCGGTGGAGAGGCGAAAGTGTTGCGCCCGCTGCTCCGGCGGTCCTTTTGCCTGATGGGATGGCATGTCCCTGACAGTAGCACCTTGGCGACCGACGACGTGCATCAGCTCGCGAAATGCAAGGGCTGCCGCGTGCTGCTTTACCGGAGCAAGAACCGCCGGTGGGGCAAGGTATGAGAGGCCATCGCGAGGTAACGTCTTGGAGTCGAATCCAGGGACTCGACGGGTTCGCATGAACGATGCGCTACTTATAGTCCGTGCGAGCGCTGCCATAGTTCACTAGATAGTCGAGCGGCGGCGATCAACCCACGTGGTGCCTTGAGCGAATGCGATATTCATTACCCGTCCGCACTGGTGCCAAACTGTCACAAAACATTCATGAATTTCGACGGATGGCCCGGAGACGGTTCTTAGGAGGCACCAGCTCGCTAGGAGCGGCCTTGCTTCGGCCAACGTTATTGAATGCAGGAATTACCACAATGAAAAATATCATCGCCGTCTCGGCTGTTACCCTGGCAGCTTCGTTCGCCGCTCCTGCAATGGCGCAGGACGCTGGCGTTGCCTTTGACGGTCCCTACGTCGCTGCGACGGCAGGCTACGACAATATCAACATTGAAACTCCGATCGGCTCGGGTAGCGATGATGGTATTCTCTTCGGCGGCGTCGTCGGTTTTGACAAGAACATCAACGGCGTCGTTCTGGGTGTCGAGGGCGAATATGCCGATTCCAACGTCAAGGAGAGCGTCGAGAACGTACTTACGCTTGGCGACCGCGCTTCGTTGAAGACCGGCCGCGACCTTTACGCAGGCATCCGACTCGGCGGCGAGATCGTCCCCGGCTTCCTGATCTATGCCAAGGGCGGCTACACCAATGCCAAGGTCAAGGCGAGTTACGAAGATGCCAACGTCCTTGTGACTGGCAATGACAAGCTCGAAGGCTACCGTCTGGGCGCGGGCGTCGAAACGAACGTATCCGGTGTTCTGGCCCGCCTCGAGTATCGCTATTCGGACTACGGCTACTACGAGAACACTGGGCTGCAGCCCGACCGCCATCAGGTGGCGGCACTTATCGGCTACCGCTTCTAAAATAGTCCGTCCGCTCCTTGGCATCCCAGGGGGCGGATGGTTCTTTTAATGTCATCATTATATGCGGTTTGAGGCGGATTACCTAGCGGGGTCACTGCACGTTCATGCAGGAAGCCCGGCGGGCCCAATGGCGTAGCGCCATCTCGACTGTCATCAGCCCGGTCTCCTGACGAGCGGCATTTCGATGATGCCATAAAGCAACACTATGGCAGAATAGACATGGCCTTGAAACTCTCGGGCGCGGTTGATGTTCTGACATCGAGCCGCAGATGCGGACGCCTATTTTCGGAGTTTGTTATGAAGAAGTTACTGCTTGCAGCGGCGCTTGTCGCGGTAATGCCGGCGACGGCACAGGCGCAGGATGGCACTGAGGCAACCGCACCCGACGGCACCCCTGCGTTCGGCATCGAGCCTTATGTTGGCGTGCTGGGCGGCTACCATGAATTCGATCGCAACAGCGAGTTCGGCTCGCCGCGCGGCGGGAAGATGAACGGCGGCCTAGTCAGCGGCGTGGCCGGCGTGAACATTCCCCTCGGGCCCGTCTTCGTCGGCGCCGAGGGCAACGCCACCAAGGGATTTGGCGATATCGACTGGGAATATGGCGTGCGCGGCCGCGTCGGCGGCCGGGCTGGTGACAGCGGCATGGTATACGCCTCCGCCGGCTATCAGTGGGTGAACGGCAAGCGCGCATACGGTGATAAGAAAGACTGGATTTACGGCGTCGGCGTCGAAGTAGGCCCCAGCGACATCGGTCTGGGCGGCCTCACGACCAACAGCGGGGTTCGCCTGCGACTTCAGGCTGAAACCTACGACTTCGATAGCATTCGGCCAATGGCCGGTATTATCGTACACTTCTGACTTCGGGGAGAGGAGGCTGGGATCATTCAAGATCCGGCTTCCCCAAACCACGAATAGGGTTGATGGTGCGCATCCGCCACCGAGGCGCACCAGCATCGAAACGACCTCGTCACTTGTCGTGGCGGGGTCGTTTTCATTTCCTTGAATAGACGAGCGAGCGCTGCTGCGGGACCGCGCCTTGTACATATCGGGCGAAATCAGGATCGTGGTGGCCGAGGAGAGGGGCTGGGCGCACCGCTGTGCTGGGCGGGAAGTGTCAGCAAATGTGCCGGGACTGGCGCATAGCTGGCGATCATGACGCTGCGGAACGTTCATGAAAAGATTGGTTGAATGGTATTGCCGGGAGAAGGGGCGCCGTGTGCTCGCTGCGAGACACACGGTGCCGGTGAATGGTGGTCAAGCTTGAGTGCGGGTGGGCTCGCCCACGCCCGTTAGTGTCGGCGCCTTGAGCTTGTTGGCCTCGCGGCGCTCGTCGTACTTCTTGTAGGCATAACCACCCACAGCAACAGCAATAAGTCCAAACGGACCCATCCGACGTAGCAACGTGGGTGCCGCAACGCCAAGCAGCACGCCTCCCGTGCCATTCAAACCAGGAATATGCTTCGCGGCTTGGTTACCTGCGATAGCTCCGAAAATTTTACCAATCATCTGCTTTCTCCTTCGATCATTTAAAGGTGGCGCAGTTCATTGGTTCCGACCACCGGTGCCGTCCGTTGCCTCGCGCTTGGCAAACATTGCGCCCGCACCACGAGCGACGTCTGCGTCATTCGACGTCGGCTTTTGCCGCGGCCGCTTGGCGCTTGAGATCTTCGGCCCGATTGTCTGCTGCGTCGCGCACTGCTTCGGCGTCAGCTTCAAGTTTCTCAGCGGCGACATCAGCCTTCTTTTTGATATTTCTGGCCTGTGCCTCAATAGCCTTCGCCTTTGCTTCTTTCGCATCGCGGGCGGCGTCATCTGTATTGTCTTGCACCTCACCGGCACGTTCCCCAGGACCGGAGCCAGCATATTCGGTGCCTGCAGCGGTCGCTGCGGCTTGGTCCTGCTGCTTTCCGGCCTTTTCATTAGGGCCGTCGCACGCTGCAAGACTGAGAAGGGCTGGGAAAACGAGATATCGCGGGTTCATCGTCAAGACTCCTGATTTATCTGGCCTCAACGCTAGCGACAGATTTTCGTGCCCAGCTAAGAGGAACGCCGCCATCCAACACCAGCGGTCCGACAATCGCTGGCACTGGAAAGCCACTCTCCATGCGGCACAAAAAAAGGGCCGGTCCAGAGACCAGCCCATAAAAGTTGTGGGAGAGGATGCCTAAAAGGCACCTTGAGTTGGCGAGTTGCGGGGCTTATGCCTGCTTTGTCGTATCCGGACTGCTAGCTTTTCGATGCAAGTAAGCGCTGGGATTTGCTCTATGATGGGTCTTCGTCGGCGGCGCTACCTGTCGGACGGCAGATGCCCCGCTTCCGGATCCACGCCTCGGCGGCGGTCCAGTGATCGCATTATTGGCGTCACTGTCAGACCATGAAGAAGGATTGAGAACAGTACGACGAGCCCGACGATGCCCCACAGCCGTTCGGCTTCTGGCACCGGCATATGATTAATACCGAATGCCAGGTAGTAGATCGAACCGACACCGCGGATGCCGAAGAACGCCAGCGTCATTTTCTCCTGAGCATCGGCGGGATAGCCAAGGAGCCCGAGCCCGCCGGTGAGTGGGCGAATGACAAGCAGGATAGTCGCCGCAATGGCGACCTCGATCCAGCCCACACTGGCGAGAAGACCGCTGACTAGCGCGCCGCCAAAAAGAATGAGCAGCACCATCATTGCGATCCGCTCGATCTGCTCGGTAATGGCATGCATGTCGTTCTGGAAGTCGTGGTCGCGGTGGGCGTGGCGAAACGTCAGCGCGGTCACGAACACAGACAGGAAGCCGTAGACATGGACCATTTCGGTAAGTCCATACGAGACGAACGTCGCTGACAGGGCGATCAGGCCGTCCCCCGTTTTCGCGAGCTTCGTCTCGGCAGGAACGCGGAACGTGAGCCATCCGAAAATGCGGCCTACCACCCAACCTCCAAGGACTCCGCCTCCGATTTCCCACAATACGCGATAGGAGAGCCATTCGCCGAGCCACGGCTTGCCAGTTGGTAGCGCGACCGCGAGGAGGACAGCGAGATGGACGAAGGGAAACGCTGCGCCGTCGTTCAGGCCTGCTTCGGATGTAAGACCAAAGCGGACCTCGTCCTCATCGCCGGTTTTGGGCGGGCCGACTTGGACGTCGGATGCCAGAACCGGATCGGTAGGGGCGAGACTAGCCGCCAGCAGCAGTGCGACAGCCCAGGACAAATCCAGCGTAAACCGGGCGAGGACGGTAATCAGCAGAATGCCCAGCGGCATCGTTACTGCCAATAATCGCCATGTTACAGCCCAACGACGTAAACCGAAAACACGGTCAATCTTGAGGCCGGCGCCCATCAGAGCGACGATTACAACGAATTCGGCAAAACGTTCCGTTATGTGGGGATGCAACATCGGAAGAGGGCGAAGCGAAACCTGCGGGAGCAGAAACAGTCCGGCTCCAAGGCCAATGCAGACGATCGGCAATGATAGCGGCAAGCGCTTTAACGCTAGCGGCAGCCAGGCGACCAGTGCAATGAGTAGGCCGGCGCCGGTCATGATCATGATGTAGGGTTCAGGCGGCGTGAATGATGGCATCTGTGGCGAACGCACCAACCGAGTTAAAGACGCAGAAGGCAGGATAGGCGCCGAACACGGCCAGCGGCGATCTGCAGTGTGGCTCGGCTCGCAGGGCACAGCCCCACTGCGACGAGCTGCCTGTGCCTAGCTCTGCAGATGAGCGGAACCTATCTCATTTCGCCGGGTTTTGCTCGAGAGGTCACGAGCCTCGCCACAGAGTAGGATAGCGTTATGGGCGAATTTACGGATAAGGTCAGCGCCGCCGGGAACAAGCTTGCCGGCAATGTCAAGGAAGCGGTCGGCAAGGCAACCGACAATGACCGGCTCGAGGCGGAGGGCAAGGCTCAGCAGTTGAAAGGCACAGGTCAGGACGTGAAGGGCAGCGTAAAGGGCGCGCTCGGCGACAAGATCTGAAAGTCAAATTACCTAGCATGCCGCGCCGTACGTCGGGGCGGCATGCACGAATTCCATCCACTCGGTTTTCTCTGCCCGCCGACAATTGCGCGACTGTCGGTGAGCCCACGACGGAACTTCCGTCGCTGCGGGAAGCAATCTCGGAATGTCAGACTCACTCCGCTCCCCGGCCGAAACGCGGCAGGAGTTGAAACGCCTCGATGATCTCGAGGCATTCAAGCTTTGCGAGCTGGAAGGCAGTCCGGGCCTGAGGGCGCTTACGGACTTCGCCGCGAACCTTTGCGCCACTCCTATTGCTCTGGTGAGTTTCGTAGAGCGGGACCGGCAATGGTTTCCGGCCAGGACAGGTCTGGACGCTCAGGAGACTCCGCGCGAAACATCGTTCTGCGCGCATACCATGCGCGGCGACGGGCTCATGGTCGTCCCGGATGCTTCATGCGATCCCCGTTTTCGTGAGAACGCGCTGGTAGTCGGTGAACCAGGCATTCGCTTTTATGCAGGCGCGCCGTTGGTATCCGACGATGGTGTCCAACTTGGCGCTTTGTGTGTCATCGATCGCATTCCACGCAGTGACCTGACTCCTCTCCAACGCGAGGGCCTTCAGGTTCTGGCGACGACGATCATGGCTCAGTTAGCCCAGCGCCGCTCTCACCTCTACCAGACGGATGAGCTTGGCGAGCAGGAATCCAAGTTCCGTATATTGGCGGACACTATGCCGCAAATGGTGTGGTCGACCCTTCCGGACGGCTTTCACGATTATTACAACGCGCGTTGGTACGAATTCACTGGCGCGCCTGCCGGCTCGACCGATGGGGTCGGATGGAACGGGATGTTTCATCCCGAAGACCAGGAGCGGGCATGGAGCGTTTGGCGTCAATCCCTTCAGACCGGGGAGCCTTACGAGATCGAGTACCGCTTGCGCAGTGCAAACGGTGAGTACCGCTGGACGCTGGGGCGGGCACTGCCGATGCGCGACCGGAATGGTTCGATCACTCGGTGGTTCGGGACGTGCACGGACATTCATGATCACAAGATGATGCTGGCTCAGCGCGAGATTATTGCGCAGGAATTGAGCCATCGGATCAAGAACATTTTCTCCGTCGTAATTGGCCTCATCAGTTTTTCGACGAGGCACCGTCCTGAACTGACCGATGTTGCCGCCGACCTGCGTAATCGCATTCTCGCATTGGGGCGGGCGCACGATTTCGTCCGGCCTCACAGCGAAGCGTCGCAGCCCGAGAAACGACCGAACAGCCTCTCGGGGATGCTGTCCGACTTATTGGCCGCCTACGTAGAGCGTGTCACCATCGCCGGCGACGAGATCATCATTGATGATCACTCTGCGACGCCGCTGGCCCTGACCTTTCACGAGCTTGCTACCAATGCCGCCAAATATGGTGCCTTGGCGGCACCTGACGGCTGTATAACGATCACGTGTACCAAGGAGGGCAAGAATGCCCACATAGCCTGGATTGAGCGTGGCGGAGCAACGGTGCAGGAACCGAAGGACCTCGGGTTTGGCAGCAAGCTTATCGAACTGAGTGTGGTGAGGCAGATGGGGGGAGAGATGAAGCGTGCCTGGTCGCGGCGAGGACTCGAAGTCCATTTGACTGTCCCATTGTCGGCATTGCTGAGGCGCCCCCGCACAGGCTTATAGGGTGATAATCGAGCCGTGCGATACCACTCCATTTGCTGCGTCTGCGGCGATAGCTGCTGCCGAGAGGATAGCATCGTCCGTAAATGGTTTGCGGATGCAGCCGATTGCCGATGCAGCCGGCTCACCGATTTGTGCAGGGTTTGCGGTCACGTAGACAACGCGAACATCATGCTGTGAGGCTAGTTCACGAGCGATATCTGCTCCAGTAGGGCCATCGCGTAGGTTCAGGTCGATAAAGGCTAGGTCTGCATTGCCGCCAACTCTCAGCGCTTCCTGGCGATCCGCGGCGATGGCTACAACTCGGTAACCGGCTTCCTCAAGGATACGCTCGATTTCCATTGCGATGAAAATCTCGTCTTCGACAATGAGAACCGATTTCAAAATTCTTACCCCTGTAAGGACAGCTTTTACAATGCGGCAGCCGGGGAGGGGTTCCCCACGTGGGCGAAGGTAGCTGGGCTGCGACACGATGCTGGGCGGCGTGTGTCAATCTTGCATCAAGACTGGGTTTCCAGTTCACGTTGCCGGATCCTGCAGGTTGGAACGAGGGTCACCAACTGAACGACCGCAGCAGCAGCATCTTATGGGACCATCGGATAGGCTTTTTGGCGGTGCGGCAAATGTGTCCACACGGCCGAAAAAACATACTTTTGCCTTCGCGGCCTTCCTCAGAGCCAGCGAACCTTCCCCGTCGCGAGTTCGTACACGGCACCCACGACTTTCAAATCACCGCGTTCCTGCGGTTCAAGAAGCATAGGCTCCGAAAAGTTCTGCAGGCGCTCGACCATGCGCCGGACGTTTTCCTCCACAGCCGCGTCGACAAGCTGTTCCTCACAGGCATTGCGCTGGGCTGCCAGGACGGCGGGAACGATAGGCTCGATCATACGCGCTATGCTGCCTGGGAACCGCACGTCTTTAGTCACCACATCAGCAGCCGCGGCAACTGCTCCGCATTTTTCGTGGCCTAGTACCACGATCAGCGGAACCTTCAGCACGGCCACCGAGTACTCGATCGATCCCATGCCAGCGGTATCCACGTTGTTTCCCGCGGTGCGCACGATGAACAGTTCGCCAAGTCCGGCCCCAAAGAGCTGCTCCGGGCCGACGCGCGAATCTGAACACCCAACCAATGTTGCGAATGGCTGCTGACCCTCGGCGAGAGCCAATCGCCGCTCACGCGACAGATCTGGTGGTAGCGGCGCGTCGGCGACAAAGGCGTCGTTGCCGCTTACCAGGCGCTGCAAGGCCTCGTCCGGCGTCGGCTGCCCGGCAAGTGCGCTGACGGATGTTGCCAATGATATTCTCCTCACTAGGTAAAGCGTCCACCGCCAAAATGAGCATCGTTGAACAAGTTCCCGTCGCTCGTTCGTGACGTTTGGTTTCTGACCGGCAGATAATGCGCGCTGCCTTGCAGATAGGTGGCGAACGGGGGCGATCCGAGGCCTGCGTCGCAGCCAACCAAGCGTGGATCCGTAGCGCCCGACATTAAACGCTGGGCGCACCTCGCTGGCACCGCATCGAATCTGCTTTGAACTTGCAATGTCACCAAAGTTCTTTTTTCGAGCAAGAGCGCCGATCATATTTACCGCTAAGCGATGGCGCCATCGCAAGACAAATGAAGAACATAGCCAATGCCATGGCCGGCTGTTATACCATGGTACACCGGCCAAGGCGTTGGACCAGAGCAAACGGTAGAGAGCGCTGAATTGCGAGATTTTGAAGAAGAAGCGCGGATCGTCCGCGAACTGACGCGCGGCGATGACGGTCCGGACCCTTTTTCGTCGGCAGTTCGGGCGACCCGAATGCCGATGGTGATCACCAACCCACTGTTGCCCGATAACCCGATCGTGTTCGTAAACCGTGCATTCATTAGTCTGACTGGGTTCGAGCGTAGCGAAGTTATTGGTCGCAACTGCCGCTTTCTCCAAGGGCCGCGCACTGACAAATCCCAGGTGGCGCGCATGCGCGAGGCGATCACGTCGCGGGTTCCAATTGAATTGGACCTCTTAAACTATCGAAAGAACGGGACCCATTTCTGGAATCGCCTGCTGGTCTCGCCTGTCTTTGCCGACGACGGGAATCTGCTTTATTATTTTGCATCGCAATTTGACGTAACGCTTGAGCGAGAGCGCCTTGCCGCTCTTCAGCGTGATCGTGACGACCTGGAAGCCGAGGTCGTTCGGCGGACCGCAGAACTTCGCGCCGCCGAGCAGCGTCTACAGTTCGCCCTCGAGGCGGGGCGCTTGGGGTCGTGGAGCATTAATCTCGGCACGCAGGAGCTGACCGCTTCAGACGAATGCAAGAAGATTTGCGGCCGCTTGCCGGCCGACTCTCTCACGCTCGAGGAGTTGAGGGATTCAATCCACCCCGACGACCGCATCGTCCAGATCGAGGCCATTGAGCACGCGATAACAAACCGATCCCTGCTCGATGTCGAATACCGAATTCGTACGCCAAAGGGAGAGGAGCGATGGGTTCAGATCAGGGGGCAAGCCACCTATCGGGCAGACGGTGCGCCACTGACGATCCTCGGCACGACGCAAGATGTGACGAATCGCCGAGAAGCGGAAGAGCACCGTACTCTCTTGGCGAATGAGCTCAGCCACCGCGTCAAGAATACGCTCGCTTCGTTGCAGGCGATCGTTGCACAGACGATGCGGCGGGCGCCTTCAGTCGCCGCTGCCGGCGTGACTTTGGAAGCACGCATCCAGGCGATGGCTGCCGCTAACGATCTTCTTATCAGTCAGAAGTTCGAGGGTGCGACCATGCGAGCCCTTCTCGAACGAACCCTATCCCCATTTGGCGTTGAAGATAAGGACCGCTTCACGCTGACAGGGCCCGACGTTAAGCTGCCAGCACGTTTGGTGGTGGCTTTCGCACTGGCCATCCATGAGCTGGCGACGAATGCGACCAAGTACGGGGCGCTTTCGAATGCCGACGGAATGATCGGGTTGAGCTGGGAGGTAGTCCATGACCCGCATCCTCAATCCCTCCAACTGCACTGGGTAGAAAGCGGCGGTCCGCGGGTAATTCCGCCATCAAGGACCAGCTTTGGTACCCAATTGATCCAGCGCATGCTGCCGCGGGAAATTGATGGAAGCGTCGAAGTCGATTACCCCGCCGAAGGGCTCGTGTTCAAAGCAATAGCGCCTCTGATAGATACTGCGGAAAACGACAACAACACAGAATTCGCGACGAACGACAAGCGAATCTGATATGCACGTTTTGCTTTCATCATCGAGAGGTTGTTTTTTCTAAGGCGTGTGGACATTTAGGGATTCCCTTTTCAGCCGGGATGGGATTCAAGACTGGCGAAAGGAATGCCCTCTTGGATCGACACGGATTGAGCGACGAGCAGTGGGAACGGGTTCGCCCTGTGCTTCCCAGTAAAGTCGGAGATAGGGGGCGTTCAGCTGCCGACAATCGAACGTTTCTCGAGATTCCATGAGGAGGTGAACAGCGAGCGGCGCTCTGCCAGACTGCTCTCGCTAAACGACCAATTCTGGAGACCGACATGCTTGTTGAAGCCGACCGATCCAAAGCGCCGTCCGCTGTTCGCACCGAGCTTAGCGCGATTTTCATCTCGCTGGAACTTTCGCAATCAAAATGGCTGATGACGTCTCTGGCGCCGGGGAACGGCGAGAAGATGTCGAAGTTCACCGTAGCCGCAAGGGATGTTGCCGAGCTGCTTGCCCGCTTCGCCGAGGTGCAGCGCAAGGCGGAGGCTCGCACGGATACGCGCTATGGCTTTGTTGTGATCCAGGAGGCTGGCCTCGATGGCTTCTGGCTTCATCGGAGGCTGGAGGCCGAGGGAATCGAGAGCTACGTCGTCGATCCGGCATCGATTGCGGTTTCCCGCCACGCGCGCCGTGTGAAGACCGACCGTATCGACGGCGAGATGCTGCTGCGAACGTTGCTCGCCGACATGCGTGGTGATCCTCGGGTGTGTGCGATGGTGAGGGCGCCAACCCCGCAAGACGAGGACCGCCGCCGCGTTTCCCGAGAACGCAAAGCTCTGACGAGTGAACGAATCCGCCACGTAAACCGCATAAAGGGCCTGCTATTTGGACAGGGGATCACGGGCTACGAGCCACTGCGGCGCGATCGGCGCAAACAGCTGGACGAGCTGGTGACCGGAGATGGACGGCCGCTTCCAGTTTACCTGAAAGCGCAGATCGGTCGTGAGCTCGACCGGATCGAATTGCTGCTGGAGCAGATCAAGGCGGTCGAGGATATCCGGGACGCCTTGCTCATGGCAGCGCGCCCTGAGACCACGACGGCGACACGCGATACGGAGCAGTCGGAATGCGGCTTGGCATTACGGCCTTCTATCCCCGCCATGCTCATCGAGCTGAAGGGGATTGGGCCTGAGATAGCGTCAGTCCTGTGGCTGGAGGGACTGTCGCGCACATTCGACAATCGCCGACAGCTTGCCGCCTATGCGGGGCTCACCGCGTCCCATTGGCAAAGTGGCAATATCAATAACGACCAGGGGGTGTCCAAAGCGGGTAATCCGCGGCTGCGTACCACGCTCGTCCAGCTCGCCTGGCTGTGGGTGCGACATCAACCGGATTCCGCGCTCAGCCGCTGGTTCATCGCGCGGGTGACAGAGCGTGGCCCGAGATCCAAAAAGCCCGCCATCGTCGCGCTAGCGCGCAAGCTGCTGGTCGCCCTGTGGAAGTATGTCACGGCAGGCGTCGTGATCGAGGGCGCTATCGTGCAAGCAGCGTGACCAGATAACGAAGCCGATTTCAGAAATCTTCCGGGGCCAGATCAGCCCTGGTGGATGCTGGGCAGACGGACCGGAGAACCGCATGGCCTAAACGGCCGCTTTTTCGAGAATGGTATCGTCGCCTTGAGCTTACGTCCGCCGCAAGCGGGATTATGGCCCAGTCTCATTATTGAGCTGACCGCATAGAAGGTGGACCGGACTCGGCAACGGGTCGGGTCAAGCAAGCGAGCTCATACCCCGTATCCAAAACAGGCAAGGCAGGAAAACATGTGACGAAATTAGGCCTCGTGGCCCACGTCAACGTTGACACTCCTCATAGAAGGCGGTTCTATGGATCGCTGGAACAGGAGCGCCGTGGCGAGACTTGCCGGAGAGCTTCGGCAACTGGAATTCCATTTTCCGTCGCTTTCGCAGGTGGGCTGTAAAAGGCGTCTTTGACCTTGTGTTCGAGCAATTATCGGGTGCCCCTGATTTTGAATACGCCATGATCGATGGCACGATCGTCCGGGTCCACCAGCAGGGCACCGGCGCAAGGGGGGGGCTCATCGTCAGGCGATCGGCCGATCACGCGGTGGGTTGACCACCAAGATCGTCGCGCTGGTAGATGCACTGGGAAACCTGGTTCGCTTCGTTCTCTTGCCCGGGCAGAGCCACGATCTCGTCGGGGTTAAGCCGCTGATCCGTACGCATCCGATAGCAGACGCAGTGGAGCTGAGGGTCAAGATGTGAGATCATCGGCAGCGCCGCGAGGAGCTGCCTATGGAAGAGCGGGATATAGACACCGACCGGATTGATGAGGCGGTTCTGGCTCTAATGTTTTTGACGCTGCACGACCTGGATCGGATGTCAGGGACCTGTCGAGCCTGGAAGTCCTTTGATTGGGGCGCACTGGGACGCTTGTACGAGCAAGGGTTGATCCACAATCCCGTGGGCAAGGCGAAGTCGGTAGTGTTGACCTCAGCCGGCCGTGAGCGCTGCGAGCAGCTATTTCAGGGACTGTTCTGCGCAAGCCGCGAGCCCTCAGTCTAACAGTTCAGGCGGCGAGTTCCTCGGCGGCCTGCTGAGCAGCTTTCCAATGCCAAGGCAGGAGTTCGTGAAGGTGGTTCTGTGGGATGTCGGCGATCCGGGCAAGGACGTCGGTGAACCAGGCGAGCGGATCGACGTCGTTGAGCCGAGCCGTGCCGAACAGGCTGAGCATCATCGCCGCACGCTGGCCGCCACGGTCTGAGCCCACGAACAGCCATGCTTTCCTTCCTCGAGCAACGCTGCGCAGTTGGCGCTCCGCGGCGTTGTTCGAGAGACATATCCGGCCATCGGCGAGGAAGGTGGTGAAGCCTGCCCAGTCGTTCTGGAGGTAGGCGATGACCTTGGCCACGGCATCGTGACGAGAGAGCTTGCTGCGCGTCTCGTGCATCCAGGCCTCCAGTTCGGCAACGATCGGAGCGGACAGCTCCTGGCGAACGGCCAGGCGCTCCGCGGCAGGCTTGCCGTTGATGCCGCGCTCGATGGCAAAGAGCCGATCGATGATCTCGAGCGCCTCGGTTGCCAGCGGCGAGATGAGCGGCGCAGTGCCTTTTTTCTTGCGCTTGAGCTGCTGTCTGATGTCGACGAGCTTGAAGAATTCCCGGCGTGCATGAACCCAGCAATTTGCGCACGTCATGGGCTTATCGGCCCAGCCTTCCTCGAACAGGGCATTGAAGCCGGCATACCTGTCGACCTGAAGGATACCGGTATAGCCAGCCAGGTGGGCGCGCGGATGCTCGCCCCTGCGGTCGCTGGAGTAGTAGCACAGCGCCACTGGCGGCGCCGGGCCGCCGATATTCACACGCCGCCCGCCAGGCAGATCCACCACGACAGCTGGCGGCGAAGGTACCTGCTTGCTGCCTCCGTCATCAAGCACGACTGCTTCGACGAAGCCGACCTGCGCCGGCGCCGCAGCGGACTGCACTTCAGCCTTGCGGCGCCAGGTGTAAATCAGCGCCGTCGATACATCATGCTGGCGAGCTACACGCGCCACGCAGGCGCCAGGAGAAAAGGCCTCGGATAGAATCTTCGCCCGCTCGTCCTCATGCCAGCGCCGCCGACGCTCAGGCCCGCCGAAAACCGTGATCTGACCCACAAAAACCGCTCCTGCGACCGCGCTCAAGGTAAGCGGTGTCCCGGCTCCA
>NZ_AKKE01000156.1 GCF_000281975.1 Novosphingobium sp. AP12 | reverse complement strand
TTTTTTTTAATGATACGGCGACCACCGAGATCTACACTCTTTCCCTACACGACGCTCTTCCGATCTGGCGCGGCATGAGCATCGACACCATCGCCCCCGACGCCGAAAGCGCCGAGGGACTGGACGGCACCTACAGCTACCACTTCGGCGCCGTGAAGGCGGGCGAGGCCCTGCGCATCAAGTTCGACGGCCAGATCCAGCCGCGCGCGCTGCGCGTGCTCGAAGGAGACATCACCATCGCGGACGACAAGACGGATCTCATCGCCATCCCGCTCTCGATCACGGTCCTGCCGTAATGGAGATCGTGATCCGCGCCTCGGTGATGTTCCTGCTGGTCTATGTGCTGCTGCGCCTGATGGGCAAGCGCGAGCTGGGCCAGATGGCGCCTTTCGAACTGGTCTCGCTGATCGTCATGGGCGACCTCATCCAGCAGGGCGTGACGCATCAGGACTTCTCGCTGACCGGCGCGACGCTGGCGATCTTCACTTTCGCCGCCTGGAGCTTCGCGCTCGGCCTCATCGCCCACCGGATCCCGAAGATGCGGCGCGTGCTCAAGAGCCGGCCGGTGGTGCTGATCCGCGAAGGCAAGCTGCTCCCCGCCAACCTCGACGAGGAGCGCATCGACACCGACGAGCTGGCCATCGAGATGCGGCTGGCGGGCATTTCCGGCCTGCACCAGATCGCCTGGGCCATTCTCGAGCCCGAAGGCAAGATCAGCTTCATCCGCAAGGACGACGCCGATCAGGACCCGCGTGCGGCAGACGACTCTCAGGTAGCCTGAGGGTAAAACTTTCCTCCCGTCGGAATGGAGGCCTGTCGGTCAGGGGAGGACTTCCTCCTCCTCCCACTTCGGCATCGGCGGCAGGGCGAGAAGCAGCGCGCCGCCCAGCGCGCAGGCGATCGCGCCCGCCCAGAGGAACGGCTCGTAGTTGCCCGCGACGTCGTAGACCTTGCCCGCTATCCACGGACCCAGCCCCGAGGCCAGCGCCACCAGCGCCGACATCACGCCGTAGATCATCCCGAAATTGCGCATGCCTGCGTATCCAGCGGTCAGGAACGCGGTGATCTGGGTCTTGGAGCCCGCCGCATAGCCGTTGATGATCATCGCCAGCAACAGCGCGGGCGTCGAATCGAGCCACCATATCAGCACGAAGAACGTCACCGCCGTGACGCCCATGGTCACGCTTCCGGTCCAGTTGGGACGGAACCTGTCGAGCAGCGCGCCGGTCACCAGCTTGCCGATGATCCCGGCGATGCCGCCCAGCGAGAGCAGCCACGCCGCCTGCGTGCGCGGCACGCCGGCCTCGGTCAGGATCGGGAAGAGATGCATGGCGAGCCCGATGGTCATGGCCATCACGATGAACGAGGAAACCGCCACCTGCGCCAGCGCAAGGCTGCGCAGCGCCTGCCGCTTGGTGAGGCCGGGGAGGATGACGACGGGGCGCGCCACCAGTCCCGCCTTCGCCTCCCTGGCCTTGCGGTCGTGCGCGTCGGTCAGGAACAGCCAGCACAGTACCAACGTGACGCCGCCCCAGCCGAGCCCGAACCAGACATAGGCCGCACGCCAGCCGAAACTCTCGATCAGGAAATTGCCGAGCGGCGGCACCAGGGTCTGCGCGATCGCCGGGCCGGTGACGGCAAGGCCGAGTGCGAGGCCCCTGCCCTTGCTGAACGCGCCCGCGACCGCCGTGGTCCAGATGGTCGACTTGATGCTGGTCAGGATGAACCCGAAGACCACCCACATCACCACCCATTGCGCCTTCGACCCGCTGGCGAAGGCGAACATGCAGGTCGCGCCCATGGTCACCGCGACGCCGGGCAGGCCGAGGCGGCGCGAGCCGAAGCGGTCGATCAGCGCACCGTAGAAGGGCGAGAGCAGCGCGGTCACGGCCGTGGCGATGGCAGGGCCCATCGACAGCGTCGCGCGGTCCCATCCGAACTCGCGCTCGAGCGGCTCGATGAACAGGCCGGTGGCGGAGAGCAGGACGGAGAAGAACGAGAAGCCCGCCATGGCCGCGATCACGATCGGCCAGCCGCGTCTCCACTCCTCCCGCGCGCCTTCGGTGCCTGTCCCCATGTGCCTCTCCTCTTGTGAGGCGACACTAGGCCAAACCACGCAATCTCCAACCGCCGCGGCGATGGCGGGGCGTTATATCTCGCGGTGCAGTTCGAGGTAGTCGCTGGGAATGCGCAGGGCCTTGGCGGCGACCTGCGTCTCGCGCAGGAACAGCACCAGCGCGACCAGCAGCAGCACGATCGAGGCAAGGAAGGTCATCGCCGCCGCCGTGTGCCAGTCCCGGCCGCTCAGCCCGGAGAGGAACAGGATCGCCACGGTCACGCCGATCGCCAGGCCCGAAAGCACCATCATGCGCACCGCCTGGGTGATGAGCGTGGTGCGCTGGTGGACGAGGCGCAGTTCGCTGACGATCATGTCGTGCTGCGGGCCTTCGGTGTTCGGATAACGCTCCTGCAGCAACCGCGCGCGATCCACCACGCGTCCCAGGCGTGAGGAGAGCACATTGAGGATGTTGCCGATCGCCACCAGCACGAAGACCGGAGTGAGGGCAAGCTGGATGGTCTGGACGATCATGTCGCCCTCCATGCAATATTATGGCTGCGCGGCACAGGGCCTTGCGAGAAGGCAGACGCCGTTATCCGCAAACCGGATATCGGCGAGGCTCCCCGCGAGCCCGCAGCCGCCGGGCGCGATCGTTTCGCCGGCGATCTCCACGGCGCTCTCACGCGGGATCACAAGCAGCGCGGCGGGGTAGCGGGCGGCGATCTCTGCCGTCGGCGCACCGGCGACCTGTTCGAGCACGAACAGCGGCCCGTCGACCAGAAGCAGCGAGCCGTGCGCGGGCACCCGCTTGTGCCAGCGATCGATCCCGTAAGGCTCGCCTTTCGCCACCGCCACCCCGTCCTCCAGATGCAGCTCGCGCGGGCGGCCGTAGTCGTAGAGGCGGTAGGTGATGTCGCTGTTCTGCTGCACTTCGATCAGGCTCACCCCCGCGCCGATGGCGTGGACGGTGTTGGCCGGGATGTAGAAGAAGTCGCCCGGCGCGACTTCGTACCAGCTCAGCAGGTCCTCGATCGACCCGTCGAGCGCGGCGTCGCGCATGGTCTCTGCCGAGATCGGCCCCCGAAAGCCCATGCCGAGCTTCGCGCCCGGCTCGGCCGCGACGATCAGCCAGCACTCTTCCTTGCCCTGGCGGCCGAGCCCGCGCTCGACAGTCTGCGCGTCGGTGGGATGGACCTGCACCGACAGCGCTTCGCTGGTGAAGATGTATTTGACCAGAAGCTCGGGCAGCGCGGCGGGCGGCTCGAACCAGACTTCGCCGATCCGCTGTCCCTCCGGCGCGGTGAAAGGCGCAGGGAGCACATCCTTGCCCCAGGGCTTCTCGACCTCCCGGATCGGCAGCGAGGCGCTCATCTGCGTAGGCTCATTGATTGACGGCTCCCGAAAGTTTGCCCACTTTCTGCACGCCTGAAACGGTGGTGATCATGATGTCGTTCCCGTCGATGACGACGATAACGTCCTCCAGCCCCACCACCGATACGCGCGGCCCGTCGCTGTCGACCAGCACGTTGCGGCAATCGACCATCTCGACCTCACCGACGCCGCGCGAGGAATTGCCGTCCTCGTCACGGTGCAGCGCTTCGTGGAGGGCGTGCCAGTTGCCGATGTCCGACCAGTTCATGTCGGCTGGCACCATGGCGGCGCGGGTAGTGTTCTCCATCACCGCATAGTCCACCGAATCGCTGGGGACCTGCGCGAAGAGGTCGGCGTTCGGATGGAAGCGCTGGCCATCCTCGCTCCCCTTGGCGACCGCTTCGGCGACGCCGGCGGCGATCAGCGGACGGTGGGCTTCCAGTTCAGCGATGAAGTCCTTCACCCGGAAGGCGAAGATGCCGCCGTTCCAGGCGTAGATGCCTTCCGCCAGGAATGCCTTGGCACGCTCGATGTCGGGTTTCTCGACGAACTGGGCGGTGCGGTAGCCGGTGTCGGAAATCGCCTCGCCGCGCTTGAGGTAGCCGAAGCCGGTCTCGGGCGCGGTCGCCTCGATGCCGAAGGACACCAGCCAGCCTTCCTCGGCGAGGTCGGCGGCGGCGCATGCGGCGAGTGCGAAGGCGTCCGCATTGCCGATGTGGTGGTCGCTTGGGCAGACCAGCATGACCGCGTCCTCGGGCAGGCGATAGGCCGCCAGCGCGATGGCGGCGGCGGTGTTGCGCGCCGCCGGTTCGACGATGACCTGCGCGCCCTCGATGTCGCCGAGTTGCGCTTCGACATGCTCGAGATGCATGCGGCCGGTAACCACCACCGGAGCCGCGAAGCCGCCGGATGCCGGGCATCTCGCAAGCGCCGCCTCGAACAGAGTGTTGTCGCCGACGAGCGGCAGGAACGGCTTGGGCTTGGCGGCGCGGCTGCGGGGCCAGAGGCGCGTGCCGCTGCCTCCACAAAGGATCACGGGAACGATAGTGGGCATGAAATCTTTCGCTCGTCGAGTGCGGGCACGGGGTGTCTTGATGTATAGACGGTGCCTGCTGCATTGCAACGTCACAGGCTTCGATATTGCTTAGTAAAACCAGCTTTGTCGCCAGCGATAGACTGCACTTATGGGTAATCCCTTAGCGTCGCGCGCGGGCCTGAAGCGGAAACGCTGCTGCGCCAGCTTGCAGGTGATGGCGTCGGCCTGCGCATCGGGGCTGGGGCGGACGATCCGGCAACCCGAGACTTTCCCGTCCGCCCCCACCGCAAGATCGATGGTCACGAAGGCGCCGATGCGCAGGTCGCGGGTCTTGCGGGGATAGTCCCTGGCGGAGCTGATATCTCCGGATATCTTGACCGTCGGCACCCCCGAGCCCCCGCCACCCGCGCCGCGCCCTTCGGATCCGGCGCCCGTCCCGTTGCCGGCCCCCGCCGCTCCGGTGCCCTCGCCCTGTGCGTTCGCACCGGCAGCGTCGGCGTCACCGCGCCCGGCGAGCGGCGGCGCCTGCGTGGGCCTGATGACGATCGGCGCGCTCGGCACGGCGGCGGTGCGCGGCTCGGTCCTGCGGCCGGGAGCGCCCGCGCGCCCCTCCTCTCTCGGCGCGGCCGATGGCGTGGGTTCCGGCGCAGGCGCCGGTGCGGGCGGCGGCGGCGGCTCGAGGTGGACCGAGAACGCCTGCGTCACGCTGCGCACGGCCTGCGCCGCCAGCTCAGGGGTGAAGGCCCGAACGAGCCCGGCGACCACCGCCAGGTGGATCACCAGCACCGCCGCCGCCACGCCCCAGCGCGGGCGGCGATCGCCGCGCGGCGGCACTGGGGAAGACGGGCACTTCATGCCTCGCCGATCGCACGCGCGGACAAGCGAGCGCAACCTTTGACAAGGCCGGGCGCCATCTGCATTCCCCGGCTCGACACTACGTTCGCATATACGACGGACCGGTGGCTGGCAGCAGGGAGACGCGCGATGACCGACACTTTCGAATCCGTTCAATGCACCCACCAGGGCGTGAGCCTCGAAGGCTTCATGCAGCGCCCCCTGGACGCCGAAACCCGCCCGGCGGTGATGATGTTCCCGGGAGCGACCGGGCCCGGCCCCGCTTTCCGTGATGCAGTGCGTAAACTGGCGGCCGAGGGCTATGTCGCGGTCGGCATCGACATGTACGGAAGCGACGCCGACGTCTCCAGCCCGCAGACGGCCGGCACGTACTTCGCCGAACTCATGACCCGCCCGCACGCCATCCGCGAGCGTGCCGTCGCTTGGTTCGACGCGGTCCGGGCCCTCCCCGGCATCGATCCGGGCCGGGTCGCGGCGGTGGGATACTGCTTCGGAGGGAAATGCGTACTCGAACTCGCCCGGAGCGGCGCGCCGGTGCGCAGCGTCACGAGCTTCCACGGCCTGCTCACCACGCATGCCCCGGCGCGGCCCGGCGCAGTATCCGCCCGCGTCGCGATCTGGTCGGGCGGGCGCGATCCCTATGCCCCGATCGCGGATTTCGACGCGCTGCGCGCCGAACTCGATACGGCGGGCGCCGATTACCAGGCGACGCTCTTCGCTCAGGCCCAGCACTCGTTCACCGACCCCGACCACGACGGTATCGCCGAGGGGATAGCCTATGACCTGACGGCACACCAAGTTGCCTGGAGCGGAACTCTCGCCCTTTTGAAGACGACCCTCGCCGCCTGACCGGCTGAACAGGTGTTACAAATACGCCACAACAGGCCGATAATTCACATTTCCGATGGAGATTTCACCATTGTGAACTGAAAAGGCCGCAGTTATTCTTGCAAACAGACGAGGGATTCGTAGTGTTTCCCCAAGCCAAGAACTGATGTCGGCATTCGGCACGATGGGGAGACAAGGATAGACGTCGGGGGGCGTCACACGCGGTCAATCCGCGGTGCACTGCAGTATGCCGGTCGGCCCCTCCCCAACATTTCGAATCCAATACGTAAATCAACGCGAACCGGAAAGCCGGTCGCGCAGCCGCATCAGTCGGCCGACGAAGAACAACAAGGTTTCCGGAGGAGAGGAAAATCATGATTACCAAGCATATCAGGAATGCATTGATGCTCGGCGTTGCATTCGGCGGGACATACGCGGTGCCCGCGCTCGCGCAGAGCTCCGAGGCGATCAACCCGGGCGACATCATCGTCACCGCGCGCCGTACCGAGGAACGCCTCCAGGACGTTCCGATCTCGATGACCGTCTATAGCGGCGACCAGATCCAGAAGCGCAACATCGCCGTAGCCTCCGATCTTGCCGCCTTTACGCCGTCTCTCTCGGTCAACACCCGCTACGGCCCCGAAAAATCGACTTATTCCATCCGCGGCTTCAACCAGGACGCCTCCACCGCGCCGACCGTGGGCGTCTACTTCGCCGACGTCGTGGGCGTGCGCGCGCAGGGCGGCACGGCGGGCGGCAACACCGTCGGGGCCGGCGCCTTCACCGACCTCCAGAACGTCCAGGTCCTCAAGGGGCCGCAGGGCACGCTGCAGGGCCGCAACACCACCGGCGGCGCCGTCATGCTGGTGCCCACCAAGCCGACCGACACACTCGAGGGCTCGCTCGAGGGCACTTACGGCAACTACGACCAGATGCGCGTCCAGGCGGTGTTCAACGCCCCGCTCGCCGACACCTTCAAGGTCCGCGTCGCGATCGACCGCAACGAGCGTGACGGCTACATGAAGAACCAGTCAGGCATCGGCCCCAAGGACTTCAACGACGTCAATTACTTCTACGGCCGCCTCAGCATCGTCGCGGACCTGACGCCGGAACTCGAGAACTACACGATCTTCCACTACAGCCGTTCGGACACCAACGGTTACGCCTCGCACTACGAGTTCTGCGACCGCAATCCTGCCTCGCCGCTCGCCGGCGGCAGCCTCACGCGCTACTACACCGCGATTGCCGCCTGCGACCAGATCGACCGCCAGGCCGCCCGCGGCGACGGCCAGCTCGACGTCGAGGTGGGCAACGAAAACCCGCGCATGTTCCTGCGCCAGTGGCAGGCGATCAACACCACCA
Source organism: Novosphingobium sp. AP12 (assembly GCF_000281975.1). Taxonomy (GTDB): domain Bacteria; phylum Pseudomonadota; class Alphaproteobacteria; order Sphingomonadales; family Sphingomonadaceae; genus Novosphingobium. The sequence continues at coordinate 88,345 of NZ_AKKE01000156.1, read as the reverse complement.
CCTGGCAGGCGAGCGACACCCTGACGGTCAAGAACATCGTCAGCTACGGCGAGTATCGCGAGCAGAGCCAGTTCCAGCTCTACAGCGACAACTTCTTCATCCCGAACACCTCGGTGACCCAGTTCTTCGCCTCGCGCGGCGGACCGCAGCCGGGCTCGCGCTTCGACTACATCCAGCTGGGCACCCAGCCCGGCTATGACGCCGCGGCGGGATCGACCACCACCGAGGAACTGCAGCTGCAGGGCCGCTCCGCGGACGGCAAGTTCAACTTCGTGCTCGGCGGCTACCTCGAATTCAGCCGCCCGATCGGCTACAACCAGCAGCGCACCGGCATCTACGGCAACTGCGTGGACCCGGGCACTCTCAACTGCGTGGGCGGCCTGCCGCTGGTTCCGATCGCTCCGGGCGTCACCGTGCCGGGCTCGATCATCTCGGAATCGCGCACCAAGTTCGACTTCGACAACCACGGCATCTTCGCGCAGGGCACCTACCACTTCACCGAAAAGCTGGCGCTGACCGCGGGCGGCCGATGGACCTTCGACAAGATCGACGGTTATTCGGAAAGCAACCGCTACACCCTCGCCACCATTCCCGGTGTCGGCACGCGGACGGTGCAGCGGGTCTGCAACGACGTGCTTAACCACCCCACCGTCAACCTGATCACGAATGGGGGCGACACTTCGGCTTGCGGCACGCGGATCGTCAACAAGTCGAACAAGCCGACCTGGCTGATTGACCTCGACTTCAAGCCCACAGCCGACACCCTGTTCTACGCCAAGTACGCGCGCGGCTATCGCCAGGGCACGGTCAACTTCACCAACCCCGGCCTCGAAACCGCGCTGCCCGAAAAGGTCGACGCCTACGAAGTGGGCGCGAAGCTGACCTTCCGCGGCGCGCTCCCCGGCTACTTCAACGTCGCCGGCTTCTGGAACGACTTCTCGAACCAGCAGGTCTTCGGCGCGCTCATCGCCAAGCAGGGCAGCGGCCTTGCCGGCGGCGCGGCGATCATCAACGCGGGCAAGTCGGTCATACGAGGCGTCGAGGTCGATGCGGGCGTGAGCCCCACGCAGTGGCTGCGCTTCTCGGCGGGCTACACCTACCTCGACACCGAGCTGAAGGAACTGGTGGCGCCGACCCTCTCGCCGGACAGCCCGTTCGAGGCGATCATCCCGCGCGGCCAGATCGGCGGCGACCTCACCTACTCGCCCAAGCACAAGCTGACGCTCTCGGGCGACATCAACCTGCCGCTGGGCGATAACGTAGGCGAGCTCAATCTGGGCGCGATCTACACGTACACGTCCAACCAGCTGGTGGACGGCAACAACAAGATCCCGGGCTACAGCCTGCTCAACCTCAACGCCGGGATCAGCGACATCGGCGGCACCGGTTTCGACCTGGTCGCCTTCGCGCAGAACATCACCAACGAGAAGTACCGCACAACCTCGGGCGGCGGCTTCGAGTCCTCGGGCATCGGCGACTTCATGTACGGTCCGCCGCGCATGTACGGCCTGCGCCTGAAGTTCGCCTTCGGCAGCTAACCCGGACAAAGAACCCCGCGCCTACCGAGTGGCGCGGGGTTCGAAACGGCCTTCGGGCCAGACTTGAGCCACGCCCCGCCGGGCGTGGCTTTTTCATGGACGGCGCTACGCCGCGCCGAGCAGCCCGAAACTGTCGTGGCGCGTGACCGCCTTGCCGAGCCGGTCGACGAACTGGACGATGATCGGCGGGTCGACGCGCCGGGTGATCGACCACAGGTAGTAGCCGTAGGTCACGCCCTCGCGGTACTGCGCCCAGGCGCCTTCCTCGGCCGGCATGTCCATGCCGTGCGCGCGCATCATGGCGAGGTATTCGCCGAGCAGGCGGCGCTCCTCGACCTCGGCCACCTCGGTCGGCAGCACCGCGTTGAGATGATAGGCCACGTCGAGCGCCCAGCCGCCGCGCTGGAGAAGCTGCCAATCGATGATCCCCATGCCCTCGCGGGTACGGAACACGTTGCCCGCGTGAGCATCACCGTGGATCATGAACTGCGGCCGCTGGCCGTCGCGGCGGGCCAGTTCCTTTATCGCCACCGACAGGTTGGCGGCGCTGCGCACCGTGGGGCCGAGGTTGTCGCCGCGCGGCCCGTCGAGCAGTTCCTGCAGGGCCTCGGGCGTCACGTAGCTCATCTGCGCAAGCTCCGCCGCGCGGGGGCGGATCCACTCGGCTCCGTCGAGGAAGCTGCTGCGCGCATGGAGCAGCGACAGCTGCCCGAGACTCTCCACCGCGTCGTCGGCGGTGAACGGGTCGAGCGCGGAGCAGAATGTCGCGCCGTCCACGATGAGGTCGCGCATCAAGGTCACGGCCTGCTGCGCCTCGCGGTCGATCACGGTGGCGACGCATTCAGGCAGGCGCACGTCGACGGTGGGCGCAACCTTGTTGTAGAACTCCGCCTCCAGCACGCAGGTCGGCCCGCCGCGCGCGGTCATGGCGTCCACGTCGAGCAGGCCCTTGAGGCAGAAGCCCAGCGTCTCGCCGTCGTCGAAGGTCACCGCGAAGCGCACCTTGGTCGCGACGGTGCGAATCACCTCGACCTGCTCGACCTTGGCGATCGCCCGCCCGCCCGCGACGTCAGCGAGCGCGCCGACCAGCCACTGCGCGTCCAGCGCCTCCACCAGCGTGGCCGGCACCTCGACCTGCGGCTGCGACGGAAGCCGCCTTTCCAGAACCTGTGACATGCCTTCTCCCATTCTCGATATCTATTCGCTTGGCTTGACCTAATTCGCCATTTCGGTCCATCCTTCGCAATAGAGAATTTCAACGGTCGCGGGATAGTCACGCAAAAGGCCGGATCAAACGGGAGAAGCCGAGCCCATGGGCAAGCCGCTGGAAGGAATCAAAGTCGTCGAAGTCGCGATGTGGGCTTTCGTGCCCGCCTGCGGGGGCATGCTCGCGGACCTCGGCGCCGATGTCGTCAAGATCGAGCCGCCTACCGGAGATCCCCTGCGCGGGCTCAAGATCGGCGGCATGGGCTCGAGCACGATCGACTTCTCGTGGGAGAGCTACAACCGCGGCAAGCGCTCGGTCACGCTCGACCTCAAGCAGGAAGCCGGTCGCGCCGTGCTCTACCGGCTGCTGGCGGACGCCGACGTGTTCCTCACCAACCTGCTGCCACCTGCCCGCCGCGCCATGGCAATCGACGAGGCCAGCATCCGCGCCGCCTTTCCCCGGATCATCTACGCCAGCGGCAGCGCGCTGGGCCCCAATGGCCCGGACTACGAGAAGGGCGGGTACGACGCGATCACCTTCTGGGCACGCGGCGGCATCTCCTCCTCGCTCACCGATGCCGACGCGGCGCTGCCGGTCGGGCCTCCCGGCCCGGCGTTCGGCGATACGCTGTCGGGCTCGATGCTTTCGGGCGCGATCTGCGCCGCCATCGCCAAGCGCGCGCTGACGGGCGAGGCCTCCGCCGTCGACGTCTCGCTGCTGGGCACCGCACTGTGGTCGATGCAGCGCTACGTCTGCCAGGCGACGGCGGACGGCGTGCAGAAATTCCCCAAGCCGCCCGCCGACAAGCCCAACAATGTGCTGGTCAGCAACTACCGCACCTCGGACGGCCGGTTCCTGGCGCTGTGCATGTTACAGGCCGACAAGTACTGGGCGCCGTTCTGCGAGGTCGCCGGCCGCCCCGACCTCGCCGCCGACCCTCGCTTCGCCGATGCCGCCGCCCGGCGCGAGAACATCGCGGAGTGCTACGCCGAGGTGAAGGCACTGTTCGCCAGCAAGACCCTCGCCGAATGGAAGCAGATCCTCGCCCGCCAGCAGGGCCAGTGGGACGTCGTGCAGGACGTGGGCGAAATGAAGGACGACGTGCAGGCGCAGGCCAACGGCTACCTCAAGCACATCGACTACGGCGACGGCACCGAGATCCCGATGGTCGGCCTGCCGATGGTGTTCGACGGCGCGCCGCTCTCCTCCACCCGCTCGCCGGAACTGGGCGCGGACAGCGACGCGGTGCTGGAAAGCCTGGGTTATTCGGAGGACGAGATCATCGACCTCAAGGTGCAGGGCGTGGTGTTCTGATGAGCGAAGCACCTGTCCGGAAACTCCCGAAGCTCGAGCCCGAGACCGCGTTCTTCTGGACCGCAGGGGCCGACGGCGCCTTGCGCATCCAGCGCTGCACGGACTGCGGCACCTACCAGCACCCGCCCTTCCCGCTCTGCGCGAAATGCCACAGCGAGGCGGTCGCGCCCGAGGCCGTCTCGGGCAAAGGGCGCCTCGCCAGCTATACGATCAACCATGAGCCGTGGGTGCCGGGCCTTCCCGTGCCGTTCGTCTTCGGCGTCGTCGAACTGGCCGAGCAAGCGCAGCTCTACGTCTTCACCAACGTGCTGGCAGAAATCGACGCGGTGCGCGTGGGCATGCCGCTGACCGCCGAGTTCGAACGACATGACGATGTGTGGCTGCCGATGTTCCGCGAGGACGCGGCGCATGGGTAAGGTTCACGCGGAGGCGCGGAGGCGCGGCGAAGACGGAAGGGGTTCGCGCAAAGGCGCAAAGGCGCGAAGGGGTGGCGCCGCGCCGCAGGCTCTCCCTCCCTTGCAACGCTGCGCCGAACCGCAAGCGGCTCCGCCGAAAGCACGACGCCTCCGCGCCTCTGCGTCTCTGCGTGAACCAATCTTCCTTCCTTCCCCCGCGTCTCCGCGCCCCCGCGTGAAACCCTGCTTCCCCTTCCCGTACAGGAAGGCCGGAGCATGACCCTCCTCCCCGAAAAGCTCGCCTGCATCACCGGCGCCGCGCAGTCCGAGGTCGGCCGGCCGTCGAAGCGCAGCGCGCTGCAGCTGACCGCCGACGCCTGCCTCGCCGCCATTGCCGACGCCGGCCTGCGGCCCGAGGACATCGACGGCATCGCCACCTATCCGGGCAAGAGCAGCGAAGGCGGCGGCATCGCGCCGGTCAGCCCCTCGGAAGCCGCCGCCGTGCTCGGCATCGAGCCGCGCTGGATCCTCGCCTCGGCGGAGGGGTTCAGCCACATGGCGCCGATCTTCAACGCCATTACCGCCATCGCCTGCGGCCTTGCTCGCCATGTCGTGGTGTTCCGCAGCGTCGCGCAGGCGCAGGCGCGGCTGGTCTCGCGATCGTCCACGCTGATGTCCGGCTCGCGCGAGCGGGTGGACGGCAACAACGCCTGGACCGTGCCCTACAACGCGCTTTCGCCGATCAACACCTTCGCGCTCTACGCGCAGGCCTACTTCGAGAAGTACGGGGCGAACGAGGCACAACTGGGCGCGATCGCGGTCAACAACCGCGCGAACGCCGCGCACAATCCGAACGCCATCTACCGCAAGCCCCTCACCCTCGACGACTATCTGGCCAGCCGCGTGATCTCCTCGCCGCTGCGTCTGCTGGACTGCGATTCGCACATCGACGGCTCCACCGCGATCGTGCTCTCGCACCGCGACGCCGCGAAGGACCTGCGCAATCCGCCGCTCCACATCGAATCGATGGGCATGGCGGTGGGCGGACTGTGGGTGGGCCGTTTCGAGGGCGACTTCACCGAAATGCCCGCCGCCAGGCGCGCCGGGCGGATGCTGTGGGAACGCACCGACCTCAAGCCCGCCCAGATGGACTGCGCGCAGATCTACGACGGCTTTTCGATCCACGTGTGGATGTGGATGGAAGCGCTCGGCCTTGTCCCGCCGGGCGAGGCTTGCAGGTTCGTCGAGGGCGGCAAGCGCATCGCCATCGACGGCGAACTGCCGCTCAACACCGGCGGCGGCCAGCTCTCTGCCGGGCGCTTCCACGGCTACGGCCACATCCACGAGGCGACCGTCCAGCTCTGGGGGCGGGGCAGCGGACGGCAGGTGCGGGACGCAAAGACCTGCGTGATCTCGAACGGCGGCTACGGATACGGCGCGATGATCCTTCGGCGCGACTGAGCGGGCGCCCTCGCCGAGTCGCGATCTTGACATTTCAGTTCAATATGGCGATACTTAGTTCACCATTGCGAATTATCGATCAGGCCGCAAAGACGGCGCGAGAGGAGCCCAGGAAATGAGCGAAGCAGATCCGGCGATCAAAGGCGGCACGACCGCCGACTGGCCCTACGGCCCCATCTTCGATGCCGACGCCCACATCGATCCGCCGCACGACATGTGGAAGAACTACCTCCCCTCGCACCTCAAGGACCGCGCCCCCTTTATCGAGCATGCCGAGGACGGGGACTACATCTGCTTCGAAGGCGGCCGCCGCCCGTTCATGATGATCAACAACCAGGCCGGGCGCGAGGGCAAGAACTTCAAGATGAAGGGCCGCCTTGCCGACCAGCGCACGGTGTGGGAGCCCGCCACCCGCCTCGCCGACATGGACGCGGACGGCATGGACGCCGCGCTGCTGTTCGGCGGCGGGCCGCTCGGCTCGTTCGACAACGAACTCTACGTCGCCAGCTACGTCGCCTACCAGGATTGGGTGATGGACTTCGCCTCGGTGGCGCCGGACCGGCTGTTCCCCGTCGGCTACGTGCCGATGCGCGACATCGACGAGACCTGCCAGCACGTCGAACGCCTTGCGAAGAAGGGCTTCCGCGCGATCAACCTGCCCGCCTTCCCGCAGAACCCGGACGCCTGGAAGACCTCGTCCGGCATCCAGAACATGAAGGACGGCCAGGTCTCCGCCCTCACCGGCGACAGCAAGGGCGCGCTGCAGTATTCCGACCCCGCCTTCGACAAGCTGTGGAAGACGATCTGCGACCACAACCTCGTCATCACCTTCCACCTCGGCGCCCGCGTGCCGCGCTTCGGGCAGAAGGAGTTCTTCCTCCCCGACATGCCGATGAGCAAGATGGCGATGGCCGAGCCGATCGGCATCTTCATCTTCAACTGCATCTTCGACCGCTTCCCTGCCTTACGCATCGGCAGCATGGAAAGCGGCGTGGGCTGGTTCGCGTGGTACACCGAATACATCACCCGCACCTGGGAGCGGCAGCGCTTCTGGACCGAGAGCGCGCTCAAGAACCCGCCGAGCTACTACATGGACCGCAACGTCTTCGGCTCGTTCATCCAGGACCGCACGGGCATCCTCAACCGCGACCTGCCGGGCGGCGGCAACATCATGTGGTCCTCCGACTACCCGCACTCGGAAACCACTTTCCCCAAGTCGCGCGAGATCATCCTGCGCGACTTCGCGGGCGTCCCCGAGGCCGACGTGCGCGCGATCATCCACGACAACGCGCGCAAGCTGCTGGGCCTGAGCTGACATGCTGGAAGGTGCCGACGCAACCGATGTCCTGACCGCCGACGACCCGCTCTACGAGGAGCTCTACGACGTCCGCAAGGAAGCGGAGTCGGTGGGCAACTCGGTCGAAGTCGCCGCGATCATGCCCGCCGTCCACGCGATGCGGGCACAAGGGCCGGTGATCAAGGGGCGGCTGCGCGAGCTGCTCGGCCTCCCGCTGCACGAGCGCCATGCCCGTGCGGCGGGGCGCCCGCACTGGACGGTGCTGTCCTACGATGCCTGCGAGGCCGCCTTCCGCAACCCTGCGATCTTTTCGAACTCGGTGCAGGGCCACGACAATCCGGCGGACGAGAAGGCGATGGGCATCCTCGAGATGGACCCGCCGATGCACCGCGCCTACCGCCGTACCATCCAGCCCAAATTCAACATGCCCGAGGCGCTCGGCTGGTGGCGCGAGCACACCATCGACACCATCATCGAGCGCCTGATCGCCCGCATGGCCAAGGGTGAGCGCGCAGACCTCAACCTCGACTACTGCGCGCGCATCCCGGTCTACACGATCACCACCGCCATCGGCCTCGACGGCGACGAGGCGCTGCGTTTCCGCCACGCCTACCTCAACTCCACCAGTTCCAGCCGCTCGGTGACGATGGAGCAGCGGATCTCCAACGCCAGGATCGTCGAGAGCACCGTGCTCGGCCTGATCGAACGCCGCCGTGCCGAGCCGCAGGACGACCTCGTCAGCTTCCTGCTCGGCATGAAATTGCAGATGCCCGGCGAGGCCCCGCGCGCCCTCACCGACCGCGAGATCCTCGCCCACGTCAAGCTGGTGATGGTGGCCGGCGGCGGTACCTCCTGGCGCCAGATGGGCATCGCCCTCTTTGCCCTGCTCACTCACCGCGACCAGCTCGACGCCGTGCGCCAGGACCGCGCCCTCGTCGACGACGCGATTGAGGAAAGCCTGCGCTGGAACCCCACCGCGCCCTATTTTTACCGCATGGTGATGCAGGACACCGAGTTCTACGGCCACCACATCCCCGAAGGCGCCGTGCTCGAACTCGGCCTCGGCCCCGCCAACCGCGACCCCGCGCGCTGGGAGCGCCCCGACGAATACGACCTCTTCCGCCCCAAGCTGACCAACATGGCCTTCGGCCTCGGCACCCACCGGTGCCTCGGCATGAACGTCGCCCGCGTCGAGATCAACCGCGGCATCAACGCCCTGCTCGACCACTTTCCGGCGCTGCGCCTCGATCCGGATGCGCCCGCGCCGTTCATGACCGGCGGGCTGGAACAACAGGGGGTTTCGGGGCTGCCGGTGTTGCTGGGATAGTAGCCCCCGCGCCTAAGGGGCCGAAGATATCCTCTGTATGATCAGCGGAAATTGGCGGCTTTTGGCCGTGACCCAAAGGTCAGCTTTTGATCAATATCCGCGGATAGCGGACATGACCGCTTTTGGGGCCGGCGCCTCCGTCGCTGATCGACCATTATCAGGGATGTTAGCTGCTTTAACCGAACCTCATCCCACGACACGTTTGATCGCAAAGGCGCCGCCGATCAGGAGATCGCCGTCTTCGAGGATGGTGGTGATACCGCCGAAAGCGTTCCACATGGCGCTGTCGTCTGGGAACACCCAACGGGCCCTGATTTCGCCCGTCGTCCAGTCGAGGCCGGCATACTCGTAGGTCAGACCACGCTTGTTCGCGGCATAAAGCAGCCCCGTGGCAGCCGATACGACCGGCACCATGATGTCGCTGTTGTCGATCTCGGCGTTGAGCCAGTCTTGCTCGAACCGCCGCGTCGCCGGATTCCAGTTGAACTTCTGGATGCCCTTCGGGGCCGGGCGCGTGACGCCTGCCATGAACCCGTTATGGAAGCCCGGCTCTGGGAAAGGCTCGGGATAGGTGCTGTTGACGATGGCGACGCCGTAGCCAAGCACGTTGGGCGATGGCTCGATCGTCGCCTTCGAAATCTCGATCCGGGCCTGATCCGCGATGCGGCGCGACTTGGTCCCCGGCTTCTGCTCGAAATCCTCGGGAATGTCGTCGCGCCAGAAGGCGACGAGATTGGTGCCTCCCTCTGCCCCGTCCGCGATCACGACGAGTTTGTCCGGGTCGTCGCCAAATCCCATCAAGGTAGGCGTCGTCCCCGAACCGCGTGAGATCGACCCCAGCGCAAAAGCCTTTTCGTCGGGCATCCACTCGTAGCCGGATTCCCAGGCCCCATCCTTCTCGTCGGACGAGAGCGTTTCGCCGTTCCACACGACCTTGAGCATCCTGCGCGAAGTCACGACGTAGATGCCGCCATCTTCGTCCACGGGGACGGCATTGTCGACCGCTTCGCCCGAGAAAGCGACGTACGACTTCACATTCAGGTCGCGGTCGAGAATAATCACCGCGCCAGGCGCAGCGGCGACCAGGAAGCCGTCGTACGTCATGCTGAGCGCGATGATGCGACTGACTGACTGCGCGACTTCGGCAGGCACGGCAGTTGCCACGTCGGCCAGTTTCACGACGCGAGCGGGCGCTCGGACCTCGTTGTCGTCGGTGCATTTGAGCACCCGCGTGCCGCCGAAAACGCAGTAGTGGAAGCCGTCACGGTCGAACAGGTTGTAGACGCCGTTGATGCCGAGAGCGTGGGTGAAGCCAAGGTCGCTGATCCCCCGGATGGCCTCGATCAGTTTTGCGTCGTCCCCCTCGCGGCGGGCCACGTCCCATTTCGCCAGCAGAGCTTCGACCGTCGCCTCGTCGGCACCTTCGAATATCGCCTCGAAGCCCGGGTAAGCCATGTAGGAAATCGATTCGAGAGCCTTGCCCGTAAGCAGCAGCTTGCGCAGGCCGAACATGCCACTGGCGAAGGCGACCGTATCGGTGCCGATCTTCTTCAACGTGGGGTTTGAAACCATGAAGTTGCGCACGAACTTCGCGTCTTCGCCCTCTACCAGGGTCTTGCCTTGCACGGGACCTGCAACGGTCACGGAATCGGTCGCGCCCGGATTGAAGTGGGAGGTCGGATAGACGCTTTGCGTCAGCCACGGATTGGGGTTGGGCATGTTCGCCGCAAGAATTTGTTGAGTTTCGGACATCGCACGCCTCTCGTTTGTGAGGCGAAGATCGCTGTCGGGCCATCCAATGGCCATCCGGGATATTTCGCAGAATCCGAGGGGCTTCCCCTAGGTAGACGCGCTAAATGTCCTATGAGGGCGCGTCCGGAAAGGCCGGTTTCCGGGTAAATCTCTGCAAGGCGGCCATTCCGCTTGTGGCGATCAGCGCGACGTTTCCGAACAGCGCAGAAGGGTGGATGGCGGTCCTTCGGGCAGCGTTCAGTCGGGAACACACCGGTATGACTCGCACGAAGGTGATCCCACACAGGCGAGGCCACTAGCAAACCGGCAACTGTAGCAGGGGGTCTGCAATGAAGGCTGCCGGGACAGTCCGTGTTCGGCGAAAAAGGGCGCGGAGCCGCCCATTCAACCGCTGGCAGCGATGACCTCAATTGCCAACGGCCTGCCGCCGGCGGCGATCTCCAGCAGGCGGTCGATGTTGGGGTGGGCGCCGGGGCGATTGCGGGCGTCGGCGGTGTTCTCGGCGAACAGGGCAAGGCCATGCTCGGCGGCTCGTGCGTCCAGCGTGCCGAAGACCTGCTCGAGGTACTGGTAGACCGCCAGGGAGCCCTGCTTGCCCGGCTGGTTCTCGATGGTGGCGACCACGGCGCCGGCGTCGTCGACCAGGTCGATGCGCTGCAGGCCGTCGATGGGCGGCAGGGCCTGGAGGTTGTCCTTGAAGGTCGCGTCCGGGTGAATCGTCGTCGGCATGGCTCGCATTTCCTGATGGAGTGGTCGCGCCGGGCCCTTGCAGCTTCCGCGCGCGTCCGCAATCCGCGATGGAGGCGCGCGGCGCGCGACGGGAACTCTCGCCCCGCATTTTCCTACACGGCCAAACCGCGCTATCTTCGCGGCGGCTCTTTCACACCGTCGATTCCGCCCCCTTCCTGCAAACGCTGCGCGCATGTACTTCGTCAACAAACTCCCAAACCCAACAACCCGGCCCTGCCCGCACCCGGGCAAACAAAAGGGCGCGGGAAGCCATGCCTCCCGCGCCCTTGTCGCTCCGGTCCGGCGGCCGTTACGCCGCCTGCTTGTGCCGTTCGGTCGCTTCGAGGTTGAGCAGGTCCGCCATTTCGAAGGCCAGCTCGATCGACTGCGCGCCGTTGAGGCGCGGGTCGCAGTGGGTGTGGTAGCGGTCGGCCAGCGAGGCATCGGTGATGGCGATGGCACCGCCGGTGCACTCGGTCACGTCCTGGCCGGTCATCTCGATGTGGATGCCGCCGGCATGCGTGCCCTCGGCGCGGTGGACCGCGAAGAAGCCGCGCACTTCGGACAGGATGCGGTCGAACGGACGGGTCTTGTAACCGCTGTCGGCCTTGATGACGTTGCCGTGCATCGGATCGCACGACCACACCACCGGATGACCCTCGCGCTGCACCGCGCGGACGAGCTTGGGCAGGCCCGCCTCGACCTTGTCGTGGCCGTAGCGGCTGATCAGCGTCATGCGGCCCGGCTCGCGGCCGGGGTTCAGCGTGTCGAGCATGCGCAGCAGCGCGTCGGGCTCGAGGCTGGGGCCGCACTTCATGCCGATCGGGTTGCCGACGCCGCGCAGGAACTCGACGTGGGCCGAGTTCTCGAACCGGGTGCGGTCGCCGATCCACAGCATGTGGGCCGAGCAGTCGTACCAGTCGCCCGTCAGCGAATCGCGGCGAGTCAGCGCCTGCTCGTAGGGGAGCAGCAGCGCTTCGTGGCTGGTGTAGAAGTCGGTGCCCTGGAGCTGCGGCACGGTCATCGGATCGACGCCGCAGGCCGCCATGAAGTCGAGCGCCTCGCTGATGCGGTCCGCCATCTGGGCGAACTTCTCGCCCCAGGGGCTGCGGCCGATGTGCTCCATCGTCCACTGGTGAACCTGGCGCAGGTTCGCATAGCCGCCATGCGCGAAGGCGCGCAGCAGGTTGAGCGTGGCCGAGGACTGGCCGTAGGCCTTGAGCATGCGCTCGGGATCGTTGCGGCGCGCCTCTGCGGTGCCCTCGATGCCGTTGATGATGTCGCCGAAGTAGCTGGGCATCTCGACGCCGCCGACCATCTCGGTCGGAGCCGAGCGCGGCTTGGCGAACTGGCCGGCCATGCGGCCCAGCTTCACCACCGGCTGTTTGCTGGCGAAAGTCAGGACGACGGCCATCTGAAGGATGACGCGGAAGCTGTCGCGGATGTTGTCGGCGCTGAACTCGGCGAAGCTCTCGGCGCAGTCACCGCCCTGGAGCAGGAAACCACGGCCCGCGGCCACTTCGGCGAGGTCTGCCTTGAGCGCGCGGGCTTCGCCGGCAAAGACGAGCGGCGGATACTTCGCCAGCGTGGTCTCGACCTCGCCCAGCTTCGCCTCGTCGCCATAGACCGGCAGGTGGCGCGCTTCGTGCGCCTTCCAGCTCTCCGGTGTCCAGTTGCTCGCCACGTTCTTCACTCCCGATGTCCGCGGCACCATGCCCGGACCTTGAGCGCCGCCTTTCCTCGTGCAGCGCAGACAAGAGGCGCCCCATAGCGCCGCCCGGTAATTTTTGCAAAGCCGGTTTGGCCGATCAGCGTGATCGATTGCGTGGGGGTTGAATTCCTCGTCTCCGCGAACACGGAGACGAGGATGGCCTTACTTCGCGGCGACCTTGGCGTCCTTGCCCTCGGGCATGACTTCGAGGCGCCAAGAGTGGTCCTTCCCGAGGTACCGCGCCGCCAGCGCCTGCATCGCCTGCGGGGTGGTGACGGTGTAGTCGCTGAGCACCGTGCGCACGGTGCCGATGCGCGAGGGGTCGCTGGTCGCGCCTTCGAGCTGGCTCATGAAGAACGAAGTGCTCGACGCAGCCCGCGTCACCTGCTGGCGAAGGGGTTCTACGACCAGCGCCAGTTCGTCCGCGGTCGGCGGGTTGTTGATGAGGTTCTGCGCGATCTCGTCGGCGGTCTGGAAGAAGATCGGCACCGACTTGGGATCGAGCTGAGCCATCGCCGTGATAGAACCGCCTGCCGCAAGGTCCACCGGCCAGGTCGAGTAGACGTAGGGCGCGTAGGACACGCCCAGCTTTTCGCGCACGGCGTCCATCAGGCGGTTGGTGAACAGCTGCGTGAGGATCTCGAGCTGGCGCGATTCGCGGATGCCCATCACACCGCCGCCGGTCGGCCAGGAAATCACGGCTGCGGCCTGGTCGGGGTCGCCGTGGTGGACGAGCGTGACCGGCTTGTCGGAAGGCTGCGGGACCGGGATCTTCACCTCGGCCGTGGACACCGCAACGGGCTGGCGGGCCTTGAGCGCGCCGAAGGTCTTCTCCAGCGCGGCGATCGCGGCGGTCTTGTCGAAGTCGCCGAAGATCTGGACCTCGACAGGGCCTTCCTTGAGCGCCTTGCTCCAGACCCGCTTGAAGCCGTCTGCCGTGGTCGCCTCGATCTCCTCGGGTGTCGGGGTGGCGAAGCGGGCATCCTCGCCGCGCTGGTAGAACTGGAGGTCACGGTTGAGCACGCCCTGCGGCGAGGTCGAGAACGTGGCGTACTGGACTTTCGCCGCGGCCTTGGCGCGCATGACGGGGTTCACGTCCCATCGCGGCAGGTCGAGCTTGGCAGCGAAGAGGTAGAGCTGGTCCGCAAGGTCCTGCGGCCGCGTTTCGGCGGAAAGCTCGAAGGCGGCGTCCTGAACTTCGAAGTCGAAGCCCATCTTGCGCCCCGTGGAGATGCGGTCGAGGTCGTCCTGACCCAGCGTCGCCAGGCCCGAGCCCACGAGCGCATAGTTGCCCAGCGTGATGTAGGCCGCATCCTTCGGGTCGACCGAGCGGTAGCCGCCGCCGAAGCGGGTCTTGACCATGACGCGGCCCGGCTCCTCGGCGACAGGCCAGAGCAGCGCCTTGACGCCGTTGGCGAAGGTCAGCTGCTCGATTTCGAGCAGGCCGGTGGGCAGGTCGGTGACGGCCTTGGCAGCCTTGCCGATGGCGGGCAGCTTCTCGAACGAGACCGGCGCAAGCGCGGCACGCACGCTGGCGTCGGCCTTGACCGGCTCGGCGAGCGCCAGTTGCAGCTGGCGATCGGTGGCCTTGCCCTGCTCCTGCACGGTGAACAGGCCGCGCGTGACGGTGCCGGTGAACAGCTGGCGCGTGTGCTTGAGCACGGCGTCAGGCGTGAACAGCGGCTGCGATTCGCGGAAGATGCGCAGCACGTCGTTCGGCGCGGCAACGGTCTCGCGGATGTCGAGCGCGTTGACGAGGTCGTCGGCGAGCTTGGAGCCCGGCAGGATGCGCTGCTGCTCGACCGGCACCTGGAAGGCGACGTCGAGTTCGGCGGCCTCGCGGTCGATCTCCACCTGCGTCGGCGCGCGGGTCAGGGCGTCGGCGATCACCGAGCGCACGTCGCGCAGTGCGCCCTGCCAGTCGTCGCCTAGCGGCGTGACCGACACGAAGGTCGCGTCGGCGGAGCGCGAGACGTCGTCCTGGTTGACCGAGGCCGAGAGGAAGCTGCCGCCCGCACGCGCCTTGGATTCGAGGCGGCGGTTTATGATCGCCTGCGCAATCGCATCGGTCATCAGGCCCTGGTTGTAGACGATGTTGTCGTTCACCTGCCGCCACGGACGCAGCACCGCGTACATCAGCGAAGGCGGAAGGTCGGGCTCGACCAGCACGCGCGTCTCGCCGACGGGGTTCTTGGGATCGGCGCCCTTGGGAGCGACGGGATCGCCGAAGCTGGGCGCTGGCGCCTTCTTGCCCTTGGCCGACCAGTCGGTGAACCACTTCTTCACGTAGGATTCGAGCATCGCCGGATCGACGTCACCCGCGACGATCACCGCCACGTTGTCGGGACGGTACCAGCGCGAGTAGAAGGCGCGCACGCTTTCAGGCGTCGCCGAAGTCAGCGATTCCAGCGTGCCGATAGGCTCGCGGTTGGCGAGCGGCTGGCCGGCGTAGAGCACCTTCTGCATCGCGTCCTGCACGCGCTTGGACGCGCCTCCCCGCTCGCGCATCTCGGCCAGCACGATCGGGAGGTCGGACTTGAGGTTCGAGGCCGAGAGAGTAGGTGCGGTGACCATGCCGCTCATCAGCTTGAACGTCTCGTCGAGCGAGGTCGGCGTGGCGTTGGGCAGGTCGAGCTTGAACACCGTCTGCGTGGTCGAGGTCACGGCATTGGTGTCGCTGCCGAATGTCGCGCCGAGGCGCTGGAAAGCGGCGATCGCCGTGCCCTCGGGCAGGTACTTGGACTGGCGGAACAGCATGTGCTCCAGAAGGTGTGCGTAGCCTCGCTCGGCGTCGGTCTCGTAGAGCGAGCCCGCGTCGACCCGGATGCGGATCGAGACCTGGCCCGGCGGTACGCCGTTCTTGCGCACGGCATACTTGATGCCGTTGGGCAGTTCGCCGAAGTGCCATTCGGGATCGTGCGGAATGTCGCTCCCGCGATAGAGCCAGGGGTCGGACTGCCCGACGATCGGCGTTGCCATCGGAGCGCTGGCCGGCGCGGCGGCCGGTTGCGGGGCGACCTCCTGGGCAAGCAGTGGCGGGATCGGGGCCTGAAGGAGAAGCAGGCAGGCGAGCGTGCGTGCGGCGCGCGGGGAAGTCGTCATCGCGCAAGGTATAGGGCGCCGCTTGCTTAAGGGCCAGTGAATAGAGCCGTCATCTTGGCTTCGATTGTTCGCACTTGGACTTGACCCTCCGGCCACTTCACCTACATCGCACAGATCATGTTCATCGAAACCGAAACCACGCCCAATCCTGCAACGATCAAGTTCCTGCCCGGCAGGCAGGTGATGCCGGCCGGCACGCGCGAATTCACCTCGCCCGAAGACGCGGCCGCATCGCCGCTGGCGGAAGCGCTGTTCGATCTCGGCGACGTCACCGGCGTGTTCTTCGGCGGCGAATTCGTCTCGGTTACTGCCGCGCCCGGCGTGGAATGGGCATCGCTGCGGCCGCAGGTCGTGTCGATCCTGCTCGACCACTTCGTCTCGGAAGCCCCGCTGTTCGCGAGCGGCGCCGCCGGTTTCGCCGTCCCGGCCGAGGACGACGACTTCGGCGATGATCCGGCGGACGCCGACATCGTCGAACAGATCAAGGACCTGATCGAAAGCCGCGTGCGCCCGGCCGTCGCCAATGATGGCGGCGACATCGTCTATCGCGGCTTCCGCGAAGGCGTGGTCTATCTCTCGATGCAGGGCGCCTGCTCGGGCTGCCCGTCGTCGAGCGCGACGCTGAAGCAGGGCATCGAAAGCCTGCTGAAGCATTACGTCCCCGAAGTCAGCGAAGTGCGCGCGGCCTGACCGGGCCGTGGGTATGCTGCGCGAAATTGACGCGTGACAGCCGCCATCGACGATAATTCCCCATTTGCCGCAACGACGCTGGTCATCGACAGCGCGACCGACGCCTGCTCGGTCGCGCTTTTCGCGGGTGCGCGCCTTGTCGCCGGTGACTACCGTGTGCTTGGGCGTGGCCATGCCGAAGCGCTGGTGCCGATGATCGCGGCCCTGCCCGCGAAGGGCCGCGCTGACCGCATCGCCGTGGCACTCGGACCGGGCAGCTTCACCGGCGTCCGGGTCGGCCTCGCGGCCGCGCGGGCTCTGGCGCTGGCCTGGAGCGCGCAGCTCGTCGGCTACCCGACGCTGGCGCTGGTCGCCGCCATGGCGCGCGATGCCGAGGGCGACCAATCGGTCGGCGTTGCGATGACCGGCGGGCATGGCGAATGGTTCATCGAAGGCTTCGCGCCATCCGGTCGGACCAGTCGCCCCCTCGCCTCCCTGCGCCCCGCCGACGCCGCCCTGGCGACCGTGGAGCAGATTGTCGCGGGAAATCAGGCCGAAACGCTGGTCGCCGCGCGAGGGTCGGGCCGCGCGCTACCGCTCTGGCCCGATGCCCGCGCCTTCATGCTCCTGCCTCCGGCAGCGCTCATGGCCGAGACGCATCCCCTTTATGGCCGCGCACCCGACGCCCGCCTGCCTTCGGGAGCAGCATGATCGAAGATGTGGACAAGATAATGGCGGTCATGCAGGCGGCTTTCGACCCTGCTTACGGGGAGGCGTGGAACAGACGCCAAATCGATGACGCGCTTCGCTTCGGCACTTGCCACTATTGCCTTATCGGCCCGACTGGCAATCAACCTTCCGAAAACGAATCGGCGGCGGGATTTTTCTTGTCCCGAACCGGATTTGAGGAAGAAGAACTTCTTCTTCTTGCAGTCGATCCGCAATATCGGGGCCGAGGACTTGGCCGGTCCCTACTCGACGCCTTGCGAGTCGGCGCTGCCACTCGCGGCGCCCAGCGCCTCCTCCTCGAAATGAGAAGAGGCAACCCGGCAGAGGCGCTTTACCGCAACTTTGGCTTTTATTCCATTGGCGAAAGGCGCGAATACTACCGGACTCAGGACGGTCGGCGGCTCGATGCGATCACCTTTGCCTGCGATATGTCCTGATCGGATATATTAATTCTTCGTCATATGGCTCCATTTGGGACGAACAGGCGTACGTAACTTCGAATTGAACTTGCACTTCTGTGCAGAATGGTCCACTGCACGATCCGCAAGCCCTGATCGGCCTGCTACCCCCCGAATTGAACTACGCCGAAATAAAATTGGTCGCACCAAAGGACAATAAAAATGGATAATATCCAGGCTGACATGAACGAGACGTTGATCACACTGGCGTCGGACATCGTCTCCGCTCACGTGAGCAACAACAGCGTTGCTGTCGAAGATCTTCCCACGCTGATCACCAACGTCTACGGCGCGCTTGCCGGCCTCGGCGGCACTGCCCCGGTCGTCGAAGAAAAGCCCGAGCCGGCAGTGTCGATCCGCGCTTCGGTGAAGCCCGACTACATCGTCTGCCTCGAGGACGGCAAAAAGCTCAAGATGCTCAAGCGCCACCTCATGACTCATTACAACATGACCCCGGAAGACTACCGCGCGCGCTGGAACCTGCCCGCCGATTACCCGATGGTCGCTCCCAACTACGCCGAAAAGCGCCGCGAACTCGCCAAGAAGATCGGCCTGGGCCGCAAGCCCGACGTGCGCCGTGGCCGCAAGCCCAAGGCAGCTGTCGCCTGATCCAGGTGGGTTGACCCGCAGGCGGCCTCGCTGGCCGCGCGGCCCGGAAGGCCTCCGCACTCGCGGCCCGGGATCCGATTTCCCGGGGACAAAGGTGGCGATGGCCGACACTGCCCGGTGACAGGCCGCCCATGGCGGTTGTGATTGCAGGCGCACCACCCTATCTAGGTTGGTGCGCCTCATTCATTTCTACAGGTCCACCGTGCATCAACCCATCGACATCGAAGCTCTCTGCGCCGAACGCGGCCTTCGCATCACCGAGCAACGCCGTGTGATCGCCAAGGTGCTTTCGGAAAGCACCGACCATCCGGACGTCGAAAAGCTGCACGAGCGTGCAACCGGGATCGACCCCGGCATCTCGATCGCGACGGTCTACCGCACCGTGCGCCTCTTCGAGGAAGCCGGCATCCTCGACCGCCACGATTTCGGCGACGGCCGCGCCCGCTACGAAGCGGCACCGGAAGCGCATCACGACCATATGATCGATGTCGAATCGGGCCAGGTCATCGAATTCGTCGACCCCGAACTCGAAGCGCTGCAGCGCCAGATCGCCGAGCGCCTAGGCTTCCGCCTCGTCGATCACCGGATGGAACTGTTCGGCGTCAGGCTCGACCGCCCGGAAGGTGCCGGCACCCCCACCCGCAAGTGACATGACCGGGACGATACCCGTCCCGGCTCGTCGCCTCGCTCCCTGGGCCTGGCCGCTGGTCGCGGTCCGGCTGGCGGGTTTGCTTACTCTGCTCATGTCCTGCACGCCGCTTTACTACGCCGCCGCCCCGTTCACGCGGCGCAACCCGGTACCGCGCTGGTTCCTGCGTGGTGTCGCCATGGTCGCTGGAGTGCGCCTGCGCATCCGCGGGCACCGCCCGGCCCCGCGCAGCTTTCTCATCGCCAACCACGTCAGCTGGATCGACATCCCGGCCATCGCCGGCGCCACCGGCAGTGCCTTCGTCGCTCACGACGGGTTGGCGCAGATCGGCCCGCTGCGCTGGCTCTGCGGGCTCAACGACACCGTCTTCGTCGCCCGTCACGAGCGGCGCAGCGTCGCGGCGCAGGTCGCTCAGATCCGCACCGCGCTGCGGGAGACCGGCGCGCTGACCATCTTCGCCGAAGGCACGACCTCGGACGGCAGCGGCACGCTGGCGTTCAAGTCGTCGCTCCTGTCGGCACTGGAAGGCGATTTCGAGGCCGAGGCGATCCCGGTCCAGCCGGTCTGGCTCGACTACGGCCCGGAAACGCGCGAAATCGCTTGGGTGGGCGAGGAGCCCGGCCTCGACAATGCGCTACGCATCCTCGCACGCGTGCGGCCGGTGGACCTCACCATCCATTTCCTGCCGCCGCTGAGCCCCGATGAGCGCGCCGACCGCAAGCGCATGGCCGCCGCCGCGCGCGGTGCGATCGAAGCCGCCCGCGCGCAAGGAACTGATTAGTCTGGGAAACTGATCCTCCCTGTCGCCGCAGGCGATGGGAGGATAGCGCCGAACGCCTCAGCGCGTGGCGTTGTAGGCCAGCTGGGTTTCATTGAGCTGGAAGCCGACCAGCACCTCGAACGAGGAGCGCGCGACGGCGGCCTTCACTTCCGGATCGGAGAGCGGATCGACCGCGGCATCGGTGTCGCCGGCCTTGCGCTTGCGAGTGATACGCTCGCGAATCTCCTGCGGCAATGTCGCGGCGGCGCGGTCGATGAAGGCGTTGACGTCGCCGCTGACCTGCGCGCGTTGCTCACCATCGGCGAAGGTGAGGGTCACGTTCCCCACGCGCTTGCTGATCACGGCGGAGCCGCCCTGCAGCACGGTCACGAAGTAGGGCAGCGTCACCTGCCGGGCGCCGGCGGTGTCGTTGCGGCGCGCCTGCACCTGGAACGAAACGGTGGAAGTCACCTTGTCGCCGGCGGTAGCGTCTTCGCTGCACTGTGCGCGCACATCGGTCATCGCCGCGACGAGATCGATGTTCGGCGCGGTCCGGTCGTTGGCGACACGGAAAAGCGTCACGTCGCCGGTGTATTCGGGAATGCCGACGGCGGGGCAGGTGCTGCGGATCGACGTAATGCCCACGCCCTGGTCGACCACGATCTCCCCCTTGGTCTTGCACCCACCCAGCGCGGACAACGCGGCTGCGGAGCACAGGACAGTGGCAGTCAGGCGGCGTGCATTCATCGTCACTTCCTCGAATGGCGTGCGCTTGCCCTAGCGAGACAAGCGGCAAAGCGCTAGAGGGCCCATTATGAACGCGCCCTTTCAGTCCCCGTCGTCGTCTGCCGGTGCCCACCAGCCCCTGCGCCTCCTGATCGCCGCCCCGCGCGGCTTCTGCGCCGGGGTGGACCGGGCGATCGAGATCGTCGAGCGGGCGATCGAGATCTACGGTGCGCCCGTGTACGTGCGGCACGAGATCGTCCACAACAAGTTCGTGGTCGACAACCTCAAGGCCAAGGGCGCCGTCTTCGTCGAGGAACTGGACGAAGTGCCCGACGGCGTGCCGGTGATCTTCAGCGCCCACGGCGTCCCCAAGGCAGTACCGGAAGCGGCGACTTCGCGCGGGCTGGACTGGCTGGACGCAACCTGCCCGCTGGTGAGCAAGGTCCACCGCCAGGCCGAACGCCAGATCGAGGCCGGCCGCCACATCCTCTTCATCGGCCATGAGGGCCATCCCGAAGTGATCGGTACGCTGGGCCAGGTGCCCGAGGGCACGATCACCCTCGTCGAGACCGTCGCGGATGTCGCCGGACTCGAATTTTCGACTGAGACGGAACTGTCGTACCTCTCGCAGACGACGCTCTCGGTCGACGATACCGCCGCGATCATCAAGGCGATCGAGGCGCGCTTCCCGCAAGTCGTCGCGCCCAAGGCGGAGGATATCTGCTACGCCACCTCCAACCGCCAGGCCGCGGTCAAGCAGATCGCCCCGCAGTGCCAGCTGGTGCTCGTGATCGGCGCGCCCAACAGTTCCAATTCCGTGCGCCTCGTCGAAGTCGCCGAGCGCGAGGGATCAGCCGCGCAACTGATCCAGCGCGCCGATGAGATCGACCCCGCCTGGCTGGAGGGCATCGACGTGCTTGGCCTGACGGCGGGCGCCTCCGCGCCCGAGGAACTGGTCAACGAAGTCATCGCCCGGATCAAAGAACTGCGCCTGGTCGAAGCGGAAGAGATCGTGACCACCAAGGAACACATGACCTTCAAGCTGCCCCGCCAGCTGGTTCGCTGAAGCGCATGGCAGTCTACACAAGGCTCGGCGCCGAGGAGATGGCCGGGATCATCGCCGCCTTCGACGTGGGTACGCTGGTTTCGGCCAAGGGCATCGCGGAAGGCGTTTCGAACAGCAACTGGCTGATCGAGACGCAGGACAGCGATGCGAAAAGCCGCCGCTTCATCCTGACGATGTACGAGAGCCGGACCGAAATCGCGGACCTGCCCTTCTTCCTCGATCTGCTCGACCACCTCGCCGCCAAGGGCGCGCCGGTCCCGCGCACGATGCACGACTGCGAAGGCGCCAGCCACCGCCTGCACCAGACGCCGGAGGGCACCAAGGCTCTCGCGCTGATCGAGTTCCTGCCCGGCGTCTCGGTTTCCGAACCCACCCCCGCGCAGGCCCGCGCGGTGGGCGGCGCGCTGGCGCAGATTCACCTCGCTGCCGCCGACTTCCCCTCGTCGCGCCCGAACACGCTGGCGCTGCCCGACTGGCAGAAGCTGCTGAACGACTGCGGGCGCGAGGGCCTCGAATCGATCCACCCGGAACTCGGCCGCATCGTCGAGCGCGAACTCGCGCTGCTGGCCGCGCGCTGGCCCTCCGACCTGCCGCGCGGCGTGATCCATGCGGACCTGTTCCCCGACAACGTGCTGATGCTGGGCGACGCTGTCACAGGACTCATCGATTTCTACTTCGCCTGCACCGACCTGTTCGCATACGACGTTGCCGTGACACACGCAGCCTGGTGCTTCAGTCCCGACGGTGCCCGCTTCCTGCCGGCGCTCTCCGACGCCCTCGCCGAAGGCTACACCGCCGTGCGCCCGCTGAGCACGGCCGAACATGCCGCGTTGCCGCTGCTGGCGCGCGGCGCGGCGGTACGCTTCCTCGCCACCCGCGCCTACGACTGGCTGAACACCCCTGCCGACGCGCTGGTGACGCCCAAGGACCCGATGGCCTTCGCGCGGCGCCTCGAATTCTATGCCGATCCGGCCAACGCAGGGATTTTCGCATGAAACAGGTCGATGTCTTCACCGACGGCGCCTGCAAGGGCAATCCCGGCCCTGGCGGCTGGGGCGTGCTGCTGCGCATGGGAAGCCACGAGAAGGAAATGTCCGGCGGCGAGCCCGACACCACCAACAATCGCATGGAAATGACCGCCGCGATTCGCGCGCTCAATGCGCTGATCGAGCCGTGCGACGTGACGCTCCATACCGACAGCAAGTACGTGATCGACGGGATCACCAAGTGGGTCCACGGTTGGAAGAAGAAGGGCTGGATCAACGCCAGCAAGCAGCCGGTGCGCAATGCCGACCTCTGGCACGACCTGATCGAGGCTTCGGGCCGTCACAAGGTCCGCTGGGAATGGGTGCGCGGCCATAGCGGCCACGTCGAGAACGAGCGCGTCGACAAGCTGGCCAGCGACGCCGCGAAGGCGGCGGCTTAAATCATACTCCACTCTCCGTTCGGAGGGAGTCCTTGCTCCAGTCCATCAAGACCGACCTGACCGCCCAGCTACGCGCGCTCATCACCCCGGGCCCGCGCATGGCGGACGAGTGGGCATGCGTTGCCTCGGTCATGCTGGCGATCGTGCTCGCCCATGCGATCGGCGCCGACATGGTGTCGTGGGCGGCCTTCACCGCCTTCGTCCTGCTCAAGAGCGACGTTTCCGAAACCCTGCTGCGCGGGGTACTGCGGATCGTGGGCACCATCGCCGGGTCGGGGCTGGCGCTGGCCGTGGTACCCTACGCCGCGCGCTCGCTGCCGCTGGCGATGATTGCGGCCGCACTGGTCGGTGCGGTGGGGCTCTACGGGATGCTGACGGCGAGGCGGGCCTATGCCTGGCTGCTGTTCGGGCTCACCTTCGAGATGATCCTGCTGGACAAGATCGACCGGCCGGACCTCGACACCATCGGCTTCGCGCAGACGCGGCTGCTGGAGGTGGTCGCCGGGACAGTGGCCTGCACGGTCGTCAGCCTCATCGCCGGAGCGCTGGCCGGCAAGCGCTGGTGGGCCAACCGCAAACCCGCGCCCGAGCGGATGCGCTGGCATCCCCACGCCGCGCGCCACGCCGCTCAGGCGGGCCTCGCCATCGCGCTCCTGCCGGTGCTCCATGCCCTGTTCGACCTGCCGGAACTGCCGCAGGCGGCGGTGACGATCATGGCGGTGATGATCGTGCCGGTCGCAGGGATAGGCGCCAGCGGCTTCGTGCCCGTCTCGCGGCGGCTGCTACACCGGGCGCTGGGCTGCATCGCCGGCGGCGCGCTGGCGCTTGCCGTGCTGCTGCTGGCGCAGGGGAGCGCGCCGGTGCTCATCATCGGGACCTGCATCGGTATCGTCATCGGTCGCCATATCGAGAACGGGCTTCCTGGCGTGACCTACGTCGGCCTTCAGTTCACGCTCGCCGTGCTGGTGGTGCTGGTGCCCGACAGCTACGCCGACGCGCGCATCGGCCCCGCCATCCAGCGCCTCGTCAGCGTCTTCGTGGGCATGGCCGTGTTGGAGCCGGTGCTGCTCGGCTGGCACCTCTTCGCGCCGCGCCGCAAGGCCGGTTCCGCCGCAGCGGATGGCCCCGGCGGGGAATGAGCGTCAGCGCAAGCGCCCGGGCCCGAACGGCTCGGGATCGACCGCTCCCGGCCCCTCGCCCATAAGCAGGCGGGCCGCGAGGTCGGCGGCGGCAGGGGCGGTCTGGATACCGAAGCCACCCTGCCCCGCGAACCAGAAGAAACCGGAGTCCCGGGGTGCGAATCCGTACACCGGCAGCCGGTCGGGCGCGAACGAGCGCAGGCCCGCCCAGCGATGCTCGACCCGGGTGACCGGCCAGTCGACCACCTGTTCGAAGCGGTCCACCGCCAGCGCCACGTCGATTTCCTCGGCCGCTGCGTCGCAAGGGCTGCTGGGCGTCTCGTCGTGCGGGCTGAGCCAGAGGCGTCCGCTTTCGGGCTTGAAGTAGAAGGTCTCGGCCACGTCGAGCACCAGCGGCAGATCATCCGGCACCGGCACCGCGACGCCAAGCTGCGCGATGGTGCGGCGGTAGGGCGCGATGCCGAGCGGATCGACGCCCGCCATCCGCGCGACCGGATCCGCCCATGCCCCAGCAGCGTTGACGAGCACCCCCGCAGACACGCGCCGCCCGTCCGCCAGCGCCAGCGTCCAGCCTGAGGCGGAGCGCTCGGCGGCAGCCAGCTCGGCGCGGCACCACAACTGCGCGCCCTCACGCTGCGCCTGCGCGAGGTAGTGCTGGTGGAGCGCCGCCACGTCGATGTCGCAGGTGCTTGGCTCCAGCGCGGCACTGGTCCACCCCTCGCGCAGGCCCGGCACCCGCGCCTCGATTGCGGCGCGGTTCAGCACCTCGATCTCGACGCCGGCGGCGGTGTAGCGCGCGGCGAAGGCTTCGACATCGCGCTCGTGCCCGGCGCGGCCCAGCGTCAGCGCACCGCGCGGCGTGAGTACGCCAAGGTCTCTCAGGATCGGCCCAGAGGCGGTCGTCAGCGGCTGCACGCCCGGCCCGCCGTAGCTTTCGGTCCAGAACGCGGCGGAGCGCCCGGTGGCGTGATAGCCCGGCATCTCCTCGGCCTCGAGCATCAGCACGCTCGCCCGCGCCCCGGTCGCGGCGGCGAGCGACGCTCCGGCCATGCCGGCGCCGACGATGACAATATCGAACGCTGCGTCCATCGCTCAGCCCCTCGCGGGGGCGTGCGAATCGAGAAAGTCCCCGATGACGGCCAGCGCGCGGCCGCGGACCGGATCGACCTCGCGGAGGATCTCGTGACGGCACTCGGGCCCGAAGGTCACCAGTTCGCCCTGCGGCAAACGCCCGGCAGCGCGGCGAATCGCGGGCCACGAGACAAGGCCGTCGATGCTGGTGCCCAGCAGCAGCGTCGGTACGTCGACCGCTTCCAGCACGCCGCGCCGTTCCAGTCCGCGAATCGAGGCAAGCGCGCGTTCGATCCAGCCCCAGCTTGCAGCGCCCATGCCGATCTCGGGCCTTTGCTCGCGCCACCACTGCTCGTCGTCGTAGCGACCTTCGTCGTGGGTGAGCAGCAGGCTGCGTGCGCGGGCCATGGAGCCAGGCTTCTCGCCGCCCTTCCACGCCGGTCGGGCCGGATCGCCCAGTGCCCGGATGGCGCGGCTCACGGGGTGCAGGACGCTCGCCGGGATCCATGTCGGATGGATGCCGAGCATCGGCGCCGAAAGCACCAGCGAGTCGGGTCGCACCGCGCCCTCCGCCACGGCGCGCAGGACGATCTGGCCTCCCATCGAATGGGCGACGGCGACGTGCGGACCGGGCGTACTCGCGTACCAGTCGGCGAACAGCGCGGCATAGTCGGCCACCCAGACCGCGAAGTCGGAGACGTGCCCAGTGGTCGCGTCATGCCCGAGCCGCCCCGAACCGGCCTGCCCGCGCCAGTCGGCAGAGGTGACCTGCCAGCCTTCGCGGTGCCAGCCGTCCAGCGTTTCCAGCCATTTCTCGTAGGCGTCGCCGCGGCCGGGCATGAACAGGATCGAGCCGCGCGGCCCCGCCGCCCAATCGATCCGGCGCAGCAGGTGGCCGTCAGGCAGTGCCCAGCGCGGTTCGGTCGCCTCAGGCGGGATCACGCGCCGGGCGGGGGAGCAGCCGGGGGCATTCGGGTCTTGGATCGCGGGAGAAATCGTCACTGCGCAGGCCAGGTGCCTTGGTTACTATTTGGTAGTGGTGCACGATGTAGATGCCTGTCCATCAATGGGACAAACCTATGTCGGGCGCGTATTTTTCCTATGCTCTGCTGGCGGTCTTGGCAACGGCGCTGCTCATCGCGGCGGTGACCGACCTGCGCCGCCGCGAAATCAACAACTGGCTCACCGCCTCCATCGCCCTTGCCGCGCCGCTGTGGTGGCTGGCGATGGGCATGGGACCGATGGCCATCGCGTTCCAGCTGGCGCTGGCGGCGGTGACCTTCGTGGTCGCCTGCCTGCTGTTCGCGACTGGGCAGATGGGCGGCGGCGACGTCAAGCTGCTGGGCGCGCTGGCGCTGTGGTTCACGCCCTCGAGCTTCCTGGACCTCGTCGTGCTGATGGCGCTGCTGGGCGGCGGCGGTTCGATCGCGATGGCGGCGCTCAACATGCAGCGCGTGCCCGGAGAGGCGCTGCGCGACGTGCTGGCGGGTTTGGTCGCGCTGGCCTGGGTGTGGGGCGCCTCCGCCATCGTCTTCGCCGTCGCAACCGGCCGCCCGGTACTCGAGAAGGCGACCGTGCAGGCGCTGGCCGACCATCTGCCCAGTCCCTGGGCGCTCGGTCTCGGCGCGGTGGTCGTTATCGCGATCCTGATGCTCGGCATGCGCCATATCATGCGCCGCCAGAAGTCGCGCCTCGAGGTTCCCTACGGCATCGCCATCTCGGCCGCGGGGCTCTGGATCATTGGCGAACAGACTATCATGGCAGCCCGTATGGCCGCGCAAACGGGGTGAACCCGTTCTTAACCAATTTGCCCGATAAGATGCTCTGGATCGGGGATTTTTCGAGGGTTTCACGTAGCCATGGATAGGAAGAAAGTGCTGCTGCTCGCGGCGGCGCTGCTCATCGCGGCATTCACCGCGTTCGCCGCAAGGTCGATGTTCGCAGGCGGCGCCATGCCGCAGGCCGAGGCCGTGCAGGCGCAGAACACGGGGCCCAAGGTCCTCGTGGCGCAGCGCGCGCTTCCGGTGGGCACGATCATCACCGCCGACGCGGTCTCCTTCCAGGGCTGGCCGGGCGAACTGGTGAAGGACGCCTATTACATCGAGGGCGAGGCCGACATGACCAAGCTCCTCGGCACCGTCGTGCGCTTCCCGATCACCGCCGGCCAGCCGCTGACCCAGGGCTCGCTCGTCGCACCGGGCGATCGCGGTTTCCTCGCCGCCGCCCTGGCCCCCGGCATGCGCGCCATCACCATCCCGGTCTCGGCCAAGACCGGCGTCGGCGGCTTCGTCTTCCCGGGCGACCGCGTGGACCTCATGCTCACGCAGGACGTCAAGGGCGAAGGCTCGGGCGATTCGCTGCGCACCGCCGAGACGATCCTGCGCAACTTGCGCGTGCTCGCCACCGACCAGGCTACCGACAGCGAAGTCGTCGACGGCAAGACCGTGGTCCACGCCTTCCGCACCGTCACGCTCGAAGTCACGCCCCGCATCGCCGAGAAGGTCGCCGTCGCACAGGAGATCGGCGAGATCAGCCTGTCGCTGCGCGCCATCGCCGACAACCAGGGCGAATTCGAGCGCATCCTCGCCAGCGGCGACGTCAAGGTGCCCGAGGGCGCGACGCGCGAACAGGAGGAATCGCTGATGAAGCAGGCGATGGCCCGCCCGATCGACGGTGCCACCACTTACGTGACCGGCGGCGACGTCTCGCGCTTCCAGCGCTCCAACATGCCCACGGCGGCGCCCGCTCCCGCAGTCGCGGCCGGCCCCGCCCCGCAGGGCGGTCCGGTGAACGCCGCCCCCGTGCGGACCGGCCCCGTGGTGCGCGTCACACGCGGCAAGGAAACGACCGAAGAACCGGTGGGCACCAAGTGATGGTCACCCGCGACACCCAGCGTTCAAACGCCTTTGAGGGCATCCCCATGAAGTCCAGCATTCTCAAGACCATGCTGACTGCCGCCTGCGCGATCGCCCCAATGGTCGCTGCGGCCGCCCCGGCCGCCGCGCAGTCGATCGCCAAGCCCGCGCAGGATATCGAGCTGTCGATCGGCAACGGTCAGCTGGTGACGTTGACCGGGCCGATGGCAGACCTCTTTGTCGCCAACGATTCGGTTGCCGACGTCCAGGTGAAGTCCGCGCGCCAGCTCTACGTGTTCGGCAAGGCCGGCGGCACCACCACCGTCTATGCCAGCAACGCGGCGGGAGCGGTGGTGTGGTCCGGCACGGTCCGCGTCGGCTCCAACCTCGACAGCGTCGATGCGATGCTGCGCCTGGCGATGCCCGAGGCCAAGATCGCCGTCTCGACGATGGGCTCCAGCACTTTCCTGCTGACCGGCACCGTCCGCTCGCCCGAAGACGCCGCCGAAGCCGAACGCCTCGTCCAGGCCTATTCCGGCAAGGACGCCAACATCATCAGCCGCCTGCGCATGGCGACCCCGATGCAGGTCAACCTGCAGGTCCGCATCGCCGAGGTCAGCCGCTCGCTGGTCAAGTCGCTGAGCGTCAACATCGCCAGCTACGACCCGACCTCGGGCGCCAAGTTCGTGATCGGCCAGGGCTCGGGCAAGTTCCCGCAGTACTATCCCGGCGGCCCGCTCGGCATCGGCAACAACTGGGACGAAGGCGTCACCGCGGTCGCGCCCAGCAGCACCGGCACGACGCTGGGACTGACCGGCAAGGTTCTCGGGCTCGACCTGCTCGGCTCGCTCGACGCGGGCGAGACGGTCGGCCTCGTCACCACGCTGGCCCAGCCCAACCTGACCGCCCTGTCCGGTGAGACGGCCGACTTCCTCGCCGGCGGCGAATACCCGATCCCGATCAGCCAGGGTCTTGGCGCCACCTCGATCGAGTTCAAGCGCTACGGCGTCAGCCTGAGCTATACGCCCACCGTGCTCGCCAACGGCCGCATCTCGATGCGGGTGCGTCCGGAAGTCTCCGAACTGTCGAGCCAGGGCGCCGTCACGCTCAACGGCTACGAGGTCCCGGCGCTGAGCATCCGCCGCACCGAGACGACCATCGAGCTGGGTTCCGGCCAGAGCTTCATGATCGCCGGCCTGCTGAGCAACAACACCGCCAACACCATCCAGAAGATGCCCGGCGCCGGCGACTTGCCGATCCTGGGCTCACTGTTCCGCTCGACCAGCTACCGGCGCGGCGAGACCGAACTGGTCATCATCGTGACGCCGTACCTCGTGAACCCGGTCAACGGCTCGCAGATCGCGCTGCCCACGGACGGCTTCAACTCGCCCAACGAGCTGCAGCGCCTGCTGGGCAACATGGACAGCGACAGCAACAGCGGCGCCAAGCGCCCCGGGCCGACGCAAGCGCTCACCGGCGCGGCCGGACCCGGCATCGGCGCGGCCGAGGCGCCCGCCGTTCCCGCAGCGAACGACAAGCCGGCCAAGCGCGCCGCGGCGAACGACGCCCCCCGTCCCGGCTTCAGCCTGAAGTGAGAAAGATGACCACCATGCGCAGCGCCCTCGCTTCCGCCAACCGCACCGCCGCCTGGGGCCTGACCCTCGCGCTGGGCATCGCTCTCGCCGGCTGCGGCGGCATCCCGTCCAACCGCTCGATGTATTCGGTCCACCAGCCGGTGGTCGAACGCACCAACTACACCCTCGACGTCAACACCGGCGGAACCGGCCTCGCCTACGGCGAACAGGCCCGCCTCGCCGACTGGTTCGACGCCATGGGCCTGAAGTACGGCGACCGCGTCACCATCGACGATCCCAGCGGCAGCCCGGCGACGCGCAGCATGGTCGAGGCGATCGCCTCGCGCCACGGTATCCTGCTTGGCGACCAGCCGGCCCCGCAGACCGCCGGCTACGTGACGGCGGGCACTGCCCGCGTGATCGTCACTCGGTCCAAAGCCTCGGTGCCGAGTTGCCCGGACTGGTCGGCCAAGAGCGATTTCAACCCGACCAACGGCCTGTCGAGCAACTACGGCTGCGCCACCAACACCAATCTCGCCGCCATGATCGCCGACCCGGAAGACCTCGTCCGGGGCGCCGAAGATTCCGGCGTCACGTCGGCCACGACTGCGAGCAAGGCGATCAGCGCCTATCGGACCGCACCGCCCACCGGTGCCGGCAACACGGTCGCCGAAAGCGGCAGCAAGGGGAACTGACGATGAACGCACCCTGGAAATCGGGCGGTCCGGCATCGCGTGACCAGTTCGCGGCCTTCCTGTGCGACGACGCCTCGCTCGACGTGGTGCGTTCGCTCGCGATGGATCTGGGCTGGCAATCGGAGAAGTGCAGCAAGGGCGGCCTGCGCAGCGGCGTCCAGGC
Organism: Novosphingobium sp. AP12; assembly: GCF_000281975.1. Taxonomy (GTDB): domain Bacteria; phylum Pseudomonadota; class Alphaproteobacteria; order Sphingomonadales; family Sphingomonadaceae; genus Novosphingobium. Next base: position 57,923 of record NZ_AKKE01000156.1, on the reverse strand, counting down.
GCTCTCCATCACCGCGAGCCCCAACATCCTGATGGTGGACCTGTCCGAAAGCGGCGATCCGCTGAGCGACATCAACGCGCTTGCCGAAGTGTGCGAGCCCGGCACCGTCGTCATAGCCGTGGGCCAGGTCAACGACGTGCGCCTCTACCGCGACCTCATCGCCAGCGGCATCCACGACTACCTGCTGAAACCCCTGTCGCCTTCGCAGGTGCGCGATTCGCTCTCACAGGCCCAGGCCGTCTTCGCCGCGCCGCGCGTCCATGACGCCGCCGCCGCGCAGGCACATGTCGCGACCGCGGTCATCGGCACGCGCGGCGGTGTCGGCGCCTCGACGCTGGCGACCTCGCTCGCCTGGCTGTTCAGCACCGACCACAAGCTGCCGACCGCGCTGCTCGACCTCGACATCCACTTCGGCACCGGCGCGCTGTGTCTCGACCTCGAGCCTGGCCGGGGCCTCACCGACGCGATCGAGAACCCCAGCCGCATCGACGGCCTGTTCATCGAGCGCGCCATGATCCGCGCGAACGACAACCTCGCGATCCTTTCCGCCGAAGCGCCGATCAACGCGCCGCTGATGACCGACGGCTCGGCCTTCGTGCAGCTCGAGGAGGAGTTCCGCGCCGCGTTCGAAACCACCGTGATCGACATGCCGCGCAACATGCTGATCAACTTCCCGCAGCTCGTCGCCAACGTGAACGTCGTGGTGCTGGTTACCGAGATGACGCTGGCTTCCGCGCGCGATACGATCCGCATGCTTTCGTGGTTCAAGGCCAACGCGCCCCAGACCCAGGTGCTCGTGGTCGCCAACAAGGTCCAGCCCGCGCTCGCCGAGATCAGCAAGGCCGACTTCGAAGCCTCGATCGAATCCAAGCTGGACTTCGTCATCCCCTACGACCTCAAGGCCGCCTCGATGGCCGCGAAGCTGGGCCAGACCTTCGCCGACGCCAACCGCGCCACCAAGGCGGCCGCGGTGATGCGCGACCTGGCGAACATGATCGCCGATTCGGGCGACGACCGGGTCGTCACGGCCCCCAAGGCGTCGCTGCTCGGCAAGATCGACTTCAAGGCGATGATGCCCAAGGCGAAGAAGAAGGCCCCGGCGGCGCAGTGATGCGCGCGCTTCGTAAAGGCACGGCCAGGCGATGAACTTTCTCCAGCTGATCATGGTGGCGTGCGGCCTCGGCGGCGTGTTCCTGCTGCTCTGGGCAGCGCTGTCCGGCCCCTCGCCCAGCAAGGAATCGACGCGCCGCCTCAAGACGGTGCGCTTCCGCCATTCGTCGAACAGCAGCGACCGCCTGGAGGCGCAGATGCGCCGCGCGGTTGCCGCCCGCAAGCCGCGCACGCACCAGATCGCCGGCTCCGGCTCACGGGCCGAGGCGCTGTCGCTGCGCCTGCACCGCTCCGGCCTGCCCTGGTCGATGAATCAGTACATCTACGGCTCGCTCGGCCTCGGAACGGTGATCTTCCTGCTCGTGCTACTCAAGACCGGCGCGCTGTTCCTGGGCCTCGCCTTCGGCGCCTTCGTCGGCGCGGGACTGCCGCATCTTGTGGTCAACCACTTCGTCAAGAAACGTACCAACGCCTTCACCGCCAAGTTCGCCGACGCCATGGATCTGCTCGTGCGTGGCCTTCGCTCGGGCCTGCCGGTGTCCGAGACGCTGACTGTCATCTCGCAGGAAATTCCCGGCCCCGTCGGCGAGGAGTTCAAGCTCGTCACCGACCGCATGAAGGTGGGCAAGACTATGGAGGACGCGCTCCAAGAAACCGCAGAACGCCTCGGCATCCCCGAGTTCAACTTCTTCTGCATCACCCTTGCCATCCAGCGCGAGACCGGCGGCAACCTGGCCGAGACGCTGGCGAACCTGTCCGACGTGCTGCGCAAGCGCGCGCAGATGAAGCTCAAGATCCGCGCGATGAGCTCGGAATCGAAGGCCTCGGCCTACATCGTCGGCTCGCTGCCGTTCATCGTCACCGTCATGATCTACTGGGTGAATCCCAAGTACATCGGCGAATTCCTCGTCGACGAGCGGCTGATGGTCGCGGGCATCGGCGGCGCGGTGTGGATGGGCATCGGCGCCTTCATCATGGCCAAGATGGTCAGCTTCGAGATCTGATCCAGGGACTACGACGAACATGCTCGACCAACCCGCCGGCCCGACGATCCTGGGCTTCGACGTCACGCTGATCGGCACGCTGCTGTCCATGGTGGCGGCCGCCGCCGTGCTCCTGGCGATCTATTCGGCGATCACCATCCGCGATCCGATGGCCAAGCGCGTGAAGGCGCTCAACGAACGCCGCGACGCTCTCAAGGCGGGGCTCGTCACCACCGCCCGCAAGCGCCAGAGCCTGGTGCGCCGCAACGACACGACCGACCGCATGGGCGCGTTCCTAGGCGGCGCCAAGATGCTGCAGGACAGCCAGATCAAGGTCATCCAGCAGAAGCTGGCGCAGGCCGGCATCCGCAACAAGGAATGGGCCGTCGCCGTCGTCTTCGCGCGCCTCGTCGCGCCGATCGTGCTGGGCGCGCTAGGTGCGACCGTGATCTACTGGATCGACTACTTCCCCGACTGGAGCACCTTCAAGAAGTTCATGGCTTTCGCGGCCATGGTGCTGGCGGGCTACAAGGGCCCGGACGTCTTCATCCAGAACCTCGTGACCAAGCGCACCGACGCCATCCGCAAGGGCCTGCCCGACGCGCTCGACCTGCTGGTGATCTGCGCCGAGGCCGGCCTCACCGTCGACGCCGCGTTCGAGCGCGTGTCGCGCGAACTGGGCCGCGCCTATCCGGAACTCGGCGACGAGTTCTCGATGACCTCGATCGAGCTGTCGTTCCTCCACGAGCGCCGCCAGGCGTTCGAGAACCTTGCCTACCGCGTCAACCTCGACGCGGTGAAGGGCGTGGTCACGACGATGGTCCAGACCGAGCGATACGGCACTCCGCTCGCCTCGGCGCTGCGCGTGCTCTCGGCCGAATTTCGCAACGAGCGCATGATGCGCGCCGAGGAAAAGGCCGCGCGCCTGCCCGCGATCATGACCGTGCCGTTGATCCTGTTCATCCTGCCGACGCTGTTCGTGGTCATCCTCGGACCCGCAGGCTGCTCGATCGCCGACGCCTTCTCCGGCGGCGACCCACACGCCCCGAAGGGCTAGGACGCAGGGGCGCCGTTCGCGGCGCCCCTGAGCTTGCGCATCATGTAGGTGGAATCGCCGCCATAGCTTTCCAGCTTGCGGCGCATCGCCTCGTCGCCGCTGACCGGCTCGAACCCCATGCCGCGCCAGAAGGCGAGCGAATCGTTTACCGAGACCAGCGCGATCCTTTCCGCACCCGCCGCCCTCAGTTCCGCTGCCAGCCGCTCGACGATGGGGCGGGCATGGCCCTGCCCGCGCACGTGGGGGTGGAAAGCGAGGTCGTGAAGGTAGAACTCCGCCCGCGTCTCAGGCAGCCCGCCGAGCAGGCTGTTGAGCGGCGGCACCGATCCCAGCGCCCAGGGATAGGCGATCAAGTAGCCTTTCACCTCCTCGTCCGAGGCAAGCACGAAGCACCCTTGCGGGAACAAGGCGAGCCGCTCCTCGAAGCATTCGCGCGCCTCGAAGTGATCGGGGAAAGCCACGCGGGCGACGTCGACGACACCGTCGATGTCCGCAGGCCGCATCGGCCGCCATGCGAAACCGCTCACAGCCCCGCCCTCCATGCCGACAGCCGCGCCGCCGCCTCGTCGAGCACGGCGTCCGGCTTGGTGAAGCACAGGCGCACGATGTGAACGGGCGCACTCTCGCCTTCGTAGAGCGCGCTGACCGGCACCGTCGCCACGCCCGCTTCGGCCACCGCACGCTCGGAGAACACCCGATCGGTGAGCGCCACGCCCGAGGCGGCAAGGTCGATGCACAGGAACCACGTCGCCGCGTTGGGCAGGACCACGAAGCCCGCGCTCTCCAGCCCCGACTTGAGCCTTTCGCGCGATGCCGCCCAGCCCTCGCGTTGATCGGCGAGCACCGCTTCGGGTAACTCCAGTCCCTCGGCCACCGCCCATTGCAGCGGCGCCGCGCTGGCGAAGGTCAGGAACTGGTGCGCCCGCGCGATTGCAGTGCCGAGTTCCCCCGCTGCGATCATCCATCCGATCTTCCAGCCGGTGAGCCCGAAGATCTTGCCCGCCGAGCCGATCTTCACCGCCCGCTCCTCCATCCCCGGGAAACTCATCAGCGAGCGGTGGGGGATGCCGTCGAAACGCACGTCCTCCCACACCTCGTCGCAGATGGCTATGAGGTCGTGCTCCGTGCAGGCGCGGGCTATCATCTCGAGTTCGCCGTGGCTGGCGACGGTGCCCGCGGGATTGAGCGGATCGTTGAGCATCAGAACCCGCGTGCGGGGCGTGATCGCCGCCGCCAGCGCCTCGGCGTCATACCGAAATTCCGGCGGCGCCAACGGGATCGAGACCGGCACGCCGCCCGCCCGCCGCACCATCGGCGCATAGGCATCGTAGGCGGGCTGGAACAGGATCACCTCGTCGCCCGGCTTCACGAAGGCGAGCACGGCGGCCGCAATCGCCTCGGTCGCGCCCGACGTCACTGTCACCTGCTCCGCCGACAGCGCCGAGCCCTGCCGCCGCGCATAGTAGCCGCAGATCGCCTCGCGCAGTTCGATGAGGCCTGCGCCGGGCGGGTACTGGTTCGACTTTTCGCGCAAGGCTCGCGCCGCCGCCTCGATCAGCGGCTCCGGCACCGGTCCGTCGGGAAATCCCTGCCCTAGGTTGATCGCGCCATGCTCGCGCGCGAGCGCAGACATGCGGTCGAACACGGTGCGCTCCATCTGCGCATAGACCGGGTGGATACGGCCGTCTGTCTTCATCGCGGTGCTGCTCCGATGGCGCGCGTGGGCATGGCGGGATAGCGCGGACTTTCGCAATTTGCACGCCGACCCGCGCGGCCTGTCGAGAACGGGCATGCGCATCGACCTATCCCGAAAACAACGGGCAAGAGGAAGTGCGAAAGATGTCCTACGAGTTGAACCGCAAGCTGGCTGCCGCGCGCGGCCCCTTGCCGACCACGGCGAGCATCGACCCGGTCACCGCCGACATCATCCGCGGCGCCTTCGAGACCGTCTGCTTCGAGAGCGCGACGTACCTCGGCCGCGCCGCAAGCTCGCCGATCATCAACCAGTCGAACGAACGCAACGCCGCCATCGTCGACGCGCACGGGCGCCTAGCCATGGGCGCGGTCGGCACGCCGCACCTCACCTTCGTCAATCAGATGGAGACGCGCTGGGGGCTGATGAACCAGGATCGCTACGACTGGGGCCCCGGCGACGTCTTCCTCGCCAACGACCCCGACCACGGCGGCGGCCACCTGCCCGACTACTGCGTCTACGGCCCGGTCTACGACGAGGCGGGCGAGCTGATCTGCATCCAGACGCTGCAGGCGCACCAGGGCGACACCGGCGGCAAGGACCCCGGCGGCTTCTCGCTCGACGCGACCGACGTGTTCACCGAAGGCGTGATCTACCCTTGCCTCAAGCTCGTCCACCGGGGGGAACTGCGCCGCGACGTGTTCGACACGGTGGTGCGCAACAACCGCTTCGCGACCTTTGCGGGCGACATCGCGGCCATGATCGGCGGCGTGCAATACGCCGTCAGGATGCTCGACGAACTGATCGCCAGGTGGGGCTCGGGCGTCATCAAGGCCGCCATCAACCAGTCGATCGAGCACACCGAGAAGCGCGTGCGCGAGGAAGTGGCGCGCTGGCCGGACGGGTCCTACGAAGCCACCGTCTTCATCGACCACGACACCGCCGGCACCAAGGACGTCAAGGTCCACGTCACCTGCACCATCGCCGGGGACCAGCTGACCGTGGACCTCACCGGCACCGACGACCGGCCCGAACTGGTCGGCGTGTGGAACACTTTCGCCAACACCCGCAGCTACGTGATGTGCCAGGTGGTCGCGGCGATGGACCCGACGATCGTCAAGAACGAGGGCTATTTCAACGCGATAGAGATCGTGGTGCCCGAAGGCTGCATCGCCCAGCCGCCGCCGAACAAGCCCGCCGCGCTGGGATCGTTCCACCCGGCCTGCGAGATCACCGAGGCGGTCTGCATCGCCCTGTCCAACGTCGCGCCCGAACGCTCGCAGCCACAGCTCTACAAGATCGGCATGCCCAACATGGTGGTCGGCTTCGACGACAACGGCATGATGTGGATGGACCAGGGGGTCGACTGCCGCTCGATGGACGTCTCGGCGGTCGAGGGGCTGGACGGCTGGGGATCGTGCCCCTCTGCGCTCGGCAGCCTGATCCTGTCCGAGGCGGAGGACGCGGAGAGCCGCTTCCCGATCCTCAACATCAGCCGCGAGATGACCACCGACGGCGGCGGCGCGGGCCAGTGGCGCGGCGCGCCGGGCTCGCTCAACGTCAAGCAGGTGCTGAAACCTACCTCGGCGATGGCGTGGATGGTCTCCGCCGAGCACCCCTTGCGCGGCATGTGCGGCGGCGACGACGCCATCCCCTACACCAACCACTTCGAGGTCGGCTCCGACAACGAGCGCAAGATCGCCCACACGGCGCAGGACCTGCTGCCACAGGGCGCGGTGATCGCCTACCAGCACGGCGGCGGCGGCGGCTTCGGCCTGCCGCTCCTGCGCGATCCCGAAGCGGTGAAGGAGGACGTGCTCGACGAATACGTCAGCGTGGCGGCGGCGCGGGCGAAGTACGGCGTGGTGCTGACCGGCAGCCTCGACGACTACACGCTCGGGGTTGACCATGCGGCGACCGAGGCGCTGCGGGCGGAGATGTCGGGCTTGGCTGAGGCGGCGGAATAAGCGCGAAAAACGGATCACCGTCATCCCGGCGCAGTCCGGGACCCAGCGAACAGATAATGCCGCGAGGCGACGTCATTTGTTGAGCTTGGCCCCGGCCTGCGCCGGGGTGACGGGAGGGGAGAGGTGCGCGCAGCCGCACCAGGGGACAAAACGAAAATGACCTATCGCGTTGGCATCGATATCGGCGGCACCTTCACCGATTTCGCCCTCCTGAAGGGCGACGAGGTGATCCTGCACAAGAACCTCTCGACGCCCGAGGACCGCTCGCTCGGCGTGATGGAGGGCCTGGGCAAGCTCGCCGAGAAGGAAGGCCTGCCCCTCGGCCAGTTCCTCAACCGATGCGACGCCATCGTCCACGGCACCACCGTCGCCGACAACACGCTGATCGAGATGAACGGTGCGCTCACCGGCCTCATCACCACCGAGGGATTCCGCGACGAGATCGAGTACCGGCGCGGCTTCAAAGAGGATATCTGGGACGTCCGCCTCGCGCCGCCCCGGCAGATCACCCCGCGCCGCCGTCGGTTGACGGTGCCCGAGCGGGTGCTCCATGACGGCACCGTCCACGTCGAACTCGACGAGGACGCGCTGCGCGAGGCCTGCCGCAAGCTCCGGCTCCAGAACGTCGAGGCGGTGGCGATCAGCTTCCTGTTCTCGTTCGTGAACCCGGAGCACGAGCGCCGCGCCAAGGAGATCGTGCGGCAGGAGATCCAGAACGCCTACGTCTGCGCCAGCCACGAAGTCCTGCCCCGCGCGCCGGAATACGACCGCACCTCCACCACCATCGTCAACGCCTACGTCGGCCCGCGCGTCACCGGGTATCTCGAGAAGCTGGTGCAGCGGCTGGTCGAGGGCGGTTACGCCAACCAGCTCATGGTCATGCAGGCCTCGGGCGGGGTGATGACCAAGGAATACATCGACGGCGCGCCGATCCGCGTGCTCGCCTCTGGCCCGGCGGGCGGGGTGATCGGCTCGGCGCATTGCGGCGCGGCCAAGGGCTGCCCCAACCTGCTCTGCGTCGACATGGGCGGCACCAGCTACGACATGTCGCTGGTGGTGGATGGGCAGGCCCCGGCTGAGGCGGGCTGGAACATGCACCACCGCTACCTCGTCGGCGTGCCGATGGTGAAGGTGGAGACGCTGGGCGCGGGCGGCGGCTCGATCGTCCACGTCAATGCCGGCGCGCTGGAAGTCGGCCCGCGCTCGGCCGGCTCGGAGCCCGGCCCGATCTGCTACGGGCGCGGCGGCAAGGAGCCGACCGTCACCGACGCACTGGTCATGCTGGGCATCCTTTCCACCGACGAGGGCTTCGCGGGCGGCAGCTTCACGCTCTCGCGGCAAGGCGTCGCCGAAGCCTTCCAGCGCCTCGCCGACGAGATGGGCCACGGCGACGCCGAGCAAGCCGCCTTCGACACCTGGCGCGTGGTCAATGCCAACATGAGCCAGGGCGTGCGCCGCACCACCGCGGGCAAGGGCATCGACCCCAAGGACCTCGTCATGCTGGCCTACGGCGGCAACGGCCCCGCCTTCGCCGCGATCCAGGCCGAGGACCTTGGCATCTCCCGCGTGCTGGTGCCCAAGGCCTCGCCGACGTTCTCGGCGCTCGGCACGCTGGTGGCCGACCCGACCATTGACGAGGAACGCTCCTACATCGCCTCCGCCGCCGCGCTCGACGCGGGCCGCATCCGCGAGCTGTGGACCCAGCTTTCCGAGCGCGCCCGGCGCTACTTCACCGACGCCGGGTTCGACGCGCAGGCGATCCGCGTGAACTACCAGCTCAACATGCGCTATCCGGGGCAGAACTTCTCCCTCTCGTTCCCGTTCGAGGCGGGTGTGCCGCTGGGCGACCTGTCGTTCATCGCCGAGGACTTCGGCCCGCGCGCCATCGCCCTGTTCAACGAGCGACACATGGCCGAATACGGCCACATCCGCGAGCACGAGATCCCCGAAATCTCGGGTGTGCGCCTCGTCGCCCATGTCGAGACGCCCGGCCCGCGCGCCGCCGGCGGATTCACGCCCTCGGGTGCCGTGCCGACCGCCGACCGCCACCGCCGCGCCAATCTCGGAGAAGGTTTCGGCGAGGTACCCGTCTACCTCGGCGGCGACCTCACGCCCGGCATGGAAGTGGCCAGCCCCGCGATCATCGAGGAGACCTTCACCACCATCGTCGTCTACCCCCGCTGGAAGGCGCAGGTCGACGACGCGGGGGACTACCAGCTGCTGCGGAGCTAGCCCCCCTATCCCCAACGGGGGAACCCCCGGCCACTTTCGCACGTCTACTCCTTGCAGTACGACGAGGCCGGCTGCGACCCGGGTCCCGGGCCTCGCGCGATTGGGGTCTGATTTGAACACCTTGAGCCGGTTTACCGAACGACTTCCGCTGCTGCCGGGCAAACCGCTGGTGCAATACGGATCGACGGCGGCGCTTTGCCTCTTTGCGCTTTGGCTGCGCTGGGTGCTCGACGGTGCGTTTCCGCCCGGCTATCCGTTCGTCTCGTTCTTTCCCGCCGTCATCCTCACCTCTTTCCTGTTCGGCCCGCGTCCCGGAGTGCTGGCCGCCCTGATCTGCGGCCTGTTCGCGTGGTACGTCTTCATCCCGCCGCGCATGTCCTTCGCGATCGACGGCGGCACGATCACCGCGATGCTGTTCTACACCGGCGTCGTCGCGGTCGACATCTGGCTGGTCCACCTGATGCAGGCCGCCAACCACCGCCTGCGCGCCGCGCGCGAGGAAGTGCGCCTGCTCGCCGAGGAGCGCGGCCAGCTGGTCGAGCGCTCGGAGCTGCTATTCCAGGAGATGCAGCACCGCGTCGGCAACAATCTGCAGATGGTGGGCGCTGTGCTCTCGCTGCAGATGCGGAATCTGACGGAGCCCACCGCCAAGCGCGCCCTTTCCGACGCCGCCGCGCGGCTGCAGGTGATCGGCAACATCCAGCGCCAGCTCTACCGGCAGGACGGGCAACTCGTCCCGCTCGACGGTTTCCTGACCGAAGTGGCCAGCAAGATGATGGCCTCCAGCGCGAAGCCGGGCATCACCTGTTCCGTGGAGGCGGAGGAGAACATCATCCTGCGCCCCGACAGCGCCGTGCCGGTGGCCCTGATCGTCAGCGAGGCGATCGCCAATGCGCTCGAGCATGGATTCGCAGACCGCCCTTCCGGCGCGATCCTGCTGCGCGTGGCCCGCTACGACCACACGATCTCGCTCACCGTCGAGGACGACGGCCGCGGCCTTCCTTCCGGTTTCGACCCCGCCGTCACCGAGTCGATCGGCCTGCGCATCTCCCGCGTGCTCAGCCAGCAGCTCGGTGCGGAAATGGCACTGGAAAACCGCGAATCCGGGGCCTGCATGACGCTCCACCTCCCTCTTTCGAGGCTGGCGGAAATCACTCCCGAAGACGCCTGACCGGCGCTTTTGACAGGGCGTTCCGCCGATCCGGAGCAATCCTGCGTCAAAACGATTGCGCCGGACACGCGACGTAACTTGAGATTCATCGGCAGACGCCTACATTGGCGGTCTGAAAGGACGGTTTCCTCCAAATGAACGACGACCAGCCTAACGGCAATCCCTGGGTCAAGAGCCTGCTCGTGTGGGGCGGCATCTTCCTCGCGCTCCTGATGGTGGTGTCGATGTTCAGCACCCGCGCCACGACAGGCCCTGCGATCCCGTACTCCGAATTCCGCGGCAAGGTGGCCGAAGGCAGCGTGGCATCGGTGGAAATCGCCGAAGACCGCATCGACGGCAAGCTCAAGAACGGCGAGGCCTTCAGCACGGTCCCCGTCCCGAACGACGTTTCGCTGGCGCAGCTGCTCCAGGACAACGACGTCAAGTATTCGGGCAAGGAAGCCGAGCAGGGCAGCCTGCTGTTCTACATCCTCGCGCAGACCCTGCCCTTCCTGCTGATCGTCGGCGTCGCATTCTTCGCGCTGCGCCAGGTCCAGAAGGGCGGCGGCTCGGGCGCGATGGGCTTCGGCAAGTCCAAGGCCAAGCTGCTGACCGAACGCTCGGGCCGCGTCACATTCGACGACGTCGCCGGCATCGACGAAGCGCGCGAGGAACTGGAGGAAATCGTCGAGTTCCTGCGCGATCCCACCCGCTTCTCCAAGCTCGGCGGCCAGATCCCCAAGGGCGCGCTGCTGGTCGGCTCGCCCGGCACCGGCAAGACCCTGCTCGCCCGCGCCATCGCGGGTGAGGCGGGGGTTCCGTTCTTCACCATCTCGGGCTCCGACTTCGTCGAGATGTTCGTGGGCGTCGGCGCCAGCCGCGTGCGCGACATGTTCGAGCAGGCCAAGAAGAACGCGCCATGCATCGTCTTCATCGACGAAATCGACGCCGTGGGCCGTCACCGCGGCCACGGTCTCGGCAACTCGAACGACGAGCGCGAGCAGACGCTGAACCAGCTGCTGGTCGAAATGGACGGTTTCGAGGCCAACGAGGGCATCATCATCATCGCGGCGACCAACCGCCCCGACGTGCTCGACCCAGCGCTACTGCGTCCCGGCCGCTTCGACCGCCAGGTCGTGGTGCCGGTGCCCGACATCGACGGCCGCGAGAAGATCCTCGCCGTCCACATGAAGAAGGTGCCCCTCGCCCCCGACGTGAACCCGCGCGTGATCGCTCGCGGCACTCCGGGCTTCTCGGGCGCGGACCTTGCCAACCTCGTCAATGAGGCGGCCCTGCTCGCGGCGCGCCGCAACAAGCGCCTCGTCGCCATGCAGGAATTCGAGGACGCCAAGGACAAGGTCATGATGGGCGCGGAACGCCGCTCCATGGTCATGACCGAGGACGAGAAGAAGATGACCGCCTATCACGAGGCCGGCCACGCGATCGTCTCGGTGAACGAGGCCGCGTCGGACCCGATCCACAAGGCAACCATCATCCCGCGCGGCCGCGCCCTGGGCATGGTCATGCGCCTGCCCGAGCGTGACAGCTACTCGTACCACCGCGACAAGATGCTCGCAAACCTCTCGGTCGCGATGGGCGGCCGCGTGGCGGAAGAACTGATCTTCGGCCACGACAAGGTCTCGTCGGGTGCCTCCTCGGATATCCAGTACGCGACCAGCCTCGCGCGCTCGATGGTCACCAAGTGGGGCATGTCGGACAAGCTCGGCCCGATCCAGTACGAGGATACGCAGGAAGGCTACCTCGGCATGGGCGGCACCCAGCGCACCATGGCTTCGGCCGACACCAACAAGCTGATCGACAGCGAGATCCGCGCGCTGGTCGACAATGCCCACGCCCGCGCCACGCAGATCCTCAAGGATCAGGCGGACGCGCTGGAAACGCTGGCGCAGGCGATGCTGGAACACGAGACGCTCTCGGGCGAGGACATCAAGGTGCTGCTTGCCGGCGGCACGCTCGACCGTCCCAACACCCCGCGCGGCCCCTCGACCTCGCGCCCGCTGACGGGATCGGCGATCCCCAAGTCGGGCAAACGCTACTCGGGCGGCACGGCGCCGCAGGGCGCCTGACGAAAAACGGTTCTCCCCAGGGAGAGTGCAGGAGGGGCGCCGGGGAAACCTGGCGCCCCTTTTTTCGTGCCTGCCCGTCGGAGCAGGATTCAGAAGCTCGTCTGCGCCATGATCATCAGGAAGAACATGAGCAGCGCGGTGCCGGCGAACAGCAAAAGCAGCGCCGTGCGGACGAGCGCGGACCTCTTGCGCAGTCCGTAGGCCCCGCGCAGTTGCCGGTACATGTGGATCGGCGGTACGAGGAACAGCCATGCCAGCAGTCCGCCCGCACCGAGCGCCCCCCCGATCATCGCCACGATCAGCAGCAGTGTCATGAAGCACAGCGAATACGTCACGAAGACGGTGTGGTCGTAGAGGTGGAAGCGCCGGCTGAATGGAAACAGCAGCCACAGGAACGGCACCGAGATCGGGATCAGCGCCCAGCTGTACTTGTAGGCATAAGTCTGGAGCTTGTAGGTCCCGAGGTCGGGGTTGGCGTTGAACTTGCGCATCGCGTGGTCGATCTGGGGCACGTCGCTGATGACCTGGTCCGCCTTGGTGTGGGCCATGCCGCCGCCCAGCCCGGCCTGGACGTCGCGCAGGGTGTCGAGCGCGTCCTGCCGGTCCTCGATCTGGGCGTCGAACGGCGCGGTGTCCTGGCCCTTGCCGAGCGCCGCCTTGCGCTTGCCCTGGAGCCCGGCGATCTCGCCCTGCAGGCGGGCCTGGTTCTGCTGGAGACCCTGTACGTTCATGGCATGCTCGGCGCCTTCCTTGCCCTCGGTCGCGTGGAACACGGCGAACATCAGGAAGACGCAGAACAGGAACAGCGCGATCGGCGAGACGTAGCTGGCGCGCCGCCCGTCGATGTATTCGCGCGTCAGCCGGCCGGGATGCCAGGCAAGCATCGGCAGCGTGCGCCAGACCTTGCCCTCGAAGTGGAAGACGCCGTGCAGCAGGTCATGGAAGAACGCGCCGAGCGTGCGGTGGACGTGCGCCGCCTGTCCGCAGGCGTGGCAGTGCGATCCGATCAGGGGGGTACGGCAGTTGAGGCAGGCGGTCTCGTGGGTATGGCCTCCGCCCCCGGCGGCAGGCTCCGCCGCCATCGCAGCGGCCGAACCCTGCCCCAGTTCCGCCAGTCCTTCAATGATCCCGCTCATGCTCGCCCCCGTTGCATCGGCGCGGGTTCTAACCTGAGGGACGCGTTCTGGATAGACCGACGTCAACCGCCACGCTGGTCCAACTTCTTCTCGATCGCGGCCCAGAGACGGCCGAAGGCCTGCGCCGCCGGGCTTTGCGGGGCCAGCGCGCCGACGGGCTGGCGGTGGACGGCGCTCTGCTCGACCACGCTGGCGTAGGGGATCGACGGCCAGTTGGGGTTCGCCTCCTGCGCCTGCTTGTGCAGGGCCCGGCGCAGGTCGAGCATCGAGAGCACCGGCAGGATCGGCGGGTGGCGCTTGGTGTTGCCCGATATCTCGCGCACCACGAGGTCGAAGGCGCGGGCCGAGAGCGGCGACGGCGGCAGCGGCACGATCACGAGGTCGGCGGCGCGCACGATCTGGGCGGACAACTCGTTCATCACCGGCGGACAGTCCAGGATGATGCGCGGATAGTCGGCCGAGAGTTCCTCGGTCAGCTTCGCCAGCCGCTTGCGCTTGCCGATCCGCGCCAGCTGCGCGTCGAGCGCGCGGATCGATTCGTCGGCCGGCAGCACGTCGAGCCCAGGATACGCAGTCTTCTGGATCAGCCGCGTGGCGGGCTGTTCGCGGGCGAAGACTTCCTCGGCAAGCTGGGCTTTCTGCGGTTCGAGGCCGTAGAGGAAGGCCGATCCGCCCGCCGCGTCGAGGTCCCACAGCAGGGTTCCGCGCCCGCCCTGCACGGCCGAGCACCACGCGAGATTGGCGGCGAAGGTGGTCTTCCCTACCCCGCCCTTGACGCTGTAGACGGCGATTGTCGCGCCATTGCCGTTACCGGCGGTCACGTCTTTCGCAGACGCGCCAAGGGGACCGGCCCTTTCGGGCGGTCCCCCGGAAAATCCGATAATACGAGGCAATTTAGATTTGGCGGCCACGCCTGATCGTTGACCGCCGCGCGGCGGCAGTCAACGAAAACCCGTCAGCCGTCGTAATCGCCGCCGATCGAGGTGTTGCGGGTCGGGGCCGACGCGGTGATGCGCAGGGCCTCGGCCGACTGGCTGAGCGAGCCGACGTCGTCCATCTCGTCGTCGTCGTCGGGCAGGACGCGCTGCATCGAGGTGATCAGCGTTTCCTTGAGGATCGACGGAGTCACGGTCTGGTCGGCGATCTCGCGCAGGGCGACGACCGGGTTCTTGTCGCGGTCGCGATCGACGGTAAGCTCCGCGCCGCCCGAAATCTCGCGCGCGCGCTGGGCGGCAAGCAGGACGAGGTCGAAGCGGTTGGGGATCTTGTCGACGCAGTCTTCGACAGTTACGCGCGCCATTGGGCACTCCCGGAAAGAATCTGAAGGTTCGGAAAGGCCGGCAGATAGGGCGCAGGCGTGCGGAAGTCAAGGAAATGGGCGGAGGCCCGATCGCTACCCTTTCGCGAAGCCCCAGGCCAGCCGCGCCAGTTCCGGGAACGCCTCCGCCCGCTCTCGCGCCTGGGCGTTGGCGGCGGTGCCGCGGATGACGCGGCCCTTGATGCCGTGGAAGATCGCGGCGAGGCGGAAGAAGTTGAACGCCATATAGTAGCGATAGTCGGGCAGACCCTCGCGTCCCGTGCGGCGGCAGTAGGCGGCGACGTAGTCCGCCTCGGTGGGGATGCCGAGCGCGGCGATGTCAGCCCCGCCCAGCCCGGCCACGATGTGCGGGGGCATGTGGTACATCATCGCGTGGTATGCGAAGTCCGCGAGCGGATGGCCCAGCGTCGAGAGTTCCCAGTCGAGCACCGCCAGCACGCGCGGCTCGGTGGGGTGGAAGATCATGTTGTCGATGCGGAAGTCGCCGTGGATGACGCTGGAGGCGCCGTCGTCCTCCGGCATGTTCGCCTCGAGCCAGGCGATCACGGCGTCCATGTCTTCGTTGCGGCCGGCCGCCTCGTCGTCGAAGTACTGCTTCGACCAGCGGCCGACCTGCCGGGCGAAGTAATTGCCGGGCTTGCCGTAGTCGCCAAGTCCGATCGCCTCGGGGTCGAAGCCGTGAAGCTGCGCGATCGTCGCGTTCATGGCATCGAAGATCGCGGCGCGTTCCTCGTTGGAAACGCCGGGGACGGCGGCGTCCCAGAAGATGCGGCCCTCGACCATCTCCATGACGTAGAACCACGTCCCCAGCACCGCCTCGTCGGTGCACAGGCCATAGACCCGCGCGGCCGGGAAGCCCGCACCGTGGAGCGCGGAAAGCACCTTGGCCTCGCGCTCGACGGCGTGGGCGCCCTTGAGCAGCTGCCCCGGCGGCTTGCGGCGCAGGACGTAGCTGCGCGCGGGCGTCACCAGCTTGTAGGTCGGGTTCGACTGGCCGCCCTTGAACTGCTCGACGCTGAGCGGGCCGGCGAAGTCCTCGACGTTCGCCTCCATCCAGGCGACCAGCGCCGCCTCGTCGAAGGCATAGCCCTCGCGAACGGCGGTGGTGCCGGAGTTGGCGTCTGACAGATCGGGCGCTACGTCCGTCATGCCGGCTCGGCTTCCTTCGCCGCCAGCGCTTCCTGCGCCTTGCGCCAGTCGCGGCGGATCTTCTTGGCGAGGCTCCACTTGTGGACTTCGGTGGGGCCGTCGTAGATGCGGAAGGCGCGGATCTCGCGGAACACCTGCTCGACGATGGTGCGCTCGGTGACACCGATGCCGCCCAGCACCTGCACGCAGTTGTCGGCGATCTTCATCAGCGCTTCCGATACGGAAACCTTCGCCATCGAGCTTTCGACCGTGCCCAGCGAACCCGAATCGAGCACGCCCGCGCACCAGTCGATCATCAGTTCGCACTGCTTGATGAGGATCGCGTTCTCGGCGAGCATGAAGCCCACGCCCTCGTGCTCGATCAGCTGCTTGCCGAAGGCCATGCGGCGGCAGGCGTAGTCGCTGGCGATCTCCTGCGCGCGGATGCAGCATCCCAGCCAGCGCATGCAGTGCGAGAGGCGAGCGGGCGACAGGCGGACCTGCGCATACTTGAACCCCTCGCCCGGGGCGCCGAGCATCTGGTCGGCGGGGACGCGCAGGTTGTCGATCGTCAGCGTGGCGTGGCCGCCGGGCATCGAGGTGTCGATGGTGTTGGGGACCTCGTCGATGCGGATGGCGTCATCCGGCAGGTCGACGAGGAACATGCAGGCGCCGCCCTTGGTGTCCTCCTCTTCGGAGGCCGCCATGACGATGCCGACCATTGCCCCCTGCGCGCCGGTGATGAAGGTCTTGCGGCCGTTGATGACCCACTGGTTGCCGTCCTTGCGGCAAGTGGTCTTCATCATCGATGGGTCGGACCCGGCGCCGCCCCAGTCGGCAGGCTCGGTCATGAAGAAGGCGGAGCGGCCCCTGCCCTCGACCAGGGGTTTCAGGAACCGTTCCTTCAGCTCGGGCGAGCCGACGTGGCCGATGAGGTACATGTTGCCCTCGTCGGGCGCCATGGTGTTGCAGGCCAGCGGGCCGAGCGGCGAGAGGCCCGACTTGATGAGCACGACGGCGGTTTCGCGCTGGGTCAGGTGCGATCCGTCGGGACGGATGTGCGGGGTGAGCACCCCGGCCTCGCGGGCGAGGCTGCGCATTTCCATCACCAGTTCGTCGGTCGGCGCGCCGTGGTGGTCGCGGCGCGGGTCCTTCTCGTAGGGGACGATCGCCTCGCGCACGAAGGCTTCGACCTTATCCGCCATGTCGAGGGCGTATTGGGAAATCTCGGTCATCATTGCAGCACCCGGATCGGATCGGAGCCGTCCCAGTCGCGGGCGGCATCCTTCATCATCTGGAACAGGCCCTCGGTGCCCGACAGCGGCTGGAGGTATTCGATGACGTGGCCCGGGCCCTGGCCGGGATCGACGTAGATCACCTCGCCATCGGCGCCGACCTTGCCCTCGACGATGACTGTCGCGCCCACCGCCGCGCAGGCGGCGCGGGCCTCGGCGATCGATTCGACGAAGACGCAGACGTGGTGCAGCCGGTCGCGCACGGCGTATTCGCCGGAATAGAGCGAAGGCGCGTCACTGTCGGTCTTGATGAGTTCGATCTGAATGTCGCCCCAGTAACCGATCGCCATGGTGAAGGTCGCGTCGGTGGGCTCGCCCTTGTACTTCATGTCGTCGAGCCGCACGTCGTTCAGCACGAAGAACGGGCCGACGCCGACGGTCTCGATCCAGTATTTCATGGTCGCGTCGAAATCGGTCGGGAAATAGGCGAGCTGGATCACGTCGCCGAGCCGCTTGAGCGGGCCGGGCTTGGCGATGGTTGCAGTCGTAGCCTCTCCGGTCATTTTTTAGGTTCCTTTCAGGCGAAGAGGCCCTGCGGCGCCTCGATCAGGGATTTGAGCGTCTGCAGAAACTGCGCGCCCGCCGCCCCGTCGATGGCGCGGTGGTCGACCGACAGGGTGAAGGAAATGCGCGTCTCGAAGGCAATGTCTCCGGCGGCAGTCTCGACCGGCTGGCGCAGCGCGGCCCCCACGGCGAGGATCGCGCCCTGCGGCGGGTTGATGATGGCGTCGAAGTTCTCGATCCCGAACATGCCGAGGTTGGAGACCGAGAAGGTGCCGCCCTCCATGTCCTCCATCGAGAGGCCCTTGCCCTGAACCTTGTCGATCAGGCGGCGGGTTTCGGCCGCGATCTGGTCGATGCGCATGAGATTGGCCTGGCGCACGACCGGGGTGACGAGGCCCTTCGGCCCGGCGACCGCGATCGAGACGTCGGCGTGGGGGAAACGGTGGATCTCTGTCCCATGAACCTGCACGTTGACGTCGGGATGACGGACCAGCGCCATCGCGCTCGCCTTGACGATCCAGTCGTTGACCGAGGCTTTGGCACCCAGCACTACGTTGGCGGTCTTGCGCATCTCCAGCAGCGCATCGGCGCTGGCCGACATGCGCAGGTAGAAGTGCGGAAGCTCCTGTTTGGCCTGGGTCAGCCGCTGGGCGACGACCTTGCGGATGCGGTCGAAGGGCACGACCTCGGCGCGGTTTTCGCCGGCGACGAATTCGGGCGTGCCGATCGCTCCCGCCGCGGCCTTCGGTGCGGGCACAAGGGCCAGCACGTCGGCCTTGGAAATGCGGCCGCGCGGCCCCGTCCCGGTGAGGCCCGAGAGCGAGAGCCCGTGCAGCGCGGCGATCCGGCGCGCGAGCGGCGAGGCGAGGACGGTCATGTCGTCCTCAGGTACGGTCAATGTACCCTTAGGTGCCGTCTGGGAAGGCCCGCGCAGGGCCTTGACGACGTCCTGATGGGTGATGCGCCCGCCCCGGCCCGATCCCTCGATACCCGCGATATCGACGCCTTCCTCCTCCGCGAGGCGCAAGGCCTCGGGGCTGATCGGGCGGTTGGTGTCGATCTTGACGCGGGGCTTGTCCGGCGCGGCAACGGGCGCGCTTTCGGCGTCGGCCTGAGCAGCTACCTTGGCCTTTTCCGCGCCTTTGGCGATGCCGCCCTCGGCCGGCTTGAAGCTGGCGACGAAAGCCTCGATCTCCTGGTCGGAGTGCGAGCCTTCGTCGAACACGGCCAGCAGCGCGCCGACAGGCTCGGACTCGCTGCCGCCGCCGACCAGAATGCGGCGCACGGTGGCGTCGTATTCGGCCTCGACCTCGTTGGTGATCTTGGCGGTTTCGATCAGGCACAACGTCTGGCCGCGCTTGAAGGTGTCACCCTCCTTCACCGTCCAGTCGGCGACCGTGCCCTCGGTCATTTCGATGCCCCACTTGGGCATCGTGAATGCGCGGATGCGGCTCATGTCAGCAGCCCCTTCAACGGTATTCGAGCGTCTTGCGCACGGCGGCCGCGATCTTCGCGGGGCCCGGCAGGTAGGCGCTCTCGAGTTCGCGGGCGAACGGCACCGGCGTGTGAGGCGGCGTCACCATCTCGATCGGCGCCTTCAGGCTGGCAAAGGCCTTCTGCGCGATCAGCGAGGAGATGTCCGTCGCCAGCGAGCAGCGCGGCGGCGCCTCGTCGACGATCACGGCGCGGCCCGTCACTTCGACCGAGTCGAGGATCGCTTCCTCGTCGAGCGGCGAGGTGGTGCGAAGGTCGATGACGTCGCAGCCGATGCCGTCCTGCGCGAGGTCGTCGGCGGCGGTCTCGGCATAGCTGACCATCATGCCGCTGGCGATGATGGTGGCATCCTGCCCGGCGCGGGCAAGGCGGGCGTGGCCGAAGGGGATGCAGAAGTCCGGATCGTCGTTCACCTCGCCGCTCATCGCGTAGAGGAACTTGTGTTCGAGGAAGACCACCGGATCGTCGTCGCGGATCGCCTGGCGCAGGAGGCCGCAGGCGTCCTCCGGCGTGGCGGGCATGACCACCTTGAGGCCAGGCATGCCCGTGACGAACTGGGAGATCATCTGGCTGTGCTGCGCGGCGGCGTTGTAGCCCGCGCCGCAGGGCATGCGGATCACCGCCGGGCAGACCGACTTGCCGCCGAACATGTAGCGGAACTTGGCGATCTGGTTCCACAGCTGGTCCATGCAGACGCCGATGAAGTCCGCGAACATGATCTCCGCCACCGGCCGCTTGCCGGCCAGCGCAAGGCCGCCCGCCGCGCCCATGATGGCGCTTTCGCTGATCGGGGTGTCGATCACGCGGTCGGGCCCGAAGGCGTCGTAGAGGCCGGTCGATGTCGACCAGATGCCGCCGATGGCCTCAGGCCCGCCGGCAGTGCCCATGCCGCCCACCACGTCCTCGCCCAGGACGACGACGCGGCTGTCGCGCTGCATCTCCTGGAAGATCGTGTTGCGGATGGCGTCGCGATACATCATTTTTGCCATGGTTCTCGCTCCTGCCGTCAGTAGCTGATGTAGACGTTGTCGAGGACGTTCTCGGGGCTTGGACGAGCCGCAGCGCGCGATGCCTTGACCGCGTTCTCGATCGCCTGGAGCGCGTCGGTGTCGACCTTGTCGAGGTCGGCATGGTCGAGCAGCGCGGCGCCCGTCACGCTCTTGCGGAAGATCTTGAGGCAGTCCCGCTCGGCGCGCAGGCGATCCAGTTCGCCGTCGCCGCGGTAGCGCTGGGGGTCGCCCTCGAAGTGGCCGAAGAAGCGCTCGGTATCGAATTCCACCGCCGCCGGGCCGTTGCCGGGGACGCGCACGTATTCGAGCACTTCGCGGAAGGTGTCGTAGACCGAGAAGAAGTCCGTCCCATCGCCGCGCCACACCTTCATGCCGAACGCCTCGGCGCGGCTGGCGATGTCCCTTACCGTGCCGACCGCATAGTCGACGCCGGTGTGCTCGGAATAGTGGTTGTTCTCGAAGACGAAGATGCACGGCGCCTTGGTGACCACCGCGAGGTTCATCGCCTCGAACGTGGTGCCCTGGTTGCAGGCGCCGTCGCCCGAGAAGGCGATCGCGACGGCGAGGTCGCCGTTCTCGTCCGGACCGTCGATCTTGTTGGAGATGGCCGCTCCCACCGCGATCGGGGCGCCCGCGCCGACGATGCCGTTGGCGCCGAGCATGCCCTTGTCGATGTCGGCGATGTGCATCGAGCCGCCCTTGCCGTTGCAAAGGCCCTCCTGGCTGCCCCAGATCTCCTTCATCATCCCGTCCACGTCGCAGCCCTTGGCGAGACAGTGGCCATGGCCGCGGTGGGTGGAGACGATCTTGTCGCGCTCAGTCAGGTGCTCGCACACGCCGACGGCGACGGCTTCCTGACCGCAGTAGAGGTGGGTGAAGCCCGCGATCTCGCCGGTCTGGATCTCCTCATGGAGCCGTTCCTCGAATTCGCGGATCAGCTTCATCTGCCGGTAGGCACGGGTCAGCGCCTCGCGGTTCAGCTGCATGCAGGATTCCTCTCGTTTTTCAGGCGCCGGGCCATCACAGGCCCAGCACGGATTTGGCGATGATCGTGCTCTGGACTTCGTTGGTGCCCCCGAAGATCGTCCAGGCGCGGCTGTTGAGATAGCGCGCCGAGGCGACCTGCGCTCCCTTGGAATGGAGCCCTTCCGGAGCATTGTCACCGTAAAGCGGTCGCGCGGTCTCCAGCTGCAATCCGGCGGGCCCGTAGAGGTCCACCGCAAGCAAGTCGATCTCCTGCCGCAGGTTGGAGGCGAGCAGCTTGGTCAGCGAAGTCTGAGGGCCGGGCTTGCGGCCCTTGGCGATCTCGGAAATGATCCTGAGCTCGATCATCTCGAGCGCGTTGACCGAGAGCCGGGCCCTGGCAACGCGGCGGCGCCAGTCCACCTGGTCGGACAGCTGCCCGCCCTTCCCGTCGCTCTGGTCCCTGGCGGCGGCCTCCACCTGGTCGAGATCGTAGGCGAGCTTGGGTGCGTGGCACGATCCGCCGCGCTCGTTCTCGAGCAGGAACTTGGCGATCGTCCAGCCCTCGCCCTCGCCGCCGACGAGGTTTTCGGCAGGCACGATCACGTTGTCGAGGAACACCTGGTTGACCTCGTGGTCGCCCGCATTGGTCAGGATCGGGCGCACCGAGACGCCGGGGGTGTTCAGGTCGATCAGCAGGAACGAGATGCCCGCCTGCTTCTTCACCTCGGTGTTGGTGCGCACCAGCGTGAACATGCGGTTGGCGTGGTGCGCGTGGGTGGTCCAGATCTTGGTGCCGGTGACGACGTAATGGTCGCCCTGAAGCACCGCCCGCGTCTTGAGGCTTGCAAGGTCGGACCCGGCGCCCGGCTCGGAAAAGCCCTGGCACCAGTAGTCCTCGCCGGTCAGGATGCGCGGCAGGACCTCAGCCTTCTGCGCCTCGGTCCCGAAGGTCCAGATCACGGGCGCGAGCAGCTTGAGGCCGAGAACCGTGAGATTGGGCGCTCCGGCGGCGGCGCATTCCTTCTCGAACAGGTAGCGCTGGAGCGGAGTCCAGCCGGTGCCGCCATGCTCGGCGGGCCACTGGTAGCCCAGCCAGCCCTTGTCGTTGAGCACGGCGTTCCAGACCTGCCCGATCTCGGGCTCGACGAAGACCGACGGCGTCGCCGCCGCCCCCGCCTTCACGTCGGCGGGCAGGTGCTCGCGCAGGAAGGTGCGGACCTCTTCGCGGAATGCAGCGTCGTGGGGGGAAAGTTCGATGTCCATTCGCTTCAGCGTTCCAGAATGGTGACGGCGGAGACGCCCGGGGCGCCGTAGACGTGGCTGTAGGCGGTCTTGGGATCGCCCGGGACCTGACGGCCACCGCCGTCTCCGCGCAGTTGCACGACGTTTTCGTAGACCTGGCGCAGGCCCGATGCGCCGATCGGCTCGCCGCAGGCAAGACAGCCGCCGTCGGTGTTGACGGGCAGCGCGCCATTGATCTCGGTATGCCCCTCGGCGAGCCATTTCTCCTGCTCGCCGTCCGCGCAGAAGCCGTTCTCGGCCATGTGCATGATCTCGGCGCCGGCCTCGGTGTCCTGGAGCTGGGCGAGGTCGATATCGCCCGGCCCGATGCCGGAGAGGCGGAAGGCGTCGGCGGAGGCGATGCGCGAAGCGGTGCCGCGAGGTTTGGTGTCGTCCTCCACCACGTCGACCGACGGCGCGAAGACCTCGAAGCTGTGCGGCGGACGGGTGCGCATGGTCGCGGCCTTGAGCCGGATCAGGGGCTTGCCCAGCTCGCGCGCCTTCTTCTCGCTGGCGAGGACGAGCGCGACGCCGCCCTCGGCGGGCGAGCAGAACATGTACTTTGTATAGGGATCGCTCACCAAGGGCGCGGCGAGGATGTCCTCGAGCGCGACCGGCTCGCGGCGCCAGGCATGGGGGGCGTGGACGGCGTTGCGGAAGGCCTTCTCCGCCACCCGGCCCAGCGTCTCCTGCGAGATGCCGAACATCTGCATGTAGCGCATGATCTTGGCCGCGAAGAACTGCGTGGTGACCATCTGGCCCACCTCGCCGTACCAGTCGGGCAGGTTGTATTCGGCCGGCAGCGCATTGAAGGCGCCGCGCGGGTGCTTGTCGAAGCCGACAGCGATGCCGAGCTCGAACTCGCCCGACTTGATCGCCATCTGGCCCGAGAACAGCGCCGAGCCGCCCGCCGCGCAGCCGTTGCGCACGTTGATGAACTGGACGCCGGTGAGGCCGAGCCGGTCGACCATGGTGTCCGGGTTCCCCGCCGCGTCCGAGGCGCCGTAGGCGAACTGGACCTGCGGCCACTCCACACCCGCGTCCGCGAGCGCCTGGCGCACCGCGAAGACGCCCTGGTCGAGGCCGGAGAGGCCGTCGGTGCGCCCGAACGGGTGGATGCCGATGCCGACGATGCAGACGTCACCGCTCATTCGGTATCTCCCATGGCGACGAAGGCGGGAATGAAGACGCCATCCGCGTCCTGCGGGTTGAGCGGCGCGGGCGAAAAGCGCACCGGCATGCCGATCGTCACCTTCTCGAAGGCGACGCCGTATAGCGGCGCCTCGACGATGACCTGGCCCGGCAGCTCGACATAAGCGACGACCCAGGGCGAGAACGCATCCGGCCCGGCGTAGGGCGGCGTCTTGGGGCGGTATCGCTGCACGGTGTAGGACCACAAGGTCCCCTCGCTCGCCAGCGGCACGGGCTCGTGTGTCTTCGCGGACGGGCACGGGAATACGATCCGGCCGGTTTCCCGGTCCTTGCCGCCGATCAGACGCGGGGGCGTCTCGTCGGTGAACAGGCCTTCTGCGATCGCTCTCATCTCTCTCCGATCCCGGTATTGGAGTCCGGTCATGAAGAGGGTTTAGGCCCGCCTGCCCCCGCATTGTGACTCATCAAAACGCTAGGGTAGTCATTGCGCTAGTTCGTGCGACCTCTCGGGAGGGAGAGACGAACAATGTCGAAACAGTGGGACTACATCATCGTCGGCGCCGGCTCGGCCGGCTGCGTCATGGCCGAGCGGCTGAGCGCGGACGGTCGGTCTCAGGTGCTGGTGCTCGAAGCCGGCGGCGAGAACGACAGCTTCTGGGTCACGCTCCCCAAGGGCGTCGCAAAGCTCGTCAAGAAGCCCGAGCACATGTGGGCCTACCACGTCGCCCAGCCGCGCGATCCCGGCGCGAACGAGCCGGGCGACGGCGAAGTCTGGATCCGCGGCAAGGGCCTTGGCGGTTCGTCCTCGATCAACGGCATGATCTGGAGCCGGGGCGAGCCCGCCGACTACGACGCCTGGGAGCGCGAGGCCTGCGCCACCGGCTGGAACGGCGCGAGCATGACCGCCGCCTTCCTTGAACTGGAGGACCACAAGGCCGGCCCCTCGCCCATGCGCGGCGGCGGCGGGCTCGTGCGCGTCGACCCCGCCTGCTTCAAGTACCCGCTCGCCGAACGCATGATCGAGGCCGGGGAGGCGCAGGGCCTTCGCCGCGTCGACGACCTCAACGCCACCGCAGGCCCGCGCGTGGGTTATTACAGCCACAACATCCGCAAGGGTAAGCGCGATTCGTCCGCCCGCACCTACCTCGCCGCCGCGAGGAAGCGGCCCAACGTCACGGTGATGACCGGTGTTATGGCGGAGCGCATCGTCTTCGACGGGACGCGCGCGGTCGGCATCGACGTGACCGTGGATGGCCGCCCGCAGAGACTCGACTGCGCCGGAGAAATCGTCGTCAGCGCGGGCGCGATGGAGAGCCCGCTGCTGCTCCACCGCTCCGGCATCGGCGACCGCGAACGGCTGGAGGCGGCGGGCATCCCGCTCGTCGCGCATTCCCCCGACGTGGGCGAGCGGATGATCGAGCACCTCTCGCTGTCGATCCCGTTCCGGCTCGACCGGGGCAAGGGGACCAACAGGAGCTTCTTCGGCATCGGCGCCGCCTTCGCCATGCTGCGCTACCTCCTGCGCGGCGACGGCGTGCTGGCGACCGGGCCGTTCGAGGTCGGCGCCTTTAGCAACGTCGCCCACCCGGACGGACGCACCGACGCGCAGTTCTACCTCGGCGGCTACACCTTCAAGGTGGGCGACGACAAGGACCCGGTCCCGCTCGACAAGATCGATCCGCTGCCCGGCGTCACCATCTACGGCCAGCTCCTGCGCCTCACCAGCGAGAGCAGCGTGCGCGCGACCGGGCCATCGGCAAGGTACGCGCCCGAGATCCTGCACAACTTCCTCTCGACCGAGCACGACAGGCGCTCGGCCATCGCCCTCGTGCGCTCGATGCGCGCCTACGTGCGCGCGGGCCCGCTCCGCACCATGGTCGGCGAGGAACTGGTGCCGGGCGCCGAGGTGGAAAGTGACGAGGACGTGCTTGCCATGTTCCGCCGCCTGTCGAGCTGCGGCCTCCACGCCATCCGCTCGTGCCGCATGGGCGGCGACGCGGAGGCAGTGGTCGACCCGCGCCTCAGGGTGAACGGCGTGCAAGGGGTGCGCGTGGCGGACTGCTCGGTCATGCCCTGGCACGTCACCGGCAACACCAATGCGCCCGCGATGGCAGTGGGCCTCCGCGGCGCGCAGCTGATGCTGGAGGATCGGGGATGAAAAGACCGCGAACCCCGGTTCTGCCCGCTTCGCCAAGGTCGCACCGCGCCGGCTCCTGACGCAAGCCACCTGGCTCGATCGGACGGACCGGGCGGACGCGCGCGTTGCGTTCGACAAGTCGACATCTCTTGACTAGGCAATCCTCGTTCGCCTTCCCCGGATGGGGGCAAACAGCCGGCCTTCCTGTCGTTGCAATCGCGAAGGCCGGCACACGAGGAGAAACTGGGTTGGCTCGAGGTATCGGCAAGGCACGCATCGCGGCGATATTGGCACTCGCCGGAGGGACGCTCGCTTCCCTGCCGTCGCACGCCCAGCTGGGTCAGGCCCTGGGGCCGACGACGGGCAGCTATTGCAAGTTCAAGAAGAAGAACCGGATCGAGGTCGATACCTGGCTGCCCCTCAGCTACAGCCCGGAGTTCGCCCGGCAGATGACGTTGCGGCGACTGTCTGAAATGACCCGCAGCAAGGGGTTGCCGAGTTTCGTCAAGGAAGAAGGCAATTGCGGCGTCATGATGGTCAATCAGAACCCGACGACGCGCCGCTGCAAGCTCACCGCTCGGATGGAAGATACGGCCGAAGCTGGAAATGCGCTGGCGGCCGAAGAAGAGCGCTTCCACGTGGACGAAGTCATCGCCCTCACCCAAAGCGATGCGCCTAGCTACCCGCTTCGCACCGGGATACTCAATTACAAGAACCAGTGCGTGATCCAGTAGGCCGGGCGATACCGCCGCGCACGCGGGACGAGGGGCCTCAGCGCTTCTTCTTGGCCGTCGTCGCGGTGAAGTCGGGGTCCTTGTTGGCCACCCAGTCGACGAACTTGCGCACGGTGGGGTTGGCGAGCAAGCCTTCCACGTCCGTGCCGTGGCGCTGAAGTTCGGAATTGGTGAAGTTGGCGATCAGCGTCTGCTGGCAGATCGGGTGCATCGGCACCACGTCGCGCCCGCCCCGGCTCTTCGGGACGGGATGGTGCAGGACGACGTTCTTGCCGGTCGGCCGGCCGCAGAGCCAGCAGGGGACGACCGGCGGCGGGGCCTCGTCGTCGTCATGCAGGTCCTCGTAGGGACCATGCTTGGAATGCTTGCGGGCCATGCGTCTGCCTGATTTGCGTGAGCTTGCGTCGCCCCGCCTATAGCGGGTGCGGCGGGCAATACCACACCGGCTTCCCGGAACCTCGAACCGCGATGCTCGTTTCCATCCGACACAAAGGAGAAATGATCATGGGTAAGGGTATTCTACTATGGCTGATCGGCGTTCCGATCCCGGTCATCCTGATCCTGTGGTTCATTTTCCGCTGACCCCGCGGGGCCTGCCCCCCCGTCACCCAACTCAGAGCGCCAGCATCATGAACTGGTTGTGCGGGCTCGGCTCGTAGCCCGCGAAGGGCCCGCACGAGACGAACCCCGCACTATGGTAGAGCGCGATGGCGGGCCCATGCAGGTCCGCCGTCCCTGTCTCCAGATAAAGAGCGCCGTAGCCGCGCGCCCGGGCCTCGGCGACGATGTGGTCCAGCAGGGCGCGTCCCGCGCCCGTCCGCCGCGCGGAGGGAGCGGCGCGCATCGACTTCACTTCCCCGTCGTTGGCGCCCAGCGCCTTGAGCGCTGCGAACCCGGCAAGGACCTCGCCACGCCAGGCGGTCCAGAACGTCACCTCGGGCGAAGACAGGCCGCCGGCATCGAGCGCGAAGGCGTGTTCGCCCATGACGCTGGCCAGTTCCTCGAGATGGTGGGCCAACAGCGCCGCCACATGAGGCGCGGCCGGATCGTCGGTTCTGATCTGCATGGCCCGCCCTTGAGCGGCGAACGGCCAGAGCGCAAGACGCGGCGGAAAGCATTTTCCTACAGGCGCCGCGCGGCGGTATTCTCGCGCCATGACCCGGCCCACGCTTCACCGCCTCCGCAAGGTTACACCTGTCACCCTGCAGGTTACACCTGTCACCATCAGGGTTACGCCTGTCACCAACAAGGCGACACCTGTAACCCGCAAGGCGACACGCAAGGCGACACATCGGGCGCGCAAGTTGACACTTTCGGCCCCGGCGGCGCCCAAGGCGACACCTTTTTCCTCTGGACCGTGTAAACCGTGTAAACCCGCCTCAGTTCTGGAGCGAGATATAGCCCAACTGCGCCGCCTTGAAGACGGTCTGGCTGCGGTTCACGGCGTTGAGCTTGGTCGCCGCGTTGTGGATGTGGAAGCGCACGGTGGCGCGGCTGCGCGACATGATCATGCTGATTTCCAGGTCGGTCTTGCCGATCGCGGCCCAGCGCAGGCACTCGACCTCACGCTTCGACAGGCGCGATTCCGGCGGCAGCGCCTGGGTACGGCCCATGACCTGCACATAGGTCGCGATGAAGGTGCGCGCATAAAGGCCGAGCGCGTCCGACAGCAGGGCGAACTCCTCGGTCAGGTCGGTCTTGTTCTTGTCGAGCGGGTTGAAGCTGACGGCGCCGATCTGGCCGAACGGCAGATGGACCGGCACGCCGATCGCGGCGCGGGTCATCGCGCGGGTCTCGAAGTTGCCGATGTCGATCGAGGCGAGGTAGGCGTTGGGCTCGCGGGTGCGGAAGCCCTCGGCGTTGGCCCAGAACGGCAGGCTCTCGAACCGGCAGGCGGTGGTCAGCGGCGAATCGAGCGCGATGCGCGAATTGCGCCACCACACCCGGTCGTCGTCGCCCCAGCCGAACACCTCGGTAGCCAGCATCTTGCCGTCGGCATCGACGGGCGTTCGCTTGTCGGCAATGTCGTGAGCCGGGGCCGCGCGCATGCCGTGCGCGAGCGCGATCCGGTTCAGCGCTTCGGCCGCCGGACGAATGCCCTGGGGCGATATCACCCGCACGGCGTCGATGTTTTCCTGTGACAGCAGTTGCATTGGTATCCTCTCCCCCGACCTCTTAGCCCGCCCCTGCAGGCGGTACAATCGCTTGAAGGGCCGGGATAGCGCCTTTTCATGACTAGTCTTTTGCCCAGCGGTAACGCCCCTGCCGCCGATGGTAGAAGGCCCGTCACAGCCGGAAAAAGGCCAGCGGGAGTCAGATGTGAATTTCGACCTCAGCGAAGACGAGGAAATGCTCAAGGCCCTGACCGAGCGGTTCGTCAGCGACCATTACGACCACGACAGCCGCCGCGCCTTCCTGTCCGGACCGGGCGGCTTCTCCGGCGCCAACTGGCAGCTGCTGGGCGAACTCGGCCTGATCGCCGCGCCTTTCCCCGAGGAACTGGGCGGTCTCGGCTTAGATGCCACGGGCATCGCCACAGTGTTCGAAGCGCTGGGCCGCGGCCTCGTGGTGGAACCGCTGGCCGAAGCCGTGGTGATGGCCGGGCGCCTCTTCGCCATGAGCGCGCCGGAAGCCTTGCAGGGCGAATGGCTCGAGGCGCTGCTGACCGGCGAGAAACGCCTCGCCCTCGCCCATGCCGAGGCGCGGGCACGCGACGGGCTGGTCTGGGTGGAAACCTCGGCGGTGGCGGACGGCGACGGCTGGCGGCTCACCGGGACGAAGCCCTACTGCGCCGCTGGCGGCGGCGCCGATGGTTACATCGTCTCGGCCCGCATTTCCGGCGAGCCCGGCGGCGCGGACGGCGTGGCGCTGTTCCTGGTGCCAGCTGGCACGCCCGCCGTCTCGACCCGCGACTGGACGATGGCGGACGGCAGCGTGGCGACCTCGCTGGAACTCGAAGGCGCAGTGGTCCCCGCCGGCTACCGGCTGGGCGAGGACGGGCTTGCCGCCATCGCCGCCGCGTCCGACCTTGCCGCCCTCGCCCGCAGCGCCGAGGCGCTCGGGATCATGGAACGGCTGCTGGCCGACACCATCGACTACCTGCGCACCCGCGACCAGTTCGGCGCCGCGCTCGGATCGTTCCAGGCAGTGCAGCACCGCATGGTCGCCCAGTACGCGGTGATCGAACAGAGCCGCGCCCTGCTGAACCTTGCGCTGGTGTCATGGGGGAGCGACGACTTCACCGCCGCCGTCAACGGCTCGCGGGCGTTCATCGCCGACGCCTCGGTGGAGCTGGGCCACGAGATGATCCAGTTCCACGGCGGCATGGGTGTCACCGACGAACTCGCCATCGGCGGCGGCCACAAGCGGCTGCTGGTGCTCTCGCGCTGGCCGGAGGGGCCGGTGGCGGCGCTCGACCGCTATGCCGGACTGCTCAACTGAATTGAAGGACCACACCTGACGAGGGGGCGGGCCGTTTCCGGACCGCCCCCTTCTTTTTCGGCCGTCAGCCTCAGCTCTCGCGCTGCTTGAGCCAGCCGATGCCCCGCCTCAGCAGATCGTAGAACACCGGCAGGTCCCAGGCGCAGCGGTCCACCGTCGGCCACCAGTCGAGCATGGGCTGAAGGTCGTAATGCCCGCGGCAGTGGCCCAGCGTATTGTAGAGCACCGCGCCCTTGCCATGGTCCTTGAGGTACATCACCGGCTGCTTGCCGGGCGCGTCCTTCGCCTCGACGAAGCCGGTGCCCTCCTCGGTGCAGTCGGTTTCGAGAAGAACGTGTAGGTCGCCGTGGGTTTCGAGGTGGTAGAGTTCGTCTGTGGTCTCGAACGGCTCGATGCCCTCGACGAGCGGGTGGTCGGGGTCGGCAACGGTCACCGTGTAGGGCGCGATCGGGGGGTGCGAGATGAACTGCGAGCCCAGCATGTCCATGAACAGCGGCGCCCAGCGCGGCGCATCCCAGAGCCCCGCGTCCGGCCCCTCGGCCAGCAGGCGCAGCACCGAGTTGGTGCCGTGGAGCGCGTACCAGCGCCCGCCCGCC
Organism: Novosphingobium sp. AP12; assembly: GCF_000281975.1. Classification (GTDB taxonomy): domain Bacteria; phylum Pseudomonadota; class Alphaproteobacteria; order Sphingomonadales; family Sphingomonadaceae; genus Novosphingobium. Next base: position 27,452 of record NZ_AKKE01000156.1, on the reverse strand, counting down.
GCCAGCCAGTCGCGCAAGACCTCCTGCGCCGCCAGCGAAGGCGTGACGTCGCACGTGTAGGTGATGAGGATGTCCGCATCGCGCAGGGCGTCCAGTGTCTCGTAGTTCTCGAACACGCGGGTGCGGACAGCAGGGTCCTCGCCCAGCAGCTTGAGTAGCTCGAGCCGCGCGAAGTCCATGTCGTGCCACACGCCTCCGCAAACGAGGACGCAGTTGATGCGCGGCGGCTTCGCCGCTTCGTTACCTGTCTCGCTCATCGGTTCAGGCCTGGCTCGATCCGCCGAGATCGCCCTCGATGTACTTCATCATCGTGTCCTGGAACTGGCGGATGCGGATCTCCTGGTAGTTGCCCAGGTTCACCTTGCCGTTCTTCGAGACGTGAAGGCCCTGCTGGACGTAAGGCAGGTTGTCCATGTCCTGCTCGAACACGTCGCCCAGCACGCCGAGTTCGGGCGCGTCGGTCCACTTTTGGTCGAGCCGCAGCATCTTGAGCGGCGCGCCGCGCGGGATCGGCTGGCCCTTGGGAATGCGCGCGAGGATGCGCACTTCCATGATGCAGGTGTCGGGCGTCTTTCCGGGCAGCCAGTTGTAGACGATGTTCGGCATGTAGCCGCCCCAGGGCGCGAAGTTCGGGAACACGTTGTAGACCAGGCCGTCGAGCAGTTCGGCATCGGTCGCATCGCCGTGATCGTAGCCGGTGCTCTCGGTATAGGCCTGCCGCATCGCGGCGCCGAGGGCTGCGCGCGCGGTCATGCCCTCCGGCACTTGGATCGCCATCGGGTTGGCGTGGGCCTCGCCCTCGTAGTTGTCGCCCGAACGGCCGTTGAACTTGATGAACTCGTCGACGATCCACTGCTCGCCCTGCCCTTCGGCAACGTGCGGGCTCATGATGCCAAACGGCACGAGATTGACGTTCACATTGTCGCCCCAGGTCCAGTATGCGGCGTTGGAATCACCCGTGAACGGCAACAGCTGCGGGTGAGTGACGATGGTGTGCCAGGCCTCCATGAAGGCCTCCATCACAACCTTCCAGTTGGCCGGAACTTCCTTGGCGACACGCATGACGCTCGCGCATTCCTCATGCCGCCAGCGCTTGAAGTGCTCGGGCAGGGGCGCAAGGAATTCCTCCAGGCTCGGGCCACCCTTCTCCTCGCGCAGGAAGACGTAGCCACCCCAGCGGTCGATTTCAGCGTCGGGTAGGTCGAGCTTCTGCTCGGAGAGGTGTGGGAAGTCCCATTGGCACGGCATCGAATCGAAGCTGCCGTCCTTCTTCCAGGCGAAGCCGTGGAACGGGCAGACGAACTTGTCGGCGGTCCCTTCCTCCAGCCGCAATTTGCGCCCGCGGTGAAGGCAAACGTTGTGCATGGCGCGGATCGAGCCGTCGTCCTGCCGGCTGACGAGGTAGGAGCGGCCCGCGTTCTCGTAGACGATGTAATCGCCCGGTTCGGGAAGATCCTCCTCCCGGGCGACGAACTGCCAGACGTAGGGCCACATCCGCTCGCGCTCGAGCTTCGCGAACGCCTCGGAGGTATAGCGCTCGGCAGGGATCGGCTCGGACCCGCGGAAGGTGTAGCTCTCCTCGGTCAGGATCGCAGGCGGCGTGCGCGAATCCAGCGCCATGAGTTCCGCCCAGCTGATGCCCTCGCTACGGTCTTCGCCCAGCCGGTCGGCATCGGTTTTCGTGGCGATTTCGGGGTCACGGTCAGCCATCGGTAATCAGTCTCCCAAGCACAGTTTCCCTGTTTGGGGACATGTCTGAACCGTGGCGAAGCAAGAGTCACCTTGCTCAAGTCATAGGTTGTCCCGCCTCGCGGATCGGTCATGTTCCACCCAAAGCTAATGGGAGAATGCCGTGAAGCGGCTTGAAGGCAAGGTGGCGCTCGTCACCGGAGGAACGTCCGGTATCGGCGCCGGCACGGTCGAGCGCCTGTGCGCCGAGGGTGCGACCGTGATTTTCACCGGCTCCAACCGCGCGGCGGCCGACAAGGTCTGCGCCGCCACCGGAGCGCAGTTCGTGGCGCATGACGTCACCGATGCCGCCGCCTGGGACGGGCTGATGGCGGATATCCTGGACAGGCATGGCCGCCTCGACATCGCCTTCGCCAATGCCGGCACCGAAAGCGGCGACGGCAGCATCGAGGACATCGCTATCGAGGGCTGGAACAACGTCATCGGGGTCAACCTCACCGGCGTGATGCTCACCGTCCAGCATGCAATGCGGGCGATGGCGAAGAACCCGGACGGGCCGACCGGCTCGATCGTGGTCAACTCCTCGATGAACGCGCACCGGGCGATGGGCAATTTCGTGGCCTATTCTGTGTCGAAGTCTGCCGTCGTCGCGCTGGTCAAATCCGCCGCGGTCCATGCCGGCAATCGCAAGTACCAGATCCGCGTCAACGCGGTGCTGCCGGGCGTCGTCGAAACCGCCATGATTGTCGGCCTGATCGACAAGTCCGCCGACCCCGCCGCCACGCGCGGTGCCTACGAGGGGCTTTCGCCGATGGGCCGCATGGCGTCGGTCGACGAGGTGGCCGGCATGGTCGCCTGGCTCGCCAGCGACGAGGCACGGTTCTGCTCGGGCGGCGAATTCACCATGGACGGCGCGTCCACCGCAGGAATGAACGGCGTATGATCGAAGACCTGGGTTCACAGCGGCTCAAGGGCCGCGTCGCGCTGGTATCCGGCGGACTGCGCGGCATCGGCCTGGCCTGCGTCGAGCGGTTCCTGGCCGAGGGCGCCGAAGTGGTGCTGACCGACCTTTCCTCGCCCGAAGACGCCGCCGAAACGCTCGCTCGGCTCGGACAGGCAGCTAGCTACGTGCAGGCCAACGTCACCAGCGAAGACGACTGGGCGACGGTGCTCGCCGCCGTCACCGAGCGGCACGGCAAGCTCCACATCCTCGTCAACAACGCCGGCATCGACCTCACCGGTCCCGTCGCCACGACCTCGCTCGAGGGTTGGCGCAAGATCATGAGCATCAACGTCGACGGCGTGTTCCTAGGCGTGCGCACTTTCGTGCCGCTGCTGGAACAGAGCGGCGCTGCGGTGAAGGGCGGTGCCTCGATCATCAACGTCAGCTCGATCATGGGCCTCGTCGGCATGAGCGAGGTTTCGGGCTACAACGCCAGCAAGGGCGCGGTGCGGCTGTTCACCAAGTCGATTGCGCTGGAATTCGCCGAGAAGAAGATGCCGATCCGCGCCAATTCGCTGCACCCCGGCTTCGTCATCACGCCGCTGCTCCAGGAAGGCTTCCAGCGCTGGGTCGACAAGGGCGTGGCCGAAAAGGCGCAGGACCTCGTCGACCTGATGTCGAGCAAGACGCCTATCGGCCGGCTCGCCGATCCGTCCGAACTGGCCAGCGCGGTGTACTTCCTCGCCGGCAGCGACAGCTCGTACATGACCGGCGCGGAGCTGGTGATCGACGGTGGCTGGACCGCGCAGTGACGCGCCCCGAACAGCACCTAACCCGACATGGAGAACCTCTAGCATGACCATCGCCCTTCCCGACGTCATCGCTGTCGTCACCGGCGCCGCAGGCGGCATTGGCCGCGAGGTCGTCAAGGCCATGAAGGCCGCCGGCGCGACCGTGATCGCCACTGACCTGCGCGATACCGCCGAGATCGAAGGCGCCGACCACTACCTCAGGCACGACGTCACCAGCGAGGCCGACTGGCGCGCGGTGGAAGCCCTGGTGCGCGAGAAATACGGCCGCCTCGACGCGCTGGTGAACAACGCCGGCTTCTCGATCGTCACCAAGTTCGAGGAGACGCCGCTCAGCGAGTTCCACAAGGTCAACGCGGTCAACGTGGATTCGGCGATCATCGGCACGCAGGTGCTGCTGGACCTGCTCCGGGAGGGCGGCAAGGCGAGGCCGTCCGGCGCCTCGGTCATCAACTTCTCGAGCATCGGCGGCCTTCGCGGCGCGGCGTTCAACTCGGCCTATTGCGTGAGCAAGGCGGCGATCATGATGCTGTCGAAGTGCCTCGGCGCCGAGTTCGCCGCACTGAAGTACAATATCCGCGTCAACTCCGTGCATCCGGGCGGGATCGAGACGCCGATGCTGTCCTCGATCATGGACCGCTACGTCGAACTCGGCGCCGCGCCTTCGCGCGAGGCGGCCGAGGCCGGGGTCAACGTCAACCACCCGATCGGCCGCCTCGGCCGGCCGGAGGAGATGGCCGGCGGCGTAGTGTTCCTCGCCTCCAGCGCGTCCAGCTTCATGACCTGCGACGAACTCGTGATGGACGGAGGCTTTAGCCAGGTCTGACAACAAGCGGGCCAACGAGCCCTCGGGAGAGAGACAATGACCAACAAGGCATATGACCTCGTCGTGCTCGGATCGGGCGCCGCGGGCCTGACGGCGGCGCTGACCGCAGCCGAACACGGCGCCAAAGTGCTCGTCGTCGAGAAGGGCGAGAAGCTGGGCGGCACGTCGGCCTGGTCCGGCGGGCAGATCTGGATTCCGTGCAACCCGCACCAGAAGGAATACGGCAAGGAGGACAGCCGCGAGAAGGCGCTGACGTACCTCGAGTCCATGTCGAACGGGCTGATCGAACCCGCAATGGCCGAGGCCTACATCGACGGCGGCGTCGAGATGGTCGCCTTCCTAGAGGACAGGACCCCGGTACAGTTCATGGTCGTCCCCCACTTCCCCGATTACCACCCCGAACAGCCCGGCGCCGCCAGCCGCGGTGGCCGCACCCTCGAATGCGCGGTCTACCCCTACGGCGAGCTGGGCGAGTGGCGTGACAGGGTGGAAGTCTCGCCCTACTACTGGCCGCACGTCTATTTCACCGTTGGCGAGACCTCGCTGGCGCAGGCCGTGCCCGATCCGCTGCCGCCGGAGGAAGCGCAGCGCCGCGCCGACAACGATGAACGCGGTCTTGGCCATGCCCTCGTCGGCCGCCTGCTGCGCGGGTGCCTCGATCGCGGCGTCGAGTTCCTGCCCGGCACCGGCGGCAAGGACCTGGTCATCGAGAACGGCGCGATCAGCGGCGTCACCCTGGATGACGGCACCACGCTCGACACCCCCAACCTCGTGCTGGCAACCGGCGGGTTCGAGCACAACGACGCCTTCAAGGCCGCCTTCCTGCGCGGCCCCCTCACCTCGCCCGTCTCGATCCGCACCAACACCGGCGACGGACTGCGCATGGCGATGAAGGCCGGCGCGATGCTGTCCTCGATGCGCGAGGCGTGGTGGATGCCCGTGGTCGAGGCCCCGCTCAACCCGATGGGCCGCATGCTTTTCACCGGCGAGCGGACCCTGCCCGGCACCATCATGGTCAACCGGACCGGCAAGCGCTTCACCAACGAGGCAGCGAACTACAACGCCTTCGGAGCAGCGTTCCACGTGCAGGACCTCAACACCTGCACCTGGGCCAACCTGCCGGCGTGGTGCATATTCAACCAGAGCTTCTACGACAAGTGGGGCTTCCTCGACACGCAGCTGATCGGCGTCGGCGATGCGGAGCACAAGAAGGAGCCCGCCGACTGGATCGCGCGCGGCGATACGCTGGACGAACTCTCCGCCAAGCTCGGCATACCCGATGGCGCGCTGGAAGCCACCGTCGAGCGCTGGAACGCGATGGTCGAGAACGGCAAGGACGAGGACTTCGGCCGGGGCGACAGCTACTACGATCTCTACTGGGGCGACCCTGCGCACAAGGGCCGCAAGGAAGCCACCATGGGCAAGCTCGAGGGCGGCCCCTGGTACGCCGCCGAGGTCAAGTCCGGCGCCCTCGGCACCAAGGGCGGACCCAAGACCGACACGCTGGGCCGCGTCCTCGACGTCGACGGCCGGACCATCGGCGGGCTCTACGCGGCGGGCAATGCCATGGGCTCGATGATGGGCATGACTTACGGCGGCGGCGGCGGGACACTCGGCCCAGGCATGGTGTTCGGATACCTCGCCGGCAAGCATGCCGCCCAGCGCAACGTCGGCGCGGAAGCGCCCGCCGAGGCTTCGGCCTGACGTCCCGGACCAGGGAGAACGACATGTCCCACCGCCTCCCGGGCGTCATCGGCGTCCACCACATCGGCGTCTCCGTGCCCGACCTGTCCAGGGCCCGCGAATTCTACCTCGACGTCCTGGGGGCGGTGGAGGAAGTCGCGCCGCTGAGCTGGGCGGACAATCCGTTCATCGACAAGGTCGTCGGCCTCGAAGGGAGCGCGGCGAACCAGTTCTTCTGCCGCCTCGGCAATCTCCAGATCGAGGTCTTCCAGTACGACGCCCCTCGGCAGGCCCCGCAGGACCCGCGCCGGGGGGTCAACGAATACGGCTATACCCACATGGCGCTGCAGGTGGAGGACGTTGCCGCCGTCCACGAGCGCATCGTCGCCGCCGGCCTGCCGGTCCACACCCCGCCCGTGCTGGAGGCCATCACCGTCGATGCGCAGGGCGTGAAGCACGGCTATGCGGGCACCTATTGCCGCGATTTCTTCGGCAACGTGTTCGAGATCCTGGAAATCCACGAGACGCCCGAGATCCTGCCGATCTGAGCCGCCGCGCCCGCAAGGCGGCACAGGTTTACACGGTTGACACGGTCCAGGGGTGAAAGTGCCGCTCTCGGGCTGGAATGTGTCGCCTTGCGCCGAAAAAGTGTCGCCTTGTGCACGAAAAGTGTCGCCTTGTGCGGGCGATGTGTCGCCTTGCGGGTGACAGGTGTCACCTTGGCAGTAATCGAAGACGGGCTTTGCCGGATCATGCGTTGAACATACCGCGCCGCCATACATGTAGGAAAGCGCCGCTCCGCATGCGGCGGCGAACCTGAAGCCTGTCGTTCTCGCCCCGGATGGCGCCAGGCCAGCCGCCGAAGAAAGTCCCGGGTGACACGGGCGAGCAGGCCATCTTCGCGGCAGTATCAGTGACAGATGACGCGGCTTGCGGTGTCACCGCTCCCGGCCCGCGACGCTTGGGCTCACCATGTCGCTGAATGCCTGAACCCACCTCAAACGCCATTAAACCCGGACTGTCCGGAAGCGCGCTCAAATCGAACACTAGGACGCGGCACGAAAGCCTTCGATTGCTCGGCCAATGGCCGATGATTTGAACGGCTTTGCCAGGAATACGGCATCGGTGGGCATATCCACGAGCCTGGGACGCATGCCTCCGGAAACAATGATAAATCGCAGCGGCGGCCATCGATTGGCAGCCCAATTACTGAGAGCAAGGCCATCCATTGAACCCGCCATTTGGATGTCGGTGAACACGATCACAATTTCTGGATGTGCTTCAAGAAGAACGATGGCTTCATCAGCGTTTGTCGCTTGCAGGGCGATGTAACCGAGGTCTTCGACAATCTGGACCGATCCGAGCATGATTAGTGGCTCATCCTCGACCACTAGCACGACCGCGGTTGTCGAGTTTGCGAACTGGACCATGTGTTTTCCTCACCTGATCGAAGTTCGGGAGGAAGGTCAGGTGCCCTGCTCAAGCGCGTCAGATTTCCACCTGATAATTCTCAACTCTCTAAATCAAGTTTCGATCCCGGCACATGGCTTGGTTTTCAAGCTCTTCGTGAATGACCATGCGGCCACTTGCCACCAAGATCGCCGATCAGCGATGTTCATGTCACCCCACCTCGCGGATCTTCCCAACGCGCGAGAGCTTCGGAATACATCTGTTGCCCGGTTTTATTCTAATGTATTTTTCAATGTAGCGGCTGCCAGTTCGATTTGTTTGTTGACCGTGATGTCGAAGCTAATGCCCGGAAACCGGACGCAGTTGCCCGTCTCGTCGAAGACGGCGCTACCTTGTGCCGAAACCCAGTGGATCACTCCGTGCGCTCCCAGGATACGATACTCGGCGAGGTAGGCGTCGCCAAATCGTAGAGTGGCATCGATCTGAGCTCGCACAAGAGGGAGGTCGTCCGGATGAATACATGCCGTGAATTCAGACAACGACGTACCCACGGCAGCTAGGTCGGGATCGACGTTATAGATCAAGGCGAACCGCTCATCGGCTGTAATGCGATCGTTGACGACGTCCCAGTCCCATGAGCCAATGGTGTCTCCGGCCGACAGGGCTGCCCGGAGGCGTTCGGTCGCGCTGCTACGGGCCTTTAGTGCAAGCACCCTTTCGGTTGTCTCGCGGGTAACGCAGAGCAGTCCGGATACGTCACCGTCGTCGTCTCGGACCGGTGAATACGAGAACGTCCACCAGCTTTCTTCGGGAACGCCTGCCCGATGGAGGTCGAGCCGCATATCAACCATTTCGACGCCTTCACCGGAAAGCGCTCGGGCAACAAGCGGGCTGATTTCAGACCAGTTGTCATGCCATAGCTCGGCGAGGGGTATCCCCATAATGTTCGAAGCTCGCTGCCCGAGAATCGGACGATAAGCGTCATTGAAGAAAGTTCGCAGGTCGGGTCCCCAGGCCAGAAACATGGCCGTCGGGCAGGCGAGGACGGCGGATACGAGTGCCCTGAATGAGCTGGGCCAAGTGGAAATTTCGCCTAGGGACGTGCTGTCCCAGTCGGCCTCGAAAATCTCCCGCCCGGTTATTGAATGCCGAAGCTGGGCTGCGAATCCTGGTCCCATTGCCTCAATCTCCGTTTTTGACGCGGGCGGCCATTGGCAAGGTAAGAAATAAAAAACAACAATATACCGCTCGATATCCGGCCGGTTCCTGTCACCGCCGCGCGCATTGCAGAAGGCTAGATTCCCGCGACTTCGTTAGCTAAACGCTTCGGGCTTTTCGCGGTTGCTGGCCACGAGCCTGCGGCAGGTTCCACCCCCGTCTTCGGCCATCCAGCCGCCCGCTGAGGCATCCCGAAAGCGGACGGTCACCAAGCGCGGTTACAGGCCTCGTTCGCTTGATCGGAGCAGTTGAGCAGCGCGCTGAGGGAACGGAGCTTCGGCCGCCTCGTTGGTCAGGTAGAACTACTCAGAGGCGCAGCAATGACCGCGACAATCCGCTTTGTCTTGGCCCTGCCATTCCTGACGATGGCCGTCCTGCTTTCGATCCCCAGCGCGCTCTGCATGCAGGCAGCCCGGCTGATCGAGGGCGATGGCTGACAGGTCGCGTCATCCCCCCCTCTCGGGCGCGCCGGAAGTCGGGGGCGAGAGCTGCCTCGCCCCCTCACTCGTCACATCGCGGTGACGCCGCCGTCGACGATGAATTCGCAGCCGGTGATGTAGTTCGCCTCGTCGCTGGCGAGGAACAGGTTCATGTTGGCGATGTCGAGCGGGCTGCCCATGCGCTTCATCGGGATGCCGCCGACGATCTGCTTGAAGCCCTCGGGATTGTCCGAGCGCGCGACGTCCTGCATCGCGGTCTCGATCATGCCGGGGTGGACCGAGTTGCAGCGGATCTGCTCCGCCGCGCATTCCATCGCCACCACCTTGGAGAACAGGCGCACGCCGCCCTTGGCCGCGGCATAGGCGCCGCACATGGTCACGCCCACGAGGCCCGCGATCGAGGACAGGTTCACGATCGAACCACCCTCGCCGACCTTGCGCATCAGCGCGACGGCGCGCTGGGTGCCGTAGAACACGCTGTCGAGGTTGACCTTGTTCTGCTTCTCCCAGTCGGCGGCGGTGAGCTGTTCCAGCGGCTTGAGGATGGCGATGCCGGCGTTGTTCACCAGCACGTCGAGCCGGCCGTGGCCACTCTCGATCGCGGCGAAGACTTCGTCCCAAGAGGCTTCGCTGGTGACGTCCTGCGCCAGCTCCTCAGCCTGCCCGCCGGCCGCGCGGATGGCGTCGGCCACCCCTTGCGCGCCGCCTTCATCGAGGTCGGTCACGTAGACGAAGGCGCCTTCCTCGGCGTAGCGCTGCGCGGTGGCGGCGCCCAGGCCGCGGGGGTTGCCGGCGCCGGTTACCAGGGTGATCTTGCCTTCGAGACGGCCCATAATTTGACTCCTTGGTCATGAAAAAGGGATGCGCGGGAGGGAAAACCCCTGCGCATCCCCGTAGAAGGCCGGAAGGGTCCCGGCCGTATTCTCAGTACTTCACCCCCAGCGTCACGCCGTAGGTGCGCGGCTCGCGGCCGGTGCCGAAGGCGAACAGGCCGCCGACGGTGAATCCGTGGGTCGGCCCGCGGTCGTCGAGCAGGTTGCGGCCGAACAGGGTGACGTGCGCCTCGGTCCCCGCGAGGTCGAAGCGGGTGGTGAGGCTGGCATCGAGGAGGTTCTGCTCGTCGGTGCGCACGCGCGGGTCGTTGCCGGTGACGATGGCGGGACCGTTGGTGGTGTCGCCGGTCAGCCCGGCGATCGAGATCTGCTGGTCATAGCGCCCGATGTAGCGGTAGCCCACGTTGCCCACCATCTCGCCGAAGCTGGTCGGCAGCGTGTAGTTGGCGCTGAGCGAGGCGGTCATGTCCGGGTTGTAGATCAGGTCGTTGCCCGAGAAGTCGAACGGGATCACCGCGCCCGTCACCGGCGAGATGCCGCCGACCACGAAGCCCTTGAACTTGGAGTCCAGCAGGCCGAGCGCGCCGTTGATCGTCAGGCCCTTGGTGGGGCGCAGAGTGAAGTCGGCTTCGATGCCCTTGATCGTCGCCGAGCCGACGTTGGTGGTCACCGTCTCGTTCTGCGTGGCGCAGACCGAGCAGAACAGGTTCGTGTTCTGCTGCAGGTCCTTGTACTTCGAGATGAACCCGGCGAGGTTGAGCTGGAGCATCCCGCCCATCATGTCGAACTTGCCGCCCACTTCGTAGCTGTCGACCGTCTCGGGACCGTAGGCCTGGCTGGCGCTGGCGGGCGATCCGGCGCGCGGGGAGAAGCCGCCCGAACGGTAGCCGCGCGACCACGAGGCGTAGACCATGACGTCGTCGTTGGGCCGGTAGTCGACGCCGACCTTGGGCGTGAACTTCTTGAAGGTGTCCGAACCCTGGCCGATCAGGACGCCGCCGAAAGCGTTGCTGAGCGACTTCTTGTCGCGCGTGAAACGGCCGCCGAACGAGAGGCGGAACTTGTCCGCGAAGGCCCAGTTGAAGTCGCCGAAGAGCGCGACCGAGCGGGTCTTGCCTTCCACGTGCTGGGGGTTCTGGTCATAGTCGCGCGGGTCGATGTCGGGGCTGAACGCGAAGACGCGCGTCCACTGGTCGAGGTCGTAGTTCGAGCGGAAGTAATATCCGCCCACCACGTAGTCGAAGCTGGACCCGAAGTTGCCGGCGGCGCGCAGCTCCTGGCTGAACTGGTCGTAATTCTGGCCGCGATAGACGTAGTAGAGATCGGAGGAACTGGCGTCGAAGTCCTGGGTCTGGCCTTCCTTGGACTCGCGGTAGCCGGTGACCGAGGTCAGCTTCACCTCGCCCACGTCGAGGTTCATCTCCAACGTCACCGAGGGGGCGCTGTAGTGGCCGGAATTGGGCTGGCCGAACACGGTGTAGAGGTCGTCGGTGGTGTTGCGGTTGCACTGTTCGGGCGGCGCCAGGCCGCAGAACGCGTCGCCGGAATTGGTCAGCACGCCGAGCACCGGATCGAAGTCCTGCACCTGCTTCTCGACCGTCAGCAGCGCCTCGAAGGTATCGGTGGGCGTCGCGAGCAGGCTGGCGCCGAAGTTCTCGTTGTTCGACCCGCCACGCCGGCGTCCGTCCTGCGCCTGCCGGTACCAGCCGTCGGATTCGTTGTGGAAGTAAAAGCCCTTGAGCGCGAGGCTGTCGCCCAGCGGCACGTTGACGACGGCGCGCGTGGCGAGCGTGTCGAAGCGGCCGTAGGAGACCTCGGCCTTGACGCCCCACTTGCCGGTCGGGCGGGTGCGGCGGATGTTGATGACGCCGCCGATCGTGTTGCGGCCGAACAGCGTGCCCTGCGGTCCGCGAAGGACCTCGATCTGCTCGATGTCGAAGAAGTCGAAGAACTGCCCGGTGCTGGTGCCGATGAACACGCCGTCGACGACCACGCCCACGGTCGGCTCGGCGGACTTCTCGACGTCGGCGTACGTCAGGCCGCGGATCGAGAGGTTGGCCGCCGCCGCGCCCGAGGACTGGTTGGTGATGATGAGGTTGGGCGCGGTGCCCATGAGGTCGCCGATGTTCAGCGCGTTCTTGTCCTCGATCATCGCGGCGTTGACCGCGGTGATCGCGACCGGCGTTTCCTGCAGTGTTTCCGAGCGGCGGCGGGCCGAAACGATGATCTCGTTCGGATCGATGCTGGCAGTTTCAGTCGGCGCGGGCGCGGGTGCGGCCTCCTGCGCAAGTGCCGCCGTAGAAATACAGGTCAGCGAACTCGTAGCGAGCGCGAGCTTTACGAGCGTGCGGGGCCACGCGCCGCGAACATATGCGGATGCCATCAGTCTATCCTCCCATGCGGCCGTTGCTTTCCCGGCCGTCACTTCGCGTTCACTATGCATCGGTTTGGCGCGAGGCCTACCTGTCGAATTGCACAGGTGCATGGGCAGGGCTGAAGTTGGACCAGTCCGGCACAACAAGGAGACGATGCCATGGCCGAAAACCGGCGATTCCTGCTCGTGCGCAGGCCGGAAGGTTCACCCGTTCCGGACGATTTTGTTCTCGAGACGGAAGCCATCCCGGCCGTTCCCCCCGGCGGCATCGTGGTGCGCAACCATTACGCCTCGCTCGACCCGGCCCAGCGCGGGTGGATGGACGACGCGGAAAGCTACATGCCGCCGATCCCGCTCGGCGATCCGGTGCGCGCGACGACGGTCGGCGTGGTCCACGCCTCGGACAACCCGGACTTCGCGCCGGGACAATGGATCATGGGCCTCAATGCGCTGGAGGACTATTCCGTCGCCATGCCCGGCGGCTTCACCATGCCGATCGACATCGATGCCGTCGCCTCGCCCTCCAGCTACCTCTCGGCGCTGGGCGCAGTGGGGCTCACCGCCTACTTCGGGCTGACCGAAGTGGCGAAACCCCAGCCGGGCGAGACGCTGCTGGTGTCGGGCGCGGCGGGCGCGGTCGGCTCCGCCGTGGGCCAGATCGGCAAGATCATGGGCTGCCGCGTCGTCGGCATCGCGGGCGGCGCGGACAAGTGCCGCCGCCTGATCGAGGACTACCACTTCGACGCCGCGATCGACTACAAGGACAAGGACCACGACGCCCTCGTCGCCGCCATCGCCGAGGCCGCGCCGGACGGCGTCGATGTCGTGTTCGAGAATGTCGGCGGCCCGGTGCTGGAGGCGGAGGTCTTCACCCTGGCGCGTCATGCCCGCATCGTCCTGTGCGGGCTCATCGCCGAATACAACAGCCCGGAAAAGCTGGGTCTCAGGAACCTCTGGCAGATCCTGGCGCGCCGCGCGACGATCCACGGCTTCCTCATCGCCGACTACGCGGACCGCTTCGCCGAGGGCGGCGCGCAGATGGCGCAGTGGCTGGCCGAGGGCAGGCTGCGCGCCGACGAGGACGTGCAGCACGGCCTCGAAAACGCCTACCCCGCCTTCATGCGCCTGTTCTCGGGCGCGAACACCGGCAAGCTGGTCCTGAAGATCGCGTGAGCCATAAAAAAGCGGCGGGCTTTGGAAAAGGCCCGCCGCAATGATCCTTCCGGAGGGGAGGGAAACTCAGAACTGGGTGCGCTTGGTGTACCCGTTGTCGACCACGATGTTCGCGCCGGTCATGGCCTTGCAGGTGGGCGAGACGACGAAAGCGATGGCCTTGGCCAGTTCCTCACCCGTGGTGAAACGGCCCGAGGGCATGTTCGCCAGCGTCGCCTTGTAGAAGTCGGGCGCAACGGTTTCGAGCGTGGCCCAGGGGCCGTCCTCGGTCAGTACGGGGCCGGGGGTGAAGCAGTTGACGCGGATGCCGTCCACGGCGAGCGCCTGCGACAGCGCCGAGGCATAGTTCATCACCGCTGCCTTGAGCGCGTTGTAGGGCTGGACGCCCATGAATTCCTCGACCGCGCCGGACGAACTGATGCACACGATCGAGCCATTGTCCGACTTGGCGAGATAAGGCCGCACGGCAGCGATGCCGCGGCGCATCGGCAGGATGTCCGCCTGCATGACCGCGTCCCACGCCGCGTCGGTATCCTCGCCGAGGTTGGTCGAGGTGAAGCTGATGAAGATGTCGGCGCCGCCGAGCGCTTCGGCCGCCTTGTCCACGAACGCCGGGACCGCATCCACCTCGGTCACGTCGAGCGCCGCGCCGTAGGTCTTGACGCCCGCGCCGGCGATTTCGGACAGCACGTTGTCGACCTTGTCCTGCGAGCGGCCGCAGATGGCGATGTCGCAGCCTTCCTGCGACAGCACGTGCGCGACGACGCGGCCGATGCCGCCGTTCGCGCCCACGAGGATGGCCTTGAGGCCTTTCAGTCCGAGATCCATGTCTATGCGCTCCTCTGCCACGCGCCTGTTTCTTGATGACGGGGTGTCCACGCTTGGGCGCGTCGTGGCCACTATTAGTTTGGTCAGGAATGGTCGCGCCCCCGGCGTGCTAGCCAGCGCACCAACAACCGAGAGGAGATGGTGCCATGGGACGGCTTGACGGAAAACGCGCGGTGATCCTGGGCGCCAGCAGCCCCGACAACATGGGCCAGACCATCGCCCGCCGCCTCATGGCCGAGGGTGCCCAGGTGCTCGTCTCGGGCCGCAAGGAAAGCGTGCTCGCCGATTTTGCTGCGCAGCATGACTGCGCCTGGGCACCCTGCGACCTCACCGACAAGGGCAGTGTGGACCGCTTCGCCGACGCGGCGGCGGACGCGCTCGGCGGCATCGACATCGCCGTCAACGCCACCGGCTGGGGGCTGCTCAAAGGCTTCCTCGAGACCACTGCCGAAGAACTCATGGCGATGACCATGCTGCAGTACGTCGGGCCCTTCCACTTCTACCAGGCGATGGTGCGCAAGATGTCCCGCGGCCTTGGCGGGCGCGGCGGCTCGATCATCCAGATCAGCTCCGCGACGGCGACGATCATGCTCAACGACCACGCCGCCTACATGGGCACCAAGGCCGGCGCCGACCACGTCATCCGCTGCGTCGCGCACGAGTTCGGGGCCGAGGGCATCCGCGCCAACTCGATCTCGCCCGGCCTCACCGACACGCCGATGACCTCCGACGCCAAGCAGGTCCCCGGCCTGTTCGACGCGTTCCTGTCGGGCTATCCGCTAGGCCGCATCGGCACTTCGGACGACATCGCCGCCGCCGTCGTCTGGCTGGGCAGCGACGAATGCTTCATGACCGGCGAGAACCTGCAGGTGAACGGCGGCTTGACCCTGCGGCGCAATCCCATGAAGTCCGAGATCGACGCCGCCGTCGCGGCTGCTATGGGCGGGGCCTAGAGTTCAGCTTCCTGGGGAGGAAGGGCCGGCGGCGGCTGCCTGAGGGCGCCGCCGCCGATTCCGTTTCGGCCAGGAATATCATTCGTCGTCCCCGCGAAGGCGGGGACCGCTGGCAGGGTCGCACGACCTTTAGCCTGGGCGCCCGCTGGCGGTTGGCTGTCGGAGAGCTGTTGCCTGAAGAGTTCCCAGCGGTCCCAGCTTCCGCTGGGACGACGGGCTGTCGACATTAAACCCCCACCAGCCCCTTCACATCCGCCCTCAACATATCCTTGCGAACCTTGCCCGAGGCGGTCCGGGGCAAGTCCTCGCGAAATTCGAAGCGTTCGGGGATCTTCTGCTTCGCCAGGCCGCTCCCCGCGACATGCGCGGCTAGGTCGATCGCGCTGGGCGCTTCCCCCTCGGCGATGACGTAAGCGCAGACCCCCTCGCCCAGCCGCTCGTGCGGCATGGCGACGACGGCCGCCTCGCGCACCTGCGGGTGGAGGTGCAGCACGTCCTCGATCTCCTTGGCGGATATGTTCTCGCCGCCGCGGATGATGAGGTCCTTCTTGCGGCCGGTGATGGTCAGCGCGCCATCGTTGGTGCGCACGCCGAGGTCGCCGGTGCGGAAATAGCCGTCCGTGGTGATCGCCTCGCGCGTCTGCGCCTCGTCGGCGTAGCCCAGCATCATGCCCGGCCCGCGTGCGAGGATCTCGCCTTCGAGCCCGTTCGGCAGGTCGTGGTCCTCGTGATCGACGACGCGGATGTCGTAGTCGACGATGGCGCCGTCGGTGGTCGCCGCCAGCCGCTCGACATTGGGCCAGCCGAACGTCACCAGCGGCACTTCCGAAGCGCCGAAGACGCGGAAGGCGCGGCAATGGTCGAACGCAGCATTGGCGGCGGGGATGAGGTCCGCCGGGACCGCCGCGCCGCCGCAGGCGAAGAAGCGGAAACTCGGGAGACGGTTACCGCTTTCGCGTGCGGCAGCGGCCAGCTCGACGAGGAACGGCGTCGCCGCCACCGTGCCGACCGCCTGGTGCCGGTCGATCAGCGCCAGCGCCTCGGCCGCGTTCCAGCTTTCCATCAGCACCGTACGGGTGCCGCAGAGGAACGGTGCCTCCAGCCCGTTGGCATAACCCGAGACATGCGTGACGGGCGAGGGCATCAGCGTCGCCTCGCCCGGCGTCAGGCCCCAGTAGGCGCCGCTTTCGCGCAGGATGCGGGCGATCGAGACGTGGCTGTGCAGCACGCCCTTGGGCTTGCCCGTGGTGCCGGAGGTGTAGAGCACCATCTTGACGCCCAGCGGATCGACCCTGGGCCGCGCGAAGGAGAGCCCGCGCCCTTCCTCGACCAGCGCGGCGAAATCGTCCGGGCCCTCGCCGCGAACGGTGAACACGAAATCGAGGTCCGGCAGCGATCCCGCCAGCCGCGCGGCCATCGCCGCATAATCGAACTTGCGGAAGGCGGAGGGCACGAAGACCGCCCTCGCCCCGCAGTCGGCCAGCATCAGCGAGACCTCGTGGTCGCGGTAGATCGGCACGATCGGATTGACGACGAAACCCGACATCGCGGCGGCCAGGTTGATGACCATCGCCTCGCGCCAGTTGGGCACCTGGAACGCGATCACGTCGCCGGGGCGCAGGCCGCGCGCGTGAAGTGCCGCGCTCAGCGCCTCGGCATCGGCGACGACCTCGCCCCGCGTGACCTCGGTGTCGCCCTCGATGAGCACGACGAAGCCGGGGGCGGCCTCGGCCAGCGCGGTGGCCTGCTCGGCGATCGTGCGCTCGTCCCACAGGCCGGTGCCCGCATAGGCAGCCAGATGCGGCGGCAGGTGTGCCGGTTCGTGTTCAAGCCATGCCCACTTGGGGCTTTTCCTCTCCGTCATGCGCCCATGAGTGCTCCTGCGGGGGGGCTTCGCCAACTGGTCAAAATGCCAATCGGGCCGAAACGAGACGGTTTCGCCTATCACCTTGCGCAGGTTGCCGCCACGCCTGCACTGGATCAGGATCGCCGCACAATAATTTGCCGGGAGATGGCGTGTGGAACGCGTGAAGCGCATTGGCGACGTGGCCGAGATCATGCTCGACTACGTGGAGAACAAGAAGACCTACCAGACCGACAAGCCGCTCAAGGTCCCCACCAGCAGTTACACCGACAAGGACCAGTTCAAGGCCGAGATGGAGCTGGTGTTCAAGCGCGTGCCGCTGATGCTCGCCTTCACCGCCGAGCTGCCGAACCCCGGCGACTACAAGGCGATGGACGCGGTCGGCTCGCCGGTGCTCATCAACCGCGACAAGGCCGGCAAGGTCCGCGCCTTCCTCAACGTGTGCTCGCACCGCGGCGCGCCGGTCGCGCCCGATGGCACCGGCAACTGCTCGCGCTTCACGTGCAAGTACCATTCGTGGACCTACGGCGCCGACGGCAAGCTGATCGGCATCTCCGAGCCCGGCACCTTCGGCGATGTCGACAAGAGCCGCATGGGCCTGCGCGAACTGCCCTGCGAGGAGCGCGGCGGCATGATCTTCGCATGCCTGACGCCCGACGCACCGATCAACCTCGACACCTATTTCGACGGTTTCCTGGAAGATTTCGAAGCGCTCGACTTCGCCAACTGGACCTACCTCGGCAACCGGACGATCGAGGGCGCGAACTGGAAGATCGCCTTTGACGGCTACCTCGAAGGCTATCACTTCAAGTCGCTCCACCCCGAGACGATCTTCCCGCGCACGCCGTCGAACTGCACGCACTACGAAGGCTTCGGGCCGAACATCCGCATCGGCTTCCCGCAGCACACCATCGCCGAGCAGCTCAAGGACGTGCCCCGCGAGGAGTGGGGCAACCGCGAGAACTACGGCTACGACTTCGTGCGCATCTTCTTCCCCAACGTCTCGATCTTCATCGCGCCCGAGATCACGCAGGTCGCCCAGCTGTTCCCCGGGCCCACGCCCGACCGCAACCGCACCGTGCTCAACTACCTGCGCCGCAATCCCGTGAAGGACGAGGCCGACCGCGAGGCGGCGGAAGCGGCGATGAACTTCTTCCGCGATGTTACTTACGAGGAGGATTACGTCATCGGTCTCGAGATCCAGCGCGGCCTCGAATCCGGCGCGCACGACGAGCTGACCTTCGGCAAGAACGAGCGCGGCAACCAGTACTTCCACGAATGGCTGAACTGGTATCTGGGCGACGACGCCTCGCTGCCGCAGCCGGTGATGTAGGCGGCGGCGATGAAGTAATGCGATAAGTCCGTCGTCCCAGCGAAGGCTGGGACCGCTCGCCGCGTCCGCGCGGGCTGTCGGACCGGCATTGCCTCAAGAGTACCCGGCGGTCCCAGCCTTCGCTGGGACAAGGGGCTGCTGCGAACGGCTGGGAGAGGCCATGAAACACAAGTTGTCCCTTGCCTCCGGCGTCCTGCCGGAGTTCGGCGCCGTCGACGTCATCGAGGCGGGCGGCGCCGCCGGTTACGACGCGGTCGGGCTCTGGGTCGATCCGCTCGAATGGACCGCGCAGCATACGCGCGACGCACGCGCAGCATTGGCGGCGTGCGGCCTGCCGGTGCTCGATGTCGAGGTGGTGTGGATCAGGCCGGACACGCGCCTCGACGATCACCGCAAGGTGCTCGACGTGGGCGCGGAGCTGGGCGCGGCCAACGTGCTCTGCGTCTCCTCCCACCCCGACGAGGGTGAGACGGTGGCGCAGCTCGCCGCACTGTGCCGCCATGCCGAGGGTTCGGGGATGCGCGTGGCGCTGGAGTTCGGCATCTTCACCAAAGTGAAGAACCTGGCGCAGGCGCTCGGCGTTCTCGACCGCGTGGGCCACCCGTTGCGCGCCGTGCTGGTCGATCCGATCCATGTCGACCGCTCCGGCACCACCGTCGCGGAGATCGCCGCGATCGACCCGGCCCTGCTCCCCTACGCCCAGTTCTGCGACGCACGGGGCGTGAGGCCCGACCCGGCGGACTTCGACGCGGTCATCACCGACGCCATCGACCTGCGCGAGCAGGCGGGCGAAGGCGTGCTGCCGCTCGCCGCGATGCTGCAGGCGCTGCCGGCCGATATCCCGCTGTCGATCGAACTGCGCTCGGCGGCATTGCGCGAGGCGTTCGCGCATCCGGCGCTGCGGGCCAAGGCGGTGCTCGATGCGACGCGCCTGTGGATGGAGCAGCTGGCGTGACGGTCACCGTCATCACCCTGCTCAAGCGCCGCCAGGGCATGAGCCCGCAGGACTTTCGCGCCTACTACGAAGGCAACCACCGAAAGATAGGCGAAGCGGTCCTGTCCGGCTACGCCACGCGCTACGTCCGCCGCTACCTGACGCCGATGGACGGCATCGACGAGCCCTTCGACTTCGACGTCGTGATGGAGATCGACTTCCCCGACGAGCCCACCCGCGACGCCTGCTTCGCCGCACTCGGCGATCCGCAGACGCTCGCCATGATCGTCGAGGATGAGGAAAAGCTGTTCGACCGCAGCCGGATCAGGACCTTCACCGTGACGGAGAGCGCATCGGTCATGGCGCGGTAAGCCCGTACCCGCGCTTGCTTACCACCCCTTGCAGGTCTACGGCTCGCCGCATGGCCAAAGCCGATCGTCTTGAACGCCTCGATGCGCGCCGCGCCGACCTCGAAGCCGAGTATGCCGAGGCGCTGGTCGCGGCGCTGCGCGTAACCGCCGCCGGCAAGTGGGGCCTGTTCGGCCACAATGCCGACAAGGTATCCCGCGCCGCCGCCGCACCCGTGATCGAGAACCTCGTGGAACTCGGCGAAGCCATCGACACGATGCGCGAGACGCTGTTCCTGGAGCCGTTCGAACTCCACCGCGAATTCCTCGCCTCGCGCGGGCCGGTGGACTCGCAGTCGGTGGGCGAGCCCAAGCAGGCACAGGCCTGGCTCGACCGGCTGACCAGAGCGGCCTGACTCTCAGAGCCTGACCACCACCTTGCCAATGTTCTTGCCGGTGAGCATCCGCTCGTAGGCGGTCAGCACGTTTTCCAGCCCCTGCGTTTCGTCGAAGCGGACCGATAGTTTTCCGGCATCCAGCCACTCGCGCAGCTGCGGCATGAACTCCGCGCCGCGTTCGAGGAAGTCGGGGATGAAGAACCCCTCGATCCGCAGGCGCCGCATCAGCACCTGGTCGAACTGCGCGGGGCCGGGCATGGGCGCGTCGCTGTCGTAGCCCGCGACCATGCCGCAGACCGCGACGCGGCCGTAGTGTGCCATGTTGCCCAGCACCGCGTCGAGGATGGGCCCGCCGACGTTGTCGAAGAAGGCGTTCACTCCTCCCGGCACTTCCGATAGCCGCCCCGCGACGTCCTCGCCGCGGTAGTCGATGGCCATGTCGACGCCGAGTTCGTCGACCAGGAAACGACACTTCTCCGCGCCCCCGGCAATGCCGACGACCTTCGCGCCGAGGTTCTTGCCGACCTGGCAGGCGAGGCTCCCGGTCGCTCCGGCGGCGGCCGAGACCACCAGCCATTCCCCCGCCTTCACCGCCGCCACTTCCTTGACGCCGACGTAGGCCGTCCACGCATTCATGCCGAGCGCGCCGAAATGCTGGCGGGGGTCGGCGACCGTTTCGTCCACAACCTCCAGCCCGGTGAGCGCGGGCACCACCGTCGCCGCGTCCGCCCACTGGCCGAAACCGCGCACCAGCGCGCCCTCGGGATAGGCGGGATCGGCGCTGGCGATCACGCGGCCGAGCACGAGGCCCACCATCTTGGAGCCGAGCGGCAGCGGCGGCTGGTAGCCGTCGGTGCGCGGGCTCATCCACATGCGCGTGCCCGCGTCCATCGACAGCCACTCGACCGCGATGCGCACCTCGCCCTCCGAAAGCGCCGCGCACTGCTCCTCGTGCAGGCTCAGCGACTGGGCGAAGTCGGTATTTCCCTCGGGGTGGCGGTCAAGACGCCAGAAACGACAAAGGCTCAATTCAGGTCTCCTCGCGGGGACCCTTGCTCGGCCCGGTGCCTTCGCAACCTGTCCAAACGGATAGGGCTATCCGTTTGCACAGGGCTCCCTGGGCCCGTCCCCCGGCTAAGCAGAACAAAAGAACGATTACATGGGAGGTTTCTGAAATGCGAATCCACAAGTCCGTCCTGCTTGCCTCCACGGTGCTCGCCGCAAGTGCGACACCGGCGCTGGCGCAGGAAGCGCAGGACGCCGCCCCGCAGGAGACGGTCCAGGCCGGCGGCCTCAACGACATCATCGTGACCGCGCGCAAACGGCAGGAAACCGTGCAGGACGTGCCGGTCGCCGTCACCGCCATCTCCGCCGAGCAGATCGCCACCCGCGACATCACCAGCGTCGAGAAGATCACCGCGATCGCCCCGCAGTTCAGCGTCGGCCGCGCCTCGAACGGCTCGGGCGCGCAGCTCACCCTGCGCGGGATCGGCTCGTCCTCGACCTCGATCGGCATCGAGCAGTCGGTCGCCGTCGTCGTCGACGGCGCGTATTACGGCCAGGGCCGCGTCATCCAGGAAGGCTTCTTCGACCTCGCCCGCGTCGAGGTCCTGAAGGGCCCGCAGGCGCTGTTCTTCGGCAAGAACGCGACGGCCGGCGTGATCTCGATCACCACCGCCGACCCGACCTCGACGCCCGAGTTCATGATCAAGGGCGGCTACGAGTTCAAGAGCCAGCAGTACCGCGCCGAAGGCTACGCCTCGATGCCGCTGACCGACACCCTCGGCATCCGCCTCGCCGCGCGCTACACCAAGATGGACGGCGGCTACTACCGCAACATCGCCGACCCCGTGACCTACACCGAGATCGATTCCGCCAGCATCCTGGCGGGCGGCACCGGCAACCCGACCTCGCATACCGCCACCCCGGCCGACCGCAAGGCGCCGGGCGAAGAAGAGTTCCTCGCCCGCGCCACGCTCAAGTGGGAGCCGACCGACCGCCTGACCGTGAGCCTCAAGGGCACCATGGACATCAGCACGGTCAACAACTCCTCGTGGAACTACGTCGCCTTCCGCTGCGGCAACGGCTCCACCTCGCAGCTCAACGGTTACCCTTGCGAGAAGGACTTCGTCAGCCACCAGAACAACATGCCCGCCGACATCGCGGCGAACTACCCCTACGCCAAGAGCGACGGATCGCTGTACAACAAGTACCGTTCGGCCGGCGGCACGCTCAACGTGACCTACGATGCCGACCTGCTGCAGGTCTCGTCGGTCACCAACTACCAGTGGAACAAAAACCGCTGGGCCTGCGCCTGCGACTTCCAATCGAGCAACAGCGGCACTGGCCCCGGCAGCACCTGGGCGACCGAGAACTCGTCGTGGGAGGCGTTCAGCCAGGAACTGCGCGCGCTGACCCAGTTCGACGGGCCATTCAACATGATGCTGGGCATGCTCTACCAGAAGACGCAGCGTGACTTCGACCAGTTCGTGCTGACCGGCGGCGTCTCCAACTCCGCCGCGCCGGAGGGCTACGAATACGTGACCTCGGCCAAGAACAGC
Organism: Novosphingobium sp. AP12; assembly: GCF_000281975.1. GTDB lineage: Bacteria > Pseudomonadota > Alphaproteobacteria > Sphingomonadales > Sphingomonadaceae > Novosphingobium. Next base: position 4,836 of record NZ_AKKE01000156.1, on the reverse strand, counting down.
TTCACCAAGGGCGAGACGATGGCCGTGTTCGGGCAGCTCACCTACAAGATCCTGCCCGAACTGGAACTGGCGGGGGGCGTGCGCTACTCGGACGAGACGAAGAACAGCTTCTTCACCCAGCCCTACAACAACCCGCTGCTCACCGGCGTCTTCCGCGACCAGAACGATCCCGACGGCCTCGGCGAAGTGACTGCCCGCCAGCACTTCCGCAACTGGTCGCCCGAAGCGACGCTGACCTGGAAGCCGACCAGCGACCTCATGGTCTACGGTGCCTACAAGACGGCCTACAAGTCGGGCGGGTTCTCCAACGGCGGCATCAACTCCAAGCTGTCGAACGACCCCAGCGCCGACCTCACCTTCGATCCCGAGAAGGCCGAAGGCTTCGAGATCGGCTTCAAGTCCACCCTGCTGTCGAACCAGCTGCGTTTCAACGTGACCGCGTTCAACTACAAGTACAGCAACCTGCAGGTCGACTTCTTCAACTCGCCGATCTTCGCCTTCCAGACCCTGACGGCGGACGCGCGCACCAAGGGCGTCGAGGTGGAGTGGCAGTTCGCGCCGAACGGCGTGCCCGGACTCGATATCCATGGTTCGATCAACTTCGACAAGGCGCGCTACACCGACTTCCCGCTGGCGCCGTGCTACGCCGGGCAGACCCCGGCAGAGGGCTGCAACCTCTCCGGCAATTCGCGCCAGGACCTTGGCGGCACCGAGCTTTCGGTTGCGCCGGAGTGGACGGGCAATCTCGGCATCAACTACGAGGTCGCGATCGGCTCGGCCAACAAGCTGGGGCTGAACGTCGACAGCAAGTATTCGGGCAGCTACCTCGCCTCGGGCTTCGGCAACCCGCTTTCGCGCCAAGGGAAATACGTGACCCTCGACGCGGGCGTGCGCTTCGGCGCCGAGGACGACAACTGGCAGGTCGCGCTTATCGGCAAGAACCTGACCAACCAGTTCTACGTCACCGGCGTGGTCGACGGTCCCTCGACCGGCAGCGGCACCGGCACTCCCGCGGGCGTCAAGGCCGACCAGCTCGGCTTCGGCACCCTGCCCCGCACCGTCATGGTGGAAGTCACCAAGAAGTTCTGAGCCGTCCCCAGGTCGGAAATTCCAGAGGCGGGGCCGCGAGGCTCCGCCTCTTTTGTTGCGCCGGTACGCAATTTAATCGCCGCGCCCGGTTGGCCCGGCGAGCGCCAGCGGCTAGGCCGTGGGCCATGAACCCGGCGGGGGCTCCCGAGCGTTGCCTACCCGCTGCAAAAGGATTGCCCATGAAAGCCACGCGCCTGCTGACCGCCCTGCTGCTCACCGCAGCCGTCCCGCTTCCCGCCTTCGCCGCCGAGCCCGCCGCCACCGGCATCGACGAAACCGCGATGGACACCAAGGTGAAGCCCGGCGACGAGTTCTATCTCTACGCCAACGGAGCCTGGCTGGCGAAGGCCGAGATCCCCGCCGACCGCAGCCGCATCGGCTCTCACACGGTCGCCGCCGACGAGACCGAGCGCCAGCAGATGGCCCTCGTCGAGAAGATCCTCGCCTCTACGCCCGCCGCCGGCAGCGACGCAGCCCGCCTGCGCGACTACTGGCGTGCCTACATGGACACCGCCGCGATCGACAGGGCCGGCATCGCCCCGCTCAAGGGCGACCTCGCGAAGTACAAGGCGATCAAGAACAAGGCCGCCCTCGTGCGCGTCCTGGGCGAGCAGACCGAGAGCGACCTCGACCTATTCAACAACAACAACGACATGGCCACCGAGAACCTCTTCGGGCTTTTCATCACCAAGGCGCTCAAGAGCGACGAGGTCGTGCCCTACATCTACCAAGGCGGCATCGCCCTGCCGGACCGGGAATACTACGTCTCCACCGAGGCGCGGATGGTCACCGTGCGCGGCCAGTACAAGACGTACATCGCCGACCTGCTGCGCCTCGCCGGGATCGACCAGCCCGAAGTCCGCGCGGCGCGCATCCTCCACCTCGAGACGAAGATCGCGCAGGCCCATCCCAGCAAGGCCGAAGTCGCCGACTTCGCCAAGGGCGCCACGCTCTGGACCCGCGCCGACTTCGCCAGAAACGCACCCGGCATGAACTGGGACGCCTACTTCGCCGCCGCGCGCATGCCGGGCCAGCAGACCTTCGATGCCTACAGCCCATCCGCCATCACCGGTCTTGCCGCGCTCGTCGCCTCTGAGCCGCTGGACGCCTGGAAGGACTGGCTCGCCTTCCACCGCATCAACGCGAACACCGACGTGCTGCCGACCAAGTTCGACGCGCTGAACTTCGCCTTCTTCGACACGACGCTTTCCGGCACCCCGCAGCAGCGGACCCGCGAGAAGCGCGCGCTCGCCTCGATCAATACCGATCTCGGCGGCGCTTTCGGCAAGCTCTACGTCGAAACCTACTTCCCGCCCGCCGCCAAGGCGCAGGTCGAGGAGATGGCCACCCACATCAAGCACGCCTTCGCCGCCCGCGTCGATGCGCTCGACTGGATGTCCCCCGCCACGCGCAAGGAAGCGCGCGCCAAGCTCGACGGCATGGTGGTGAGCGTAGGCTATCCCGACCAGTGGCTCGACTATTCGATGGTCACGATCCGGCCGGGCCAGGCCTACGCCAACCGCATGGCCGCGATCCGGGGCAAGACGCTCCAGCAGCTCGCCAAGCTGGGCAAGCCGCAGGACCGCGGCGAATGGTGGATGAACCCGCAGCTCGTCAACGCGGTGAACCTGCCGGTGCAGAACGCCCTGAACTTCCCCGCCGCGATCCTGCAGAAGCCCTTCTTCGATCCCGCCGCGGACCTCGCCAGCAACTACGGCGCGATCGGCGCGGTGATCGGCCACGAGATCAGCCACAGCTTCGATTCCAGCGGCGCCGCCGTCGACGGCCAGGGCACCTTGCGCAACTGGTGGACCGCCGAGGACCTCGCTCACTTCGATACCCAGAGCCAGGCCCTCGTCGCGCAGTACGACGCCTACACCCCCTTCCCCGACCTGCACCTCAACGGTGAACTGGAACTGGGCGAGAACGGCGCCGACGTCGCGGGCCTCGCCGCCGCCTACGATGCCTACCGCGAAGCGCTCGGCGGCAAGGAGCTTCCGGTGATCGACGGCCTGACCGGCGACCAGCGCTTCTTCATCGCCTACGCGCAGAGCTGGGCCAGCAAGCAGCGCGACGGCGCCCTGCGCCGACAGGTCATCGGCAATGCCCACGCCCCCGGCCAGTACCGCGCTTTGACGGTGCGCAACGTCGATGCCTGGTACAAGGCGTTCGGCATCAAGCCGGGCGACGCGCTCTACCTGCCCCCCGAAAAGCGCGTTCGCCTCTGGTGATCGGGGTTTATCCGTCGTCCCCGGCCAGACCGGGGACGACGATATCTCACACGCCTCGCGGTGCGTGTTGCCGGTGGATGTTGCGGAACGAGCGGCTGGCGAAATACCACCGCCCCTCGACCTTGACGCAGGTATCCTCGTAAACCCCGCGATCGCGCATCGTCACGCCGTCGTGGTCGTAGACCTCCGAGGTATAGCTGCGCATCACAGCGCGGTCGCCGTCGACCTCGATCGCCCCGGGCCAGGCCTCGAACATGATGCCGGGATAGGCCTTCATCGCCTCGATCCACATCGCGACGATCGCCTCGCGGCCCTTGGTGGTGCCGATCTCGGGATAGTCGGGCATCGACCATTCGGCGTCCTGCGCCCAGGTCGCGCCCCAATCCTGCGCATCGCGGCGCGTCACCGCGTCGGCGTAAGTCTCGAGCAGTTCGCGAATGGCAAGGCGGTCCTCGAACGGGCCGGTGAAAGGCATGGCATTCTCCCAGTTGTTATCGGCGCGATGCTAGAGCCTGCGCGGACCACTGGAACCTATGCCTTGTGGCAGGCGTCAGACGCCCACCGGCCGCTCGTCCGGCCCCGGCGTCACGTCGGGCACGGCGACCTCGATCATCCCGTTCTCGATCCGCAGCGGAAACACCCGAAGATCGGCATAGGCGCCGCCGATGCACCGCCCCGTCGCCGCCTCGAACCGCGCACCGTGGAGCGGGCACATGATCGCCCCGCGCCTCACCCGTCCCGGCGACAGCAATGCAGCCTGGTGCGTGCAGCGGTCGTTGACCGCGCGGAAGCCCTCGTCAGTCCTGACCACGAGCACGCTCCATCCTGCGAGGCGCGCGGCGATCTTGCCCTCCTCGGGAAACGCGCTCTCGGCGACCAGCGCATGATAGGTCTCACTCATCGTCGTACTCATCTCAGATATGCACCCGCGTCCCGATGCCTGCCTCTTAACCGCATGCGGCGGGCCGGGAGGCTGGTCTAAACGCTAGGTTTGCTTGGGGCGGCGCTGTCGCCAGACTACCGCCCAAACAGACGGAGCAGGATCGATGAGCATGACCCCCGAAGAGATGACCGATTTCGTCGACCGCCTGTACGGCGCCTGCGGCGTGGGCGATTGGGAAACGGCGGAAAGCATGCTCACCGACGACTTCGTCGCCTACGAATCCAACGCCATGCCCATGGCAGGCGAGTACCGCGGCAAGGGCGGCCTGAAGGCGCTGTTCTCGGTCGCGATGGGCATGGTCGACGTCGCCGCCCTGGACCGCACCGACCTCGCGCTCGGCCAGGACCGCGCGATCGCCGTGCTGACCATGCGCTTCGCCGATCCGGATCTGGCCCCGGCGGAACTGTGCGAGATGTTCACCTTCCGCGACGGCCTGTGCTGCGAGATCAAGCCGTACTACTACGAGCCCTCTGTATTCCACGCGGCTGCGGCGGCAAAGGCGGCGATGGCCTGACGGCGACCGCTGCGTCCTTCTGGGGCCACCTTCACGGGCAGCCTGAACGCGTTTTACCC
>NZ_AKKE01000155.1 GCF_000281975.1 Novosphingobium sp. AP12 | reverse complement strand
CACTACGAGTACCCGCGCCCTCAAGCATGGGCGCCCGTGACGCCGACCCGACGTTTTTTCGCGCAAGTTTCCCGGCGTAATGCCCGCATTCGCCAGCGGGCGTTTGCGTGTGTCCGCTTCAGATGCGCGGCACCCTTGCGTCGAGTTCCGCCAGCCACACCGCCGCGCTGGCATCGGAAGGTGCGCGCCAGTCTCCCCGCGGGGACAGGGCGCCGCCGGAGGACACCTTCGGGCCGTTGGGAATGGCCGAGCGCTTGAACTGGCTGAACGCGAAGAAGCGGCCCAGGAACTTCTCCAGCCAAGAGCGGATCGTCGCGAGGTCGTATTCGTTCTTCTTGGCCTCGGGAAAGCCTGCCGGCCAGGCGCCCGACGACGCCTCGCGCCAGGCGTGCCAGGCGAGGAACGCGACTTTCGACGGCTTCTGCCCGAAGCGCATGACGTGGTGGAGGAAGAAGTCGTTGAGTTCGTAGGGCCCGATCTTCGCCTCGGTGCTCTGGATCGCGCCGTCCGCGCCTGCGGGCACCAGCTCGGGCGAGATTTCGGTCGCGAGGATGGCGAGCAGGATTTTCTCGGTCGAGGCGCTGAACTGGTCGGTCGTCGCGCACCAGCGGATCAGGTACTGGATCAGCGTCTTGGGCACGCCGGCGTTGACCGCGTAGTGGCTCATCTGGTCGCCGACCCCATAGGTACACCACCCCAGCGCCAGCTCCGACAGGTCCCCGGTGCCGACCACGAAGCCCGAATGCTGGCTGGCGAGGCGGAACAGGTAGTCGGTGCGCAGGCCCGCCTGCACGTTCTCGAAAGTCACGTCGTAGACCGGCTGGCCATCGGCAAAGGCATGGCCGATGTCCTGCAGCATCGTCGTCGCGGCAGGGCGGATGTCGATTTCCTCGGCGGTGATTCCCACCGCTTCCATCAGCTTCCAGGCGTTGGCCTTGGTGCCGTCGCTCGTGCCGAAGCCGGGCATGGTGTAGCCCCGGATCGTCGTGCGGGGCAGGCCGAGCCGGTCGCAGGCGCGCGCGGCGACGATCAGCGCGTGGGTCGAATCGAGCCCGCCCGAGATGCCGATCACCAGCGACTTCGCGGAGGTCGATTCCATCCGCCGCATCAGCCCGTCGACCTGGATGTTGAACGCCTCGTAGCAATCGGCATCCAGCTTGTCGGCGCGGGCGGGTACGAAGGGGAAGCGGCCGACGGGGCGGATCAGGCCGATGTCTCCGCTGACCGGAACATGGGCGAAGCGGACGGTGCGGAAGGTGTCTTCGGGCGAGCCGGCCAGTTCGGCGGCGTCGTTGAAGGTGGGCACGCGCACCCGGTCCATGACGATGCGGTCGCAGTCGACGTCGGCGATGCACAGCTCCGGCGCGAACGAGAAGCGCTCCGATTCGGCGAGCAGGTCGCCCAGTTCGTAGATCACGCCCTGTCCGTCCCACGCGAGGTCGGTGGTGCTCTCGCCGTGGCCCGCCGCGCAGTAGACGTAGGCCGCCACCGCGCGCGCCGACTGCGAGCGGCAGAGCATGTGGCGCTCGTCCGACTTCCCGATCACGATGTTCGAGGCCGAGAGGTTGGCGAGGATCGTCGCCCCCGCCATCGCGCCCAGCGAGCTTGGCGGAGTGGGCGCCCAGAAGTCCTCGCAGATCTCGGCGAAGAACCGGAAGTTCGGCAGGACTTCGGAAGCGAAGACGAGGTCGACGCCGAAGGGCACATCCTCGCCGTTCACGGTGATCGTCTGGCCCCGGATCGCCTTGCCGCTGGCAAACCAGCGCTTTTCGTAGAACTCGCGGTAGTTGGGCAGGTACGACTTAGGCACCACGCCCAGCAGCTTGCCATGCGCGATGGCGAGCGCGCAGTTGTAGAGGCGCCCTTTCCGCATCAGAGCCGCGCCGACCAGCAGCACCGGCGCAAGGTCCGCGCTGGCCGCCACGACATCTGCGATCGCCGCCTCGACCGCCTCGATCATCGCCGCCTGCAGGTGCAGGTCGTCGATCGCGTAGGAGGAGAGGCACAGCTCGGGGAAGACCAGCAGGTCAACATGCGCCTCGTGCGCCCGCCGCGCCTCGGCCAGCACGGCATCCAGGTTGAAGGCGACATCGGCGGTGCGAACGCGCGGGGTGGAGGCGGCGACGCGCACGAAGCCGTGCTCGTGCATGTCGTGGAAGGGGTGGCTGCTCTCTGCGGTCATGGGCAATTCCCTGACAGGAACCCCCCCGCCTTGCAATGTTCCCCTTGCCCTGCGGCCCTTCCGGCTTAAATGCCAAGGCCATGCGCAGCCTCGACGATATCCGCGAAGAGTACGAATTCCTCGATGGCGACGAACGCTATCGCCTGCTCATCGAACTGGGCCGTGAGCTGGACGAGATGCCCGACGCGCTGAAGACCGATGCCACCAAGGTGCGCGGCTGCTCGGCCAGCGTCTGGGTCTATCCCACCGCGCGCGAGGACGGCACCCTGCACTTCCTGGCCGACAGCAACGCCGGCATCACCAAGGGCATCGTCGCCCTGGTGATCGCCGCCGTGCAGGACCGGCCCGCCGCGACCGTGGCCGGGACCGACATCACCCAGGCCCTCGCCCCGTTCGACCTGAAGAACCAGCTCTCGTCCAACCGCACGCAGGGCATCCCCAACATGATCGCGCTGATCCGGGAGACCGCTGCGCGTTATGCATAAGGCCCGCCGCGCCCTCTGGATCGTCGGCGGGGTGGTATTCGTCGGCATCGGTACGCTGGGCATCTTCGTGCCGCTGCTGCCGACAGTCGTGTTCTACCTGCTGGCGGCGTGGTGTTTCTCGAACAGCCACCCCGAATGGGCCGAGCGGCTTTATGCCCACCCCAAGTACGGCCCTCACCTCGTCGCCTGGCGCGACCGGCGGGCGATCAGCCGCAAGGGCAAGATCGCCGCGATCCTCACCATGAGCCTGAGCGTGGCGGTAGTGTGGTTCACTGCCGGAGGGTGGTGGACGCTGATCCCGCTCGGCGTGCTGGCAACGGTCGGGACCTGGATCTGGACCCGGGCGGAGTAGGCCGCCCTCAGAACGCCAGTTTCGGCCCGCGCCTGTCGTCCCGACCATACACGTCGTCCAGCAAGGCCACGCCCTTCTTGGTCGTCGTGGCGGTCAGGTAAGTGAGATAGACCGGCACCGGCGCGGGGAGCGCCACCGCCTGCTCGGGCGCCTTGCTCTTTACCCCGAAAGACTTGCCCATCATCCAGCGGCCCAGCGCGGGCGCGTCCTCCAGGCGGATGCAGCCGTTCGAGAGGTGGCGGTCCACCTTGACGAGAAGGTCGCGGTTGGGCGTGTCGTGGAGGTAGATGCCCTCGTCGTTGGGGAACAGGAACTTGACCTTGCCCATCGAATTCGCCGGGCCGGGCAGTTCCCGGATACGCAGGACCACCTTGCCGTCGCGCACCGCCTGCCAGTCGATCGTCGAAGGATCGGCCACCTCCGGCGAGGCGCTCCAGTCGGACAGCACTTCCATGTCCATCGATTCGAGTGTGCGGCCCGACAGCACCTTACGCGCCACGTTGTCGCGCGTGAGGTAGTCGGGGATGTTCCAGTAGGGGTTGAAGATCGCCCAGTTGATCGTGCCCGCCAACATCGGCGTCTGCGTTTCCTTGGCGCCGACGACGACGCGCATGGTGCCCACCTGCTCGCCGTCCTGATAGTAATAGAGCCGCGCCGCGGCTGCATCGACGACGATGTGGCGCACGGCGGCCGAAGGCAGTGCCCGCGCCCGCTCGCGGTTGAGGCGCAGGACGTCCAGCGTCTCGCGGTCGGCGCCGGCCTTCTCGGCGGCGCGCAGCGCCTCGCGCATGCGGACGTAGTGGGGGCTCATCCAGCCCATGGTCTCCACGTAGCTGGTGAAGTCCTTCATCGCGGCGACGCGCAGCACGGCGTCGTCGGCGAGCTTCGCGGGCTTGAGCCCTTTGCCGACGTAGATCATGCCCACGTCACGGACCTTGCGCATGTAGCCGACATATTTGGTGAAGGCTCTGGTCAGCGCGACTTCGGCGACAGCCAGTTCCTCCGGCCCGCCCCGGTCCGCCTCGGCGATCGCTTCGCGCAGGCCCTGAGGGTCGTAGCGCGCGGGATCGAGCCCATCGAGCTTGGCATCGTCGAGATCGCGCAGGAAGTCCTGCGCCGCCGCCCCAATGAGGTCGCCGGCCTTGCCGCCGACTATCCAGAGCGGTCGGTACTCGCGGGTTTCATAGAACCTGGCGATCCTCCCGCCCGCCTCTCCCCTGATGGCCGAGACGGTCGCCGGATCGACGGGGACGGATTTCTTCGCCACCGGAGCCTTGGGAGGCGCCTTGGGTTTGGCCTTCGGCCTGGCTTTGGCAGGCGCCTTGGCCGGCGCCGCAAGCACCGGCTCGATCAGAGCCGGGCTTGCGGTCAGGACGGTCATGCTCATCAGCACGGCCGTTGCGTGGCCGCGGAGAAACCGGCGGAAAATCATCGCGGCCTTTCGGTTACGTCACTCAGCCGCGTTCGCCCTTCCTGCTGGGCGGGGGCGGCGGAGGGGGCGGCGGCGTCGTGTAGTTCGGGTGATAGATGCCGTCCGGGGTGTAGTAGCCATCGATAACGCCGTCGCCGTCACGGTCCGCGGCGGTCGTGCCGGCAACGGCGCCCGGAGGCGGCGGGGGCGGGGGCGGCGCGGGTGGAAGCGATTCCTGCTTGGCGGCGCAACCGGCGAGGGCAATGCCGCCGACGCCCGCGAGGATGATGAGACCTCTCTTCATACAGGTACCTCCCTAAGTGTGCGGCGAGGGAAAAACGCCCGGCCGGTGCCTGCGTTCCAACGACAGGGGCTCAGGATTATCCCCCATGCGAAGTCAGGGAATCGCGGTGCCTGCCGGAAGGTTTTCCCGAGTCGGGAGGCCCGGCACAGCGGCAGGCGCTACCGCTCGTCCACCGCTTCGCGCAGCACGGCGATGCCCCTCGTCCGCTGATCGCGCAGTTCACGCTTGAGAACGGCGGGATCGCGCGCGACGACGAAGCCGAAGCTGACGCCGCCCTCCTTGCCGATGGTCGCATGGTGCAGCTTGTGCGCCTGCACCAGCCGCTTGGCGTAGCCGCGCTTGGGCACCCATCGGAAGTAGCGCTGGTGGACGAGGCCGTCGTGGATCAGCGTATAGATGACGCCGTAGATCAGCACGCCGAGCCCGATCCACGTCCCCGGCTCCCATGCCGCGGCGCCCATCACCATCGGCGAGCCCAGAGCGAACATTCCGATGCTGATCCCCGCGCCGAACAGCGCGAAAAGGTCGTTCTTCTCGAGCAGATTGTCGTGGGGTTCGTGGTGGTCGCGGTGCCAGGCCCAGCCGAATCCGTGCATCACGTACTTGTGGCTTGACCAGGCGACGAACTCCATCGCGGCGACGGAGGCAAGGACGACGAGGATCACGGCGGTCAGCGACATGGGCGGCCTTATAGCAGGCGGTCCGCGACATGCGACACTCTCTTACAAACGCACACATTCGTGCGACGGGTCATATCTCTGGCGTTCAGCTTGCGAGCCCTAAACCTGAATGCATCGGAAGCGAGGACGATCCTCCCCTTCCGCCGGTTTTCAAGGTTTAAGCAAAGGAGTGTCACCCATGCGCAAGTTCACCAAGCTGGTCGCCCCCGCCCTCGTCGCCGTGCTCGGCCTGTCTGCCATCGCTCCCGCCATTGCGGAAGCCGCGCCCTACAGCCAGAACCGCCACGAAGCGGCTCGCTACACGCCGAACCGCAACGCCAACATCCGCTCCGACATCCAGGGCCTGCGCGCCCAGATCGACCGCGCCGCGTCGCGCCGCACGATCTCGCAGCGCGAGGCGACCGGCCTGCGCCGCGATGCCGCAAACGTCCAGCGGCTCTACGGCCAATATGCCCGGGGCGGCCTGAGCCAGCAGGAGACGCGCGCCCTCCAGACCCGCGTCAACAAGGTCTACGTAGCTCTCCACATGGAACGCCGCGACTACGAAGGCCGCCGCGGCTGATCCCCGCCTAAGCTGAATTCGCCAGGACCGTGGCAGCCTTCCTCGCCGACCACGGTTCTAGCCCGGCAACATTCTCAATTCTTCATAGGAGTTTACGCCCATGCGCAAGTTCACCAAGATCGTCGCGCCGGCCCTCGTCGCCCTGCTCGGCATGGCCTCGCTGGCCCCCACGGTCGCCGAAGCAGCCCCGCGCCACCACGACCAGCGCGTCGAGCACCGCAAGCCGCTCCACCACGCCCGTCATGCGCCCAAGCGCCACGTCGAGAAGCGCCGCGTGACCCACCACCGCGTGGCTCACCGCGCCCCGCCCCGCCACGTCGCCCACCACGCTCCGGTCCACCACGACCGCCGCCATCGCTGATCGACAATGATACGGACGCATCCGACCGGAAGGTCGGGTGCGTTTCGCGTTGCGGTCGCACGAGGTCACTCAGGCAATAAAAAAATCGCGAAAGCACCTTCATTTGAATGAAAGTTTCGCCAAACTTTCATTGCGTATGGCCTTGCCCCTTGAATTGCACGCCTCGCGCGCTTAATCGCGCCCTATCATGACAACCACACCGCGCACCCTCTACCAGAAGATCTGGGACGCCCACGTCGTCGACACCCGCGACGACGGCACCTGCCTCGTCTATATCGACCGGCACCTCGTCCACGAAGTGACGAGCCCGCAGGCTTTCGAAAGCCTTCGCGCCGCCGGCCGCCCGGTGCGCCGTCCCGACCTTACGCTCGCAGTGCCCGACCACAATCTGCCCACCACCGCGCGCAAGGACGCGGCGGGCAACCGCGTGCCCATCGCCGACCTCGAGAGCGCGCAGCAGCTCGACATGCTGCAGAAGAACGCCCCCGCCTTCGGCATCCGCTACATTGCCGACACCGACCGTGAGCAGGGCATCGTCCACGTCGTCGGCCCCGAGCAGGGCTTCTCGCTGCCCGGCGCGACGATCGTTTGCGGCGACAGCCACACCGCCTGCCACGGCGGCATCGGCGCGCTGGCGTTCGGCATCGGCACCAGTGAGGTCGAGCACGTGCTCGCCACGCAGACGCTGCTGCTCAAGCAGTCCAAGACCTTCGAGGTTCGCGTAGAGGGCAAGCTCGGCGTCGGCGTCTCGCCCAAGGACGTCGTCCTGCACATCATCGGCGTCGTCGGCACCGGCGGCGGCACCGGCCATGTCATCGAGTTCTGCGGCAACGTCTTCGAGGAAATGACCGTCGAAGGCCGCCTGACGGTCTGCAACATGGCGATCGAGGCAGGCGCCCGCGCCGGTCTCGTCGCGCCTGACGAAACCACTTTCGCCTATGTGCAGGGCCGCCCCTACGCACCCAAGGGCGACGACTGGGACAAGGCGCTCGCCTGGTGGAAGGGCCTCGCCACCGACGAGGGCGCGACCTACGATAAGTCCGTCCACATCCGCGCCGAGGACATCCAGCCCACCGTCACCTGGGGCACCAGCCCCGAGGACACCTCGGGCATCGGCGGCGTGGTCCCCGCGCCCGAAGACTTCGCCGACGCTTCCAAGCGCGACGCGGTCAAGGTGAGTCTGGAATACATGGGCCTGACTCCGGGCACGAAGCTGACCGACGTCGAAGTGCAGAACGTCTTCATCGGCAGCTGCACCAACAGCCGCATCGAGGACATCCGCGCCGCCGCGCAGGTCCTCAAGGGCCGCCACAAGGCCGACAACGTCAAGTGGGCAATCGTCGTGCCGGGCTCGGGCCTCGTCAAGGAACAGGCCGAGGCCGAGGGTCTCGACAAGATCATCATCGACGCAGGGCTGGAATGGCGCGAGCCGGGCTGCTCGGCCTGCCTCGCCATGAACCCCGACAAGGTCCCCTCGGGCGAGCGCTGCGCCTCCACCAGCAATCGCAACTTCACCGGCCGCCAGGGCCCGGGTGCGCGCACCCACCTGATGAGCCCGGCGATGGCCGCCGCCGCCGCCGTCACCGGCAAGCTGACCGACGTGCGCGACCTCGCCCCCGCCGAACTCGCTGCCGCAAACTGATAGGATAGCCCCCATGTCCGACGACAACGACAACTCGCTGGCCGGCAAAGCCGCCCTCGCCGCCGGCGCCGCGATCGGCTCGGCCGCGATCGCCGCCGCGCTCCTCTTCGTGAAGCGCCGGAGCGACCGCAAGAAGGCCGACGGCAAGCCCGGCGCCACCAGCACCGCGCCGCACTACCCCACCGAGACGGACTGATGCAGGCGATCAACCACGTCGCCGGCAAGGCGATCCCCTTCGGGCGCAAGAACGTCGACACCGACGTCATCATCCCGGCGCACTGGCTCAAGACCGTCACCCGTGACGGCCTCGGGCGCGGCGCGTTCGAGGCGGTGAAGAAGGAACCGGGCAACGTCTTCACCGACCCCGCCAACGCCGATGCCCCGATCCTCATCGCGGGCGACAACTTCGGCTGCGGCTCCAGCCGTGAACACGCCGCCTGGGCGCTGCTCGACATGGGCGTGACCTGCGTGATCGCGCCGAGCTTCTCGGACATCTTCTCGGGCAATGCCTTCAAGAACGGCATACTCACCGTGGCGCTGCCGCAGGAGGCGATCGACCGCCTGATGGAAGTCGCTCTGACCGACCCCATCGACATCGACCTCGAAACCCAGACGGTGACGACGCCATTCCAGGACCGCTTCACCTTCGAGATCGACGCCTTTCGCAAGCACTGCCTGCTCAACGGCCTCGACGAAGTGGGCCTGACGATGGCGCAGGGCGACGCGATCTCGGCCTACGAGGCCAAGGCGCGCGGCGGCCTGCCGTTCCTGGCGCGGACGCCGGCGAGCGTGAACTGAAACGGCGATCCTCCCTCTTCGCCGGGGGAGGACAGGTCGAATCGGGATTGAACCTGCTCCCGCCTCCACGTATCGGCTTACCCGAGCATCGCGCCTTCGCATTTGCGAGGCGCTATCAATCGAGGTTGTCCGATGACGAGTTTTGAGGATCGCGAGCGCGCCGAAGAAGCCAGGTTCGCGCACGACGCCGATACCCTGTTCCGCATCCAGGCCCGCCGCAACCGCCTCGTCGGCGAGTGGGCCGCCGTTCGCATGAGCCTTTCTCCGGCAGAAACCGACGCCTACGCCAAGTCCGTCGTCCAGGCCGACTTCGAGGAAGCCGGCGACGAGGACGTGATCCGCAAGCTGCTCGGCGACCTCACCGCCGCCGGCGTCGATACCAGCGAAGGCGAAATCCGCGCCGCGCTGGAAGCCAAGCAGGTCGAGGCGCGCCGCGCTTTCCTGGGTTAAGGAATTACCGTCATGGGCATGACCGCCACCGAAATCGAAACCCTCATCCGCGATGCGCTCCCGGATGCCCAGGTGACGATCACCGACCTCGCCGGGGACGGTGACCACTATTCCGCGCACGTCGTTTCGGCTACGTTCGCCGGCAAGCCCCGTGTCGCCCAGCACAAGCTGGTCTACGAAGCACTGGGCGGCCGCATGGGCGGCGTGCTCCACGCCTTGCAACTCACCACCGCCGTCCCCAACTGACGTCGCATACAGTTAGAGGTTATTCGAAAATGTCCGACGTCAACGCCCGCATCGGCGACATCGTAAACAGCAACGACGTGGTCCTGTTCATGAAGGGCACGCCGTTGTTCCCGCAGTGCGGCTTCTCGAGCCGTGCGATCGCCATCCTCGATCACCTCGCCGTCCCTTACGAGACTGTCGACGTGCTGCAGGACATGGAAATCCGCCAGGGCATCAAGGCGTTTTCGGAATGGCCGACGATCCCTCAGCTCTACATCAAGGGCGAGTTCGTGGGCGGCAGCGACATCATGATGGAAATGTACGAGGCCGGTGAACTGCACCAGCTCGTCGCCGAAGCCGGGATCGCCGCGCAGGGCTGATCCCGCGCTGATTTAAGGCAACGCCGAATTTCGATGGCCCGGGTGAACGCCCGGGCCTTTTCGTTTGGGTTACGGAAACTCGGGGATCGTACCGGAGGGCTCGGGGAGGCGGGGCCGTGAGACTGTCGGCCCCGCCTCTGTCGAGACTGCTTCTCGGGGTACGCGGTTGTATAAGCATGGGGCGTGCCAGTTTCGAATATCGCCGGAAATCCGCGATTTCCACGTAGTCGCCTTCAGCGCTCGTCACTCGATCTGTAAACCAGGCCGACACCGCCCCCCGCCGGAGCGGCGCAGTTTCCCCTTGCCCGTGCCGCGCATGCGCGCGACATCCTGACCATGTCCTTCAGTGCTCCTTCCGATCAGCCGATGCCCGCAGACGGGCCTGCCGTCGTCCCCGCCGCGACCGTGGTGATCTTCCGCCGCTCCGCCGAGGGCGGGCCACCCGACGTGCTGATGGTCCAGCGCGCCAAAAAGATGCGCTTTGCCGGCGGCGCCGCGGTGTTTCCCGGCGGCCGGGTCGATCCCGCCGATTACGAACTGGCCCGGCGCCTGCTCCCGGAGGAGGCTCTGGAGATCGCTGCAGCCCGAATCGCGGCCATCCGCGAGACGCTGGAGGAGACCGGCCTGATGATCGCCACCCGCCAGCCCGTCGGCGCGGCGGAAGCAGTGGCCGCGCGGGCTCTGCTGCTTGAGACGGGCCGGCTCGACACCGTGCTGGAGCGGTTCGGCTGGGCGCTCGATCCCGGCGCCCTGACCTTCTTCGCGCACTGGTGCCCGCTGTGGGACAAGGCTTTCGACACGCGGTTCTTCGTGACCGACCTCGGCACCGGCGCGGTCGATATCGCGGTCGACGCCACCGAGAACACCCGCCTGTTCTGGGCCAGCGCGGCCAAGGCTCTGGCCATGGCGGACCGGGGCGAGATCTCGGTGATCTTTCCCACCCGCCGCAACCTGGAACGGCTCGCGCAGTACGCCGACCATGCCGACGCGCTGGCCGACATCGCCGCGCATCCGGTGGCGCGTATCCATCCCAGCCTGGAGGACCGCGACGACGGCGAATGGCTCGTCATCGCAGGCAGCCATGGCTACCCGGTGCTGGGCCAGCCCAAGGCCACCGCGCGGCGAGGGTGACTTATACCGCCGCCGGCACAGGCTCCTTGGCCTTGGGCCCGCTCGCGGCGTAGATGCCGAGCACGATCGCCACGACGAAGAACACGCACATCGCCACGATCGCGCCGTCGTAGCTGCGCGTAACCGAGAAGACCCGCGCCGAGCCGACCACCGCGAAGGCGATGAACGGCAGGCCGATCAACGTGTTGAGGCCGAAGCCGCGGCTGTAGCTCGCCTGCCCGAACGCGTCCGAAAGCCCGCGTCCCAGCGTCGGGATTGCGCCCGCGCCGTGCATGCCGATGAGGCCGATGACCACGGCGGCGATCCAGAACGGCGGGTGCTGCAGCAGGATCAGCCAGAGGACCGCGCAGTTGAAGCCGATCAGCGCCAGGGAACGGCCGCCGCCCAGCTTGTCCGCGATCCAGCCGAACAGGATCGAGCCGGCGATGCCGACCAGTGACATGATCGACTGCAGCAGCGCCGCCTCGGGCCGGGTGAAGCCCCAGGACATGCCCATCGGCACCAGCAGCGAGCCGAGCAGGACCGAACTGGTCATGCTGGCGACCGCCGCCAGCGAGATCGCCCAGAAGCGCGGGCGGGCGAGTAGCTGGCCCATGCTGAACGAGCCGTCGGCGGTCCGCTTTTCACTGGGTTCGGGCGCCACGGTCTCGGTCTTGCCCGGCGGGTGGTCGATAGCCAGCAGAATCAGCGGCAGCATCAGCACCGCGCAGAGCACGCCGATGACGAGATAGATGGTCGAGGGCGAAGTCACCGACAGCGCCCGCTCCAGTGTCCAGGGCACCACGGCGATCACCACCGGCAGGTGGACGATGCCGAGCGCGAGACCCCGGTTGCGGTTGAACCAGCGCGTCACCAGCGTGGCCGGGCCGATCGATCCGGCCAAGCTCATCGCCGGGCCGAAGCACAGTCCATAGGCGACGAGGTAGAGCGCGTAGCTATGCGTGAACGCCAGCGTCAGATAGCCCGCCACCGTCAGCATCGCGCCAATCAGCAGCAGCAGTCGCAGCGAGACCTTGGCGATCAGCACCCCGACGAAGGGCGCCAGCACCGAGGAGCCGACCAGCACCAGCGGGATGCCCGCCGCCGCCTGCTCCCCGCTGACGCCGAGGCGCTGCTCGACGGAAGCCAGCATGAGCCCGAACGAGCCCATGACGGTGCCTATCACCATGTTGTGCGATACGCCCGCGATCACGCCCATGCGGACTGCGAGCGGGTGATTGGGGGCCTCGCTCACGGGGCCAGTCGATAGTGCCAAGCGCTCTCTCCCGATGCTTGTGCGGCCGCCAGCGCTGAGCGCGCCGATCGTATACCATCGGGAGTGTGCAGCGCTCCGGCGGCTTGGCCAGAACTTTCAGCTATCGTGAACGAGAATTCGCAGGGGCGACGTTACGCGCGCTGGGGAATCGCGTGCGCTTTTGCCAGATGCTCCAGCACCGGGCCGTAGATCGGGCGGTCGAACTCCACGCCTGCAAGGTCGCTGCTGATCCAGCGCACCACGCCGGGCATGCCCTCCAGCCCTTGCGGCCGGATGATGAGGCGGGCACCGACGCGGAAATAGAGGCCGCGCATCCGCAGGCAGCAGCCTTCGGAGGAAATGTCGGAAATCTCGCCGTCATCGCGCAGCCCGGTCTGCGTCCGGCACTGGACGGCCATCGCCACGGGGCGTCGTTGCGAACGTCGAGGAAGGATGCGGCGGGTCATCGCGTGGTCTTACGGCGATTCCGTTTATCATCGCTTAACCGGAGCCGCGTTCCGCATGCCGGGGCCTCAGGGTTTATGCTGAGTGATGCTGCTGGGTAATCCCAATACGCGCCGAGCCCCGATGACCATATCCCCTGATGTGAAAAGCCGCGCATTTCACTCGCCGACTGACCCGAACGGCAGGCGGCCTCGCCAGGAGCAGACCATGGTACACGACAAGTCGGGCAGGACACCGGGAACGACCACGCTGCTCCAGCGCACCCTGCGGGCGAGCTGTCTTTGCGCGACGGCCTGCTCCGCCTTCACCATCGCGTCACCCGCGCAGGCCCAGACGCTCGACAACAAGTACTGGATCAGCGTTATGGCGTTCTATCCAAAGATCGACACCGACGTCCGCGTATCCGTCAAAGGCCCCAACCAGCCCGTCGGCACCGACATCGACTTCGAAAGCGACCTCAACATGGACAACGACGAGGTCCTTCCCTCGGTGACGGCGGGAGCCCGCTTCGGAAGGGTCATCGTCGGGGCGGACTTCTACAAGCTCAAGCGCAACGGCTCCATCGACCTCGCCCGCGACATAACCTTCGACGGCGTGACCTATCCGGTTGCGGCGCATGTGCAGAGTGGGTTCGACAGCGACATCTACCGGCTGACCGTCGGCTACGCCATCGTCCAGACGCCCACGCTGGAGCTGGGCGCGGCGCTGGGGGCGCACGTCACGAAATTCGAACTGTCCCTGGCGGGCCAAAGCACGGCCGGCGGCGAAGGCGTGCAAATCGAAACCAAGCGCCGCGACGTGCTCGCGCCGCTGCCCACGCTCGGCGTCTTCGGTGTCTGGAAAGTGGCACCGGGCCTCGAACTGAATGCGCGGGTCGACTATCTGTCGCTCAAGATCGACGACTACGACGGACGCCTGGTGAATGCGCAGGTCGGCGCGAACTATTCGATTATGAAGAACGTCGCGATCGGCGCCGTCTACCGCTACGTCGACTACCGAATCGGGATCGACAAGCAGCGCTGGGACGGGCGCATCCAATACAAGCTGAGGGGGCCGGCGCTGGTGCTCCAGGCCTCTTTCTGAACACGGTTGGGGCGGCAGCCAGGTTTGGCCGCCGCCCTTCTTGGATGACCGAACAACGTCTCCCCGCGTTACTGCGGCGGATTGACCACGACGTACTGCACCGAGGAGCCCGAGTACTGCGGTTGATACCAGGTGCTCCCGCACTGCGAATAGCTCGTGCCGTTCACGATCACTGTGGAGCAGCTGGGAGGCACGCTGCGCACGATCGAGCCGACCACCGCCGCCGTCATCGTCACGGCCGCAGCAGTCGCCAGCGGATGCCAGTGATCGTCCCAGTCGTCGTAATGGTCGTAACCGCCGCCGTAATAGCCTCCGCCGCCGTTGACGTTCACGTTGCGGTTCACGTTGACGTTGTTGACGTTGACGTTCCCGCTGTTGCGATTGCTGTGGTTGATGTTGTTGGTGGAGCCGCCGCGAACGGGAGGCCGCCCCGCGCCGCCGCCGCCGGGGCGGGCGCCGCTCCCGACCGAAGGCCGGGCACCGCCGCCCGCAGGACGCGAGGCGCCGCCGGAAGGCCGTGAAGCCGGTCTTGCGCGGCCTCCACCGCCGCCCCCTTTGCGCTGCGCGGCCTCGGTCTGCACCGGGACAAGTGCGGCCGCGGTCAGGACCAGCGCGGAGATGCCGGCCAGCCCCGTCCCGACCGGGTCGGCGACGAGCGCGAGCGATGCGAGCGCAGCCAGGCGGCGCGAACGGAGTGGATTCACTGCTTGTCTCCTTGAGCGGCTTTCGCGATCTGGTCGACCAGCGTGATCTGGTGGGCGCCGGCGGGCGCGACGAAGGCGAGGTCGGCGGCGTTCGGGACCGTCCTCACGTCCCAGTTCAGCACCGCGCTGTACTGGGGCATCGAAGGGTCGTCGGTGTTGGTGATGACGATCTTGCAGGGCAGCGGTTTCGCGCCCTTGTCGATCCAGATCTGCCAGTCGACCAGCTTCTGGCGGAAGGCGATGTGATCGCAGGTCCGGCCGCCGATTTTCTCCGGCCCGACCATGTAGCCCGACACCACCCGCGAACGGATGGTCTGGTCGGTCCCCCAGGTGAACAGGTCGACCAGCGGCAGTTCGATGCCGTACTTCGTCTTCAGCCTGTCGAGTGCGAGGCCGATCGTTTCGGGGGCGTCTGCGGTCGCATAGTATTTCAGGCGCGGCGACAGGACGGTGAACTTCCCGCTCGCGAAATAGTATTCGCGTTGCTGGATGTCGGAATTGGCGACGATCCTGAACGAGTCGGGACGGTGCATCGCCATATCGACGGTGCCGCCGAACTGCAGCTTCTGCCCGGTTTCGAGCACTTTCTCGGTGGTGACGTCGGACGTCAGAACGAAGCCGGGCAGCGCGAGGAGAGCTGCGCTCATGCGGTCCATCGCCGCAAGTGCCTCGGGTTCAATGACTGGCGCGGCGTCCGGCGCAGCGGTCGTCTGGGCCTGCGCGGGGCCCATCGCCATCACCGCGAAGGCGACCACGCAGATGCCTGTAATCCTCGAAGTCATGACGAACTCCTTGCTTCGGCCGTCGGCTCTCTTGCCGACCGAGACTATCGGCCTTGGCGCGAGCTATCCCATCGGGGTTATTGCCGAGTTCCCGCCGTTTATTTCCCTGCCCCTCGCCCGAGGGCCTCGCATGCCCGCAAGCCGCGACCTGCAAGCCGGGCTAGGCAATCGGCACGGCGTTCCTGCGGGAAATTGCTGATGCCGCCTCCCCGTGCGCAGGCGGCATTGTCGGTTGCTCGCAACTGGGGACAGCGATGGAAAGCTGGCTGAAGGACATAGCGGAATCTGCCGGCCTGCTGCTGGAGTTCGTCGTTGTCGTCGTCGTGCTCGCCGGCAGCGTTCGCGCGCTGGTCGAGTTGGTGGCGGCCCTCGCCAGGCGCTCGCTGGACACTCCGGCCGCCCGTGCGATCTGGGTGAACTTCGCGACCTCGATCCTGCTCGCGCTCGAGTTCGCGCTGGGCGCCGACATCATCGAGACGGCCGTCGCGCCGACCTGGAACGACATCGGCCAGCTCGCCTCGATCGCTGCGATCCGCACGGGTCTCGGCTTTTTCCTGGGACGCGACGTCGAAGTCTTCGGACAGTCCGAAGCCGTGAAGACTTGAGGAGGGACACGTAAGTCATGGCGAGACCACCGATCCTGCCGAAGGACCTCGGCGAACAGCGCACGATTCTCGCGGCCGACCGCACGCTGATGGCGTGGATCCGAACCTCGCTCTCGATGCTGAGCTTCGGCTTCACGATCTACAAGTTCCTCGACAGCATCCCGCGCGCGCCGGGGCAGGCCCACGAGGACAGCCCCCAGCGCGTCGGCCTGTTCCTGGCCGCGATGGGCACGGCCGCGATGGTGCTGGGCACGATAAGCTACTGGGCAACGCTCCATGAAATGCGCCGGGCAAACGAATTCCGAATGGGACGACCGGTGCTGGTCATGGCGCTGATCATGTCGATCGCGGGCGTCGCGCTGTTCGTCAGCATCGCCACACGCGCCGCATAGGGAGATACGGGACGGACGATTTTACCGCACGCGTGTTCACGCAGGCTCCGGTGCCCCTGCTCGGCATCCTGCTGCTGCTCCTGCTCTGGGGCGCGATGCAGGTAGGCATCCTGGTCCGCCGCCGCCGCAAGGGCGCCGCCGTCAGTAAAGAGGAGGCAGAAGAGGACACGCACGAGGGCTACATCGTCTCGGGTGCGCTCGGGCTGCTCGCGCTTCTGCTGGGGTTCACCTTCGTCGTCGACCGCCACGACGGGCGCCGGGCGCTGGTGCTCGAGGATGCGAACGCCATCGGCACGACCAACTTGCGCGCGCAGTTGCTCGACGAGCCTTACTGCTCGCAGATAAGCGCGACACTGCATGAGTACACCGGCAACCGACTGGAACTTGCCGAAACCCCGCCGGGGATCTCCAGCTCGGCTTGCTCGCCCAGTCCGAGGTGCTGCAGAAGCGCCTCTGGAACCAGACGGTGGCCGCGATCCGGCCGATACGGGGGCTGGAGGTTGCATCGACCTTCGTGGACGCCATGAACCTGACCATCGACGAAGGCGCCGCCCGCGTCGCCGCGCGCCGCGCACACGTCCCGCCGCGGGTGCTGGTAGTGCTGCTGGTCTACATGGTCATCGCGGCGCTGATCCTGGGCTACGTCATGTCCCGCTCGCCCAAGCGGACCGCCACCGCCGTGCTGCTGGGACTGGTGACCCTCGCCTACCTGCTGATCCTCGACATCGACCGCCCGACCAGCGGCGGCATCCGCGAGCCGCAGACCCCGATGCGCGATCTTCTTGCCACCATGCAAAAGTCGCCGCCCGCATCCTACGGCACGGTGGTGACGGGTCCGTGAGCGAAGCGCCGTCGCCTTTGTGAAACACGCCGGCGCTAGGCGCCGAGCCTGGGTCAGGGTGCTTGGGGCCTGAGGCAAGGCGCGAAACCAAATGTGGCCCGTAGCCGGAGCCGCAGGTCCCAGGACGGCGCGGCCCGCCGATCGCGCTGGGCGCAGCGCTGCTGCCGGTCGCAAGCCTTTCCGGGCGACGGCTGAGCATTGGTCCCGCTTGGACCCCTGAGTCTTTCGAAATTGGCCGATTGAAGGGACGATCGCTCGGCGCGACAGTGCGGAAATGAAGTTCCCGTCCGGCACCGCGCAAGACCTGCTGAAGCTCATCCGCGAGCATCCCCTCGCATGGCTTGTCTCCGCGCAGGGCGGCCATTTCCAGGCGATCCCGCTGCCGCTGCTGGCCGAGACGGATGCCTCGGGCGGACTGAGTTCGCTGTTCGGCCACTGCTCGCGCGCCAATCCGCAGGTCGAGCACCTGCGCGCCAACCCGCGCGCGCTGGCGCTGTTCTCCGGCCCCCACGGCTACATGTCGCCCTCGCTGGTGAGCAATCCGGTGTGGGTGCCGACCTGGAACTACGCAGTCGCCGCCATCGAGGTGGACGTCGACTTCGTCCCGGACGAGACGCTGGAATCGGTGGTCCGCCTGTCGGACACCATGGAGGAGGGCCTGCCCGATCCCTGGACGATAGAGCGCGCCGGCCCCCGCGTCGAGCCGATGCTCGGCCGCATCATCGCCTTCCGCGCGCAGGTCCGCTCGACCTGGGCCAGCTTCAAGATGGGCCAGGACGAGACGCTGACCGCGCTGTCCGAACTGATTTCAGGCACCGGCGACGATGCGCTTGCCGGCTGGATGACACGCATGAACGCGCAGCGCCTCCCCCAGGAAGCGCTCGCCTCGGAATGAAGCCGCCGCCGGCGCAAGCTGGTGAGACGGCAATTTAGGGAGTTTTCCGGATCGCGCGACAGCGCGGCCCGGAGGAAGTCAGGGAAGCCGGCCATAATGCCGGCACAATCGAACGAGGGTGGACCGTCCACGAGACGGGATCGCCCCCGACAACATGAGGGCAAGCCGATGAAGACCATGTTCAGGACTGCGATACTCACCTCCACCGTTCTCGGGCTGGGCGTTTCCATGCCCGCTCTGGCGCAGGACGCCGCCGCGGACGGCCTCGCCAAGGACGACATCATCGTCACCGCGACCAAGCGCGAACTGCGCATCAACGACGTGCCGATGCCGATCAGCGCCGTCTCGGGCGACCAGCTCAAGGCGATGAACGCCAACTCGCTGGCCGATTACATCACGCGCCTGCCGGGCGTGGTCTTCAACGATTACCAGCCGGGCATCTCGGAAGTGGTGATCCGCGGCATCGCCGCCACCACGTACCACGAGCAGGGCCAGACCACGGTCGGCTACTACCTCAACGAAGTGCCGCTGGTGGAGCCGGGCTTCCCGATCGGCATCCCCGACATCGACACCTTCGACCTCAAGCGCGTCGAAGTGCTGCGTGGGCCGCAAGGCACGCTGTTCGGCACCTCGACGCTGGGCGGCGCCGTCAACTACGTGGCCGAGACGGCCGACGCCTCGAAGTTCGATGCTGCGGCGCAGGGTCTCGTCGGCACGACCAAGAACGCCTCGGGCGAACTGAACTACGCGGCCAAGGCAATGGTCAACATCCCGCTGGTCAAGGACCAGCTTGCGGTTCGCGTCATGGCGCTGCAGCGCGTGGACGCGGGCTACCTCGACAACCCCGGCATCGGCGTGAACGGTTCGAGCGACTATCGCACGCGCGGGCTGCGTGGGTCGATCGTCGCCACGCCCGTGGAAGGGACCGCGCTCACCTACCTGTCGACCTACCAGGACACCAAGCTCGACGACCAGACCTACCTGGACCTCGACAACCCCTACATCCGCAATACGCCGCGCGCCGAGCCGCAGAAGACCGACTTCTGGCTGAACAGCCTGCGCCTCGACCAGGACCTGTCCTTCGCGACGCTGACCATGCTCGGCTCGATCACGACCAAGAACAACACCACGCTCTATTCGTACCCGTATGCCTACGTCACCGGCGTCACCACCGGCGACGATGCCGCCTATTCGCTGGGTGACGCCCATGCGAACATCAAGTCGTTCGAGACGCGCCTCGCATCGTCCGGCGACGGCCCGTTCCAGTGGCTGATCGGCTTCAGCTACATGAAGGCACGCAAGCACAGCGACGACCGCATCTACCAGGGCGGCGCCGAAGCGTTCATCGACGCCAACCCCGCGCTCTACGGCGGCAATCCCGGCAGCCTGATCGCACCGAACGACGCGATCTACGGGTACCTTTCGGACACCTCGAACAAGAACTGGGGCGTGTTCGGCGAAGCCTCGTGGGAGTTCGTGCCCACCGTGACCCTGACGCTGGGCGGGCGCTACTACAACACCCGCAACACAGCCGAGATCACCAACGCCCCCGGCTCGCTGGCGCCCGGCAGCTACACCACGGTCGCCTCCAGCTTCGGCGTGAAGCAGAAGGAAGACGGCTTCACGCCGAAGGTCTCGCTCTCGTGGAAGCCGAGCAAGGATTTGCTGGCCTACGCCACCTACTCGCAGGGCTACCGTGAAGGCGGGCCGAACCCCAACGCGGCGATCCTCACTGGCATCCCGACCAGCTACAAGAGCGACACCGTCGACAACTACGAGGCCGGCGTGAAGGCCAGCCTGTTCGACAACGTGCTGACCATCGACCTCGCCGCGTTCCACATCCAGTGGAACGACATCCAGGCCCGCCTCTTCACCGACGCGCCCTACTACTACTCCTACGTCACCAACGCGGGCGGCGCGAAGATCGACGGCGTCGAGTTCGCCGGCACCGTGCAGGCGAGCCGCATGATCAGCTTCGGCTCGAACGTGACCCATCAGGACGGCCGCCTCAGCAAGTTCCTGCCCGACACCTTCGCCGTCGGCGGCGGCTATGGATCGGGCACCACGCTGCCGGGTTCGTCCAAGTGGTCGGTCGCCAGCAACGTGCGCTTCGAGATGGTCGACACGCCCGGCGCGCCCAGCATCGAGCTGGCGCACCGCTACCTCTCGAAGGCTCCCGTCGCCTTCGGCAACGACGCCAAGCGCGGCGGCTTCAGCGTGTTCGACCTGCGCGCCTCGATGGGCCTTGGCGAGAACATCCGCGTGATGGCCTTCGCCAATAACATCTTCGACAAGTTCGGCATCCTCAACGCGCCGTTCACGTCGCAGGCGGTGCCGGCCGGCTCGATCATCCGCCCCCGCACCATCGGCGTGAAGCTCGACTGGACGATGTAAGACTGCCAACGACCGGCGGCAGGCCCTTCACCGGAGGGGCCTGCCGCCTTGCTTTCATTTTGCGGGAATTTCCTCAGATGCGTTCGAGCGCCTTCCTCCTCGCCGCCAGCCTGCTCGCCCTGTCCGTCCCCGCCCACGCGGCAGACGAAGCGCTCACGCTCCGGCCCACCCGCCCGCTCAAGTTCACCGCGACGACCGCGACCTGGACCCAGCTCGACCTCTCGCCCGACGGCCGGATCGTGCTGTTCGACCTCCTCGGCGACATCTACTCCCTCGACGCGCAGGGCGGCGGCGCGGCGCGGCCCGTGCTCACCGGCATGGCCTTCGAGAGTAACCCGGTGTTCTCGCCCGACGGCAAGCGCTTCGCCTTCGTATCCGACCGCTCGGGCGCGATGAACCTGTGGATCGCCAACATCGACGGCACCGGCCTGAAGCAGCTGTCCCGCGATACCGGCATGGAGGTCTGGTCCTCGCCTGCGTGGTCTCCCGACGGCAGCAAGGTCTATGCCTCGCGCATGACCCGGCCGATCCTCGCCTTCGAGCTGTTCCTGTTCGACGTGGACGGCGGCGCGGGGGTCCAGATCACCGAGGCCGGCTCGCCCGCCAACTGGGACACCCGCCACAACGCGCTGGGCGCGGTGGTCTCGCCCGACGGGAACTTCCTCTACTACTCCGCCAAGCTCGGCCACACTTGGACCCAGGACGACCCGCCGAACTGGCAGGTCGCGCGCCGCGACCTGCGCACCGGCGCCGAGGATACCGCCGTCAGCGCGCCCGGCGGCGCCCTCCACCCCGCGCTCTCGCACGATGGCCGGCTGCTCGCCTACGCCAGCCGCAACGGCGCGCAGACCGGCCTGCGCCTGCGCAACCTGGTCACCGGCGAGGACCGCTGGATCGCGGCCAGGATCGACCACGACGCGCAGGAGGGCGGCTACTACGCAGACCTCACCCCGCGCTTCACTTTCGCGCCGGACGACAAGTCGATCGTCATGGGCCTGAACGGCGGCATCGCCCGGCTCGACATCGCCAGCGGCCGGTCCACGCCGATCCCCTTCACCGCAGAGGTCGATCAGGCCATTGGCCCGCTCACCCGCGTCTCGCAGAAGCAGAAGGACGGCCCGGTCCGCGCGCGGATCATCCAGGGCCCGCGCCAGTCGCCGGACGGCAAGACCCTCGCCTTCACCGCACTAGGCGCGCTTTACGTGAAGCCGCTGAGCGGGGGAGCCCCACGAAAGCTGGTCCCCGCCGACGCCTTCCAGCCGAACTGGTCGCCCGACGGCAAGACCCTCGTCTACGTCACCTGGACCGCGAAGGATGGCGGTCAGGTCTGGACCGTGCCCGCCAGCGGCGGCAAACCCCGGCAACTGACCAAGGCCCCCGCCTACTACACCGAACCGCGCTTCACGCGTGACGGGCGCAGCGTGGTCCTGCTGCGCGCCAGTCAGTTCGACCGGCTCGAGACCATCAGCGAGATCGACCCCGATCGCCCGACCGACATCGTGACGATTTCGGCATCCGGTGGAGAGCCCCGGCTCGTCGCCCATGCCTTCGGCGCGCGCTCGCTCCAGCTCGGTCCCGACGCAGCGCGCGTGTGGTTCCTGGCGCCGGCCGGGTTATCCTCGGTGCCGCTCAGCGGCGGTCCGGCGCAGGTCGAGGTCAAGGTCGTCGCGCGCAACATGGGGCAGTACGTCGGCGTGCCGACGCCGGTGCAGGACCTGCGCCTCAGCCCCGACGGCCACCAGGTCCTCGCCCGCGCCGCCTCGGAACTCTATCTCGTCAACATCCCGCCCGCCAACGGCGCGCAGGCACCGACCATCGACCTCGACGCGCCCTCCATCGCCGCGCGTAAGCTGACCCGCATCGGCGCGGACTTCGCCGACTGGTCGGACGACGGCAAGACCCTCAGCTGGTCGGTCGGCTCCACCTTCCGCCGCATCGCCGCGAGCGCCGCCGCTTCATCCGCCCCCGGAACCGCCGAAGCCGCCGCCGAGACCCACCGCGTCGAAATCACCGTGCCCCGGTTCGTGCCGCAGGGCGTTCAGGTCCTGCGCGGTGCCACCGTCTACCCGATGGCCGGCCCCGAAGTGATCCGCGACGCCGACGTGGTCATCTCCGCCGACCGCGTGCTGGCGGTCGGCCCGCGCGGGTCCGTGGCGATACCGGCGGGCGCTTCCATACGCGACTGCGCCGGCAAGTTCATCGTCCCGGGCTTCGTCGACACCCACGCCCACTGGTTCGAGATTCGCCGCACCATCCAGGACCCCGAGCACTGGGACTTCGCGGTGAACCTCGCCTACGGGGTCACCTCGGGCCTGGATCCGCAGCCGTTCACCTGGGACGCCTTCGTCTACCAAGACATGATCGACGCCGGCATGATGCCCGGACCCCGCGCATGGTCGACCGGCCCCGGCGTCTTCGTGAACAGCAACATCGCCTCCAAGCAGGACGCAATCGACGTACTCACACGCTACCGCGACCACTACGGCACCCGCAACATCAAGCAGTACATGGCGGGCGGCCGGGCGGTGCGGCAATACGTGATCGAGGCGGCGAAGGACCTCGGCATGATGCCCACCACCGAAGGTGCTGCCGACCTGACCATGGACCTCACCCACGCGCTCGACGGCTATTCCGGCAACGAGCACGCACTGCCGATTTCCCCGCTCCATGGCGACGTGATACAGCTCATCGCGCGCAGCCGCATGTCGTACACGCCCACCATCGGCGTGCTCTACGGTGGCGCGGGCGCCTATGCACAGTTCATCCGCGAGCGCCGGCCAGACCGCGATCCGCGCTGGTCTCACTTCGTGCCCCCCGGCGTCGCCAGCTCCAAGCTGCGCAACCGCCCCTGGCTCCCGGACGAGGCCGAGACCTACCAGCGCTTTGCCCACGACGCGCTGGAGGTCCAGCGCGCCGGCGGCCTGATCGGGGTCGGCAGCCACGGCGAAATCCAGGGCCTGGGCTATCACTGGGAGATGGAAGCGCTGGCCTCGGGCGGCGGTACGCCCATGGAAGTCCTGCACGCGGCGACCATCGGCTCGGCCGAAGTGATCGGTCACCAGGCCGACGTCGGCAGCCTCGAGCCCGGCAAGTACGCCGACCTCGTCATCCTCGATGCCGACCCGGCCGCCGACATCACCAACACCACGAAGATCGCGGGCGTGATGAAGGGCGGTTTTCTTTACGACCCCGACACGCTGGCAATCACCGGCCCGCAGCCCCGCGCCGCACCGGGTAGGTGGTTCGCACAGGAGAAGTAGGAAACTGGCGCGCCCGACAGGGAAGCGCGCCATGCAACAAGTTGCACGGTTTTCCGCCATTTCTGCATGTCCTCGACGACAGTGTTAGGACCACCCTTAGGACCATATTAGATCGCTAGACTTCTTGGTCTCATTGTCAAACAGGCGTGTCCGTCCGCAGCCGAAAACGACGGAATGCCTGACGTTACGGTTGACGTTCATGCCACGATATTCGCTTATTGCGTGCCGGTCAGCAGCCCGATTTTGATCGCGCTCTACCGACCCAGCTTGTGAGGATCGTTGGCGAAGGGCGGCTTGCCATGTTGCCGCCTGAACTCGGTAATCATCGCTCCTTCGACGACAAGCGGCACCTCACCGGGTGTCTCTCTCCATGCGATGCGAAGTAGGTCTGGCCGGGCAAGCTGCCAGATAAGGCGACCGCCCCAGTGCCCTATGGGTTTGCCTGCCCCGAAGTCGGCATACTCACGGATGCGCCGTCGTAGCTGGTTAGCTTTCCCGATATAGACCACCTCGGCGTCGATCCAGTTCGCGGCAAGAGCAGTGGCGGGAACACTGGGATCACGGCCTTTGAACCTACCGCCCGGATTTTGCGACAGGAAGGCCGCTGGAGGCGCACAGGCGTAGGTGACGACATAGACCCCGCCAGTTGTCGGGATCGCGTCGCTGGCACGCACCTCGTGGAATGATAGCCAACCTCTGAACCCGGCATCCTCAAGCGATGATCTATCGAACTTCATTTCAGTTACCTGATCAGCGAAAGATCACATCAGTTGTAAGGTAAGCGTCCGATCATGGCTGAGGGGAAACTCATATCTGTATGGTGAGGAGGGACTGCCCCGGCCCGTAGCCTGATGTTGCGATGGAGATTCTGATCGGACATACAGGAAATCGGCCACTGCGGAGAGTGCTGTGTACCTGCCCCCTTTTCGAGTTCCGGTGTCTGACGGCGCGCTGCAGTCTTTAGATCCAATGGACCTGATCGACAGTCATTCCAGCACTATCCGAAGGCTGATTGGAGATCATTTTTACAATATTAATGAAATCCCGCACGCGTCCGCAATGGCTTACTTGGTCGAGTACTATGTTCACCAGGTTGAGAATGGCGGGCACGGTCAATTCCTTGGCAATGGACGCAGGTATGAGAACCTTCTCCCTATAGTGCAAGAAGGTCTGAGTGCGTTGAATGCTCAGCCCTTTCTCGACTTATATCTGCGATTCAGGAAATTTCTCGACGCAGATCATGCTCGAGCCGACCTTATCGCCGAAGGGTGCGGCTTCGGCGAATTGGAACCCGAGATTGAGAGGATAGACGCGGCGTTTCTGGCGCTTGAAAGATCCACAGTTTGGACTGAACTCGCCCGATTTCTGCGGCATCAGGCTGATCTTGATCCTGTTCAAGATAGTTCATTGCGATCGACGATAACGGCAATCGGAAGGCTTAATCCACGACAGCATTCTCGCGCTGTTGCGGAAATCGAGACCCACAAGTCTCATCCTCGATACGATCTTGCCAAAGACTTATGTGAAGCAGCGGGGCGGCGTATTACCCGTATGGGTGCTGGGTGGCAAAATGGTCCAGGTGAAACGATAGATGGGGTGATGACCTCTGAGGGAATGGTTTGGATGAGGGCGGGGGATAAGATCGCCCTTCTCGGCCTTAATCTCGGGGATGTAACGTCCAGCCAACGTTTGCCCGGCCTTCTCGCAGTTGCGAAATCCGATGGTGTGGCCTGGCGTATTGATCAACTCAGTGGATTTTACCGCAGATTGGCGCGCCTGACGCCTCCACTGAGGAGACTTGCGCAACATTTTAAGCTTCGACGTTAAGGCGCGCTTCAATCCATCGCCAAGGCAGCAGTTCATCGATCCGGTTGATCGGGTGGCCCTTGCCGATGCGGTCGAGCACATCAGCAAGCCATTCCTGCGGATTGACGCCATTAAGTTTGGCCGTCTCCAGAAGCGAAAGCATGGAAGCGGCGCGCTCACCGCCGCAATCGGCACCGGCAAAGAGCCAGTTTTTGCGGCCGACGGCTATGCCCCTGAGAGCATTCTCCGCCGGATTGTTGTCGATCTCCAGCCTGCCGTCGTCGGTGTAAGCGAGCAATTGCGGCTTCAGCTTGACCGCATAACGCAGCGCCTCGGCTAGTGGTGACCGGGCCGATGCCTTGGACAGCACCTCGTCGGCCCACACGAAGAAATCCAGCGCCTTGAGCTTTGAGAGCTTACGAGCCTTGCGACGGAAATCTGCGGGTTCGCGCACGATCTGCCGCTCGACGTCGTAAAGCTCGCCGATCATCTGCAACCCATCGAGCGCAGCCGAGTTCGGGTCCGCCTTATAAACATCGTTCAGCTTCCGTCGCGCATGGGCCCAGCAGGCAACCGGTGTGATTGGCGCTGGCTTGCGGTCACTCGCGTAGAGACGCTCGAAACCGGCATAGGCATCCGCCTGGAGGAAGCCCGCAAAGGTCTTGAGATGCTCGCGCGGTCGCTCGCCCTTGCGATCGGGACTGTAGCGGAACAGCGCCGCGGGCTTATCCAGATGGCTCCATCGTCGGTTATCGCGAAGGTAGACCCATAGTCTGCCGGTAGCCGTCTTGCCGGTCCCCGGCGCCAGCACCGGGACGGGTGTGTCATCGGCATGGAGCTTCACGCTGGCCATGACGTGATCGGCAATCCGATCGACGAGCGGTTGCAGCAACCAGCTTGCCTGGCCGAGCCAGTCCGCCATTGTCGAGCGACTGATCTCCACACCCTCGCGGGCGTAGATCTGCGACTGACGGTATAACGGCAGGTGATCGGCGAACTTGGAGACGATGACGTGGGCCAACAGGCCGGGACCGGCACGGCCGCGTGGAACGGGCAGCGCCGGCGCCGGTGCCTGACTGATCACATCGCAGCGGTTGCAGGAAATCTTGGGTCGGACGTGACGGACGACGCGGAAGCGGCCGGGGACATATTCCAGCACTTCGGTCACGTCCTCGCCGAGCTTGCCCATCGTGCCCCCACAGGCGGAGCAGCCGTTGGCATCCGGCGCTGCGTGCATAACCTCGTCGCGAGGCAGGTGGTCGGGCAGCGGAGCACGGCGAGGCTTGCGAGGGGCAGCCTTGGCCGAAGCATCTTCGGGCACATGCCCCTCGATCACGCACTCGGCATGGGCATGCTCGGCCTCGAGATCCTCCAGCGTCAGCTCGAGTTGATCGGCCTGAAGAGAAAGGCGTTCCGACGACTGCCCGAACTTCATGCGCCGGAGGCGGGCTAACTGGACCTTGAACTTCTCGATCTGCAGTGCCGTCAGCTTGATGGAGTTCTGGGCGGTCTCAAGCTTCTCGCGGGTCGCGTCATGGGCCGTCCGTTCGGCCTCCAGCGCCTGCTCCGAAGCTGCCAGACGCGCGCGCATCGCCTCGGCAAAAGCGCGCAGTTCTGCAGGGTCAGCAGGAAGTTCGAGATCGTCGGGAGACACGCTTCCCGATAGCAGAATCCGGTCTTCCGCCCAAGCAGAAAGCCCGGAAATGCGGCGATTATCGCGTCAAATCTGCACCGGCAGGCGGGGCGGATCGGGGGCCACTGTGCGCCGCCAATCCATTGCTTCGATCAGCAATGCGAACTGTGCTGGGGTCAGCACGACACCGCCCTCGATGAGCGGCGGCCAGACGAAACGGCTCCGTTCCAGGCGCTTGGCGAACAGGCAAAGCCCGGTTCCGTCCCAATGCAGCGCCTTCAGGTAGTTGCCGCTCTTGCTGCGGAAAAGGAAGACATGCCCCCCGTAGGTCTCGACCGCGAACAGGGGGCGGACCAATGCCGCCAGCCCGTCGAAGCCGAGCCGCATGCTGACCGGCTTGCTTGCCAGATAGACCTTCGTTCCGGGTGCCAACGAGATCACGAGACATCCCGGAATGCACGCAGCACGCGGGCCAGCGCCTTCTCGTTGACGTAGCTGTCCACCGACAGGCGAACGCCGCTGGGCAGGTCTATATCTATTGCGCCGGGGCGGGCACCGGGATGCGGGCGGTCCAGTTCCTCCGGCGCTGACGGCATCGGCGACGAAACAGGTCGCGGTGCCTTCTGGGTCTCCGGCACCGCCGGCGCAGCCGCAGGCCCCGTCGTTATTATCGCACCGTAGGGAATGAACTCCAAAGCTTCACTGGCGATGGCCGCCGCCTGGCGACGCGCCGATCGCCAGTTGTAAATTAGGCTCTCGGCAATCTCGCGGCGCTCTGCGACCTGACGGACCGATACTCCGTCTGCATCCGCCTCGGCGAGGATCGCTGCCTTCTCAGCATCCGAAAACTTCCTGCGCCGTTCGGTACGCGCAATGATCTCCACCCGATCCTTCACTTAGCCTCCTTCTGGAGTCCAGAAAGAGACTCCTTAGCGGAGGTCCATCAGCGCCGAGCCGAAATGCCGCAACACGCCGGAGGCCGGACGCTTACGTTGTAAGCGATGCCGCAGAGACATTTACTCTCCCTTCGGCCTGCCCCACGGATAGTGGTCAGCTTCATATTGCCGGTCATATTCGGGGGCGGCGATTGTAGCCGTGTGCCTCTCTATGTGCCCTAAAGTCTCCAGCGCTGTTTGCGCCAAGTCCCTTTGGCCCTCGGCCAAGTGCCGGATAGATGATAAGCGGTCTACAGCACACCGGACTTCATAAAGATGGGTATTCAACTGGATACCTATCACGGCAAGGATGGCCAGCAGCACAACAGCGATACCAACAAGCCAAATCATGAAAACCTCTCACGGAAGAACATAAAAACGCTCAATCGTCCTTTCTAGACGACGTAATGTGCTATTTGGTGGTAGCGCAACTTATCATGACTAGCCGTTGAATGGCTGCCAGTTTTCCGCCGTCATGAGGGTATTGCCCTTGAAATAACCACGACGGATTTTCCCGTGCGGTTCGTTAGAGTAAATCTCACCACAATGCGCGCAACGCATCGCACGGTTCTTCCAGTCGCCTAAAATGCCAGCATTACTAAGCGCCTCTTCGTCTACGTCATGTTGCGTAGGTTTCGCAGCGATGCATCGGGCCGGGCAAGGATTAGATGTTTTGGACACAGGAACATGCCTCTGGAACGGCAAAAAGCCATGAAACCACTGCGCATTTAGGCGATCATTTGCTGTTTGGGTCGGTACACTCCACGGTCACCAACTGCTTCACGGCCTTTCGGGTCTTTGCCGACGCTTTAGGATGGCCTTGATCGTAAATCTCCATGTAGTTATCGACGCATAACTCACCGTTGGATTTTGAGCAGGCCGAAAGCGCACATATCAAGAATAACAAGGCAGAAAACCGCACCCTAGCCTCCCATTTCTCTACCCGGTACCATAATGATATGAAACGTCGAAGCGGGGACAACTGAAACCACTTTGGCCCTAATGAGCATGGTACCCTCGCAAGTGAGCGCTGATCATACCGATATTCGACGGCGAGAGTTAGTTGCCCGAAAGCAATCCTCGGCGTCGCCCGAAACCGGCGCTTGAGGCGACCGGTTGCACCGGGAGAGGTTCAGGGTGCTCTTTCCGCTGACCATGCAAGATCGTGAGGAACTTCGCGTACCACTCATCAAGCTGGGATGCTGCCTGCTTGACCGGGCGGCTGTCCACGGGAAGTCCCGCACTGTTCTTGAAGAAGACTATCTCGGATACCGGGAAATGGACATCGTTGGTGTAGAGCTTCAACGATAGCTGCTTCACCGTGGCGTGGCGGCGCTTCGATCCTGACAGGCCGCCAATCAACATGCCGACCGGGCCGAGTAGCGCACCGCCGACCGCGACGCCCATGGCTTGGCTCCCCCGGTTGGTCTTTTCGATGCTCTTGCCGTCACTGACAGTTTCCGCCGAAACCAGTTGCTCGAAGTCGAACACGCGCAACTCGTCGAGACCCTTCATGAGCACGAAGCGGTCGCTGGCCGGGTCAAGCATCAGGGTCAGAGCCTTGTCCGGTTGCTGATGCTCCACGACGGGAGTGAAGTTCGGCACCAGCGACAGGGCACGCGCCTTCCGCTTCTCCGGGCTTTCCATTGGGAGGCACAGGCGGCTGGCAACGAGCAACACACATCCGATAATGACGAACCACATGGTTACGCGCCCCCCTCGGCGTCATGCTGCGTCCGTGCAGCCTCTGCGCTCTCCTGATCTATCATCATCCTTTTCCCCCCATCGCAGTCGACGTACCAGACCAGCTTCGCGCGGGTGGCAGTGTCGGAAATGCCGACGAGGTTGACCTTCGGGCAAGCATCGTCCGCTGCCGCCGCCATGGCGGCCCAAGGGGCCAGTTCATTGGCGTTTGCGAACTGGGCCTTGCCGAGCTTGGCATAGGTCTTGGAATAGTCCGACCGCTTCATGATCTCCACGGCGTCCGGCGCTATCTTGGCCTTCAGATCGACCGGGGCGGCGGGTGCAACATGTTGCACTGCTTCGCTTTGCGTACTCGCCCGTTCCGCCCAGTTCGCCCACGTGCATGATGCGATCCCCAAGATGATGGCCCCCACACCAGCCACGGCGCAAATCCGTGACCATCTCCTCTGCCGCTCTGTCGTCTCGGCCCGATAGGCCGGAACCCGGATCACCTGCGCACCAGTCATACATATCCCGCTTGCTGCAATGCTCTGGAGCATACGGGAAAAACGTGAAGCCTTCGTATACGATGAGTGACATTTGGCGAGGACAGCATGAGCGGAATGCCACTCATCGCGGGTTGCCTGATCGGTGGCATTTGCGGCTTACGCTCGTCGATGGGCGACATCCAAAATCGATTGGGGCGTAACGTAGCCCGCCTGCGTAAGGCGGCTGGGATGTCACAGGAGACGTTCGCGGATCACGTACCTATCGCCCGGTCGTACATCAGCGACATCGAGCGCGGCGCTCGCAACCCCACGATTGAAGTGGTCGAGCGGCTGGCAAAGGCGCTGGGGGTCAACGCCGGGACGTTGCTCGACTGACACAGGTTGGCCGAGTGGGATGCGACTTCACTGACCGCCCGTAAGATGTTGTTTACGCACCGACAGTAGACTGCCGGGAATGGCTACGGCACCGCGCGCACAGATATACCCGACGCTACGCATGACGCCGCGATACTGGGACTGGCGTAGGTTCGTCGATGCCAATCCCGAGTTCATTGCGTTGATCACCGCACTACGGGCGGAGCGTGAACGGGTTTTCGCGGCCCTCGTTGCTTTGCCGAGGCGCGCGCAGCGGGACAGGGTCCGACAACTGTTGCACGACCGCAAGCTGGCGGTTCTTTTCGTATACGAAGGCATGGTGCGGGCGGGTCGCCTGCACGGCACCACGCCAGCCGCCATAACGGCCCTCGCCGAGCGGTTCGATCTGCGCAGGCCAAGTCATGAACCCGTGCTGATCCGGCAAATCACAGAAACCGATAGCCGTGTCCGCACGGTCCAATCCTTCGGCCCGCTCAAGCGGGCACATCAGAACTTCGCGGCTCGTTTGATCCGCGCCCTCCATCCCCCCCGCGAGAACCAGTTTCTCTTCAACGGTGGGATACCGGCAGCCCTCAAAGCTGTCGAAGTCGCCCGCGACGGCGGCATGACACATGCCGTCGAACTGGATGCCACGAACTTCTACGGAAGCATCGAGCGTTCATCGCTGGCGGTAACGCTGCGTCCGTTACCGGAGGCCGTCGTCAGGTTCGTGGTCTTCAACGAGACTATCGAACGAGGCGATGATCGTCCCCGTGCTATTGTACGGAGTGTACCGGGTTCTCCTCCCCTCGGTTCATCGAACGGCTTGCCGTTGGGTGCCGCGTCGTCTCCCATTGCCGGAGAGGTTTTGATAGGCCAACTGCTGGCCGACAACCGGATCGACTTCGGTCCGAGCGTCATCACCTACGCCGACAATCTGCTGGTCCTTGGGTCATCAGAGCAGGAAGCGGCTGCGAGAGCAGACCTCCTAGTGGCTTTGGCTGAAGAGCCAGCTTTCGGTGGATTGAGGTTGAGGGAGAAAGGCCGGGGACACATGATGCAGCCCGGCACGCAACGAGTTGACCACTTCTCGATGGGCGTGCCGTTCGTCGGCCAAATCGGCTTGGTTGACAGCGCCGGAGACTTTTCGTGGGAGCCCAACGAACAGAAACGGGCGCAACACTGGATTTGGGAGCACGGAAGCAGCCCCAGCTTGTCCGAGATTGAGCGCGCCGAGGGCAAGGTCGCGGCATATCACCGTTCCTATCCATTTTGGCGAGATAAGGGCACGAGCGAGGCCCAAGATCGCGCCTCCCTATCCTGCGCCCGCTACTTCGCCTTTTCGACGCCGGAAAACCTAGGCACGGCGGTTCGAGATGTCGTCCTCGCCCATCTTTGCGTCCCGCATGGCGATCCATACTATTTCATCCCGGACCACATGCCGGGCTGGGGCGAGATCACCATTTTCGAGCGCAAGCGCGAGCGGATCAATGCAGAAGCGAACGCCCTTATCGCCACAATCTCGCGGGCACGCATAGCTTCCTAAGCGGTCTCGTAGGTCCGCGTTTTGCCCGTCATGGTGAGCCTGACGGGAGTGCATCACGTATTGCCGCGAACTCGATCAACGCTGGCGGCAATGCCCACTCGATCACCGCCCCCTCCGGGCTATGGAGGTTCCGAAGATGGCGCGCGAGATCGAAGGGCTCGGCAGGAAGTTGAGCAAACCATTCCTCGCCGCTTACGATATAGGTGTCGATCATGGTCCGCCATGCTTGCTGGTTCACGAACCTACGATGAACCCTCATGTGGCAGCGATGGCAGACGGCGGGTGACCGGGTTACATCGGCATAGTTCTCCCCATGCCGCCGAACACGATCCGAGCCGCCACAAATCGAGCAGTGATCTGGCCGGAGCAAGCAGCCTGCATCGACTAACCACCGCCCGATCTGCCAGCTACGTACCCGCTCGACATGCCCGAAGCCGTTGTAAGGCTTCATTGACGGCCATCGCCATTCCCGGAAGCGCGTAGGGGCCCTATCACGTGGTGGGCATAGCGAAGCAACTGGAAGCGAGGCCAGCAACCGGTCTGGATCAAACGCTCTCACAGGAGGCACCCATCGCGAAAATGCGGTACACGGAACTCCGGCTGATTTTCAGCGAAGCTGCGATCTGTGACGCTCCGGCACCTGACGCCCGCATGGCCTGGACACGAGAAGCCTGCCGTAAGGCTGTAGGGACGCGGCCACGGTATTTCCCTTCGGACTTCGCCTTCTCAATGCCCTCACGCATTCGGACCAACAGAAGCTCCCGCTCGAACTGGGCAACAGCGCCGAAAAGTGTCACGATAAGCCTGCCCGATGGCGAGGTGGTGTCCACAGCTTGCCCGCCGAAGTCGAGAATGCGCAGGGCCACTCCTTTGCCTTCGAGAGTTGCGATGATCGCTAACAGGTCCGCCGTGCTCCGGGCGAGCCGGTCAAGACGGGTTACGACCAACGTGTCACCTTCGCGCACGAACTCCAGCGCCGCCGCCAACTCATCGCGTTGCGCGACCGAGGAGACCCGTTCCGAAAACAGCTTCGTGCAACCTGTTGCACCGAGGTCGCGCACTTGGCCTTCCAGCCCGGCAACCTGATCGACCGTGGATACACGGGCGTAACCGACAAGCATTTTCACCTCTTTTATCGTTTATAAACAATGACAAGAGGCACATAACATGTCACGTGCTATAGTCGGCGTTGACAAAAAAAGTGGTCGGCTTTGTAGATTTGGTAATGTCACTTCGCTCTATTCGTAGGCAGAAGCGCCACTTCCGGCCCGCGCGATCCAACAGGGGTAGAAATGCAGCCGAGCTACATTTCCGTGATGAATGTGTTTACCCAGCAGACCCGCTACACGGTGCCACTGTTCCAGCGCCCATACGTTTGGAGCCGGGAAGATCAATGGGAGCCGCTGTGGGAAGATGTCCGGGCGGCGGCAGATCGGGTTCTCAATGCCGACGGCAAGGCGGTGCCTGCCCACTTCCTTGGTACGGTGGTGCTGGAGCAGACCCCGAACCCGGTGTTTAGCCTCCCTCGCCGCGAAGTTATTGATGGCCAGCAGCGGCTTACGACGCTGCAACTCGTACTGAAGGCGGCAGAGCACGCCCTTGAAGCACTGCGCCCTCTCGTCACGGGCGATGAGGCCGCCGCCAAGGCTGTAGACATTGCCGCGCGCCAGATCGCTCCACTGACAAGCAATCCTGCGTATTCCGAGGATGAGGAGCGCTACAAGGTCTGGCCGACCAATGAGGACAGGGTACCCTTCCGCGATGTCATGGATGCGAACGCCGCTGATGGGCCCCTGCATCACCATACGCGAATGGCTCAAGCCTATGCCTTTTTCCGTCAGGAGTTCGCCACGTGGCTGAACGTGGACCAGCATGGAGAGCGCGCCAAGGCGCTCGCCAGCGCTCTGAAGGATCATTTGCGTCTGATCGTTCTCGATCTGGACAGCAGCGATGAACCTCAAGCGATCTTCGAGACACTGAATGCGCATGGCACGCCCCTTCTCCCGGCAGACCTCATCAAGAACTGGCTGCTTTGGGAGGGCACTCGGCAAAGGCTGGAGACCGTAGACCTGTACTCGGAACACTGGCGGCCATTCGACAGTGACAGCGACTACTGGCGCGCCAATGTCGGCACCGGCCATGCCGCCCGAGCCCGGATCGACACGTTCCTATTGAACTGGATCACGCGCCACGTTCGTGAACAGGTCTCCGCAAAGCACCTGTATGATCGCTTCCTGTCATATGTTGCTTCTGGAGGTGCCCGCACCGAGGCGGGCAAGCTCGACGTTTCAGCCCTGATGAAGGATGTTCAGGCCGATGCCGTCCGGTTCCGCGAGATTGACGGCCCCTCCGGGAAGACCCGCTTCGATACCTTCCTGCGCCGCTTGAAGGTCTTGGATGTGATCGTGTTTCATCCGCTCCTGCTGGCGATTATGGGGCGTCCGGGGTCCGATGCCGTAGACCGCAACCTGTGCGGCCAGATTTTGGAAAGCTATCTGGTCCGCCGCACGGTCTGCGGAATGCAGACGCGCGGTTACGGCACGCTGGCGCTTGCCCTCCTGGACAAGGTCGTTGGCCTTCCCGACGACAGCCCTGCGGCCCCTACGCTGCACGCCGCATTGTCAGCAGCGCCCGATGGGCCGGACAGGTGGCCCACCGACGAAGCGTTCAGGTCCGATTGGCTGAACAAGAAGTTCTACGGCAATCTGCGAAGAAACCGCGTCCTCATGGTCCTGCGCGCCATTGAGGAGCACTACCAGCGGCAGGCGGTAAAGTCCGAGCCGGTGCTGGTCTTCAACTTCGACAAGTTGGAGATCGAGCACATCATGCCGCAGACGTGGGACACGCATTGGCCGATCCACGACCCCACCGTCACGCGCGACGACCGTAACTGGCGGGTGCAGGGAATAGGAAACCTGACGCTGGTAAGCGCTGCCTTGAATAAAGCCCTAAGCCACGGCCCGTGGACCGCACCGGACGGACAGAGTTCAAAGCAAGCCGGGCTCGGACTGCATACCAAGCTGGAACTCAACGCCCGACTTTTGCGCGACCATCCGACCGAGTGGAACGAGAGTACCATCGCCGCGCGCGCGGCGACCCTATTCGAGACGGCGGCGATCATCTGGCCCTCGCCGCCAGGGATGGCCGGAATGGTGAAGGCCCCCGCCGTGCAACAAGTTGCAAGCTATGCCTGACAATCGCGAACCCGCTTTGACCCCGGTGCCAGCGTTCGAGTTTTCCGACGATGACGCAGGCTACCTGCGTTGGGTTGCGGATCATCCAGATGGTTTTGTCCTGAACGTCGAACGCGGGCTCCGACCGGCCTATACCGTCCTGCATCGCGCGACCTGCCGCACCATCGCTACCGGCAGGGATGACGGTTCCTACACAGAACGGGGCTACCGGAAAGTCGTGGCCAACGACATCGCCGACCTACGATCCTTCACTCGGAGGCTAGGCCGGGCTGACGGGTCATTCTCGAAAGCCTGTGGGCACTGCCAGCCCCTATAGGTCAGGCCGGGACCGTCCAGCAGCAGGCAACGCCCCACATGAGTTTAGACCTTGAGGGACGACTGTTTCAAAAAAGAGGGCCGACCCGTGTGGGACACGAAACGAGGCCAGGCTCGCCCCCTTTCCCATTCCCACATGGGCAGGACCTTCTGGGGCACGTCGTCGGAACTGGACCAAATATCTGCATGATAACCAGCGTGTTGATATTCCCCTGGTCGCAGATTATGTCACCTAGCCAGGGGGACTATTTAACGTGGAAATTCTAGGCATTGACGTACTGTCTGCGGTGGGCGGAGCAGCGGCCTCGGCGATTACATTCGGCATCCGCTCAGTTATGATCGCGCCCGTAAAAGCGGCAACAGATCGGGCCCGATTTATCCGCGGACTTTCCGTTATTTTTCCACGCAAGCCTTTTGACGGCCTTTGGGAAGTCACGTGGCACGTGAATGGCTCACGGCTTGCAAACGAAAATACGGACCAGGTCAGCATTCACGCCGTGCTCGGCAATGTCACATTTACGACTAACACCGTGCTGCTGGACGGCGGCAAAGAAAAGTGCGTGTTCGTCGGCAAGCTATCGGAGCGCACGCTCACCGGACGATGGTATGACCCTAAGGATGAAGGTCGTGGCTATTTCGGCGTTTTTCAAGTGACGCTGCATGGCTCCCTCAATCACGGATCAGGTTACTGGAGCGGCTGGTCTTCCAATGGACAAGTCCAGTCCAATAAGATGACGTTAAAGCGATTGGGATAAGAGCACTAGGAGAACGCAGTGCCTGAGATAGCCCGTGCAAATGCAAATGCTAGCAGAGCATTTTTTGTTAGAATGCTGACCCGCGACATATCCGTCGAAGACTGTATTCTTGATCTAATTGATAATAGCGTCGACGCGGCGTGGCGTAAGCTAGGAAAAAAACGCCTTGGGCTGCAATCTGGGCCCAATTTCTCCAAAGCTATGATCGACGTAAAATTCGACGAAAAAGGCTTCACAATCACGGACAATGGCGGCGGCA
The DNA here is from genome assembly GCF_000281975.1 of Novosphingobium sp. AP12. Lineage (GTDB taxonomy): Bacteria > Pseudomonadota > Alphaproteobacteria > Sphingomonadales > Sphingomonadaceae > Novosphingobium. The sequence continues at coordinate 21,223 of NZ_AKKE01000155.1, read as the reverse complement.
TGTCATTGGAAGTTGCAAAAGCGTACGCTTTTACTTTCGGACGAACAGACGTTGCTCGCGAAGAAGAAGCTGAATTTAGTATCGGTGTATATGGGATCGGCCTAAAGCGCGCCATCTTCAAACTTGGTGAGAAGATTGACATCAACAGCACCTACAAAGTCGGAACGAAGCGGTCATCGTTTGTAGTCCCGATCGACGTGCCTACGTGGGTCAAAGGACAGAGTAAAGATTGGGACTTTCCGATTAAATCGGCAGCCGATCTTGAGAATGATGGTCTAAAAATTACTGTGACAAAATTAACCGATCCAGCCAAAGCGAGACTGGGAGACGGTGATTTTGAACCTCTACTGATAGATACCATTGCCCGCGATTACGCGCTACACCTTCATCATGGCCTAACAATCAAAGTGAATGGGCATAAGGTCCGGGGCGAAGTGTTTAAACTGCTAAGTGGTGGAGATTTTGAACCTCTGAATGACAGCTATGTCGAAAAAATTGGTGAAGATGAAGTTCATGTGGAAATTGCGGCTGGATATGCGTTCCCCCCTCCAGAGAGCAATGATCCGACAGAAAAGACCGAACGTGAAGAAAAATCGGGATGGTACGTAGCATGTAATGGCCGCGTTGTTATGGCGGCTGATAAAAGCATGCTTTCAGTTTGGGGAGATGACTTTCCCGCCTGGCACCCCCAATACACCGGCTTCTACGGTATCATGATCTTTTCTTCTGACAACACGGAGCTGCTTCCCCTTACAACCACCAAGCGAAGCATCGATCTTTCATCTGTTGTTTATCGCCGAGCCAGACCGAAAATGAAGCCTCCTACGCGAGCTTGGATCGACTATACTAACGCTCGTAAAAATGAAGTCGCCGCAGCCGAGCAAAGAGAAAGCCTTGCGAAGCAAACCTCGATATTTTCAATGACCCATAGCGCGAAAGTTACACTTCCTGCGTTAAAGCGTTCAGGTCCTAGAGAAACTAGCATTCAGTTTCGAGTAGCCTTAGACCGTGTAAAAAATCTTGCTCGCGCGATGGGCGACACTACGTTGTCAAACCGGGATGTTGGGCAAAAGGCATTTGATTACGCCTATAACGACATGGTGGATGAAGAATGAAACCGCCATCATTCACGGCGATAAATTACAGCCTTCGCCCGAGTAAAACTATCCAACGTGGACTTGTTTTTGATGGCCTCCGTCGGTTGCAAGACAAGTTGCAATGGCGCAACGCCGCGTACATCGGCTTTGGATCAATATGGTTCACTGACTTCATCCTTGCCCATAAAATTCTTGGCATAAAGCGGATGGTCTCTATCGAGCAAAATTTGATAGGCTTCAGAAGAGCACGGTTCAATCGCCCCTACCGTTTCGTAGAAGTAAAGCGTGGGACGTCTGACGTAGTGCTGCCTAGCCTGCTTGGACAGGCACGATTCGTTAATACACCAACCCTTTTGTGGCTAGACTATGATTGCGAAGTAAAGGAATCGATCGTTGAGGAATTAAGAGCGGTCGTCGCTGAAGCAAAAGACGACAGTGTCATATTGGTAACCGTCGATACGAGTGAAAAACGATATGGCGCCAATCCTCGTCAAATTTTGGAGCGGCTAGCTGAATTATTTGGTAGCCGAAGCACGCGCCATCTAACACGTTCGGATGTGGCGGGACTCCAATTATCGACAACGATTGGCGAACTGCTGCTCACATTGCTTGATAATGCAAGTAGGCGGGCATCGAAACCCAACCCATCCATTCGTGCGTTTCATTTACCTTATCAGGATAAGGCTTCGATGGTGACAATTGGGTCAGTCTTTCCCCACGAAGCGCTCACGAAAGAAATTCGACAATCGATGTTACGTCGAGACTGGCCCGGGTTTGTCACAGAGCCAATCGTTGCGCCCCATCTCACTTCCAAGGAGGTTGCGGTGCTTCAAGCGGCCGTACCGGGGCGGGGGAACCTCACCCGTTCTGATGTGCGCGAACTCGGCTTTGATTTAGAAGAAGAACAGCTGAGAGCATTTGAAGAGCACTATCGCCATTATCCGACATTTGCTCAAATACTCTCTTAATAAGAATCCCGCAAATTGCCGCTAAAGAAAATTCTGCGGTGAATAGACAGGAATTTTTCTGACGGCCAGTACTGACTATATTTTGGAAGATACACCATTCCCGACAGCGAGGCGAGATATGATTGTATGACTTTCGGCACGGCCTCATGATCAACTAGTATGCGATGGTCTTCGCCTATAGAAATTAGATGTCGATCAAACATCCAGTGAACAGTGCTCGACAGTGCTATACCATTTGATATTATGTCGGGTCCGTCGTTCGCTACCGGAAGAATATGGGCAGCCTGGACTTCAGCCCCGCCCTTCCGATCAAATATTTGTAAGCCGGTGATAGCACAACGGTTCTCGTAAGCCGTGCACACGGCACGGCGAAAACTCCGATCCCGAATAACTCGATTGGTGAGACGCGTCAGGATAGCTCTTTCGCGATGAAAGATAGTTGTGTCGATTAACGAACGATGCAGCAACGGTGAGGCGATCTCGTCGATGGTGAGCACATCTTCGTTCCATGCTTCCTCAAATCCAGCCTCGATGATTGCGAAAAAGTCGTCATCACCAAGCGCTCTTACTGACCTGCCCCGCAGATAAATGCCAACTTGAGCACGACTCGGCATCTCGCGCAAAGTCCGCTCTGCGTATCGGTCATTTGCGAACCAAGGGACCGCCACATCAAAAGGCAAGAAATTCTCAATATATGCGTAGTAGTGCCCTGGCATTGTCGCGTCTTCTAGTATTTCACGGACTAAACCAGTCGCAAAATAGGCCAAGCTGCCTCCAGAGGCGCGAGGCTGGCGAAATATTACCCAATCACCAATGGACTGCACAAGAAGTCCTAAGTATCTCTTAGGAAAATGATACCTTTCGGCGACTTCATCATCGTAAGCAGACGAGACTTTTGTGTCCAAGACTGCCTTCATGGTCGATTACCCCAACCCTCATCCAAGCAGAATATGTCGCGCAAGCGCTTTTCGAGCTTAACTTTATCGCGAGTTTCACACTCCCAGATAACTTCTACTTTCCATCCGATAGCTTCAAGCGAGGAAACTACACGGGCGTCCCGCTGAACGTTAGCATAAAATTTTGCCTGCCAAAATTCTGGCCGACTTTTGGGATTGGAAGTCTTCGAACAGCCTGGATGCCTGTGCCAAAAACACCCGTGAACGAAGATGGCAGTTTGATATTTTGGCAGAATAAGATCGGGGCGACCAGGTAAGTCCTTTCGGTGCAGACGAAAGCGCAGACCCATTGAATGCAATAGGCGACGCACCACCAATTCCGGCAGTGTATCCTTGCTACCCACGCGGGACATTAGCCATGACCGACGTTCAGGAGATATTCTATCTGTCAGATATTACTCCGCTGCCTCCGCCATCACGTTTACGGCTTCACCAACTTCTAGCCCAAGGCGATCACGGACGGCGCTAAAAATCGCCTCGGCCATCACCGGGGAAACGCTGTTACCTATCATTCTAAAGCTATGCCAAATGGTGGGATGAAACAAATGATTGTCCGGAAAGCCCTGGAGACGCGCACCTTCGCGAACGGTAATAACCCTGTGAAAGATAGGATGGATCGGCCGGACGGCCTGGTACGACCCCTTGTCTGACCCGGTACCCGCTCTCAATGTCGGACATTGCCCGGTGAGCTTTAGGCGGGGGTGGCGACCAATCGTATCCATCCTCCCCGGCCTGACTTTCGCAAACCTCTCGACCACCTTTTCTGTGTGAGCAGTCGGCAGATGTCCGGTAAACTTGCGATCACGTGATCTTATACCGCGGGCATAGTCAGACGGTGGCCCTCGTTTGGTGATCTTCCATTGATCAAAGCCAGGATGGCTTTCGCAGTCCGGCAACCTCTCTGGCCGGTCAAGGTCTGCTAGCGCCTGTTGAACAGTCGCTGCAGTACGCCGAAAGGCGTCTAGATCTTCCCATAAGAATGGCGTGCGCAGGTCCTTTCGGACGCCTACCACAAATAAACGGTTGCGGTTAGTGGCCGCGCCGAAGTCAGCGGCGTTCCAAATCCAGGGTTCGGTGAGGTCGTAATCTTTCCTCACCTGGTCGAGTGCATCGTTCAATACCGGGAGGGCATCCGGGTAGCTCAGCCCGCGAACGTTTTCCATGATGAAGAAACATGGCTGTAGCTCAGAAACTACCCGGAAAAAATGACCTAAAAGGTCGCGGCGCGGGTCGCTAATATCTCGGCGGCCCATGTCACTAAAACCTTGACACGGAGGCCCCCCAAAAACACCGAACACCTCACCGGCGACATCTCGCTCTATCTCTGCACCGGTGAGCGAACTAATGTCCCGCAGATATAACTTGGTGGCCGGAAAGTTGAGCCGGTATGATGACGTCAGGATTGGATCGATGTCATACGCACAAGTGACATTGAAGCCAGCGGCGTGCGCCCCCCGAGAGAACCCCCCGGTTCCGCAAAACAATTCTACTAGCTTCATGGCATGGACGCCCACCTTCGTCGATGCACGGGGGATCTAAACATAAAACTTGTTCGACGCATCAAAAAAACTGGTGCATTTGAAAATACAAGGTTTTCCGAGACATCCAGGATGAAGCGACCTTCTATCCCCCGGCTCTCGTCCCTTGGCCCGCCCCCATCTTGACACGCACGATCATCAAATCTGCTCTCATCGGGAACGATGTCTGCAACAGCTCTTTTGCCTGGAATGCACGCCTAAACCTCCATTGTGATCGGGGCCGACGGAGCCGGAAGCTGTAGGTGAGGAAACTCGATTTTTTCCATGGCCAATGCGAGCTTCCGTAGCGTAAATTCCGACCCATAGTTTTTCGACACGCCTGCCGACCAACGGCCAGTGATTTTATTGCCCACAGGAGTGTCGTGTAAATCGGCCTCCTTCAATGCATTTTCAAAAGTATGGCGGAAGCTATGAAATGATAATGCCGTACCTTGCAGCTCAAGCCGATCAATCAACCGCGCGAACCATTTCGACGTGCTATCCCCCCACTTACCCAACTTGTCCCGCGACACGTCCGGAAACAGCATGTCTCGCTTGGATCGGCGAGCCTCTTCGACATATCTCCAGAAGCCCAAGCGGATGAGTTCAGGGTGCACCGGCACTTTTCTGCTGCTGCCACTCTTGATGGAACGATCATTAGGGCGAAGCCGGAAATGAAATGCCTTGATGCCCCGCTCCTCAATCATCTCATCGACCCTTTGGCCGCAAATTTCGGAAAGCCGAGCTCCAGAGTACAACGCAATCAGGGGAGCCCAGTACCGGGATGGCTTATCTACCGAAGCGAGCGGCCCGGACTTCCACGGCTCGCTCTCAAAGATGACGCTTAGTTGGTCATCGTCAAACGCATCACGCTTTTCGCTCGCTGGAACGGGATCGCGTTCCTCGATCCCGTCCATGGGATTGCCGCTGATCCACCCCTTATCCCGGCCATAGCGGACGATCGCAGCCAACTTGCTCAAATGGCCATTGATCGTGGAGGGACTTATCGTCGGGTGCCCCATTTCCTCGGCTATCGTGATGGCATCGACAATAGCTTTCCCTCGCGTCGCCGGGTGTTTTTGAAAGTTGGAAGGCAATCGCCGAAACGTCTGCCAGACGCTCACACAATAATCGTGGTCGATGAGGTCAAGCCGCGTCCCCCCGCCGCAAACTTCATCGATGACGCGAAAAATGATCGCGTAGTTTTTTCGTGTGGACGCTGACCAGTTCTGATCTTTGGCCGCCTTGAACCTCTCCACAAGTTCGGCAAGCGTCATGCCCTTCTCTTCCGGGGTGGGCGGCGTCTGACCAAACAGAGGATCGGCTTCTGGATCACCCCCGAAGCGCCCCTTCAAACGGCGTATTTCGTTTTTGAGGGCTTGAATGCGCGCCCTCATCATCGTCTGGCAGAGATACTCAAACGCCCCCCCTTCAGAGTTGAGGCTCCATCCCATGTCTTTGCAGAGCCACGACGCTTGCGCCGCCATCGCGCCCCACTGCTCGTGCTCCGCCCTGTCCAACAGGAACTCTAACATTTCGCGGGCAGCCTCTATCCGCTCCGAACGCTTCGTTGCGCTTTCACCGGTGGGCGACCAGTTCTTTCCGCGCATGTTCTCGACCGTGAGCCTGAAATGGCGGTAGCTGGCTGCGTTGATCTCGTCCTGGGAAGGCTCCCGCAAGCTTGTGTTCGTGGTTGGTGGAGCCTGATTAGCCTCACGGCGGGCTGCGTTGATGACCTCCTGCAATCGCACCACCACAGAATGGTAGCTGGCCTTTGCCTTCGCAAAATCACCGCCCAGAGACCGCTTGAGTTCCCCCTTGCCTACGATACCTCGCACAGGGCGGGGAACCTGCAGGCGAACCTCGTAGCTCCGCCCTCGGGAATATAGGTACTCAAATCCCGGCACCCGCCGCTTGGTCGCCCTCATCTGCAGTCCTCCATTAGGACCACGTTTAGGACCAATCTCTCAACAAAACCCCAACGTACCTGCGGGTTTGGCAGAGTTCCGTAGGTTTTAGGGCTATTGGCGCGCCCGACAGGGTTCGAACCTGTGACCCCAAGCTTAGAAGGCTCGTGCTCTATCCAGCTGAGCTACGGGCGCGCGCGGTTTCCCCATAGCGCGGTTGTGCCACTTGGCAAACGTCGCGGACGCGCAAACTTGTGCTTTGCGGTGCTGGCGACCCGCGTTACGCAAGAGACATGAACGCCATCCCGGACGCGCCGCCCAGCACTAACCTGTCCCGCATCGACGGCCTCGCCGGAGCGCGGCGGCACTTCCGGTACTTCGACTATGTGATGGTCGCCTTCGTCGCGATCCTGCTGCTGTCCAACCTCATCGGGGCCTCCAAGCTTGCCTCGCTGGGCGGTGTGACGTTCGGCGCGGGCATCCTGTTCTTCCCGGTCAGCTACGTCATCGGCGACGTGCTGACCGAGGTCTACGGCTACGCCAACGCGCGCCGCTGCGTCTGGGCAGGGTTCTTCGCGCTGGTGTTCATGGCGTTCATGAGCTTCATCGTCGTCGCCATGCCGCCCGCCGACGGGTGGGACGGACAGTCCGCCTACGAGGCCGTGTTCGGCTCGACCTGGCGTATCGTCCTCGCCTCTGTCACCGCGTTCTGGGCGGGCGAGTTCGTCAATTCCTTCGTGATGGCCAAGATGAAGCTGCTGACCGGCGGCAAGCACTTGTGGACCCGTACCATCGGCTCGACCGTGTTCGGGCAGGCGATCGACAGCGCCCTGTTCTACCCCATCGCCTTCCTCGGCACCTGGACCACCGGGCAGGTGCTCACCGTCATGGTCACCAACTGGGGCATGAAGGTGCTTTGGGAAGCGGTGCTGACGCCTGTGACCTATGTCGTCGTCGGCTGGCTCAAGCGCCGTGAGGGCGTGGAAGTGTTCGACGACAACGTCGACTTCTCGCCCTTCGCCAAGACGCGGTCGGTCTGAGATTGAGCGCAGCGCGCTGAGCGGCTAGGCCGCGCCGATGCTCGACCGCATCCTCCTGTCCCGTTTCCGCAACCACCGCGAGACCGCGGTGGAAGGCACGGCGCAGTTCAACCTGCTGGTGGGCGAGAACGGCGCCGGCAAGACCAACGTGCTCGAGGCGATCAGTCTGCTCGCGCCCGGCCGGGGGCTGCGCCGCGCGCAGCTGGCCGATATGCCGGGACAGAACGGCGATGGCGGCTTCGCCGTGAGCGCCGACCTCGCGATGCGGCAGGGAGAGCCGGTGCGGCTCGGCACCGGCATCGCGGCGGAGCGCCCCGGGCGGAGGCTGGTGCAGGTGAACAGTGCACAGGCCTCGGCCCTCAGCCTTGCCGAGTGGCTGTCGATCGGCTGGCTGACCCCGGCCATGGACCGCCTCTTCGTCGAGAGCGCGGGCGCGCGGCGGCGGTTCCTCGACCGGCTGGTGCTCGCGCTAGCGCCCGGTCATGCGGGCAATGCGGCGAGGCTGGAGTCGGCCTTGCGCGAACGCAACCGCCTGCTTTCCGACGAGCGGGCAGCCGACCCGCGCTGGCTCGACGCCATCGAGGTGCAAATCGCCGAAGCCGGCGCGCTGGTCGCCGCCGCCCGCGCCGACCTCGTGACACAGCTGGAAGCTACGCTGGCCACCCTCCCCGACGCGCCGTTCGCGCGGCCATCGCTGGCCTACGTGCCCGGCGGACCTCTGGAGGCCGAGGCGCTCGCCGCTGCCCTACGCGAGGGCCGACCCCGTGAACGTGCCGCCCAGCGCACCCTCACCGGCCCGCACCGCGACGAGCTGGCGGTGACCATGGCCGGCAAGGACCAGCCCGCCGCTGACTGCTCCACCGGCGAGCAGAAGGCGATGCTGATCGCCGTCACCCTCGCCCATTCGCAGCTTCTCGAGAGCAGCGGCGAGGCGCGCCCGCGACTGCTGTTGCTGGACGAGGTCGCCGCCCACCTCGACCCGCTGCGCCGCGAGGCGCTGTTCGACCGGCTCCGCGCCGGCTCCGCGCAGGTCTGGCTGACCGGCACCGAACTCGCCCCGTTCGATGCCATCGCGGCCGAGGCCGCCGTGTGGGAAGTGAGCGGCGGCGCGGTTCGGCGGGTAGGTTAGCCCTTCATTTTCGGCAGCGCGTCCTGCACGTCGTCGACCGTCGCCGCGACGATCGCGTCGATGCCGATGGCAGTGGGATGGACGTGGTCGCCCTGCAGCAGATCAGGCTTGTCGATCACCGGCTGGAGGAAGAACGGCACCAGCACCGCGCCGTATTTCTCGGCCAGCTGCGGGTAGATCGGATTGAAGCCCGCCGCATAGTCGCGCCCCAGGTTCGGCGCCGCGAGCATGCCGAGCAGGACGATAGGGATCTTCTCTGCCTGCAGCCGCTTCAGGATCGCCTCCATGTTCGCGCGCGTCTCGGCCGGGGGCAGCGAGCGGAGCATGTCGTTGCCGCCCAGGCTGATTATCACCAGCTCGGGCTTGGCGGCCTGGCTTTTCAGCGTGAAGTCCAGCCGCTGCAGTCCCGCCGCCGTGGTGTCGCCCGAGACGCCCGCGTTGGCGATCCGCGCATTCACCCCGCGCGCCCGCAGCGCCTGCTCCATCCGGTCGGGATAGCTCTCGCCGTCCTCCAGCCCGTAGCCCGCCAGCAGCGAGTCCCCGAAGGCGAGGATGCGCCGCTCCGGACCCATCACGGGGATCTGCGGCGGCGCGTCGACGGCGCTCTCGGAGGCTTCGGAAGGAGGCGGCGGCGCCTTGTCGCAGGCGGCCAGTGCAAGCGTGGAAACGGCAAGGAGGGCGAGATAATGGAAGCGCAAGGCAAACTCCTTCAGGTGCCCGACTTGTCGGACCGCATGGTGCTATCCCATATGGGCAGCGTGACAAGCCCTGCCCACTCCCCCATCGCCCTTCCCCATCCCACAATCCTTGCAAGCGACCTGCGGCTCACGCTGGGTTCGGGGACGAGCGCGGTGGAGATCCTCAAAGGCATCGACCTTGCCGTGCCGCAGGGCCAGACGATTGCGCTGCTGGGGCCATCCGGCTCGGGCAAGTCATCACTCATGGCCGTGCTGAGCGGGCTGGAACGCGCCAGTTCCGGTACGTTGCAGGTGGCCGGGCAGGATTTCGTCGGCATGAGCGAGGACGATCTCGCGCGGGCCCGGCGCGGACGGATCGGCGTGGTGCTTCAGGCTTTCCACCTGCTGCCGACGATGACTGCGCTGGAGAACGTCGCGACCCCACTGGAACTGGCCGGCATGCCCGAGGCGCGCGAAAGGGCCGAGGCGGAGCTGATCGCGGTCGGCCTCGGCCACCGCCTCTCGCACTATCCCGCGCAGCTTTCTGGCGGCGAGCAGCAGCGCGTCGCCATCGCCCGCGCCCTCGCGCCCCACCCCGCGCTGGTCTTCGCCGACGAGCCGACCGGCAATCTCGACGCGGCCACTGGCGCTGCGATCGTCGACCTCCTCTTCACCCGCCGCGCCGAGGGCGGCGCCACGCTCATCATCATCACCCACGACGAAACGCTGGCCCGCCAGTGCGGGCGGGTGGTGACGCTGGCCGACGGCCAGATCGCGAGCGACACGCTTGCCTGACACCAGCCTTCCCTGGCGCACAGCCTGGACCATCGCGCGGCGCGACCTTTCGGCGCGGTTCCGGGGCCTGCGGCTCCTGCTCGTCTGCCTGTTCCTCGGTGTCGGCGCGATTGCCGCGATCGGAACGCTGACCGGTTCGATCGAGAGCGAACTGGGCTCGCGCGGCCGGGAAATCCTCGGCGGCGACATCGAACTCAGGGTCTGGCAGCGCCCGCTGACGGCGCAGGAGAACGCCGCGCTCGACAGGCTGGGCAAGGTCTCGCAAGGCCAGCGCATGCAGGCTATCGCCAGCAAGGGCGACGCCACGGCGCCGGTCGCGCTCAAGGCGGTGGATGGCGCCTGGCCGCTCTACGGCAGGCTCGAACTTACGGACGGCCGCCGCGTCGGAGCGCCGCCCGAGGGCACCGTGTGGATCGCCAAGGGCACCGCCGCGCGGCTTGGCGTCTCCACCGGATCGCGCATCGACATGGGCGGCGTGCCGGTCACCGTTGGCGGCATCATCGCCGCGGACCCGGAGCAGATGAGCGAGGGCTTTGCGCTGGGCGACACCGCCGTCGCTCCGCTAGACCTCCCCGCCCGCGCCGGCCTCACGAGCCCCGGCGCGATGTACCGCAGTGCCGTGCGCGTGCGCTTCGCCGATCCGCTGCGCAACCCGGAGCCGGTGATCGACGCGCTCAAGGCGCGCTTCGGTGACACCGCGTTCGAGACCCGCACCCGGCTGGCCGCCTCTCCCTCGACCGAGCGGTTCGTGGGCCGGATGGGCGAATTCCTCGTGCTGGTCGGCCTCGCCGCGCTGGTGATCGCCGGGATTGGGATCGGCGGCGGCGTCTCCTCCTACCTCGAGGCGCGCCGCAACTCGATCGCAACGCTCAAGGTGCTGGGCGCGACGAGCGGCGACATCGCGCGGATCTATCTGCTGCAGGTCGGCGCGGCGGCGCTTGCGGGAAGCGCGGCGGGCCTTGCCGCCGGCGTTATGGTGACCCCGCTGCTGGCCTCGGCGCTGGCGAGCGTGCTGCCCGTCAACACCGGCTTCACCGTCTCGCCCGCAGCGCTGGCGACGGCGGCGGCCTATGGCCTGCTGGTGGCGCTGGTGTTTGCCGCGCCGCCGCTGGTGCGGGCGCGCGGATGGCCGGCGATGGCGCTCATGCGCTCGCGCGTCTCGCCGCTGGCCGCCGACCGCAAGGCGCTGGCATTGCCGGTGGGCCTCGGCCTTGCCGCCATCGCCGCGCTGGCGCTGGTCAACGCCGCGCAGCCGCTGGTGACGCTGGGCTTCCTCGGCGGATCGGCGGCGATGCTGGGACTGCTGGCGCTGATCGGCACCGGCATCCGCAAGGGCGCCGCCCGCCTGCCGCGCCCGCGCGGTCCGATGCTGCGCGCGGGCCTCGCCAACCTCCACCGCCCCGGCGCGCAGACCGGTGCGCTGGTCACCGCGCTCGGCTTCGGGCTTTCCGCCTTCGTGCTGATCGCCGCGGTACAGACGAGCCTGGACGCCAACATTCGCCGCACCGTCCCCGAGCGAGCGCCGGACTTCTTCGTGCTCGACGTGCCGCTGAACAAGGCCGCGCCTTTCCGCGAAGCGGTCGAGCAGGCCGTGCCCGGCGCGAAACTCAAGCTGGTGCCCAACTTGCGCGGCCGGATCGTCGCCTATGGCCCCAAGGACCGCATGACCAAGGTGTCGAGCCTCGGCAAGGACCTGCCTGATGGCGCCTGGGCGCTCAGGGGCGAGCGCGGGCTGACCTACTCGGTCGGCGTGCCCGAAGGCAGCACTGTGACGTCCGGTAAGTGGTGGCCGGAAATTCCGTGGGGCGAGCCGCTGGTCTCGCTCGACCAGGACCTTGCCGAAGCGATCGGCGTCAAGGTGGGTGACTACATGACGGTGAACGTGCTGGGCGTGGAGCGCACCGCGAAAATCGCCGCGCTGCGGCGGATCGACTGGGATTCGCTCGGCTTCAACTACGTGCTGGTGTTCTCGCCCGGCGCCATCTCGGACGCCCCCCACAACCTCGCCGCCACGATCGAGGTGCCGCCGGGTGCCTCGACCACCGGGCTGCTGCCCAAGCTGGTCCGCGCCTTCCCGTCGAGTTCGGTGATCGAGACCGGCAGCCTGCTGCGCGATGCGCGGGCCCTGCTCGACCAGATGTCGGCGGCGATCCTCGCGGCCTCCTCGGTGGCGGTTCTGGCGGGGTTGGCGGTGCTGCTCGGCGCCATCGCCGCCGCGCGGGCGAGCCGGACCTATGACACCGTCATCCTGCGCGTGCTGGGCGCCAGCCGGCGCCAGCTGCTAGTGCTACAGATGGCCGAGTACGGGCTCATCGCCGCAGTCCTTGCCGTGGTGGCACTGGCGGCGGGCAGTGCGATGGCCTGGGCGGTGGTCGTCAAGCTGTTCGAATTCAGCTGGATGCCCGACTGGCCGCGCGTCCTTGCAGTGCTGGGCGCGGGCCTCCTGCTGATCCTCGGCTTCGCGCTGGCCGGTTCGCTGCCGCTGCTGCGGGCGAAACCGGCGCGTGCGCTCAGGGAGCTTTAGGCGAAGATTTCGGCGCCCATCGGGTCCTTGGGGTCTTCGCCGAAGCGGTTATGGCCGGGGGTGCCGGGGAGGAACAGGATCACCAGGAAGGCGATGCTGGCGATCCACCCGACGAACGGGATCATGCCCAGCACGATGAAGCCCGGATACCACCAGCCGCTCATGTCGCGGTCGTGCAGGCGGCGCACGGCCACCGATATGCCGGGGATGAAGGTGGCGAGGAAATAGAGCCCGCCAACGCCGGCGAGCACCATGAAGCCGCCGCCGACGGCCGCGGACGAAAAGTTGCCGCCATCGAGGTTCGTCAGGGCGCTCAACGACAGGCCCATCGCCATCGCAAGAATGCCGATCACGGCGTAGACGATGACGTTTAACAGAGTGAACGCCCAGTATTCCATCCGCCGCGAACGGCCTTTGAAGTCGGCGTAACGCCGGAACGGCATCAGCATGTATTCGAGCATGTCTTTCCCCTTATTCGTCGCGGGAGACCCGCGCGGACGCAAAAGCGCCTGTGCCTGCCTTGCCCGGCGGGACTATAAGAGGAATGACTTGGCGGGCAACGGGGCAGTTCACTCCGTTGCAAACATGGGGAAATTGGGATGACCTGGCCAAAGGACGCCCCACCATTTCCATCTCGTCAGAACCGCATCCTTGCCGCCACGCCGTAAGTGCGCGGCTGGTTGGGATAGCCCGAGATCGAGCCGGGTTGCGCCGGGCTGTCGAAGATCTGCAGGATGGTGCGGTCGTTCAGGAGGTTGCGACCCCAGACGCTCAGTTCCAGCCCGCTGCCCATCGCATAGGTGAGCGAAGCATTGACGTCGTTGATGTCCTGCTTGAACTCCTCCGCCGCCGAGAGCGCCGCCGCCACGCTGGTGACGTTGCCGACGCTGTCGCGCACGACGAGGCCGGGAAGCCCCTCGACCAGCCGGAACTGCGCTTCGTAGTGATAGTCGCCGCGCAGGATAATCCGGTCGCCATTGGCCCCCACCGGCTGCACGAATTCCGCCCCGAACGTCACCGAAAGCGGCGAGACGCTGGCGGGTGTCGTGCCCGAGAGGTCGCCGAAGGCGGAGAGCTGGAACTTGTCGTACTTGGGATCGAGGTAGGTCCAGGCCAGCGTCAGCGTCAGCGGCTCGATCGGCTTGGCGGAGCCTTCGAACTCGATGCCGAAGGCGGACTGCTTGCCCGCGTTGGCGAGGAAGAAACCCGAGCCCGTGAAGACGTTCGACTGGAAGTTCTTGATGACCTGCTTGAACACCGCGACGTTGGCCGAGACCAGCCCCCAGTTGCCCTTGAAACCCAGTTCGTAGACCGTCGAATCCTCGGGGTCGGCATAGCGGCTGCCCGAGGTCAGATTGGTCACCGCCAGCCCTTGTGCCCGCAGCGCGACGAGGTCGGCAGGGGTCGGCCGGCTATCGCGTGAGAGGTTGATCGAAGCCGCCTTGTAGCCCGTCGCCCAGGCTGCGTAGAGGTTGATGCTCGGCGTCACGTCCCAGGCCGCCCGGGCGGTGTAGCTGAAGTCCCCGTCCGATACCTTGCCCGGCTCGACCGCGTTGGGCACATTCATGAACGGTGGGAAGTACTGGAGCGCCCGCAGCGGACCCAGCGGATTCGCCGCGCGATTGTTGGCGTTGCCGTTCGCGAAGGCGACGAGCTGCTGGTAGACCGGCGCGGTCGCCGGGCTGGTGGCGAAGGTCACGACCTGCGCCATGTTGGTCGGGTCCACGCCCACCGAGCGCAGCGCCCCGCCGAGCAGCAGTTGCTGGCGGAACGCTGCATAGCGCGGATCGTCGAAGTCGATGGCGGCGAAGACGTCGTTCGAGGTCGTCGCGGTGGAGAAGCGCTTCTCGTCGTGGGTGTAGTTGATGCCGCCAGTTACGATCAGGCCCGGCGCCACCTCGAAGTCGAGCTGGCCAAAGATCGAGAATGCCTCGTCCTTGAGCTTGTAGGCCTCGGTGAGCCCGGTGCCCGAGGCGAAGAACCGGCCGACGTACTTGGCCGGATTGCCCTCCAGCGCGCCGAAAGTCGTCTCCAACTGCGGCACGCTGAGCGCCCCGCCCGAAAGGCTACGTACCAGCAGGTTCGCATAGGGCCGCGCATCGTCGCCCCAGAACACTTCATTGCTCTGGTCGATCTTCTCGTTGAAGTAGTAGCCGCCGAGCAGGCCGGTGATCCTGTCGCCCAGTTCGAAGTTGGCGCGCAGTTCCTGGGTGAAGGTCTTGATCCGCAGGTTCTGCCAGTTGCGGCCGAGCAGGTCCGCACTGGAGAAGTCGGAGTCCTGGTTGGTCAATGAATTGGTGCGGCGGTAGGCGGTGATAGAGGTCAGCTGTACTCCGCCGAGATCATAGCCGACCTCGCCCGAAAGGCCCCAGTTCTCGATGTCGTTGGAGCTTTGGAAGTTCCCGTAGGCGATGTTGTCGTACTTCTCGCCGGGCTGGTTGACCGCGCCGCCGAGCGCGAAGATCGCCGCCGTGGGGGTTGCCTGCCGCAGGTTGACCACGGCGCAGCAGTTCTCGTCGATCTTGCCATAGTCGCCGATCAGGCGGACTTCGAGCCCATCGTGGTTGTCGAACAGGAGCTGGCCCTTGGCGAACCAGCGGTCGCGCTCGTTGGTGCGCTCGCCCGTGTTGAGGTCCTTGACCGTCCCGTCGCGCTTGTTGAGCCCGCCGCCGAGGCTGAACGCCACGTTCTCGCTGATCGGGCCGGTGACCATGCCCTTGACCACGATGGCGTCGTAGTTGCCGTAGCTCGCCTCGACGTTGCCGCCGAATTCGAACTGCGGCTTTCGCGTCACGATCGAGATGACGCCGGCCGAGGCGTTCTTGCCGAACAGGGTGGACTGCGGCCCGCGCAGCACCTCGATCCGCTCGACGTCGGGGAAGTCCGCGATCATCGAGGCGGAGCGCGAGCGATATACGCCGTCGATGAACAGACCGACCGAAGGCTCGATCCCCGCGTTGTTGGCGCCGTTGCCGAAGCCGCGGATGTAGAAGTTGGTGTTCGCGCTTGACTGCAGCTGATTGACGCGCAGGCTCGGAACCACTGACTGGAGGTCCTTGAGATCGCGCATCTGCGCGCGTTCCAGCGTGGCGCCAGTCGTCACCGAGACGGCGACGGGCACGTCCTGTAGCGTCTGTTCGCGCTTGGTGGCGGTGACGATGATGGTATCGGAGTACTGCTCCTCCCCCACCTGGGGAACGGCGTCCTGCGCATGGGCCTGCGAGGCCAGCGCCGCCAGCGCAAGCCCGCCCAGCGAGGCCCCTGCCCCGAGACCCCAGCGACCGAATTGAATGCCCATGCGCTGTCCACGCGCGGCGAAGCCTGCTGCCATACCCTTCATCGGGATCCCCTGTTCTCTCCACGCGGGTGTCGGCATCGAGCGCACCGGCCTCACCGCGTATCGTAAACAGGCTTTTACGAAGTAACCGGACGCGCTACAATCGAAGTCCGATAACAACTGCGGTCATTTCGCACCCATTGTGGCGCCAACGCCACAATCCGGTCCATCGCAGCGCCCTTGCCGAAAAGGCTCTTATCAGCTAATGGCGCGCAAATTTTGCAGTGCAGCACGCATCTGCAGGTGCTGCCCTCCTTTCGAAAGAAGACCTGAATGTCCGCCCCGCTTCCCTTGCGCAACATCGCGATTATCGCGCACGTCGACCACGGCAAGACCACGCTCGTCGACCAGCTCTTCCGCCAGTCCGGCACCTTCCGCGACAACCAGCGCGTGGAAGAACGCGCGATGGATTCGAACGACCTTGAAAAAGAGCGCGGCATCACGATTCTGGCGAAGCCCACCTCGATCGAGTGGAACGGCTACCGCATCAACATCGTAGACACACCCGGACACGCCGACTTCGGCGCCGAGGTCGAGCGCATCCTCTCGATGGTCGACGGCGTGATCCTGCTGGTCGACAGCTCGGAAGGCGCGATGCCGCAGACCAAGTTTGTCACCGGCAAGGCGCTGGGCCTCGGCCTCAAGCCGATCGTCGTGGTCAATAAGATCGACCGTCCCGACGGCCGCCACAGCGAAGTGCTCGACGAAGTGTTCGACCTCTTCGTCAGCCTCGACGCCAACGACGAGCAGCTCGACTTCCCCACCCTCTACGCCTCGGGCCGCAACGGCTACGCCAGCGAAGATCCCGATGCACGCGAAGGGACGCTGACCCCGCTGTTCGAAAAGATCATCGAGCACGTGCCTGCGCCGGAAGCCGACGTCGATGGTCCCTTCAAGTTCCTCGTCACCCTGCTCGACCGCGACAACTTCCTCGGCCGCATCCTGACCGGCAAGGTCCAGTCGGGCACCGTCCGCCTGAACGACCAGATCCGCGCGCTCGACAGCGACGGCAAGGTCGTCGAGACCGGCCGCGCCTCCAAGCTGCTGGCGTTCCACGGGCTCGACCGCGTCCCCGTCGACGTCGCCAAGGCCGGTGACATCATCTCGATCGCCGGGCTGACCGCCGCGACCGTGTCGAACACAATCGCCGACCCTTCGGTGTCCGAACCGCTCCAGGCTCAGCCGATCGATCCGCCGACGCTGTCGATGCGCTTTGCCGTGAACGATTCGCCGATGGCCGGCCGTGAAGGCTCCAAGGTCACCAGCCGCATGATCCGCGACCGCCTGGCCCGCGAAGCGGAAACCAACGTCGCCATCCGCGTCACCGAGAGCGCCGACAAGGACAGCTTCGAAGTTGCCGGTCGCGGCGAACTTCAGCTCGGCGTGGTCATCGAGACGATGCGCCGCGAAGGCTTCGAACTGGGCATCAGCCGCCCCCGCGTGCTGTTCCTGGAAGACGAGAACGGCAAGAAGACCGAGCCTTACGAAACCGTCGTGATCGACGTGGACGAGGAATTCTCGGGCACCGTCGTCGAGAAGATGGCGATCCGTAAGGGCGAGATGACCGACATGCGCCCCTCGGGCGGCGGCAAGACCCGCATCACCTTCGTCGCGCCCTCGCGCGGCCTGATCGGCTACCACGGCGAGTTCCTGTCGGACACGCGCGGTACCGGCATCATGAACCGCCTGTTCGACAAGTACGGCCCCCACAAGGGCAAGATCGAAGGCCGCAAGAACGGCGTGCTGATCTCGAACGGTGCCGGCGAAGCCGTTGCCTACGCCCTCGGCCCACTCGAAGAGCGCGGCGTGCTGTTCGTCGGTTCGGGCGAGCCGCTCTATGAAGGCATGATCATCGGCGAAAACGCCAAGCCCGACGATCTCGAAGTGAACCCGATGAAGTCAAAGCAGCTGACGAACTTCCGTTCGACCGGCAAGGACGACGCCATCCGCCTCACCCCGCCCCGCGTGATGACGCTGGAGCAGGCCATCGCCTACATCGACGACGACGAGATGGTCGAAGTGACCCCTAAGTCGATCCGTCTGCGCAAGGCCCTGCTCGACCCGAACGAGCGCAAGAAGGCCGGCCGCAAGAAGGAAAACGCCTGAGGCGTGTCCTCGCCGACCTAGGTCGGCGGCACATGAAAAAAGGCGCGACGGTCAAACCGTCGCGCCTTTTTTCATGTTTTTTGACCCGAAGGGTTTCACGCTCGCCAGAAGGACGACGGGGCGCCGGCACAGACGCGGCCCGTCGTCCCTCCTGCGATCCTCCGGGAGGATCAGGTCAGAACTGGAACCCGACCGTCGCGCGCAGCGAGTGGTAGTCGAAGTTCTTGTCGCCACCCTTGATGCGGGTCGAACCCGAATCGAGCAGGAACGGGTTGGTCGCAGGCGCGGTGCCCTGGCCCACGACGACGTTGTACTTGTTGTCGGTGTAGCGGTTGTAGAGGTATTCGAGACCCAGGCTCATGTGGTCGTTGAGCATGATCTCAGTGCCGCCGCCGGCCTGCCAGCCCCAAACGCCCTTGCCGTTACGCTGCTCGTCGAACGAGTTGGCAGTGTTGGTGGTGGTGAAGGTGTGGTCGAGCTTGGCGTAGCTGCCACCGCCGGTGACATAGAACAGGGCGCCGCCACCGGGCGTGTAGCCGGCGCGCAGGCGGGCCGATGCCGACCAGTCCATCTCGCGCTGGATCGCATAGCCGGCAGGCGTGCTGCTGTAACCGGAGACAGCGTCCTTGGCTTCGGTCTTGGCGCCTTCGATCAGGCCGCCGACGACGAAGTTGCCCATGCGGCGGTCGTAGCCGATGCGGGCACCGTATTCGGCGCCGTCACGATCGCCGCGGCATCCGCCGGCAGCGCGGGTGGCGCCATTGGCACGGCCGTTGCAGAAGCCCGGCGCGAAAGCGTCGGCGCCGGTGGCCGTCCTGACGGTGTTGTCGTAGCTGCCGTCGCCGTCGGTGTCGAACTTGAGGCGCTCGGCGTTGTCCTTGTTCTGGGCGGAGTAACCGCCGAAGCCCTGGATGTAGAGGCCGTCGAAGTGGCTGTCGCGGCCGGAGGGCGCGGCGTCCTGAGCGAAGGCGGGTGCTGCCGTCATGGTGGCGGCAAGCGCGATGGCGGACATCGCGCGATGAAGATTGGTCATAGGATCCTTCCTGAGCATGGGGCGGATTATCGCCTTTGCGGAAGGATCAAGTTTCGAGACGGCGCGAGGTTGCTCGGTTCGTCGCAAAAATATCTGCCATTTACAATAATTTACAAAGGAAGGTTACTGCCGCGTGACATTGTAACCGTTCCACCGCTCGTCGCGGCAATCCCCCGCCCGGCCTTGCATGTGGCCTGGCGGAGGACGCGCGCTTCAGATCAGAAGCCCGCCGAGAGCGAGAACAGCACGGTCGATCCAGCGATCTGCGAGCCGTTCTTGGTCGAGGAGAAGTTCGGCTTGAGGTAGGCCGATTCCGACTTCGAGATGTCGGTATCGACATAGGCCACGCCGAGCGTCACCGGGCCGAGCGCAAGGTCGGCGCCCAGCATCCAGTCGAGGTAGCTGCCGGTCGGCGCGACGCTGGTGCCGTTGGGGCCTAGGCCCGAGTTGCCGTCCGAGTAACCCAGATGGGCCTTGAGCGAAAGCGGGGTGTTGGGGATCCCGCCGCTGACGTCGCCCCAGACATAGAAGTTGTCGGTCTTGGCGCCAGGCGCATCGGGGATGCCGGTGGCGTAGGAGTCGGCGTCAAGGTACCAGCGGCCGAGAGCCTGCTGCTTGGGCGCGTAGGCGACACCGATCAGGGCCTTGGCCGGACCCATGGTGGTCGAGAGCTTGACGTAGGGTTCCGCGAAATCGGTGTCCGAAGCGCCGCCCGGATACATGTACCAGGTCAGGCCAACATCTAGCGTCACGCCGCTCGATACTTCGGTGGCGAAGCCGCCGACAAGGTCGAGTTCCATGTTGGAACCGCCGAAGGTGCCCCAGCCCGAAAGGTTCGACGCCCAGGTGCCGACATAGATGCCGCTGGCGTGCGTGGCGGTGATGCCGCCCTGAATCGCCATTTCCTTGTCGGTCTGCGAGACGCCGCGGAAGCGATAGTCGGTGACGAGGCCGACGCTGCCGGTGACGGTGATTTCGCTGGGCGCTTCCTCCTGCGCCATCGCGGGGGTCGCAGTGGCGACGAACGCGGCCGCGAAGCCGGCGACGCCGGCAAAAAGACGAGACTTCATACGGAACACCCTCATGTTGCTGTTTGTATCACGTTCCGTCCTGCGTCCGGGGCGCGGTCCTCGCTGCGTGGCGGGCCCGTTTCACTCCGGCATGACGAGGACTACGCAGAGCCGTTGTCCCGCTTCTTGCTTGATCGTGACGAAACATTGCTGAATTCTGCAGCGCAACATGTGTGTTCGCATTGCAACACAAAGCAGGGGCACGACCACTTGGCCAGTACGGCTGTTGCCCTTCTCCGCCCTGCGAACAGAAAGCCGGGCGGAGGCGCTTTCGCGCTCCGCCCGGAAGGTTAGAGGGCCGGGTGTGAGGGTTCCCGGCCCGCCAGGTGTACGTGTCGAGATTCAGACCGGCGCGGGCAGCGGCCTCAGAATGGCGTCGGGTCCGGTCACGCGGTCGTTCTGGCCACCCTGGCGGCGGCGGCTGATCCATTCGGACAGCGTCTCGGCCGTCGTGTGGTCGATCGCCCTGACACGGTCGAGGTCGAGGTGGACCGGGCGGTTTGCCGGCTGCTTCTCGAGCACCGCGTTGAGGCGGGTGAGGCCGACGAATGTGGCGGCGCCATTGAGCGCCACGCGGGTGCCCTCGCCGTCCTCGTGCTCGTCCACCTTGAGACGCAGGTGGCGGTAATGCGGCAGCAGTTCGACG
This sequence comes from Novosphingobium sp. AP12, assembly GCF_000281975.1. Classification (GTDB taxonomy): domain Bacteria; phylum Pseudomonadota; class Alphaproteobacteria; order Sphingomonadales; family Sphingomonadaceae; genus Novosphingobium. The sequence goes on along the minus strand of NZ_AKKE01000155.1, from coordinate 421 downwards.
ACCGAGAGCGCAAGGCCGACAAGCACGCCGGTCAGCAAGTCGGTAGTCACCACCAGGATGAACGTCACCGCCCAGATCGCGGCAGGCAAGGGCCCGTGCGCCTTGAACAGGTGGGTGACGTGCTTCACGCTGACGAGGCGCCAGCCGGTGACGACGAGGATGCCGCCCAGCGCCGCCATCGGCACTTCGCGCAGCAGCCAGGGCAGCAGCGCGACGAAGCCGAGAATCCAGGCACCGTGCATGATGGTCGACAGACGCGTGCGCCCGCCTGCCTGCACGTTGGCCGAGGATCGGACGATGACGCCGGTCATCGGCAGCGCGCCGAACAGGCCGCACAGGAAGTTGCCCACGCCCTGCGCGCGCAGCTCCTTGTCGTACTTTGTGCGCACGCCGTCGTGCATGCGGTCGACGGCGGCCGCCG
>NZ_AKKE01000154.1 GCF_000281975.1 Novosphingobium sp. AP12 | reverse complement strand
CTGGGCGCGATGGGGTACAACGCCATGAAGCACAAGGTCCTCCTCACCCTCGCGGCGCTGGAATCGTGCCTGCGGATGGACGGCTTCGCGCTTCCGCTGGGCGAGGCGGTTCCGGCGGCGATCGAGGCGTGGGAGGCGTAAGTTAACACTGACAAAGGCTTTGCGATGTCATCGGCTAGGGTTTACCCGGGACGTACTCCGCGGCAAACATTTGAAGGCCTGCTCCTCTTAAACGGACCATCGACGCTCCGTTAAATTGGCTGCAACGTCCTGGATTCGATGAATGAATGACCGGGATCGGGGACGCGAATTTCCCCTAGGAACGACCGTTATCAGGGCGGAAATCCGAGGCGGGGCAGGGTGGTAGTAGCAAGTTGCGACCACAGCACGTCGATCCGGCGTAGAGCCAAGAAGGTCGGCTCACCCTAAAACCAGACGCCGGCCTATTGCAGACCCGCAAGCAACTCTAGCCTCACGTAATCTGGCAGGGCGCAATGCCAGCGGCAGCTTTGGAAGGGGCTACCCCGGGATACTCAAGCATGCTGACCTCACTGCGAATGCTCACGCGTAATATGGCGGTCAACGCGGCGCGATAGCCAGCATGTCCCATGCGCGCATCGCATTCGTGATCGCGCTGTTAAGTATGTCCCCTGTCATTCCATCGCGTGCGAGTAGGGAAATACCGAGCAGGAACCCGTCGAACATCGCTGCAAGGCCGACGGTGTCCACATTGGCCGGCAATGTCCCGTTCTCGATCGCGGCGGTCACGCAAAGAACGATCGCTTCGCGATTGGCCTGGCGTTCCGCCGCCGTCAGTCCTTTCAGAGCGGTCGTCTGATCCGAACCGATGGTTGCCGACAACGTGACCATGCAGCCGGTGGGATGACCCGGTGTCGTCTGCATCATGGCCGAGCGGCGCAATGCATGCTCAATCCGGTCGCGCGGCGGCAGCGTCTGGTCGCGCAACGCGTCCGTTACCCGACCATAGGTGGCCAAATAAACAGACAGGGCCTCACGATAGAGCGCCTCCTTCGAACCGAAGGCCGCGTAGAAGCTCGCTGAGGAGATGCCGCCCATCGTGGTGCGCAACTGGTCCAACGACACGCCTTCATAACCGTGTTGCCAAAACAGATGCGTGGCGCTTGTGACGGCGGCATCACGGTCGAAGCTGCGGGGCCGTCCTGTACGGGGCATGTTTCTCCTCCAATCTGACATCTGAACTACTCGATCCAGAAGTCGTTGACAAGCGCCGCGCTTTCGATGACTTGTGGATCGAATCATCCATAATTCGAGTTGACCCATGGCTTCCAGCATTGATACCTCGCCTGTTTCATCGAGCCGCGCTGATGAAAGGCTTCCCGTCGGCGCGCTGTCTGCGCTGGCGATGACAGGTTTCATCTGCATCGCGACGGAGACTTTACCCGCCGGCCTCCTGCCGCAGATTTCCGCAAGCCTGGCACTTTCGCCCGCACTGGCGGGCCAACTCGTGACGGCTTACGCGCTTGGTTCGGTGCTGGCAGTCATCCCGTTGACGATCCTGACCAGCGCTTGGCCGCGTCGCCATGTTCTGCTGCTGACCGTCTTCGGCTTCCTGTTGTTCAACGGGATCACCGCATTGTCCTCGGACTATCGCGTGACGCTGGCGGCCCGTTTCCTTGCGGGTTGCGCGGCCGGACTTGGCTGGGGTCTGCTCGCGGCCTTCGCCCGGCAGATGGTGGAGCCACGCCAGCAGGGGAAGGCGATGGCGATCGCGATGGTCGGCACGCCGATCGCCCTCTCGCTGGGCGTCCCGCTCGGCTCCTGGCTTGGCGGCGCTGTCGGTTGGCGCGCGGCATTCGGCATCATGTCGCTGCTGGCACTCCTGCTCGTCGGATGGGTCTTGCTCAAGGTGCCGAACCACCCCGGGCGGAAGGCATCGTCGCGCCTTTCGATCGGCAAGGTGTTCACAACGCCTGGCGTCCGACCCGTCCTTGGCGTGGTGATGACGTGGATGCTCGCCCACAACATCCTCTATACCTATGTCGCGCCGTTCGTGGCGCCGGCGGGCTTGGCGGAACGAGTCGATCTCGTGCTGCTGGTCTTCGGCATCGCCGCCCTTGCAGGAATTTGGATGACGGGTCGTCTGGTCGATCGTCATCTGCGAACCACCGTGCTTGCCAGCCTGGCTGGTTTTGCCATCATTGCGCTGCTATTTGGTCTGGTGACGCCGCGACCAGTCATCATCGTCGCTGGGGTTGCGATCTGGGGACTGACTTTTGGCGGAGCCGCGACCCTGCTCCAGACCGCGCTAGCCGACACCGCAGGCGATCAGGCCGACGTCGCGCTGTCTATGAACGTCGTGACATGGAACCTGGCGATCGCCGGCGGCGGCGTGCTGGGCGGATTGCTGCTTGAGGACTGGGGCGCTGCAAGTTTCCCCTGGGCGATGCTAACGTTGTTGATCGGCGGGCTGGTAATTGCCTGGTTGGCGCGTGGTCACGGGTTCCCCGCAGGGCCACGCCGCCATTCCGGCGCAGCCTTGGGGCACTGACCGGCCGGCGCTAGCTCCCATCGACCAACTCACGCCCTTCCGGCGAGGCCCTAGAAAAGTCAGCTCACGCCGTAACCGGTCATCTACGGCCAAACAGCGGTCCGGCGGGTACGCGCCCATTGTCGCCGTACAGCGGCTCAATTCCAACGCTCGAAAGCGGTCGTTCGTTCTGATTGGTCCGACGCATCCGATGCGAGAAAAGCTGCTGGTCGGCAGACGCCCCATGCCGGGCATAGCTCGCAACCGCTGCTTCCGCCCTCAATATGGTCATAGCTGCTTAACCTAATGGCAATGGCAGATCGCCATTTTGAAAGCTTAGGAGTAGCAGCAGCTTAGGGGAATGCACATGTCAGCGACCAACCAGACACTTGAAGAGTTGCGCCTCCTGCATGCCCTTTCCAATGTTTGCGATCAATACATGCCCGGGGAATGGGAGTACGTGAATTATGAGGGTTTCGGCGCAGGCCGATATGGCGTCGAAATGTTGGCCGAATATGGACTCGTCCTGCACGACCCTTGTTTCGGAGGGGAATGGACGACAAGAGGAATAATCATCCGCGAGCAACACGCCATCAACAGCGACAATTACGAGAAAATAAAGGAAGAATACCTTTTAGATAAAGGCGTGCCATTAAAGCACATTACGGGATGCGATAACACAGATCGTGCTCGAATTTCTGCCAACCGGTGCTTTATCGCTGACCATCAGAATTTTGAAAAAATGCGCCTTGCCCTTGATCGTCAAGCTAGATTTGTACGATTTATCGTAGCGATAGGTTTGACGGTGATGCTTATTCAGTGCCTTCGTAGTAGCCGGCTTTAAACGTCCGCTCACCACCCATGTTCGCCGTTCCGGATCGTCGATCGCATCGTCTGGCAGCGTAAAGCTGCCCGACCGTTTCCAGGCAGTCCAAATCCGCAGCGATAGCGGCTATGGGTGGTTTGCAGACATTGACGCCCCATGGTGATCCCGTAAGGATCAGTCATGCGAACGCTTGTACTAGTAGTGCCATTGCTTCTGTGCCTCAAGGCATGTTCCAACCCACTGTGTAGCAACGAAACCGTCAAGTCGCTTCGGTCTCCGACTGGCAAGCACGAAGCTAAGATGTTTATGCGGGAATGTGGCGCAACGACAGACTTTACGACGCAAGTATCTGTTGATCCGTGGTTCTGGCAGGGCATCGGCAATGCGTTCGTAGCAGATGGCTACAACGGCGGCACGCGCGGGGCATGGGGCGGTCCATGGGCAGATATGAAGTGGACCGGGCCTAACGAGTTGCTCGTCACCCATGACCAGCAGGCTCGCATATTCGACCGCAAAGAGGTGGTGGGCAGCGTGACGATCACTTACCGCCCTAAGAAGCGCTAACATCTGAAAAGGGTCGCTCACAGTCTGCTCGGATTTCGGCATCAGAGGGGGGGGTTCTGCCGTTGCAGTTATCGCGCAATCCCGACTACACTGCACCATGAGGATCGGCTTTTTCGCTCTCGGCATTATCTTCTCTTTGAGCGGTTGTGACCGTATGTACGGTGTCCAAAGCCGTACGTCTCTGCGGGACCCAGTTAGTATTGGTTGCGTCAAAACAGCGCTCAAGACCATTCCGGAGGCGGGAAAAGTCACTTATGAGCATGAGCAGCACAATTACGTGGAGCTTTCACCGAAACAACGCAACGTGCGGACCACCTCCCACGTTTGGTTATACGGCGAAGAGCAAAATTCCGTTCTTCAGATCAATCAAAATCCAGATGGTTGGGATTATACCAACACACACAGCAGCATAGGCAGGGCGATACCTGAATCGGAGATCCGTCAGTTCATTCCGGTCATGCGGAAAGTAAATCAAGCCATTCAAGATGAGTGCGGCCTTCGGGTGGCAGACTTACAACTCGAACGAATTTCGGAAGGTCCGCTATGGGGCGGTGGCCGACAGGCAGCTATGACCGCGCCCCCAGCCTGAAAGACGACAGGCAGCAATCTGCCTCGCCCGCCCCGTAAGCCGTCAGTCCAAAATCGGCCAAACCTGGTTGTTGCCGGTACCGACTAGAAGGTCCGTCTACCGCACCCCATGATGCAAAAGTTTTGGACCGGCAGCGGCCGCCCTGTAATTAGCCGGTCGATGGCCGGGGCATGACTTTTAAGAATGCTCGTCCATTCATGTAAGCAGTGAGGCTGACCGAGGCGCATAGTACGCCTACGCGAGGCCAGCATTGGAGTGGCCTCGCGGCAATACGACCAGACGACAGAGCAAATCAAAACGTGAAGCGCGCTCCAAAAAGAATGCGGCGCCCGGCGTCCACATAGGCCGATGGCAGGCCAGTCGTGAACTGCGTCAGCTGAGCCTCGTTGAGGAGGTTCACGCCTTCCAGCGTGAGCGAGGCGTTGTCGGTAATCTTCAGGCTCGCACTGCCATCAAGCGTTCCATAGGCCAGCGAGCGCGTACCCATCGCCTGGGCCTGCGCCGGCGACAGCAGGAAACCGCCCCGCCAGGCATAGGACAGGCGGATGCCGACCGGACCCTTCTCATAATAGCCGGTCACGTTGAAGTTGTTGCGTGATGCAGCGGTCAGCTGTTCGGGATCGGAATTGTCGATGAACGTGTAATTGGCTGATGCCCCGAAACCGTCGAGCGGCGCGGGCAGGAAGGTGAAGGACTGCTGGTAGAACACCTCGAACCCCTTCACCGTCACCCCGCCGCCGTTGACGATGCGGTTGACGTTGAAGTTAAGGTTTGAGGTAGAGGTGGCCCCGCTGGCCCGGATGATCCGGACCGGCAGGCTTTCCACTGTGATCTCGCTGCGGATGAGGGAAACGATGTCCTTGTAGAACGCCGAGACGCCAAGCACCCCGCCCTTCGCAAAATACCATTCGGCGGTCGCGTCGAGATTGTTCGCCCGGAACGGATCCAGATAAGGGTTCTTCTGAGTCACTGTCTGACTGAACCCGTTCACCGTTACACTCGGGGAGATATCCGAAAGGTTTGGCCGTGCCATCGTGCGCGACGCCGCGAAGCGCAGCAGCAACGAGGGCGAGACATCGAACTTGAGATTCAGGCTGGGTAGGAAATCGGTATATTCGCGGCTCACTTTCACGGCTGCGGCCGACGGTACCCGGGTCACGCCGCCAGCATCGGGATAGAAGGTGATGCCGGTGAGGTCGGGGCTCACCCCGACCGACTGCTGCCAGGTATGCACCACGCGCAGGCCCAGATTGCCGCTCAGAGCGCCGAACGCGAAGTCGGCGCGTCCATAGCCTGCGAACGTCTTTTCGTGCACGTCGATCGTGTTGCTGGCATCGTTGCTGTAGGTCCCTGCCGCCTGGAGCTGTGCAGAGCTGAACTGGCTGATGAATCCTCGGGTATCTGAAACCAGATATGAGGTCGGGAACGAAGCAGACCCCGAATAACTGTCGAGAAAACCGCCCTTCCCCGCCGATACCAGATGCATGAACGGTGCGGCGCTGTACGAACCGGCAGTCGGGCCGGCGGGTAGCCCGCCGTAGAGCGCCGAAACGCCGGCGGGCATGATCGTGAGCTGCGGATTGTCCTGGTACTGGGCGCGCTCGGCATAGCGCACGCCGAACGCCAGCTTCGTTAGCCAGCCATCGAGGTCACGAGCGGCATCGAGCTTGCCCTCCCGCACCTTGTCGCGGCTCTGGCTCAGGTACTGGCCGTTTATGCTGGCAACCTTGTAGCTGGCCGGATCGAGGACTGCGCTGGCATAGGTGCCAAGGAAGCCGACCGAGGGAAGCTCGTCACCAGGCTCGGCGCCGTAGACGCCCGCACCGTTCGCGAACGTGGCGATCGCGAGGTTGCTGCTGGTCTGCTTCGAATTCGAATACGTGCCTTCCGCAGTCACCTGCCACGGACCGGCATCCCACGCCGCGCCGCCAGTGATACTGTAAAGGTCCCCACTGCGATCCTCGAAACGGCCATTGCCCCGCTGGTCGAGCCCGGTGAGTTGCAGGCCCGTCTCGGTCGGATAGCCATCCAACGTGGGCGCGTCTGTCCCCGACAAGACGAGGCCCCTGGAGTTGGTCCAGTACGACAGAGCATCGTTGCGCACGGCCTTCACGGTCAGCTTGCTATAGAGACCTTCCACGTAGAGCTTGAGATTGTCGGTCGCGCGGAACTCGATCGAACCGATGCCGGCATATCGCTCACGAGCTTCCTCGGTGATCATGTAGTAGGTGGCACTGGGAATGCGGACCCCGAGCGCCGGCTCGATCACGCCATTGCCGTTTAGGTCGGATGGGACGCCTGCCAGCCCTACTCCTTCAGTCTGGTAGACATAGCTATTGGTCATGCTGTGCGTCTCGGGCTGGCGCCGCGAGTAGGAACCGCCGATGGTAATGCCCAGCCGACCGTTTGCGAACACGTCCGAATAGAGCGCCGAAGCGCGCGGGCCCAGCTTGCCTGAGTTGTCGGAATATTCGCCCTGCACCGATCCCGTCAGCACGCGCTTGCCGATTTCGAAAGCGCGCGGCGTACGGATGTTGACGGTGCCCGACAGGCCACCTTCCATGAGGTCGGCGGTCGGCGACTTGTAGACCTCGAGTGTGCGGACGAATTCGGGGGCAAGAATAGTGAAGTCGAAGGCCCGGGTCGCTGTGGCGTCGGCATTGACCAGGGCGTTGGCGGTATTGCGGCCGTTGAGGGTGGCGAGTGTGAATGTCGCCGGAAGCCCGCGGATGTTGACGGTCTGCCCCTCGCCCCGCGTCCGGTTGATCTGGACGCCGGAGATGCGCTGCACCGATTCCGCGACGTTGATGTCTGGATAGTGGCCGATGTCCTCGGCGCTGATGGCGTCCACCACGGAGGCAGCCGAGCGCTTTACCTGGAGCGCTGAGTTCAGGCTGGAGCGGATCCCGGTAACAACGATATCCTCGGCGGGAGCTTCCGCCTCAGCATCGGCGGTCTGCGCAGCCGCTGGCATGGCAACGAGCGCGGGCACGGCCGAAGCAAGCAACGACAGGCGAAAAAGGCTGCGATAGTGCATGAAAGAGTACCCCGGTAAATCGAATGAGATGCCAAGCCTCCGGCCTTGGCTGCCGCGCATGCCTTGGCAGCCTGACCTTGAGACGAAATGAGAAGGTGAAGCCGCGCGGCGGGTTAAGGTGTGACGATCGCGAAGTTGCCCAGCGGTCCGTCGAACAATTCGGCAAAGCGCCGCACCAGCGCCTGGTCGGCGGCAGAAAGGCTGCCTTTCCCTTCGCCCGTCAGCGCTGCATAGAACTGCGGCGCGGAAAGCTTGAGCACGGGAGCTCCCGCCAACGGAACCGTCTCATCCTGGTGGACCAGAACCGAATTTCGCACCTGTACCACCTGGTTCCTGCCTGTTGCCGGGTCGACAACAGTGAACGCCAGCGTCACGCCCTTGGCCCGCTCGGGGACCAGGCGTACCGCCAGTGCGTCGAGCAGCAGGTCCGTAGGAAGCCCCAGCAACCCTGCGAACGGTGCCGCGCGCTTGGGCTCCACTGGGCCGCGCCGCAGTTCGGTCGCGGCCTCAAGGTAGCCGTTGCGCCAAGTCGCGCTTTCGGCCTGATAGGCAAGCTGCTCATACAGATCGGCCAGTTTGACCTGTGCGCTGCGGTTGGCCGGCTCCGCGAAGACCAGCTTGTTGAGCAGTTCCACCGCCCAGCGATTGTCGCCCTTGCCGATCGCGGTGCCCGCCAGTTCCAACACACGGGCACCCCCGCCCAGCGCCTCGACATAGTGCGCGGCGCCCTCGGTCAGCGTCATCGGATCGAGGTTGGCGGGGTTGCCGTCATAATACCCCATGTAGCGCTGGTAGACCGCGCGGGAATTGTGGCTGAGTGTGCCGTAATACTCGTGGTTGTACCACTTCGCCGCCAGCGTGTCGGGGTATTGGATGGCCCGCGCAATCTCCGGACCGGTCAGGCCGTCGTTCATCAGCCTCACACTCTGGTCATGCAGGTACTCATAGGCATCCCGCTGGTTACCGAGGTAATCGACGATCTTCGCGGAGCCCCACCGGGGCCAGAAGTGCGAGGTGAACAGCACCTCGGTTCGGCTACCATAGCGACTGATCGATTCGGTTAGCGCATTGGCCCAGCTCTTCGTGTCACGCACCAGGGCGCCGCGCGCGGGCAGTGCATTATGCAGCGTGCCGTTGGCGTCCTCGGCAAGGCAAAGCGCTTTGAGGTCGGGCAGGTAGAAAAACATCTCGGCCGGTGCTTCGGTGTTCGCCGCCATCTGGAATTCGAAGCGCAGGCCGTCGATCGTGAGGGTCTCGCCGGTCTGCTTGACATCGTGGTTGGGCACGATCGGCAGGCGCCCGCGCGCGGGTGCCTGGCCTTGGGCGCGCGCTCCGGCAGCGGGCTTGATCTGCGGGCCGAGGCCCAGATTTACGTTGCCCGTCGCATCGACCGGCAGGCCAAAACCGAACTGGAAGGCGGCGCGGCGGATCATAGCGGGCCCAGCAATGACGGATTCGCCGAGGATTTCCTTTATGAAACCCTCCGGCGCTACGACGGGAACCTTGCGCGCCGCGACGTCCTCGTCGGAAATGATCGCCCGCACGCCGGCGTAATGGTCGGTATGGCTGTGCGTGTAGATCACGCCGGTGATCGGCTTCCTGCCAAGGTGTTTGTAGACGAGCTGGATGCCCGTGTAGGCTTCGGCATCGTACCCCGGGTCGACGATGATGTAGCCGGTGTCCCCGACGATCACCGTCATGTTGGAAATGGCAAACCCGCGGATCTGGTAGATGCGTTCGGAAACTTTGAACAGGCCGTGCTTCTGCAGCAGCTGGGCGTTGCGCCAGAGGCTGGGATTGACAGTCGAGGGCGCGGACTGGCTGAAGAAGGCGTCGGTGTTGACATCCCCCGCGGGCTGCCCGTCTGGCGTGCGCAGTTTGCCGTCTGCGACACTGGCGATGAAGCCGCGCTGCACCAGTTCGTAATCCTCGCGGTCGCTCGTCGGCAACGTCTTGGCGAATGCCCGCAGCCGCTGCGTAGTGACGGCGTCAGCGGGCTTGCCGGCCTGCGCCGGCGCGACACCCTGAGGAGCGGACCCCGGAGCGGCCTCCTGCGAAATGACAGCCGTCGACAGGAGACTCATGGCAGCAATTGAAGACGTGCAAACCAACCGAAACCACATGAAACCCCCTTAAGGCGCTATATGAGCGAAACTCATATGGGGGCTACTCAGCCGAGCGCCGCATGCCAAGATAGATTATCTATCTAATGAGTAGAGAATACGTGTCACTGGCAGAGGCGGTGTGAACCGCCCCGGGACTGCCGGAGGCCATTTTAGGGTGTAGACTAATTGCGCGTTGCACCAGAGACGTGCGCAAATGAGTTTGATGGCCGCGAGATAGTTGGCGGCGTCCTTGTCATATCGGGTGGCGATGCCCCGGAACTGCTTGATCCGGTTGAAGAAGCGCTCGACGAGATTACGCTGGCGGTAGAGCCATGACGAGAAGCCGAAGCGCTGCTTACGGTTGGAGCGGTTGGGAATGTTGGCCCAGATGTTTCGGGCCGCCGCGGCCTCGCGAATGGCGGTGCTGTCATAGCCCTTGTCGCCGAGCAGGGTAGCACCCTCGGGAATGGCCTCGATCAGCGCTTCAGCTTCGCACGCATCATGGACCTGCCCACCCGTCAGTCGCAGGCCGACAGGACGTCCATCAGCGTCGACAAGAGCGTGGAGTTTGGTCGTAAGGCCGCCCCGGGAACGGCCCATGCCATGATCGCTGGATCCCCTCACATGGGGACAATCGT
>NZ_AKKE01000153.1 GCF_000281975.1 Novosphingobium sp. AP12 | reverse complement strand
CCCGCGCCCATGGGATCTTTTTCATTAGAAGTCTTTGCGCAGCATAATACCACCGTAGCGTTTGTCGTCGCGCGGGACGAACCGGACGGTGCCCGCGAGCGCGCCGTTGGCGAGCAGCGTCGCATAGTTCTGGTTCGTGATGTTCTTCACGAAGCCGCGCACCTGCCAGCTCTCGTCCGCGCCGAGCAGGGCCACGCTAGCGTTCCAGATCACGTAGTCGGGCTGAACCGTGCTCGGGGTCTGGGTCAGCGAGTACTGCGTCCTGCTCTTGAGCGAGACGTCGCTCTGGATTTCCAGGTTCAGCGAGTCCGTCAGCGCGAAGCGGTACGAGGCGTTGCTGTAGAGCTTCCACTTCGGTGCGAAGGGCAGTGGCTCACCGTCTATGTCGCAGCTGGTGGGCGCGCCGACCGGGCAGTTGAAGTGCACCACCTTGGCATCGGTATAGGCCAGCGAGGTGTCAAGCGAGAGGCCCGGGATCGGGTGCAGGCCGAACTCCAGTTCCACGCCCTTGCTCTCCACGGTGCCCGCGTTGATGAGGCGGGTGACCTGCGCGCCGCCGACGACGTCGTTATAGTTCGCCTGGTAGTTGTGGAACTTGGTCTGGTAGACTGCCAGCGCATACGTGATCTTGCGGTCAAGCGCGGTGCCCTTGATGCCCGCCTCGAACGAATCCGAGGTTTCCGGCTTCAGCACGATCTCGTCCAGCAGCGTCGTCGCGTTGAGCGAGCGCATGTTGAAATAGACGTTGTACGCCGGCCCCTTGTAGCCACGCGCGTAAGTGAAATAGGCGTGGGTGGTGGGCGTCACGTCCGCCTGGATGCCGCCGCGGTAGGCGTCGCCGCGCTGCGAGGTCGAACCCTGCGCCTGATGGTAGGCCCGGATCGAGGTGATATCGAGCGACGACGCCCCGGAATTGGTCGGATCGTTGGTCGAAGTACGCTCATGGTAGAAGCTCAGGTCGTCCCAGATCGAGCGGTAACCCGCGAAGGCCCGCAGCCACGACGTGAAGTTGAAGTTCGCCTCGCCGAACACCGCGTAGTTCTTGCTCAGGATGCCGTAGTCGGCGACGCCCGTGACAGGAACCGCACTGCCGGAGATCAGGCGGGTGACGGTACGTTCGTAGGTCTCGTCGGTCTTGGCGCGCATGTAGTAGGCGCCCACGACGTAATCGATGAAGTTGCCCTTGGGCGAGGTCAGGCGCAGTTCCTGCGAGAACTGGCTGGAAGCCAGCTTGCCCTCGTCGTGGATCTGCGGGAACGTCGCGGTCAGCGCCGAGAGGCCGTCGTTGTCCTGGAACTGGTGGTTCTTCCATTCGCGATAGGCGGTGATCGAGGTGACCGTATAATCGCCCAGTTCCAGTTCGCCGGTCAGCGAACCGCCGTAGTTCTTGTCGGTGACATGCGTGTCGAAGCTGGTGCTGGCCTGCCGGTTGGACGCGCTCGGCGTGATGCCCACGCCCGACAGGAAAGCGCCGAGCGGAGCTGAGGTGGTGACGGTGCCGGCGGGGTACGCGGTCTGCGACGTGCTCGTGTAGACGCTGGTGGCATCGTCGTAGGAGTGGAGGTAGTCGCCCGCGAGAGTGATCTTGAGCGTCTCGGTCGGACGTGCCTCGATCTTGCCGCGCGCGCCGTAGCGCTCGTAGCCGTTGACCTTGCTGCCGGTGTTGAGGTTGCGCACGTTGCCGGCGTAATTGGCATAGAGGCCGTCGATGCGGGCGGTCACGTTGGAGGCGATGGCGCCGGTGACGCCGGCCTTGAGGCGGTATTCCTCATCCGTGGTGGCGGTGCCTTCCGTATAGGCATGGAAGGTGTCCGAGGGCGCTGCGGTGACGACGCTGATGACGCCCGCCGAGGAGTTCCTGCCGAACAGCGTGCCCTGCGGTCCGCGCAGCACCTCGATCCGCGATACTTCGCCCACATCCAGCGTGGCCTGTCCGGGACGCGAAAGGACGACGCCGTCGACCACCGTGGAGACCGAGGATTCCACGCCCGGCGAAGTGCTGATCGTGCCGACGCCGCGCACGAAGACCGAGCGGTCCTTGTTGGAAGCGCTGGTGCGGAAGTCGACCGAGGGGACGGTGGCCGAGAGGTCCTGCAGGTTGTGGATGCCGCGATCGTTCAGCGACTGGCCGCTGACGGCGGTGATCGCAATCGGCACCTGCTGGATGGATTCGTCACGGTAGCGGGCGGTCACGACGATCTCGCCGGAAGCGGGCTCAGCGGCTTCCTCGGCCTGCGCAACCATCGGAAAAACGGCCGCAGACGCCAGCAATGCATAACGGACGAAGCGGTACGAGATATCGGTCATCGGAAACTCCCTGCAACGGGAGCGCTGATAGTCAATCACTTAGGTTGAGAAAGATAGTTTTCCTTTCGTGCCCTATGAAACTTCCCCTAAGCCGCCGACCGAACGTCCTCGCCGCTGCCCGCAGGTTGGATCGTCAGGCCGCCCGAGGCTCATCGATAGCTACGATCACGGGCATGGTCAGCTGGATCCAGCCGAGCGCCAGCAGGTAGGAACACGCCGCGAAGCCGAACAGCGGCCCGTAGCCGAGCCCGGCCGCCAGCACGAGGCCGGACAACTTGCTGATCGCCGCTCCGCCCATGTTGCCGCAGAAGGCGCCGAAGCCGGTCACCCGCCCCACCTTGGCGCGCGGAGTGACGTCGGCGATAAGCCCGAACAGGTTGGTCGAGAACCCTTGATGGCCCGCCAGCGCCAGAGCCAGCAGCGCCACTGCCGCCCAGTAAGCATCGACATGCAGCGCCAGGGGCACCGGCACCACGCAAAGCGCGGAAACCAGCATGAGCGTCTTGCGCGTCCGGTTGGCGCCGATACCCCGCGCCAGCATCGCGTTGGCGCCATAGCCCGCAAGCAGCGAGCCCGCCGCCGAGCCGCAATAGGCCAGCGCCAGCGGCGGTCCCAGATCGGTGCCGGAAAGACCGAACTGCCGGTGGAAATAGTCCGGCATCCAGAACAGCATCAGCCACCATGTCGCATCGGACAGCACTTTGCCGACGGCGACTGTCCAGTTGCGTCGCTCCAGCAGGAACAGCCGGTCGCCCGAGCGCACGTCGCCCGAAGAGGAGGGCGCACGGTCGCCGAAATCGACCCCGCGCGACGCCAGCAGCCAAGCGAGCACCCAGACCAGCCCGACCGCTCCGGCCGCGACGAAGGCGCCTCGCCAACCCCAGACGAGCGCGACGAGTGGGATCGCCAGCGGCGCAAGGATGGCGCCAAGGCTGTTCATCGCATTGGAAAGGCCGAAGCCCAGCGACCGGGACTCGGGTGGAAACAGCGCGGCGATCGTCTTGACGCCTGAAGGAGTACCCATCGATTCCGTCGCGCCAAGGCCGATGCGGCAGAACACGAACTGGCTGAAGCTCTGCGCCCAGCCATGCGTCATCGCCATGACCGACCACGCCGCCACGCCCGCGACATTGGCCCACTTGGCGCCGAGCCGGTCGACCAGCCAGCCCGCCGCCAGGAAGCCCACCGCCGCGCCCCCTTGGAACCAGGCCGCCAGCGTGCCGTAGTCGTCGTCGCTCCAGCCGAGGTCGGCCGCGATCGTCGGCTTGAGCACCGATATGATCTGCCGGTCCACGAGGTTGAGCACCCCCGCGGTCAGCGCCAGCGCGAAGATCAGCCAGCGGCGACGGGGGGAAAGCAACGTGGTCACTCTCACTTCTCCGAGGCTTCGTCCGAAGTCTGGCCGCTGGCGTCGATCTGCCGCTTCAACTCGTCGGCCAGCGGCGGGGTGTAGACGAGCGGCCTGCCCTCGGCCTGCGCCTTCAGCTTGGCGGGGGTATCGGGCATGTTCGGGTCGAAGCGGTCGACGGGGTTCGGCTTGATATACCAGTCGGCCGGGAAGTCCGCCGCATGAGACCCGTTGATCCCCCGCCGCAGCGAGCCCTGCGCGGTGCGCTTGCCATAAGGAATGACATGCCTCCCGCCCGAATTGGCCAGCTGGTCGTAAAGCGCGAGGCGCAGTTCCTGCTTCTTCGGAGCCCATGCCGGATCGTCGATCAGGTTTTGCATCTCGTCCGGGTCGGACTTGAGATCGTAGAGTTCCTCGGTGTCGTAGACGCCGTAGTACTGGATATATTTCAGCCGGTCGCGCTCGATGGCGAACGTGGTGGGGGTCATCGGGAAGTTGTATTCCCAGTAGTATTCGTAAGTGAAGTCACCCGGCTTCCACGCGGAGACCGGCTGCACGCCCTCCCACAGCTTCCACGCGCTCGTGCCCTCGAACTGCGGTGGGCGCTGTGCTCCCGCTATATCAAGAAAGGTCGGCGCGAAGTCGAGGTTGCGGATGCGGCCATAGTTCACCTTGCCCGCCGGAACCGTTCCCGGCTCCCACACGACCAGCGGCACCCGGATGGAAGCTTCGTAGGCGTTGCGCTTGTCGATCAGGCCATGCTCGCCGATCATGTAGCCGTTGTCCGAGGTGAACACGACCAGCGTGTCCTTCTCCAGGTGGTTCTTGCGCAAGTAGTCCATCACCCGGCCGAGGCTGTCGTCGATCGCCGACAGGGTGCCATAATAGTACTTGAGGTACTCGGTCATCGGCACGTCGGCATTGTAGAAGAAGTCGATGCCGTGCCAGGTATTGCGCTGGTTCTGCACCCACAGCGGCTTGCCCGCATTGTTCTGCGGCGTGTTCGCCGCAGAGGCGGGCAGCGTGAACTTCGCCTTGTCGTACTGGTGCACGTAGCGAGGCGGCGGCAGCGGATCCGAATGGACGCCCTTGTGGCTGAGATAGAGGAAGAACGGCTTCTTCGGATCCCGCTCCTTCGTCAGCCAGTCCATCGCGTAATCGGTTAGTTCGTCAGTGATATAGCCCTTCTGGGGAACCGTCTTCCCGTCCACGTTGAGGTTCGGGGAAGACTGGCCGGTATTAACCTTCGACGGCCAGTAATTGCCTTGTCCGATGAAGCTCACCCACTTGTCGAAGCCGGGGCGCGGAGCGTCGGTGCTGGCGCCCATGTGCCACTTGCCGAAGAACGCGGTCTGGTAGCCCGCCTGCCGCAGGTAGCTCGGGAAATAGGTGAGGCCCGCCTCGGAACTGTCGTTGTTGTCGACGATGCCGTGGTTGCGCGCGGTCTGCCCGGTCAGGATCGTCGCACGGCTGGGGCTGCACAGCGAGGATGTAACGACCGCGTTGGGGAAATAGGCCCCCTCCTTCGCCATGCGGTCGATATTGGGGGTCTTGAGCAGGCCGGGCTGGAGGAAGCCGAGCCCGTCGTAGCGCAGGTCGTCCACCAGCACGAACACGATATTGCGGGGACGCGCTTCCGGCCTGGCCGATGCGGCAGCGGGCGCGGCACGGTCTTTGGCCAGGGCAGCCGGAGCACAAAGCGAGAGCGCGGCAAAACAGGCGGCGCCCAGGAGAGCCTGGGCAGCAACGAGATTCTTCTTCATATCGGATCCTGAAGAGGTGATCACCTCGGCCGCGTGACCGTCGGTGGAGAGGGGCGAACTGTGCCGAAGATCTTCACGGGCGGCCACTCGATAAGTTCATGCCTCGCGAAAGAAATCCTTGTTCCGAGAACGGCGGGCATCGGCCTGCTCCCAACGGGCGACGTTTCAGAAGCCGGACATGGGCGCCGTCGCCGTGCTCTGCCTTACTACCAGCGATACCGGACAACTGATCGCCTGATACGGCATCTGCGGTTCACCTGCCAGGGCCGCCACGGCCATGGCCGCGATGTCCGCGATCGGTTGTCTGGCGGTCGTCAGCGCCGGCGAGCAAAGCCGAGCCGCATCGCTGTCATCGAACCCCGCAACCGAAAGATCTCGCGGAACGGAAATACCGAGTGCCTGGGCCTCGGCGACCACACCTGCGGCCAGTTCGTCATTGTAGGTGAAAATCGCGGTTGGGGGCGCCTCGGTGTCAAGGAGGCGCCGGCCGCCCAGGCGTCCGAGGTCTATCAACGACCAATCCGTCCCGCCCCACTGATCGACGAGACTGTCAAACTCGACGATCTCTATCGCCTCCAGGCCTATGCCCCTGCTCATCAAGGCACCGATAAAGGATTCTCGCCGTATCCTGCCCGATGCCACGCCTGGATTGGCTGCGACCAATCCGAACCTGCGGTGACCATTCGCCCAGAAATGCTCTGCTACCGCGGCAGTGCCGCGTGCATGATCGGCGTTGATCGACAAGGAGCGATGAAGCTGTGCCGCCGGTGATATCCTGACGTAGCGAACGCCGTCCTGATCAAGCAGATCGAGCAAATCCATATCGTCCCCGGCTACGGGGGGAAGAATAACGCCATCACAGCGCTGCTGGCGAAGGCCTCGCCTGTAGGTGTCGGCAGCGCTCTCCCGGCGACCGTCGAATTCTTCGAGAGCAAGGTTGTAGCCATGCTCCCGGCAGGCCCGCATGGCCGAACGCACGAGTTCGCTGAAGAAGTGAGACCCGGCCGGCGGCACGAATATGCCGATCAGGTTGGAGCGGGCAGTGGCAAGGGATCTGGCAGCCAAGTTTGGCCTGTATCCAGCCTGCTCGATCGCGTCCGATATCCGCTGGCGGGTCGCGGGGCTCACATGAGGGTCCTTGTTGACGACCCTCGACACCGTCTTTGCCGAAACTCCGACGATCCCCGCAATGTCCTCCAATGTCACAGCGCGCATCGTAGCTCGGCCTCCATCCAGGCGGCCATAGCCGCGCCGACCCGACCGCTAATAGAAAATCTATCATGCCCCCTGCAATACTCTACTTTGATCATAGACAATGCACGCCTACTGATCATGTCAGCGCTGACATTCATTGTCAGGCTACGGAAAGGCAAGGCCCACCGGATCGCCGGAGGTCAGCTGACCCACTTCAAGGGAAGTTGACAGCCGACAGGGGGCACCAATGAATTCTACGCTGACTTCAGCGATCGCGATGTGCGCGACGACGCTTTTTGCCGCGCCTGCATTGGCGCAGGACGCGTCCGGAACCGGTGAGGACATTGTCGTGACCGGCGTTCGCGCCAGCCTGCGCTCCGCCGCCGACCAGAAGCGCAATGCCGCGCAGATCATCGACGCAATCACCTCTGAAGATATCGGCAAGTTCCCGACGGAGAACGTCGCCGATGCCAGCCAGCGTATCACCGGCGTCCAGATCACGCGAACGCGTGGTTCAGGCACAGGCGTGAGCATTCGCGGCCTGCCTACGGATTTCACACGCGTCCAGCTCAACGGCAGCACCCTGTCGTCCGCGATCGTCGACCTGCGCGGCGGCGGCGCGGGGGGCAACATCGGACGTGCTTTCGACTTCCGCCTGCTGCCGACTGAATTCGTCAGCGCCGTGGAAGTAACCAAATCGCAAACCGCCGAGATGCAGGAAGGCGGCCTTGCCGGCACCATCAATGTCAAGACGGTGCGACCGCTCGAACTCGGCAAGACCACGGCAGTCGGCTCCCTCTTCGGAGTGTGGAATTCCAACTCCGGCAAGACGACGCCGCAAGCCTCGGGGCTGTTCTCCACCACCCTGGCCGACGGGCGCCTCGGTATTCTTGTCGCCGGCGGCTACAGCCGTGACCGGACCGAGACCCACAGTGTCAATAATGTCGGCTGGGCGGTCACTTCCGAAGCGACGCTCAGACAGGATCTGAACGGCGACGGCGATCGGGCGGACCGGTTCAACATTCCCAGCCAGATCCGCACCGAAATCGCGCGGGAGGATCGCAAGCGTACGGTCCTCACCAGTGTCCTGGAATTCCAGGCCACCGACAGCGTGAAGCTTTATGCCGAAGGTTTTTATAGCAAATTCGATATCGAGGTCGAAAGCCTTGAGAACCTGCACATCTTCACCGGCGCGACCGGCGGCGTGTACGATCCATCGTCGACCCGTTTCACCACGATCGACGGCATCGATCCTGCCCAGCTCGCCTATGGCGTTCCTTACGCCACAAGCATCGGCCTTACCAACACCGACGTGCGGGCAAATGACCGGATCAACGATTCCGTCGCGAAGACCTATTACGGAAAGCTCGGCGCGGACTTCAGGAATGACGACTGGTCCGGCGGGGTGAGTTTCGCCTATTCCAAGTCGGACCAGGTTGGCGACAACCTGAACTTGGCGCAGATCCAGCGCTTCCAGGTCGCGGAAAGCTGCCAGACAGGGCAGGACATCTGCGGCATATCGCTCTCGCCGGAATCGCAGGCGCGCTATCTTGATCCCGCGCAGGGCGTCGTGGCCAGCCTCAACGGAGCATTCGACCGCAAGACCCACGACCGCGTCAACGAATTCAAGGCGGATCTTCGCCGCGAATTCGACAATGGCTGGATTCGTCGGATTTCGGTGGGCGGCGTCGCCTCCTGGCGCAAGACCTTCGCGGATGCGACCACGCTGGTGGTCCCGGCATCGGCGCTCGCCTCGCTCGCCGGCCTCAGCCGCAGCACCGTGCAGGCAAGCGGCTGGGGCCTTGGTCCCTACACCCAGTTGGTCGAAGCGAGCCGCGGCAGGTTCCTCGGCGCCTACAACGGCAGCGAGCCTTTCCCCACCAGCTGGCGTGCCTCCGATACGCGCGCGCTGCTCGCCGCAATCTCCCGCGAGCAGCTCGCTGCCGTTCCCGGTGCGATACAGGAAAACCTCAGCAGCGTCGTCGATGTGCGCGAGCGCATCTTCGCCGCCTACGCCCAGCTGGACTTCGCCTCGAGCGACGAACGCATCTCTGGCAACCTCGGCGCGCGTATCGTCAGCACCCGGGAGACCGCCGCCGGCGTCGCGCCCGACCTGAACGGACTGGTGGTGCAGAGTGAAACCGGCGGCACCGTTACCGTGCCCCCGGCAGGCGCGGTCGCTGCGAGCAACTCGTACACCAAGCTCCTTCCATCGGCGAACCTGCGTTTCGAGGTGACGCCGCAGGTTATCCTGCGCGCCGGCTTCTCCCGCACGCTGAGCCGCCCGACGCTCACCCAGCTTTCGCCTTCCACCACGGTCAGCGGCGGCGGCGGCAACTATACGATCACGGCCGGCAATCCGCAGTTGCAGCCTTTCACGTCGACCAACTACGACCTGACCGCCGAGTGGTATCCCAACCGCGACACCTCGGTCACGCTGGCCCTCTTCGCCAAGGACCTGTCGACCCTCGTTCGATCGGAAACGGACTCCGTCACCTTGCCGGTGACGTTCTATACGGCATCGACCAACACCAACGTGCTGCGCGACCAGGTCTTCCAGCGCACGCGGCCGGTGAACGCCAAGGGCGTGACGCTGAAGGGCTTCGAGGTGGGATACCAGCAGGTCTTCACCTTCCTGCCCGGCCCGCTCGCCAATACCGGCCTGCAGGCGAACTACACCTACATCTCGAACTCCGACCCCGACGTGCTGACCGCCGCATCGAAGAACAACTTCAACGTCAGCGGGTTCTACGAGGACAGCCGGATCGCGCTGCGCGCTTCGTACACCTGGCGTGACAAGTTCGTGTCGTCTGGCCTTCCCGGCGGCTATGGCGGGCTCGGCGTGACGACCCAGGCCCGCGGCAATCTCGACCTCAATGTTACCGTTAACGTCACCAGCCAGATCTCGGTCGTCTTCCAAGGCACCAATGTGCTGGACGACGCCGACCGGAGCCGCACTACCCTCGGGGAGCTGCCGGTCGATTACTATGACGTCGGCCACCAGTACATGCTCGGCGTCAGGTTCCGCTTTTGAGGCACCTCCACTCGCCCGCCACCCGCTCGAAAGGAATGACCATGCGCTCCACCTTCACGCGTATTGCCGCCATAGCCGCCGCCTTTGCCAGTACATCCGCGCTGGCCGGCGAGGTCGTGGTTCAGGTCGAAGGACCAGACGGCAAGCCGGTGCCGGGAGCACGCATCAGCGTGCCCGAACTTCTGCGAAACGAAGCTGCGGGCAAGGATGGCTCCGCGGTCCTCGCCGACCTGCCGAACGGCGAAGTGGCCGTCACCGTCACCGCGCAGGGGTTCAGGCCAGCCTTGCAGACCATCACGGTGCACGGCCATGCAGGCAACCGCCTTGCCATGCGACTGGAACTCAGCGACGCCCTGCAACGTGCGGCACAAGCGCATGGTGAGCCCGCCGTGGAGCACCTCAGCCAGAAGCAGGCATACCTCAAGGCCATCCGTCCGATCGCCGGAAAGAAGCCCAACATTCTGCTCGTCCTGTTCGACGATCTGGGCTTTGGCGACCTGTCCTCCTACGGCAACCGGCTCATCAAGACACCGAACATCGATGCCGTGGCGCAGCGTGGCATAAAGCTGGACCAGTTCTACTCTGCCTCCCCGGTCTGCACGCCATCGCGCGCAGCGTTGCTGTCCGGCCGCTATCCCGAGCGTGCCCATGCTGCAAACCACGTCTTCTTCCCCTCCAGCCATCCGATGGCTACGATCCGTCGCAGCCTGGGCTGGGCCAACGCCTTGCCGCAGGACGAGATCCTCTTGCCCGAGGTCCTGTCGCGCGCAGGCTATGTCACCGGCGCCTTCGGCAAATGGCATCTGGGCGATCAGCCGGGGCACCGCCCGACCGACTTCGGATTCCGGGACTATTTCGGCATCCTGTACAGCAACGACATGAAGCCGGAGACGCTCTGGCGAGGCAATGTCGTCGACACGCCTGCCGAGAAGACCGATCAGGGAACCCTGAGCGAGCGCATTACCGACGAGGCGGTCGCTTTCCTTCGCAAGAGCGCGAATAAGCCCTTCTTCGCTTACGTGCCCTATACCGCGCCGCACCTCCCGCATTTTCCCAATCCAAAGCATGCGGGCGTTTCCGAGGGCGGCACTTACGGTGACGTCATCGAGGATCTGGATACCAACGTCGGCCGGCTGTTCCAGACGCTGAAAGACCTGAAACTCGACGACAACACCATCGTCATCGTCACGAGCGACAACGGCGGCGACTGGGGCGGCAGCGCTGGCAATCTGCGAGGTCGCAAGGGTGAGACCTTCGAGGGCGGCCAGCGCATTCCCGCCTTCGTGATCTGGCCGGGCGTTACGAAGCCCGGGTCAGTCAGTCAGGAGATGGGAATGAACTTCGACATCTTCCCGACGATCCTCGACACCCTCGGAATTCCGCTGCCCGCCGATCGCACGATCGATGGCACGGATCTGCGGCCCTTGCTTGCCGGCGGAGCGACAAAGCACGACTACCTCTACTACACCACGACCTGGTCCGGCCACTTCGCAGGCGTTCGTGATCGCCATTACAAGTACCGCGACATCGTTCCGAACGACGGGCCGACGGGCGGCAACGCGGAGCCCTACAACGCCAAGCCGTCGCTCTATTCGCTGGACCTCGACAACGAGGCGCATGACGTGAGTGCGAAGCACCCGGAGGAAGCCGCCCGGCTCATCGCGCAACTCGGGGCCTTTAGGAAGGAAAACGATGCCAACCCCCGCGGGTGGGTTACAACTCTTGCCCCTTCCGGTTCCAGGTAGCATGGCGGTTGCTGGTAAGCGAGTATGCAGATGACGCCACCGCCTGATGGAATGGTATGGATACCCTCGGGAACGTTCAGCATGGGCTCCGAGCGCTTCTACCCCGAAGAGGCCCCGGTCCGCCGGGTGAGCATCGACGGATTCTGGATCGATGCAACACCGGTGACGAACCGCCAGTTCGCCGCGTTTGTCAAGGCGACTAGCTATGTGACTACGGCCGAGATTGCCCCCGACCAGCTCAGTATCCGGGCATGGCGGCAGAAATGGCCCGCCCGGGATCGCTGGTCTTCAAAAGGGCAGCCGCGCCAGTCGACACAGCCAACCCGGCCAACTGGTGGAGCTTCGAATTCGGTGCGGATTGGCGCCATCCGTTAGGCGCGCGCGATGACATCGATAGTCTGGGCCTGTGGGACCATCCGGTCGTTCAGATCAGCTATTCCGATGCCGAGGCCTACGCGCGTTGGGTAAACAAGGATCTTCCCACCGAAGCCGAATTTGAATTCGCCGCCCGGGGCGGCCTCGAGGGCGCAGATTACGCTTGGGGCGACGAACTTGCTCCCGGCGACGCCATGATGGCGAACTACCGGCAGGGCCTTTTCCCGTTCGCCAACCAGATGCTCGACGGATGGGAACGGACCTCTCCGGTCGGAACCTATCCGGCGAACGGCTACGGGCTATTCGACATCATCGGAAACACGTGGGAATGGACGAGAGACTGGTGGAGCGAAAAACCAGCGGCTGACCGGGGCGGCCGTAAGTCCCGCTCCTGCTGCAGCATCAGCAACCCGCGCGGAGGCAAGTTGAAGGAAAGTTTCGATCCAGCCCAACCCGGAGTTGAGATAGGCCGGAAGGTTCTAAAGGTTGGCTCGCACCTGTGTGCGGCGAACTACTGCCAGCGCTACCGTCCCGCAGCGCGCCACCCTGAGATGATTGACACATCCACCACGCATATCGGCTTTCGCTGCGTGATACGGGGAAGCTCTAATCCGCCTCTACGGAACGCTTAATCGCGGTAGCCAAGGCACGATCAGGGAACAGGCAACCTCGACCCTTACCGGCCGGTCAGGGACTATTTTATCGTTCCTAAGAGCGGACGGTCAGTTAATGTGACTGCGTCCTTTCGAATGGCCGACTTCAGATCGTCGAAATGCCGGTGGTAGAGGCGGCAATCAGAGTAGAGGCTCGGCTTTGCGAAGCTGCTATCGGACATAGTTCGGGACTGCGACCGGAAGACCATAGGTTCCCCGGTCGCTAGATATTTGCGAGTGAAGAATCAGATTTGCGCGAGCCCGCCATCGGCAAACACTTCGCTGCCCGTCATGAAGCTGCTGTCCGATGAAGCCAGGAAAGCCGCCACTGCGGCTATCTCCGACGGCGCACCGACATGTCCGATTGGTGTGCCCGCCCCCATCTCGATCATCGCGTCGCGGCCTACCGCCTCTTCGGCTAGTTCGGTCAGCGTCGGTCCGGGGGACAGCACGTTCACACGGATGCCCGTGCCGCGCAGGTCCTGCGCCCAACTGCGCGCGAAATTGCGTACCGCAGCTTTGCTCGCACTATAGACGCTGAACGCCGGTGTTCCCATGACGCCCGTGGTCGATCCGGTAAGGATGATCGACCCACCCTCCCCCATCAGAGGCAAAGCTGCCTGGACGGTGAAGAGGACGCCCTTAACATTGACGTCAAACACTCGATCATACTGGTCGCTAGTGATCTGTCCCAAGGGGACCAGCTCGCCGAACCCGGCGTTGGCGAACACAATATCAAGCGTGCCCCGCTCAGCTTTCACCGTCTCGAAGAATCGTGCAATGTCGTCAGGATCGGACACCGACCCCTGTACCGCGCGGGCATTCGGTCCCAGCGCGGCGACGGCGGCGTCGAGTGGCGCTTGCCTGCGTCCCATGATGTAGACGAACGCACCTTCTTCGATGAAGCGCTTCGCCGTTGCGAGGCCGATACCTGTGCCCCCGCCCGTTATCACTGCGGTCTTGCCATCCAGTCTGTTCATGATCGTGTCTCCAGTTTCACACTGGCGCAGAGGTGATGGTCCACCTACATATCGACAAGTATGCACCTTTTGGTAAGTAGGAAGAAATGGCAGCCCGATCTCCCGACTGTGTCCTTGGCTTCTCCTGCGGCCTCGACGCCACGCTCCGCGTGATCGCGGGCAAGTGGAAGCCGCTCATCATCTATTTCCTTATCCAGGGCCCCAACCGCTATGGTGCTCTCAAGCGCGCTGTGCGCGGCGTCAGCGACAAGATGCTCATCCAGCAGCTAAAGGAACTGGAGGCCGACGGCATCGTGACGCGAAAGGATTATCAGGAGGTTCCACCGCGCGTTGACTATACACTGACGCCGCTCGGCCGCAGCCTGGCCGATGCGCTCGTGCCGCTGTGCAACTGGGGTTCTGACAATATGGCGGAGGTCGCGCGTATCTTCGCCGAACGCGACCAATGGCACGCGGCCGGCTAACTCCAACGTCTCAAAACTGATGAATATGGACGGCATCCTCAATGCCGTCACCCTTTGGAAGGAAGCCACTTGCTCGACGGTCCACGCCTTGCTCCCCTGTCCGCTTCGACGCCGAAGGCGGTCGTCGTGCTGATTCATGGCTATGGCTCGAATGGCGACGACCTCATATCGCTCGCCGCCATGATGCAACCATCGCTGCCTGATGCTGCCTTCGTTGCACCGAATGCTCCGTCGCAGCTTCCCGGCTTGGCAGCCGCTCACCAGTGGTGGCCGATCGAGACCTTCTCCATGGCCGAACGTGCAGCGGGAGCGGCCGCAGCGGCGCCGGATCTCGACGCTTTCATCACTGCGGAGCTGGAAAAGGCGGGACTCAGCAGCGACCGACTGCTTCTCATCGGTTTCAGTCAGGGGACGATGATGGCGCTCCATGTCGGACTTCGGCAGCCCGACGCCGTCGCGGGCATTGTCGGCATTTCCGGCATGCTGGTTGCGCCTGAACGACTACCCTCGGACATCCGGAGCCGCCCGCCTGTCCTGCTCGTTCACGGTACCGACGACGACGTGGTCCCATTCCGCTCCATGGAACTGGCGTCGACCGCACTTGCCGAGGTGGGGGTGGCTGTCGAGACCCATGTATCGACGCGCGTCGGCCATAGCGTGGGACCGGACGGCCTCGCCGCTGCGATCGCGTTCGCGCGCCGCGTCCTGGCCTGATCTGCAAGGGTGAAGCCCATTACACCACCCGTCACCTCCTCTCCCATGGTCGTTTTTCTCGACTTCGAGGCCTCCTCGCTTGCGAAACTCAGCTACCCTATCGAGGTCGCATGGGTATTCGAGGATGGTGCCAGTGAGACCCATCTTATCCAGCCTGCTCTGCAGTGGACCGACTGGGATGCGGAAGCAGAAGCTATCCACCGCATCTCGCACGAGACACTGCAGAATGAGGGCGAGCCGCATGATGCGGTGGCACGGCGCATGATCGACCAATTGTCCGGGCACAACCTCTTTGCCAGCGCTCCGTCCTGGGATGGAAAGTGGCTGAGCGCCTTACTGCGCGCCGCCAAGCTTCCACGCCACGCCCTGCGCCTGCGCAACACCGACGAAGCCCACGCAGAGGCAGCCAGCAACATTCTGGCGCCCGTCGTGCCCTCCGATCGACTGCATATCGAGATCGCCGACGTGCTCGCGCTGGTCGAAGCTAGGCGAGCGGATGGTCAACCCGTACACCGGGCGCTCGCCGACGCGCAGGACGAGCAGCGGCACTGGCTTGAAGTCGTGGCCGAGGCTAAGGCGATCACCCAGAAGATAAGACGTGTCCGATAGGGCCTCACTGCGCGTAGCGGCCAGCTCTCTAATGCGGAAGATGCAAAAGATTGCGCTGAAAGAATCCGACCAATGGTTGCCGTTCCTCAGACATCGAGCGAGCTCCGGTAGCTGCCCATCCGCTGAAGGCTTTCGCTTTCCGATTAGGAACAGCGGGCATTCATTGTAAGACCGCCTCTGAGCAGCGGATGGCGCACGCTATCCTGCTGGATGACGCCGAACCGATCGTGCCGGATAGTCTGCTAAGCGGCATCATGCCGTTTACGTGCGCGGCGGGCGGGATGCAGCACTAGCGAGACGTGCCAGCAGTGGCGGGGCGTCCGAAGGCGGTTGAATGTACGATACGTTCGATAAGGTTCTAGTACAGATGGAAGCCGCGTTTCGGCGGCTAGAGGCCCAAGTGCCGCCGCCGGTCCGCGTACCGTACAAGGACGGCTTCGTTCTACGGTATCGCGAGAAGACGCCGCAACAAGCGTTGCTGCAAAAGTTCGCACGCCAGATTAGCGGCCTTCACGCTATCCGCCTCCTATTGTCCAATGGCTTCGTGCAGGAACAGGGCGTCATTCAACGTACGCTCGACGATATTGCGGAAGACATTCTTTACATCACGCTTGGGCTTTCAACGGGCGATTGGACGGACAACCATACGAAGTATCTTGAGCATTTTTGGATGGAAGAACCGGGCGCGGGCATGGTGAAGCGCGATAAGATACGCGCTTACGTCAATCGAGCGGGCGGGCAGGATGATCCGTCAACCGCCGATGCCAACGGACGCGAAATCTTCAAGGCTTATTCGGGATACGTCCACGCCAATTCCGTAAGCATCGTCGATATGTGCGGGGGTAATCCCCCGCGCTATCACCTTGCTGGAATGATCGACAGCCCGCTTTACGGAGACCATGAACAGGACGCTTGGAATTACTTCTATCGCGGCCTAGTCAGTTCGGTAATTATGGCGAAGGCGTTCGAAGACAGCGAACTCTGGACCGAACGCTTTAATTCCGTGAAGGGCTTCGAAAAGGTGTTCGCGAGCGAGATATTCAAGGCTCCCGGTGCGTAATCACTACGTTCCGCAATTCCTGCAACGCCCCTGGACTTCGGCATACGATGGCGCTTTGCAGGTTCACCATATCGACGGCGGCAAAGTCCATTCGACGCGAAAAGTGCCGAAAAGCACGGGGTATGCCATCGATATGCTTGCGCTAACCCGCGACGAAATCGCGGGCATGAAAAAGCACGATGTTGAAACGATCATGTTGCAGCAAGTCGATAGCGAAGCCGCGCTTGTCCGTACGAAGCTTTACGATCGAAAATTGGCGACATTGGACGTTGACGAACGATCAGCGTGGGTTCGTTTCATCATGTCGCTTCGCATCCGTGATCCCGACATGGTTCGGTGTTTGGTCGCGGAATCCGACAGCGAACTACGCCGATCACTGGCGAGCAATCCCGACGAGTATGTTCAGCTCACTACGGGCGACGATCCCGCTTCGTTAGAGGAATGGTCCGAACAACGGTTTCCGGGGCTTATCGAGAATTTCGGCCTGTCGCTTTTCGGTTCGCTGTTGAACCACGATAAAATCGGCAATGCTTTGATGCGGCTGAAATGGTGGGTTCTCGATACGTCGCCAGCGTCGCATTACTTATTGCTAGGCGATCGTCCATGCGTGTTCATGGGCGGGATAGATGATCCGAATTTGGCCGTAGCGTTGCCGATAGCCCCCAACAGGCTGTTCGTCGCCACGCGCGGCGATGCGTTGGCGAACGGCCTTCCGCGCGTGACGCCCTCTACGTTGGTCGCACGGGTAAATGATGCGACGGTCCGACAGGCGGAAAAGTACGTTTACGCCTGCGACGCGACTAGCCGCCGGTTTGTCAAAAATCGGCGGCAATGACTGACAATCTGCTTTCAAGCGACTGCGCTCGAATGCCAAACGGCCGCGACTGGTAGTTAGCTACCGTTTTCTTCCCTCACCCCGGATCAAGCCCGGGGTGACAATAGAAGAATACGGCGGGTCCGCTTCTAGGCGATAGGTGCCGGCGGACTTTCGAACCAGACGGGCCGCTTTCCGCGTTCGGCCGCCCGCAAGCGGACCGACCGAAAAGTCCCAGCCCCGGACAGTGCCGCTGGTTCTGGCCACGATGAATGAACGGCGGCCCAGGCGCGGTCGGCGCCTGATAGGAGACTTTCCGGAACGTCCCCACCTCCGGCGTCCCTGCCGCAACGGTACCGTGAGAACTTCGGGTCGGAGGCGCTACCGCCTGATGGGGCCACGGGCGGCGAAGCCAATAGCTCCACCGCCCGCGATTTACAGCTACTCGCCCGCCGCCTCGCCGGCGATGGGGTTAGAAGGCGCCGACTTCGGTGCCCGCGCCATGCGCTTTTTCGGCGCAGACTTCTTCGGCGCAGCTGCCTCCGCCGGTCCATCGGTCGCAGCGGCATCCGTGGAGGCTGTGGCTCCGGTTTCAGCCGACTTAGGAGCCCCGCCCTGCCCGGTCGCCTTACCAAACAGACCGAGCTTACCGCGCCGCTTGGGCGCGCCTGCCCCGCCCTCCGCGGTGGTCACTTCATCGGCGACTTCTTCAGCGGCCTTGGCCGAAGCGGCAGCACTCGGCTTAGCGGCAACGCTCCGCTTCGCAGCAGTCTTGCTGACAGCCTTGCTGCCCTTCGCCGCCGCCGGTCGCTTCGATGCCTTGGTCGGTACCGGCGATGCGTCTCCGGTCACCGGCACTTCAGGCGCAGCAACTG
>NZ_AKKE01000152.1 GCF_000281975.1 Novosphingobium sp. AP12 | reverse complement strand
CTGCCTCCTCTGCTGGAGTAAGGCAAGCGCGGGTGACGCACATTCGAATGCGTCGGATGCAACTGGCGCTGGCGAACAGCATTGTCTGGCGCAAGTCAGGCGATGATAACGCGGTTCCTCCCGCTTTGCTTCGCGCGGTACAGGGCAGCGTCTGCGCGCTGTACGAGGCTTTCCAGGATGTCGCTGTCGATGGCGGTGGTCGTTTTCATCGTCGCCACGCCAACGCTGGCAGATACGGTAATGCCGAGTTGCCCGATGAGCACAGGGGTGCCGCCTATTGCGGACCGTAATCGCTCGGCAATTACCGCCGCTTCCTGTTCCGTCGTGATGGTCAGCAGAGCAATAAATTCCTCGCCTCCAAACCGGGCGAAGAGGTCCCCGTCGCGCAGGACATCGTTGCATCGGCGTGCCACAGCCTTCAGCACCGCGTCACCCACCGGATGGCCGTGGGTGTCGTTGATTTGTTTGAAGTGATCCACATCCACCATCAGCAGGGCTACGGCGCGCTCGGCGGCCGCCGCGGCCGTCAGGATCTGGGAAGACTGCTCCTCGAAATGACGCCGGTTGGGCAGGCCCGTCAAAGGATCCGATTGGGCCAGCCCCCGCAGCCTGGCGGCAATTCGCAGTTCGGCCGTGACATCGGTGAACAGCCAGATGCGGCCATGCTGTCCGTCGCCGCTGACCGGATGCGTATCCACTTCGTACGTCCTGTCGCCCAGAACCCAGTGCTGGATGGCAGCGTAGTGGACATTGCCAACCTGCGCCGCATAAGCGGCTTCAAGGTCGGCATGATTGTCGCAGCGCTCTCGGAGCGCCCGCATGGGATCTGCCAGATCACTGGCACGGTGAGGCCCCGCGCGGCACGTCAGCAGCTCGGCCGCGCGTTCGTTGATCATCGCGCTTTGGCCATCGCCGTCGAACAGGACGATGCCCGACGGCACGCTTTCCAGCAGATCGTTGAACTGGTCGCGCATGGCCACTTGCCTGGCGGCCTCGCGGCGGGCCGCCAGAGTGCTGGCGATGCTGCTCGCCAGGAGGCGGACATATTCAACCAGCGGAGCAGGTGAGGGGGGCTGGGTCCATAAGAGCAGCAGGCCGCTTTTGGGCGCGTGCTGGGCGGGGGCCGGCACGAACAGGAGGCTGGCCGGCATATCCGGCAATGCATGGACCACTGCGGTGGGGAGACGAAACGCGTTGGCGGCGACAGGGATAGACGACCACGCGGTATCGAAGAGGCCGCTTCGAGAGAGGTTGAAGCTGCTGAAGCCCTGAGGCGGGGAGGAGGCCACAGGTGACGCGCGTCCGGCGTCATCGACCTCGAGTGCCATGACCAGGTCTGCTTCACATGCCACCCGCGCAAAGCCGCAGAGCTCGAAGAGAGCTTCGCTCGAGGACGGGATCACAGCCATGCCCCTGCCAGCCTTCGTTCGACAATTGCGAGAACCTCGGCCGGTGCTGTCATGTGGGGGAGATGGCCAGAGGCGCTGATGACATCGAGCGTGGCGTTCGGGATCGCCGCGGCAAGCCAGTCTCCCACTTCACGTGGCACGGCGACGTCGGAGGCGGCCTGGACAAGATGCACTGGCGTGGGAACGCGGCGAGCGGTCGCGCGCATGTCGGATCCGAAGATGGTGCGTGAGGTGTTGAGAGCTACGTCTGGCCGCATCTGGAACAGGGTGCGAGAAAAGTCGGCGACCGCTTCGCTGTCGTCGACCCCCACGACCATCGGTGCGAAGCCAGCGACCCACGCCTGGAAGTTGGCCGCCATGCTGGCGAACAGCTGGTCGAGGCCTTCCTGCTCGAAACCGCCCACGTAGCCGCCGTCGTTGAGGTAGCGCGGCGAGGCGCCGATCATCACCAGGCGCGCAAACAGGTCGGGGCGTGCGCAGGCAGCGGCCGCGCCGATCATGCCGCTCATCGAATGGCCCACAAAGATCGTGTCTTGCAGACCGAGTTCGTCGATAAGTTCGATCAGATCGTCGGCATAACCGAACATCGATCCGTGCCGATCGAAATCGTAGCTTTCAGCGCCGCCGGGTCCGCATCCCGGCAGATCGAACGAGATGACGTCAAACCGCTCCTCGAACCAGGGCCGCAAGGCGGACCATGCGTCCTGGTCGGTACCAAAGCCATGCGACAGGATCGCCGCCGTCTGGCCGGTACCGCTGCGCCGGCCATGCAATTTAGCGAAACAGCTCACGCATTTTCCATCGGAAGTTTGCCTTCGGGGAAACCCGTAGGCCAGATAGGGTTAAAGCTTCAACTGCGATCGCGCACGATCCGTCATTAGGAGCGCAA
>NZ_AKKE01000151.1 GCF_000281975.1 Novosphingobium sp. AP12 | reverse complement strand
GACCCCCTGATTTTCCTCCACGAGCGATTAGAGTCTGGCCTTGAAGGAAGGACAGACGATGAAGCGTGCAAGGTTTTCGGAAGAGCAGATCATTGGCGTGCTGAAGGAGGCAGAGGCGGGCGCGAAGACCGCTGATTTGGCTAGGCGGCATGGGGTGTCTGAAGCGACGCTCTACAACTGGAAGGCCAAGTATGGCGGGCTGGAGGTATCCGAGGCCCGGCGTCTGCGGGATCTCGAGAGCGAGAACGCCAAGCTCAAGCGGCTTCTGGCCGATGCAATGCTGGACCAGGCTGCGTTGAAGGATCTTCTGGCAAAAAAGTTCTGACGCCCGCCGCGAAGCGGGAAGCTGTCGCTCATCTCCAGGCGTGCCACGGGATGAGCGAACGGCGGGCGTGCCGTGTCATCGATGCTGATCGCAAGAGCGTGCGCTACCGTTCCACACGGGACGATGGTGTGCTGCGTGAGAAGCTGCGCGATCTGGCCAATCAGCGTCGCCGGTTCGGCTATCGCCGTTTGCACATCCTGCTGCGCCGGGAGGGCGTGATGATCAACCGGAAGAAGACCCAACGTCTGTATCGCGAGGAAGGACTGGCGGTCAGGCGGCGACGCAGCCGCAAGCGTGCTGTCGGGACCAGGGCACCTGCTCCGGTGCTGGCGCTGGCGAACCAGCGCTGGAGCCTGGATTTTGTTCACGACCAGATGGTCTCTGGCAGGCGGTTCCGCGTGCTCAACGTGGTCGATGACGTGACCCGGGAATGCCTAGCGGCGGTGCCGGACACGTCCATCTCCGGGCACCGTGTCGTGCGCGAGCTGACCCAGCTGATCGCCCAGCGGGGCAAGCCCGGAATGATTGTCAGCGACAATGGCACCGAGCTCACCAGCAACGCCGTTCTCGCATGGTGCGGAGAGCTCGGCGTGGAGTGGCATTACATTGCTCCTGGCAGGCCGATGCAGAACGGCTACGTCGAGAGCTTCAACGGCCGCATGCGCGATGAGCTGCTGAACGAGACCTTGTTCATGAGCCTTGCCCATGCACGGGTCGAGATCGCTGCCTGGGTCGAGGACTACAACCGGGAGAGGCCGCACTCGTCACTTGGCTACGCAACCCCGGCGGCGTTCGCCGCCGAACTGGATAAGCAATGGCCTGCTTCGCTACGCCCTACGGGCTCCGCTACGCAGCCCATTGCGTCAACCGCGCTGATGCGCAAAGCAACCGCCCGGCTCTAATCCCCGCTGGCTGAAAGCTGGGGGTCACGTCAAATTCCTACCACGAGTACGGCCCTGAATTCGTCGCGTTCTTCAATGCCTATCCGACGCGGATACTCAACGGCTCCGATTTCGTCGCCGCCGGCAACAAGAGCTTCGAGCAGTATGCGAAGGAATTGGAGGTCACGAGCCGCGTCAACCGCGCGCTCAACGACACCGCATTCCGCAACATCGCGCTGGGCGAGAACTACTTCCGCCTGATGAACCTGAACTACACGGCGCCGCCGATCTGCAAGGGCTCCTAGGCGCACGGCAGCGATCAGCAACGGGGGTTGTCATGACACGTCTTCGCTATCCTCACATCAAGGCTGGGCTGGTTGCATCGGTCGGCCTGCTCGCGGCGACGCCCGCCTGCGCGCAGCTGACCGCCGCCCCCGCGCCCTACGGGCCGGAGGCGCCGCCGCCCACGCTCGGCCGGGACGCGCAGGCGACCGCGACCGCCGAGGCGCAGAAGCAGCGCGACGAGGAACCCAACCAGCAGGACGCGCTGAAGGGCCTCGAGGTGGACAAGGAGCTGCCCGACTTCTTCGACGGCGCCTCGCTGGTGTTCAAGCCGCGTACTTATTACCTCGACCGCGACCGAGACACCAAGCAGGACAATGTCGGCTGGGCGCTCGGCGGCGCGCTGGAGTTCAAGACCGGCTGGGCCGCCAACATCTTCCAGGTCGCCGCCACGGTCTACACCTCGCAAATCCTCCACGGTCCCTCGAAGTACGACGGCACGCTGCTGTTCCAGCCCGGGCCCGAACCGTTCACGGTGGTGGGCGAGGCGAACATCACCGCCCGGCTCGGCGACGGGCACGGCATCCGGGTGGGCCGGCAGTCGTTCGACCTGCCGTGGCTGGCCCGCCACGACATCCGCATGGCGCCCAACACCTTCGAGGCGGCGGTGATCGGCAAGCAATCGACGAAGGGCTTCGCCTACATCGCCGGCTACGTCGACACCATCAAGCGCAAGAACGAGGACCACTTCATCTCGATGTCGGAAGCCGCAGGCGCGCCCGGCACCGACAAGGGCCTCGCACTCGTCGGCGCGCAGTATACCTTCAAGGACGGCTCCGTGCTGGGGTTCACCAACCAGACCAGCATCGACGTGATGAACACGCTGTTCGGCAAGGCAGAGAAGTCCTTCGCGCTGAGCGACGACACCTCGATCCGCGTCTACGTCCAGTACACCGACCAGCGCAGCATCGGCGACGAACTGATCGGAGACTTCAAGACCCACCTCTTCGCGGTGAAGGGCGAGCTGTTCTGGAAGAACGCCAGCATTCGCCTCGCCGCCAGCACGGCGGGCAAGGAGAAAGGCCTGCAGAGCCCCTTCGGCGGGCCGCCCAACTACCTGTCTATCATCGTCGACAACTTCGATCGCGCGGGTGAGGACGCGTTCATGGTCGGCGCCTCCTACGACTTCAAGGGCGTGGGCGTGAACGGGCTGAGCATGTTCGGCAACATCGCCACCGGCAACACGCCGGATTCCGGGCCCAGCGCCTCGCCCGACGAGACCGAGTACGACCTTACCGTCGACTACAAGTTCATGCGGGAAAACTGGCTCAAGGGCCTGAGCCTACGCATGCGCGGTGCCTGGATCGACCAGGACGAGAGTGAGCCGGGGGGCGACGATTTCTTCGACTTTCGCGTGATCGTGAATTGGACGCTGAAGCTGATCTAGCCGGCAACGTGGCCAACGCGGCCATGCAACATGAGGGAGCGAAACGTGGGCAATCTTTGCATCAGAGCTTCGGCGCTCCTGCTGGGCATGGCGCCCGTCGTGGCGCAGGCGCAGGAGGCGCCGGCCGGGGGCAGCCAGTCGATCGAGGACCGGCTCCGTGCGCTGGAGGCGAACCAGTCCCGGCTGGAAGACGAACTGCGCGCCCGCGACGCCCGCATCGAGGAACTGGAAGGGCAGCGCGCGGCAACCGCCGCCTCGGCGCCAGCCT
The DNA here is from genome assembly GCF_000281975.1 of Novosphingobium sp. AP12. GTDB lineage: Bacteria > Pseudomonadota > Alphaproteobacteria > Sphingomonadales > Sphingomonadaceae > Novosphingobium. Next base: position 28,579 of record NZ_AKKE01000151.1, on the reverse strand, counting down.
CGGTGGGAGGAGCAGCTCCCGGCGTCATCACCGCGGAAGGCATGGCGCAAGCAGCCGGCACTCCACCTGTATCGCCGGCGTCCGGCGGCGCCCTCAGCAGTTTCGGCAAGCCGGCCGAGGAGGCGCGATGGGGCACCTACGAGGGCGGCAAGGGGCTGGTCGTGGCGCGCACCGACCAGGGCGAATTGGATTTTGCCACATTTGCATACGCGCGATATCTGAACGGCAAGGACTTGGACAAGACCTATACGGACTCGTTCGGCCGGACGAGCAACATTGACCGCCGCCACGACGTACAACTCCAGAAGATCACGCTGAACTTCAAGGGTTGGCTGTTCGATCCCAACTTCCGCTACCTGTTCTACGCGTGGACCAGCAACACCAACCAGGGTCTGGGCGCGCAGGTCGTGCTGGGCGGTTACCTAAGCTACCGCTTCAACGACGCCATCAGCGTCGCCGCCGGCATCGGGTCGCTCCCCAGCACCCGCACCACAAACTGGAATTTCCCGAACTGGCTGCGCGTCGATAACCGCACGATGGCAGACGAGTTCTTCCGCGCTTCATACACCAGCGGGATATGGGCCTGGGGCGAGATCGCGCCGGGGCTGAAGTACCGCGCCATGATCGGCAACAACCTGAGCCAGCTCGGCGTCGATGCCACGCAACTCGACAACGGGTTCAACACTCTGTCCGGTGCGCTGTGGTGGATGCCGACGACCGGCGAGTACGGGCCGGCCGAGGGCTTCGGCGACTTCGAACACCATGATGACATCGCCACCCTGTTCGGCGTCCACATGACCCACAGCCGCGAGGATGCGCAGAGCCAGCCGGGCACCGAAAGTTTCGAGAATAGCCAGATACGCCTTTCCGACGGCACACTGCTGTTTGGGGCTGATCCGTTCATGACTGGCGGACGCGTCAGGAAGGCGACGTACGACATGCTCGCTGTCAACGCCGGCTTCAAGTATCGCGGCTTCTCGCTCGACGGGGAATACTACTTCCGGTGGATCAGCGACCTTGACACGGTCGGCGTTGTCCCCGTGAGCAAGCTCTACGACAACGGCTTCCAGCTCCAGGGCTCGGCAATGGTCATACCCGAAAAGCTGCAGGCTTACGCTTCCGGCTCGATGATCTTCGGCCAGTACGGCGACCCCTGGGACCTCGGCCTCGGCCTCAACTGGTATCCTTTCGACCGCCGCGAGGTACGGCTTAACGCCCAGGCGCTGTACATGGACAAGTCGGCGATCGGCTATACCAGCGTGCCCTATGCGGTCGGCGGCAAGGGCTGGGTCTTTTCCACGGATGTCGTTCTGGCGTTTTAGGAGCCGCGCCAGTCACTCCATCGATGATCGCGTGACGGCGGCCGGATCGAGACCCATTAGGTGGGCCTGGGTACCGACGCCGCGGTGAACGGTTGGGTTACTTTGCTGCTTGGGTGTTTCGCGTCGCCCTGCCGGATGCTGCCAAAGCCGAGCGGTCCGCTGCCTCAGTTCAGGGTCGGTCCCGGGCCGCATGATTGATTCTGAAGGGTTTCGATCGCGGCTTTCGTGAAAGCGACGGCCAACTCGGCTATGTCCCGAGGAATGGTAATGAAGGCTGAGCCACTGCAATCGAGTTGATCCGTGATGTAGCCCGATACAGCGAGCGCCAGCTCAAGCGCAGACAGGTCCATATCCATTTCTTGTCTCCGCAACTGGCGAATCCTACCCCTAAATATGCAGGATGAAGCGTGTCGTGGATACAACGCTGCGCTGCAATATCTTTCTCGTTAAGAGTTCGAAGGGTAAGTCACCCAGAGGTTTCTCGTGCCGATACGAGACAGCTCTTTGCCAGATCGTACAGATCGATTGAGCATGCTGCGGTGCACAAGGGGCGCGGGGCCGTTAGGCATCGCCGCTTCGCAGGCCAAGGTAAGATGTTGTCTATGTTTTGCCGCACGTTGCTCTTTGCAACGGGCAAACACAGACCGGCGCGCGGGAGGCGCTTTGGAAAGGGATCAGCTTCCTCGGTCCGTGGCGGAACTGTAGATCGGCGATCCGCCGTGCGGGCACATGGCGGCGCATTTCGCAGGTCGCCGCCCCCTGAAACCGGTTCCTCGGCGTTTTAGCATCGCCCGAGCGATCGGCCAGGCGCGGTCATCGCGCCCGGCCGGATCAACTCGTCAGTACTTGCCCCTGATGCTGGCGAACAGCGTGCGCCCGGGCTCGGGAAATCCATCGGTGAGGGTGTAGAGATCGTCGAACAGGTTGCGCCCTCCCACGCCGATGGTGATGTTCTCGCTCACGTCGAAGTCGACCCTGACCCCTGCGTTTACGTATGCGCCCGTGCGATAATACCGCTGCGGCGCGGAAGCGGGGGTCGCGGTGAACAGGGTCCAGCGATCCGACGCGATGTCGAGGCTGGGGACGACGTGCAGTGCGTCGAGCGGGGACCAGTCGACATAGACAAAGCCCTTGTGCGTCGGCACCCCGGTCGGCTCGAAGGCCGGGTTCGCGGCATAGTCCAGGTCGCGCTTGGTCAGCGTGTAGTTGAACCCAGCATCGAGCCCGGACGCGAGGTGCGCCGATACCGAGATTTCACCGCCGTAGTAGTGGCCCTTGCCCACGTTGCGGCTCTGCGTGAGATTGGTGAGGGCGCAGCCCGGGCGCGGCGTCGCCGGCGGGGTGGTCGAGGCGGTGCAGGGATAGGCCGGGGTCAGGACGCCGAATATGGCATTGTCGATCCAGCTGTAGAACAGCGCACCCTCGACACGCACCGCACGGCTTGCCCACGACCCGCCGATCTCGGCGTTGGTGGCGCGCTCGGCCTTGAGGCCGGGGTTGGGGATCGCCGTGTTGAAGCGCTGGCTGAAGCGCTCGAAGATGGTGGGGAAGCGCGCGCGTGACGACAGGCTGGCGTGCAGGTCGATCGCGTCGGATGCGTGCCAGTCCATCCGTCCCTGTGCGTTCCAGGTCTGCGCATCGCGGCGCGGATACTGGTAGAGGACCGAAGCGCCCGAGGTGCCCAGGGGCGGCCCGTACTCCTCCGCGCGCAGCAGATTGCGCCAGTCGACGCTGCCGCCGACCGTGACGGTCAGCGCGGGGGTCACCCGAAGCTCGTTCTCGATCGCCGCGGAGTAGGTGTCCTCCGCCTGCGTCTGGCGCGGCTCGGTGCTGGGCACGCCCGCGGTCGAGAAGCTCGTCTGGAACTCGACGTGCTTGTCGTAGCGGTAGTTGAAGGAATAGCGCAGCGTATCGGCGTCGCTGACTTCCAGGTCCAGTTCCGCCGAACCGCCCCAGGCCCTGTCCTCGTAAGGGCTGTCGAAGGCGAAGGGCCGGCTCTGCGTGGTCAGGGTACGGTCGTTGAAGGAGCGCAGCATCGAATCGAAGCGGTTGTAGTAGGCGCGGGTCTTCAGGATCGCCCGGTCGCCCAGTGCCGTCGTCGAGAGGAAGTAGACGCTGGTGATGTCCCAGGACGGCCAGTCCCAGAAGCGCGGCGTCGTCACCAGGTCGCTGACGTGCAGCGGTGCGCCCTTGGCGCCTTCCTGGTGCGTGTAGCTCAGCGCGTACTCGTCCGTGTCGTTGGGGGTGAAGCCGACCTTGGCATTGACGCGCCAGTCGCGGGTACGCGAGAAATCGCGCTCGCCGCCATCCTCGAGCGCCGGAACCTTCGCGGTGAAGCTGTTGGGCAGGTCCCAGTGGTCGGTGAAGTTGCGCGCATAGCTGGCCTGTGCGTACCACATGTCGTGGCGCGTGCCGATCTGTGCGGAGGTGGAGTATCCGGCATAGTCGGTGTCGTTGTCGAAATTGACCATGCCGCGCACGTCGATGTCGAGCGCCTTGGTTGGCTTGGAAGTGACCAGGTTGATCGCGCCGCCCATCGCGCCCGGCCCGTCGATCACCGAGGCGTAGCCCTTCGCGACCTGGATTTCGGCAATGTCGGAGGTCAGGAAGCGGCCATAGTCGAGCCGGTTGTCCGCAGGCAGGTAGACGCGGATGCCGTCGATCGAGAGCGGTACCTGGAACCGGTCGAAGCCGCGGACGAACACCAGGCGCTCGTTTCGGGTGCCACCGCTGTTTCCAGCCGACACACCCGGCATCAGGTTCACCGCGTCATCGAGCGAGAGGCGGCTGAAGGTGTATATGGCCTCGGCCGACAGCGTGCTGCTGTCGATCTCGATGCCTTGCGCCGTAGGTGCGGTGACGGTGATCTGTCCCAGACCGAAGGCATCGAGCCCTTGGGCCGGCGACGCCGGTGCGCCAGCTTCCTGCGCATGGGCCTGGGTCGAAAGGATGGTGCCTGCGCATAGCAGGGCCGTCAGAACGCTTCTCATGATTTCCCCCTGTCAACGACGCCCGAGTCGCTATATCCGAGCGTATATAGATTGGCGTTCGAGAAGGAAGTGCCGGAATGTTGGATCACCGTTTTCTGACCCTGACCGCAGTGCTGTGCGCCGTCGGCGCCGCGCCTGCCGCTGCGCGGATGGACCATGCCGCCCCGGCCTGCGCCGCGCCCGCCGCATTGCCGGCCGAGCTGGCTTCGTGGCGTAGTCCCACACCGCTCACGGCGGGCCGCGACCGGAAGAGTGCGGCGAAGGCGGCGCTCACTCCGGGCCAGGCGGCGGTGCTGACGCTCTCGCGCACGCCCGATGTCCGCTATCCACTGCGCCCCGAAAAGCCGGGCGGTACGGTCAGCTTCGGCGGACTGGCCACCTTCACGGTCAAGGAAGCGGGAACATGGCGCGTCGCGCTGGGCGCCGGCGCCTGGGTGGATGTGGTGAAGGACGGCAAGGCCGCGCTCTCCGCCGCGCATGGGCATGGGCCGGATTGCACGGGCGTGCGCAAGATGGTCGACTACAAGCTGACGCCCGGCAGCTACACGCTGCAACTCGCGGCGAATGCCGAGGACACGCTGACGGTGCTCGTGACGCGCCTGCCGTGAAGCGACTGCTCGCGGCGATGACGGCGCTCGTGCTGAGCGTGGGCGCCGCCACGCCATGGGAATGGGACCTGCCGCCCGGCGTCGCGCCGCCGCCGGTGCCGGCATCCAATGCCATGACCGCCGCCCGGGTCGAACTCGGGCGGCGCCTGTTCTACGACGCCGATCTCTCCGCCAACGGCACGATGGCCTGCGCCGCCTGCCACGAGCAGCGCCGCGCCTTCGCCGACGGCAATGCGACGCGCCCCGGGGTTCACGGTGATCCCGGGCGGCGCAACGTGCCTGGCCTTGCCAACGTGGCGTGGTTTTCGCGCCTGACTTACGCCGATCCCCGCATAACGACGCTGGAGGCGCAGGTGCTCGTCCCGCTCATCGGCGAACGGCCTGTAGAGATGGGGATGCAAGGGCTCGAGGCGGAACTGCCCCGGCGGCTGGGAGCGGACCCATGCTATCGCAGGATGTTCCGAAAGGCATTTCCGGAGCGGCAGGGGGCGATCGGTACTGCCAGCGTCACGGCCGCCCTGGCGGCTTTCGAGCGGACAATGGTCTCTTTCCGCAGCCGTTTTGACCAGGGGCCCGCCGCAATGACGCCCGTGGAACTGCAAGGGCAGGCCACCTTCCAAAAAGCCGGCTGCGCATCCTGCCATTCAGGGGACTTGCTGACGGACATGGCGTATCACCGCCTCTCTGAGCCGGACGACCGCGATCCCGGCCTGGCCGAGAGCACGGGCCGCCGCGATGATGCCGGACGCTTCCGGACACCATCACTTCGCAACGTGGCTGTCACTGGACCGTGGTGGCACGACGGCAGCGCCAAAACGCTCGAAGAAGCAGTGCGGCGCCATCCCGCACCTCTGGCGGAAGAAACGATACCCGCCGTGACGGCCTACCTCGGCACTCTCACCGACCCGGATTTTCTCGGCGATCGCCGGTTGTCCCGGCCGGACGAAGCCTGCGGAAAGCGACTGTAGGAGCGTTCCCGACACTCTCGGACGCCGTCAGCCTGTTCGTCGATGCGCTGCGCTAGAGATCCCCCTGCGGTCAAAAACCGCATGCGACAGCTATGGCAGGGCGGCTGAACGAGCGGTGCGGCGTTTGGTTTCATGAATGTCGCGCATGGCGGCATGCAGGTTTCGTGAGCTATTCCACGATAGCTATCTGCACTATCCCTTGCGGCCATACCCGTATCAGGGCCGGCGCGCGTCCTCAGCGGCTCCCGCGACCGATGCCGACAAGGAGGTTCGATGACGACCAAGTTCTGGCGGAGTTTGCTGGGCGGCCTGTCGCTCGCGGCGCCCTCGGTCGCCTTGGCGGCGGCGGGGGAGCGTCCGTCCGTGGCGCCGGCAGACATGCAGGCGGTTGCTCCGGCGCTGGCGCGCTATACCGACGATGTCCTTTTCGGCGACAACTGGGAGAACCCGCGTCTCGGCAAGCGGGACCGCAGCCTGGTGACGATTTCGGCGCTGATCGCCGGGGGCAAGTCGGCGCAGCTCGCAGGCCACCTCGGGCGTGCGCTCGACAACGGGGTCAAGCCGTCCGAGATATCCGGGCTCGTCACGCATCTGGCATTCTACAGCGGCTGGCCCAACGCGGTGTCCGCGACCACCGTCGTGCGCGAGGTGTTCGAGCAGCGCAAGATCGCGTCCTCGCAGGTCGCGCCTGCCCGGATGCCGCCGCTTCCGCTCGATGCCGAGCGCGAAAAGGTGCGCGCCGACGGCGTCGCGGCGAGCGTCGCGCCCACGGCGCCGGACCTTGCCCGTTTCACCGACGACGTGCTGTTTTCGGACCTGTGGCGCCGCCCCGACCTGTCTCCGCGCGACCGCAGCGTCGTGACCGTGGCGGCGCTGACGATGGCGGGCGACGCGGGCCAGCTACCGTTCCACATCGGCCGCGCTCTCGACAATGGGGTGACGCCGGCCGAACTGGGCGAGGAGATGACCCATCTCGCGTTCTATGCCGGCTGGCCCAAGGCGATGGCCGGCGTCGAACTCGTTCGCGAAGCGGTTACCGCGCGCGCCGCGCCCGCGCCGGCGGGATTGACGATCGCCCCGCACGGCAGCGGGCCGATCAGCGAGGGGCCGGCGTCGCATTTCATCGGCAAGGTGAGCGTCTCGGCACCGTTCAAGTCCATCGCGCCCTCGCGGCTGGGCGGAGCGACCGTCACGTTCCAGCCCGGCGCGCGCACGGCGTGGCACAGCCATCCGCTGGGCCAGACCCTGATCGTCACCGAGGGCGTGGGCTGGACGCAGGTCGAGGGCGGCCCGGTCGTGGAAATGCGGGCGGGGGACGTGATCGTCTGCCCGCCCGGCGCGCGGCACTGGCACGGCGCCAGCCTCGGCGCCGCGATGAGCCACGTCGCCGTCGCCGAGGCCCTGGACGGCAAGGTGGTCGACTGGGCGGAGCAGGTTTCCGACGCCGACTATCGCAAGGGGCTCCAGGCTGGGCCGGGAGCGCCTCACGGGTGACAGCCGCCCGGTCCCGTGACACAATTTCAGCGGGCATCGGCCCGATCGAGGATCAGCCATGAAGTTCGAAACTCCTGCAGGCACCAATCCGATCGACCGCCAGCGCGTGATCGGTCGTCCGCTCGACCGCATCGACGGGCCGCTCAAGACGACGGGCACTGCGGTCTATTCCTACGAACAGCATGAGGCGGCGCCGGGCGCCGCCTACGGCGTGCTGGTCGGGGCGGGCATCGCCAAGGGTCGTATCCGCTCGATCGACCTGGCCGAGGCGCGCCGGTCCGCCGGCGTGATCGCCATCGTCACGCACGAGAATGCAGGGCCGCTGGGGCCGCAGGGCTTCTACGCGGCGCACGTGCTCGCCGGGCCGGACGTGCAGCATTATCACCAGGCGGTCGCGCTGGTGATCGCGGAGACGTTCGAGCAGGCGCGCCATGCCGCCGCCCTGGTGCGGGTCGACTATGCGCGTACCGGCGGCGCCTTCGATCTCGCCGCGGCGCGCGGCACGGCGACGGCTCCGGAGAACCAGCCGGACACGGCACATGGCGACTTCGACGGCGCATTCGCCGGTTCGCCGGTCAAGGTCGACCAGACCTACCGCACACCGGACCAGAGCCACTGCATGATGGAGCCGCACGCCACCGTGGCCGCATGGGAAGGTGACAAGCTGACACTATGGTCGGCGCAGCAGCTGGTGAGCTGGGCGCGGCGGGACCTGGGCGCCCTGCTCAAGATGCCGGTGGAGAACATCCGCGTCGTATCCTCGTTCATCGGCGGCGGTTTCGGCGGCAAGGGAAGCGTGGGCGCGGACGCCGTGATGGCGGCGCTGGGCGCACGCGCCGCGGGGCGGCCGGTCAAGGTCGCGCAGGCGCGGCCGATGATGCCGAACAACACCACGCACCGCCCCGCCACCATCCAGCACATCCGGATCGGGGCAGGGACCGATGGGCGCATTGCCGCCATTTCCCACGAAAGCTGGTCGGGTAACGTCAAGCGAGGCATGGCGGAGACGGCGGCCGACCAGACGCGCATTCTCTACGCCGGCGCCAACCGGCAGGTCGCGCATCGCCTCGCCCTGCTCGACCTGCCCGAAGGCAACGCGATGCGCGCGCCCGGCGAGGCTCCGGGCATGATGGCGCTGGAGATCGCGATGGACGAACTGGCCGAGAAGCTGCAGCTCGACCCGGTGGAGCTGCGCATCCGCAACGATACGCAGGTCGATCCGTCCAGTCCCGAAAAGCGCTTCTCCTCCCGTCCCTTCGTCGAATGCCTGCGCACCGGCGCCGAGCGGTTCGGGTGGAGCGCGCACAAGGCGAAGCCCGGCGCTGTCCGCGAGGGCGACTGGCTGATCGGCATGGGCATGGCCTCCGCGATCCGGGGCGCGCCTACGATCACTTCGGCGGCGCGCGTGCGGCTTGGCACCGACGGCCGCATCACCGTCGAGACGGACATGACCGACATCGGCACCGGCACTTATACGATCATCGGCCAGACCGCCGCGGAGATGATGGGCGTGCCGCTGGAGGCGGTCGACGTCCGGCTGGGAGACTCGCTGTTCCCGACCGGCGCGGGCTCGGGCGGCCAGTTCGGCGCGGCCTCGTCGACCTCGGGCGTCTATGCGGCCTGCGTGAAGCTGCGCGAGGCGATCGCCGCGAAACTCGGCCTCGATCCGGCGGAGGCCGACTTCTCCGACGGCCATGTGCGCGTGGGCAACCGCAGTGTCGCGATGGTCGACGCCGCGCGCGGCGGTCCGATCGCGGCCGAGGACAAGATCGAGTTCGGCAAGCTCAAGGAGGAGTTCGAGCAGCAGACCTTCGGCGCGCACTTCTGCGAGGTCGCGGTCCACGCCATGACCGGCGAAATCCGCATCCGCCGCATGCTGGCGGTCTGCGCGGCAGGGCGCATCCTCAATCCCAAGCAGGCGCGCAGCCAGGTCATCGGCGGGATGACCATGGGTGCGGGCGCGGCGCTGATGGAGGAACTGGCCGTCGACAAGCGGTTCGGCTTCTTCGTCAACCACGACCTTGCCGGCTACGAAGTGCCGGTCCATGCCGACATGCCGCACCTAGACGTGGTGTTCCTCGACGAACTCGATCCCATCGCCTCGCCCATGAAGGCCAAGGGCGTCGGCGAACTCGGCATATCGGGTGTCGCAGCCGCCATCGCCAACGCGGTGTACAACGCCACCGGAGCGCGGGTGCGGGAATATCCGATCACGCTCGACAAGCTGCTGCACGCATTGCCGCAGATCGCCTGATCGGAGGCGGCGGTGCGATATTCCACGTTAGACTGGGTGAGGCGAGTGGGCTGTTCCGGCGCTCTTGCGGCGCTGTGCATGGTGCAGCCGGTGCAGGCCCGCGACGCGCCGCAGCCGGCGGACCAGGCTCCCGTTTCGGCGCTCGCCGGCGAGTACGTCCATTCCGAGATGGAGCTTGTCGCGGGCATCCTGCTGAGGAGCGACGGCACGTTCGAATACGGGCTGACGGTGGGTTCCCTCGACCAGCGCGCATCGGGGCGGTGGAAGCGCGCGGGAAACCGCATCGAACTGACCAGCGATCCCGCTCCGGTGGCGCCGACGATCACGCCCGGGCCGATCACGGCCTCGCCGGGGGAGCCCTTCGCGATACGCGTTGTCGCGCCAGGCGGCAGCGACGTTCCCGGGGTCGATTTCAGGATCGAGTTCGACAGCGGCGAGCCACTGGAATCCTATTCCCCCGGAGGACCGTGGTCCCTCCCCGACGGGGAGACGCGGGTGCCCCGTTTCGTCACATTCGCCATGCCAGCGTACCGCCTGCAGTCGGACAGGCTGCCGCTCGATGCGAAGCCGGGCACCACCGCGAGCTTCGCCCTCACGCCCAACGACTTCGGCGTGGCCGATCTCACAGGCGTGGTCGGGGAGATCGGCGGGGACACGCTCGTGCTGCGCCGCCCCGAGGGGGTCATGGAGTTCAGGCGGCGGAAGGCCGAGCCGACCGACCCGTCCTGACGGCAGCGGGATCGCTCAGGGCTTGGCCTGCTTGACCTGCTCGGCCTCGCGCTTGAGGGCCTCGGCGCGTTTCTCGGCGGCTTCGCGTACATCGTCGGCCTGCTGCTCGAGCTTCTCGGCCGCGACATCGGCCTGCTTCTTCGCGCTATCGGCCTCGGCCTTCAGGGCGTTCGCCGAGGCTTCGCGTGCCGTGCGCGCGGCTTCGTCGGCCTTGTCCTGAACTTGGCCGGCGCGCTCCGCGGGGCCAGAGCCGTCGTATTCCACGCCGGCGGCGGTGGCGGCGGCTTCGTCCTGTTTCTGGCCTGCCTTTTCATGCGGGCCATCACAGGCGGAAAGGCCGATCAGACCTACGAGCAGGACGGGGTAAATCTTCATGGGACGGCTCCTCACCAGTCCCTCTCAACGCCCGTCCTGCCGCGAAGTTTCCCCTGGGGGTCAGCGCCAGCCGAGGGCGGGCGCGACGTGCTTCAGGATGCTCTCGATGACGTGGGCGTTGTAGGCGACGCCGAGCTGGTTGGGCACGGTCAGCAGCAGCGTGTCGGCTTCGGCGATGCCCTCGTCGGCGCGCAGCTGTTCGATCAGCGCTTCCGGCTCGGCGGCGTAGGAGCGGCCGAACACCGCGCGCATGTTGTCGATCACGCCGACCTGGTCGCTGCTTTCGCCGCGCCCGAAGTAGCTGCGATCGCGCTCGTCCATGATCGGGAAGATCGAGCGCGAGACCGAGACGCGCGGCTCGCGCGCATGGCCCGCTTCCTTCCAGGCATCGCGGTAGAGGCGGATCTGGCGGGCCTGCTGGACGTGGAAGGGCTCGCCGCTCTCGTCCGCCTTGAGGGTCGAGCTTTGCAGGTTCATGCCCATCCGGGCGGCCCAGACGGCGGTGGCGTTGGCGCCCGAACCCCACCATATCCGCTCGCGCAGGCCCGGCGCATGCGGCTCGAGGCGAAGCAGCCCCGGCGGGTTCGGGAACATCGGATTGGGATTGGGCTGCGCGAAGCCCTCGCCCTTGAGCAGCTGGAGGAACACTTCGGCATGGCGGCGACCCATGTCGGCGTCGCTCTCGCCCTCTGCAGGCGTGTAGCCGAAGTGGCGCCAGCCCTCGATCACCTGCTCGGGCGAGCCGCGGCTGATGCCGAGCTGGAGACGGCCGCCGCCGATGAGGTCGGCGGACCCTGCGTCCTCCGCCATGTAGAACGGGTTCTCGTAGCGCATGTCGATGACGCCGGTGCCGATCTCGATGCGGCTGGTGCGCGCGCCGACCGCCGCGAGCAGCGGGAAGGGCGAGGCGAGCTGCTGGGCGAAGTGATGGACGCGGAAGTAGGCGCCGTCCGCGCCCAGTTCCTCGGCGGCGACGGCAAGGTCGATCGACTGCAGCAACACGTCGCTCGCCGAGCGCGTGGCCGACTGCGGCGCGGGCGACCAGTGCCCGAACGAGAGGAACCCAATCTTCTTCATGCCTGCCTGTTCCGATCGCTTTGCGCCGTCTGCCGCAGGGGCGCGGCTACCAGAGCGTTGATGGGGAGCGCCGGCCTCCCCATCAAGACGGTCACATCCGCATGCCTACCGTCGCGAACAGGGTGCGCGCCTGTCCCGGGACCACCCGCAGCGCGTTGCCCGCGGACTGGTCGTAGTTGCGGTTGGTGAGGTTGCGCAGGGTCAGGCGCGCATAGGCGGTGTGCCCGGACGCCAGCCTGACCGAGTAACCCGCGTTCAGGTCGAACGTCGTGTAGGCGCCCAGGTGGAAGGGTACGGTGTTGGCCCCGCCGGGCGACTGCGAAAGCCCGCCGTAGCGGCGCCCGGTGTGGAACGCGCCCCCGCCGAGGGAGAGGCCCTCCAGCACTCCGCCCGGACGGTAGGACAGCGAGACGCTGCCCGTGTGCCGCGCGACGTTGACCACGCTGTCGCCCGACGTGCTCTGCGGATCGCTGGCGTCGGTATAAGCGTAGGAGGCGATGACGCTGAGCCGCCGGGTGATCTCTCCCGCTATGTCGAACTCGACCCCGCGCGAGGTGACCTTGTCGCGCGCTTCGGTGATGGTGTTGCCGTCGCCGATGTCGACGGTTTCGAGCACGTTGTTCTTGCGGATGTCGTAGACGGCCAGAGTGGTGGTCACGCCGCTCAGGATCTCGCCCTTGATGCCCACTTCGTAGCTGCGGCTGCGTTCGGGCGGGAAGGGGCCGGACGCCGGCTGGTCACCCTCCGCCGGGACCGAGGGATTGGGCGCGAAGGCCCGCGAATAGCTCGCGTAGACCGAGACGTTCGGGCGCGGCTGGTAAACCAGGCCGAGGCGGGGGAGGAAGGTGTCGGTCCTGGATCTGTCGCTGACGCTGGAGCCGCTCTGGGTGAAGTCCTTGAAGGTCTCGTAGCGTCCGCCGAACACCAGCGTCCAGGCATCGTCCACCATGACGAGGTCCTGGAAGTACAGGCCGCCGGTCTTGTAGCTGTCGATCGTGGCGGAGTTGGGGGTCACCGTCAGCTCCGCGAGATTCCGGTCCAGCAGCCCGTAAACCGGATCGTACACGTTGAAACCGCCCCGACGTGGAGAGTCGACCTGGAAGCCGCGCCGGCTCTCGTACTTCTCGTAGTCGGCGCCAAACAGCAGCTTGTGGCGCATGCCCAGGACCTGGACGTCGCCGTGGATGTTGAGCGAGACGTAGTCGCGGTCGTCGCTGAGGTCGCGGTTGCCGTCGAGGCTGCGGATCAGTTCGCCGGTCGCCTGCCCGTCCGGGCCCACGACAAGGCTGCGCGGGCGCACCTGGAGGTCGGAACCGGACGTGCGCTGGACCGCATACTTGGCCTCGGCCCGCCATCCCGGCGCAAAGGCATAGGCCAGCAGCAGGTTGCCTGAATGGAGCCGCTGCTTGAGGGTGGTGAAGTCCTCGCCGAAGTAGCGGGTCGAGGGCGTGTCGAGACGCTGCCCGTTGAAGTAGACGCGGCCGCGGTCGAACGGCTGAGTGCTGTCGGTATATTCGTAAGCGGCCAACATGCTGAAACCGCCGCCGCTCCATGACAGGCTGGGCGCGACGTAGGTGCGCTCGATGTCGTGGCCGTGCTTGCGCCAGTAGTCGCTGTCCTCGTACTCGCCGACGACGCGGAAGGCGAAGCCGCCGCCCAGCGGACCGGTCACGTCTGCCACCTGCCGGCTCTGGCCGCGCGTGCTGAAGTTGGTGTTCACGTTGTAGTGAAAGCTATCCAGCGGCTTCTTGGTGATGACGTTGATGAGCCCGCCCGGCTCGAAACGGCCGTACAGCAGCGATGCCGGGCCCTTCAGCACCTCGACCCGCTCGGTCGAGGCGTTGAGCGCGCGAACCTGCACCGTGGTGTAGCCATCGCGCAGGACCGTGCCCTGGCCGCTCTCGAAGCCGCGTATCATGAAGTTGTCGCCGGTATTGCCGAAGTTGTTCGCCTCGGTGATCCCGCTGACGTTGCGCAGCACGTCGCTGAGGACCTGCGCCGATTGTTCGACGATCACCTCGTTCGACACCGCAGTCACCGACTGCGGCACTTTCAGCAGCGGCACGTCGATCTTCATGCCGGTGCTGGCCGACGATATGGCGTAGCGGCCTTCGGCCTGTCCATTGACGATGATCGGGTCGTTTTCGGCGTCCTCAGCCGCCAAGGCCGGCGCGATGGGAACCCCGGTCGATGCCATCAGAATGATGGCCGACATATTGAAAGTACGAATCGTACGCCCCCTTTGTGCAATGCAGCATCGCAGGCGCGATATTGATGTTGAGAATTAATCGCAACAAAACCTTGGTATAGCTCGCGGAAAAATATGGCATTTTTGGCAACCCGGTCGCCGGAACTGGCCTTCCTCCAGGTCGATGAGGCGGCGGCATAGGCGATTTTCCTACATCGCGGCGCGGTGCTACCTTCGCGCAGGTTCTTCACATCGTCGATCCCGCGGCCGCCTTCGCCTACAAGCATGGTGCCGCCGCGCACGTACTTCATCAACTAAACCCCGGCTCGGCGTGGTCCCATCTTCCAGCCCTGGAGGTATGTCGAAAAAAATTAGGACCGGACCGGCATTGCAGGGACAGGCCAGTCTGGTAGGGTTGGACCCCTCGAGACATTTCAGGAAAGGGCGGGGGGCGGTCCAATGTTGCGTCCGTGGCAAGTCAGTCTGGGGGAGCGCATCGATCCCCGGCGCAATGTTCCGATCTACATGCAGATCATCCAGGCGCTCATCCGCGACATCGAGCGGGGGCGCCTGACTTCGGGGACCTACCTTCCTAGCAGCCGAGAACTGGCGGCAACGCTGGGCGTCAACCGCAAGACGGTGGTGCTGGCCTACGAGGACCTGATCGCCCAGGGCTGGCTCGCCTCTGCGGGAACGCGTGGGACCATGGTCTCCACCTCGCTGCCCGCGCCGGCCAGCATCGATCGCAGCGACACGGAAATGACGATGAGCAATGCCGTCGTCGACTATCGGATCGCCCAGCCGCCGGAACGCCCGCTGGCGCTGCCCCCGGGACCGGGCCTGAAGCTTGACGAAGGCGCGCCGGACGGCCGCCTGTTCCCGCCCGAACTGCTGGCCCGGGCCTATCGCTCCGCCACCTACCGCGCTTCCCGTGAAAACGGTTTCCAGTACCGCGATCCGCGCGGCTCCCCGGCCTTGCGCGAGAGCATCGCGACAATGCTCAAGACCCAGCGCGGGCTGCCGGTCACCGCCGAGAACATCTGTATCACGCGCGGCAGCCAGAACGGCATATTCCTCGCCACCCAGGCGCTGATCCAGCCGGGCCATGCCATCATCGTCGAGGAACTGACCTACGAGCCCGCCGTCGCCGCGTTCAAAGCGCTGGGCGCCAAGGTCATACCGGTCGGCCTCGACGAGGACGGGATCGACATCGAGGCAGTCGAACTCGCCTGTCGCCGCAATGCCGTGCGGGCCGTGTTCGTCACCCCGCACCACCAGTTCCCGACCACGGTGGCGCTCCGTCCCGAACGGCGCCTGCGCCTTCTCGACCTTGCCCGGCAGTTCGGCTTCGCGATCATCGAGGACGACTACGACCACGAATTTCACTTCGAATCGCAGCCTCTGCTGCCGATGGCGGGCTACGGGCCGGCCCACGTCATCTACGTCGGATCGCTGTCGAAGCTGCTCCTGCCCGCTCTTCGCATCGGCTACATCGCGGCCCCGCCGAGGACCATCGCCGCCGTCGCGCATATGGTCTCGCTTACCGACGGCATGGGCAATACGCTGACCGAGGATGCCGCTGCCGAACTGATCGAGAGCGGTGAACTGCGCCGCCATGCGCGCAAGGTCTGGCAGATCTATGCTCGCCGCCGTGATAATTTCGCCGCCGAAATCGACCAGGCCTTCGGTGATCTCGCGCAATACCGGGTCCCGGACGGCGGGCTCGCATTCTGGCTACGGTTCCACGCCGACATCGACCAGATGGAGACCCGCGCCGCCGCCATGGGCCTGCGTTTTGCCGCCTCGCGGTCGTTCATGACACGGGACGGTGCCCCCCGGGGCCTGCGCATCGGCTTCGCTAGCCTCAACGAGCACGAGGCCCGCACCGCCATCGCCGCCTTGCGCGAAGCTGCGGGCTGACGCCCTTGGGTTAAAGGCCCATCCCATTTCAAAGCGTTGCTGGCTGAAATTCGACCACAGCGTTCTTGCTATTGATTTGCATATGCGCAATTGGGCCCCCGCACGCCGACGATCGCTGGGGCGTTGATTGTCCGGTCGGCGAAAACCCGCTCATCCGCCGGAGGACAGCAACTCAGGGGGCACGAACAATGGGTCGCAACCACACCATCGCCGGCAGCGCCGGGCTTTTCGCACTGGCCGCTGGCCTCACCTGCGCGCCGCCAGCATCGGCGCAGGAAGCCACCGAAGCGTCGCAGGACATCGTCGTCACCGCCCAGCGCGAGAACGAAACGCAGGTCATCCGCAAGGGCGGCCTAGGCGCTTTGGGCGCGAAGGACGCGATGGAAGTGCCCTTCGCGATCAAGGCCTACAGCGAGACGCTGATCCTCAACCAGCAGCCGCTGACACTCGGGCAAGTGCTCGAGAACGATCCATCGGTCCGCACGTCTTTGGGTTTCGGCAACGCGTCGGAGCAGTTCATCATCCGCGGCTTCCCGCTTTTCGGCGAAGACATCGCCATCGATGGCCTCTACGGTGTCACGCCGCGCCAGCTGGTCTCGCCCGAGCTGTATGACCAGGTGCAGATACTCAACGGGGCGAGCGCGTTTCTGTTCGGTGCCGCTCCCGGGGGCACGGCATTGGGCGGTACGGTCAACCTCCAGCCCAAGCGTGCCAAGGACGTCGACACCAACCGCGTCACCGTCAACTACCAGTCGGACGCGCATTTCGGCGGCGCCTTCGATTTCGGCCGGCGCTTCGGTCAGGACAATGCTTTCGGCGTCCGCATCAATGGCGCTACCCGCTCGGGCGACATCGCGATCGAGGACGAGTTCCGCAGTTCGACCGTGCTCGGCCTTGGCTTTGACTGGCGCAGCGACCGCGCCCGCGCCTCGATCGACCTCGCCTACCAGCGAGTGAAGGTGCGTCACATGCGCCCGATGGTGCAGCTGCTGGGTGTAACGGTAGTGCCGGACGCACCCGATGCGGACAGCAACTACGGCCAGGACTGGAACTACACCACTATTCGCGACATCTTCGGCATCCTGAAGTTCGAATACGACCTGACGGACGAGATCATGTTCTACGCCTCGGCGGGCGCACGCGACACTGCGGAGCGTGGAAACTATCAGAGCTTCACGGTCGTCAATGGCGCCACTGGCGCGGCCCGCGTCACCGGCTCGACGATTCCTCGGAACGACAACAACGAGGCGGGGCAGGTCGGTATCCGGGGCAAGTTCACCACCGGCCCGATATCCCATGAGTTCAATCTGGGCGGCTCGCATAGCCGCTACGTCAACCGCAACGCCTATGGTTTCTCGCCGGCGATCACCACGCCCAACAACAACCTGTATGATCCGATCGACGTGCCGGAGCCGAACTTCAACGGCGGTCTCCAGGGCGGCGACCGTGATGACCCGTTCCCGGTCAACCGCACCCGCCTGTCCAGCCTGTTCGCCTCCGACACGCTTGGTGCGTTCGACGACAAGGTGCTGCTGACGCTTGGGCTGCGGCGCCAGAATATCCACGTTCGCACCTATCGCGCCAACGCCGTCACGGTCCCGACGCCGCAGCCGGCGGGCAGCCTTTCGGTGGATTACAGCGAAAGCGCGACCACCCCCGTCGTAGGACTCGTCGTTCGCCCGACCGAGCGGGTTTCGCTTTACGCCAACCGTATCGAGGGACTGGCGCAGGGGCCGACCGCCGGCGCCGGCACGCTCAACGTCGGCGAGGTCTTCCCGCCATTCAAGACAGTGCAGTACGAGATCGGCGGCAAGGTCGCGATGGGTCGGTTCAATGCCTCGCTGGCGCTGTTCCAGACCGACCGTCCCCAGGCACTGAACGAGGTGACGCCGGCAGGCACGGTGTTCACGCTCAACGGTCAGCAGCGCAACAAGGGCGTCGAATTGAGCTTCGACGGAGAGCCTGTCGACGGTCTGCGCATCATCGCGGGGCTTTCGGTCACCGACGCCAAGCAGAGCCGCACGACCAATGGCGCCACCGATGGCAACGACGCGATCGGGGTGCCGGAGTACACCGCCAACGCCAATGTCGAGTGGGACCTGGCCTTCGTGCCCGGCGTCACCCTGACCGGGCGGGTGATGCAGACCGGCAAGCAGATGGTGAACCTCACCAACACCCTGGATCTGCCGGAATGGACCCGCTTCGACATCGGTGCGCGCTATGTCGTCGCCGTGGCGGACAAGCCGATCACCTTCCGTTTCAACGTCGATAACGTCGCCAACAAGCGCTACTGGGCCTCGTCGCTCGGCGGATATCTCGTCCAGGGCATGCCGCGAACCTTCAAGACATCCGCCACGATCGAGTTCTGAAACCGCCGCTTCGACCGAGCCGGCGTGATCTCCAGCCCTGAATGGCCTCGTCGCCGCGTGCCGCCGATCCGTGATCGGCTTATTCTCGAGACCATGCAATGACGCGACAGATACTCTTCCAGGTTCACTGGTTCCTCGGCATCACGGCGGGCATCGTTCTCGCTGTGATGGGCGTCAGCGGGGCGATGCTCAGCTATGAAGACGAGATCATGGCCGCGCTCAGCCCAGGCGTGGTCACGATCGAGCCGTCCGGTGCGCTCCGTCTCTCGCCTGACGCCATCATCGCTCGCGCTTCGGCGCAGCGAGATGGTCTGGCGGTGACCAGCCTGACGATGGAAGCTCAGCCTGACCGCGCGCACCTGGTGTGGTTCGCGCCGCAGCCCGGGAAGGGGAGAGGCGAGAGCAGCTACGTGGACCCTCACGATGGGCGGCTGCTGGGAAGGGCCACGGGCCATGATCTATTCCGGTTCGTCACCTCCCTGCACCGCTGGCTCGCGCTGCCTGAGGGCGGCAACGGCATCGGGCGACAGATCACCGGTTTTTCCGCTCTCGCGCTGATCTACTTCGCGCTCTCCGGGCTCTATTTGCGTTGGCCGCGCAAACCGCTGGACTGGCGCGCCTGGTTGGTACTCGACCTGCGCAAGTCCGGACGAAACCTCTACCGCGCGCTTCATGCCGTCATCGGCGGATGGGTGCTCGTCTTCTATCTTCTTAGTGCGCTAACAGGGCTATGGTGGTCCTACGACTGGTATCGTCAGGGCGTGCTCCATGCGCTGACCGGACAAGGGTCTCGCCAGGAACAGCGCGAGGAGACCAGGCCGGACGGAGCGGCGCGCCCGCCGGTACTCGCAACGGCATGGCGCAGCTTCCTGCGCGCCAGCGGCGGCCACTTCGAGAACGTGCGCATCACGATGCCTGCCGGTGACAAGCCAATCTCGTTCCGGGCCCTCGCGCCCGAGGCGAGGCACGAGCGCATGACGGACGAGTACAGGATCGATGCCACCTCGGGCGCGGTCGAGAAGGTCGATCTGCATGCGCGGCGCAATTGGGGCAAGACGATCACGACGAGCATGCTGGAAATCCACCGGGGCGCCTTCTTCGGCACGGCCGGGCGGATCGCGCTGCTGCTTACCAGCCTTACCATGCCGCTGTTCACGATTACGGGGTTCCTGCTATACTTCGCGAGACGGAAGAAGAAGAAGGCGCTGCGTGCGCTCGACGTGCCCACCGTGCCGCGGGCCGGCGAGGCTTCGGAAACCCTGATCGTACACGCCAGCCAGACCGGCGGTGCGGTTCGCCTCGCAAGGCTGACATCGACGGCATTTGAAAGCGCGCCCGTGGTGCCTATTTCGCAGTTGTCGCCCGACATGCTTGCGGGTGCTCGGCGGGCTCTCTTCGTGATCAGCACATATGGCGAGGGCGAGCCGCCGGACAGCGCACGCGGTTTCGCCAGTCGCACCATGGCTTCGCCTGCGCCCCTTGATCATCTCGATTATGCCGTGCTTGCGCTCGGCGACCGCGAATATGACGATTTCTGCGCTTTCGGACACGGGGTCGACCGCTGGCTCCATGCGGGCGGCGCCAAACGGATGTTCGACATGATCGAGATGGACGGGGATGATGCGGATGCGCAGCGGCAGTGGCAGCAGCAGATAGTCTCCATCGGCGCCCGCGGTGACATGCCCGACTGGGAGACCCATGCGTATGGCCGCTGGCGCTTGGTCGAGCGTCGCCATCTCAATCCGGGCAGCCATGGCGGCCCGGCGTTCCACATCGCGATCGCGCCGATCGGCGACACCGAGGCCGATTGGCTGCCAGGCGACATCGCCGAGGTCGCGCCCCGCCACGGTCCGGCCCGGGTTGCCGAGTGGCTGGCGGGTGCGGGGCTGGACGGCAATGCCCGCGTAGACGGGGTCACGCTGGCAGACCACCTTGCAGGCGCAATCCTGCCCGACACGGTGCAGGGCCTCCCTGGCGACGTCGCAGATCTCGTGCGCACGCTTCGGCCCCTGCCGCACCGTGAATACTCGATTGCTTCCATCCAGGCCGACGGGTGCGTCCATCTCCTCGTGCGGCAGGTTCGGGACGAGCGAGGGGTTTTGGGACTCGGTTCCGGCTGGTTGACCGAACTCGCCCCGGTCCAAGGCGAAATCGCCATGCGCCTGCGCGCCAATGCCAATTTCCGTCCGCCGGATCAGCCCGGGCCGATGATCCTCATCGGCAATGGCACGGGCCTGGCCGGACTGATGGCTCATTTGCGCCAACGGGCGGCGACCGGTGCCTCGCCGGCGTGGCTGCTGTTCGGAGAGCGCAGCGCAGCGCTGGACGCCTTCCACGAGGAAGAACTGTTGGCGCTCCATGCTCGGGGAGTGCTGGGCCGGCTCGACCGCACCTGGTCTAGGGACCTTCAATGCGGCCGCTACGTTCAGGACGCCGTCACTGCCGGTGCCGAAGAAATCCGCGGCTGGGTAAGCACCGGCGCTTCAGTCTACGTCTGCGGCAGCATCGCAGGCATGGCTCCCGCTGTAGATGCGGCGCTGCGCATGGCGCTGGGAGATGACCAAGTCGAATCGATGATTGAAACGGGGCGCTATCGACGGGACATATACTGACCGTAATTACCCTGAGGGTAATATTGCCTACCTAACGTATCGCATTGCTGGTATGTGGATCGACCCTGAAGCCATGAGGGCACAGATTCGTGGTAACGTCGATGCGGCCTGCTTGTCAGATTTACTTTTGCGCACTGCGGTACGGATCGGGACGGCGTCTTAGCTCAATGTTTACGGAGAGCCATTGCTTCGGGTGAAGGTAGGCTCCGTCGATCTTATCGCAAAAGCAAAAACTGATGACCGTAAGGCAGTGTGCACTACTGTACGCGAAATCACGTCAGCTTAGGTTGTCTTCATTAGTTAAACATAAGCGGCGTAACGGTTGTAGTTGGCATGGCATATTTGTTGTTGTAGGATGCGATCTGGGGCGCAAGACGAGATAAAATTATAATAATTCTAAATGCACTTGGAATGGGTCGTGCTGCTTGTAATTAATGTTCACGATTAATCCTATTAGGGCGATCCGTCCTAAGCATGTGGGGATGCACGATGGCCAACAGGGTGATCGATGGGGCTTCGATCGTCGTAGGCATCACTGGTTCTACGGCTTCTATTCGGAGAAGCGAACCGCTGGATGTGGTCGTTGATCTTGTTCGCGCCTTGCCCGTCGGGCTCTTCGTTCTCGATGCGGCGGGACTTGTCACCGTTTCCAACCTCTCACTGACTCAAGGCGAGACGGGGCTTGCGAAGGCCACGGACGTGGGCTTGCACTTGGACGATTATTTGCGCCTCCTGCCACTGGATGACGCTGGCTTTCAGGAAGCGTGCCGCCAAATTCGGATGGTCGTCGACGGTGAGGCGATATCGATCGACCGCACCTATACCACCGTATCACGCGAACGCTCGGCGCTGACGCTCAATGCGGTCAAATTCGGCTGCCGTGACGACATGACCCTGGTGCTGGTTTCGTCCTCGAAGGACAAGGAGCGGGAGCGGATTTCGAAACGGTCCCAGCAGGTGAAGATCTTGCAGGCACAGGACGAGGAGCGGCGCCGCATCGCGCGGGAGCTCCACGATGGGACTTCGCAGCAGGTGGCGCTGGCCCAACTGACGCTTGAGGCCATGCGCAGTGCCAGGACATTCGAAGAGGTCGAGGAGAAGTGCCTGGACATCGAATCCGTGCTCTGTGCAGCGCAGCATCAGATGCGCACGATGAGCTACGTCCTGCACCCGCCTGAACTGACCAGCCGCGGCATCGTGCAGGCCCTTTCCACGTTTCTCACCGGGTTCGGGAGGCGTACCGGGCTCACTGTCAATTTCGACAACATGGCCGGGCGGCTCCGGAAATCGGAGAGCCTGGATATGGCGCTTTACCGTGTCGCGCAGGAAGCGTTGGTCAATGTCAGCAAGCATGCCTGCGCGACCGAAGTGAACGTGAGGCTGCGCACGGTCGCCAAGCATCTGGTCCTGGAGATCGAGGATGACGGCATAGGCATCCCTCGCGAAATTGCCGAGGGGCGCATGCAGGAAGCGATCGGCGTCGGACTTGCGGGCATGCGCGCGCGGGTCGAGGCGCTAGGCGGGATATTCTGCGTGGAGCGGCGGCTCAAGGGCACCCATATCGGCGCCTATTTCCCGCAGCGCAGGGCGCACGACCCCGCCGCGGCGACCGTCAAGGCTCAACGATATTGTTCCGAACCGCATAAAGCACGAGCTCGGCGGTCGACCTGAGCTTGAGCTTGTGCATCGCGGCTGCGCGGTGCGTTTCCACGGTCTTGACGCTGATGTTGAGCATATGGGCGATCTGCTTGTTCAGCTTGCCCTCGGCGATGAGTTGCACGATCTCGCGTTCGCGGGCCGTCAGCATCACGCTCTTGTCGGTGCTGTGGTCGCTTTCGATGAAGTGCTCGAGCAGCGTTTCGGAAATGGCGCCCGAGAAATAGGGCTTGTGCCGGGCGAGCGCGGCCACGGCGGCGATCAGGTGCGCGCCGCTGTCCGACTTGAGGACATAGCCGCGCGCACCGGCGCGCAGGACATCGATGAGAATGCTCTCGCGGTCGTGCATGGTGTAGATGAGCACCTCGGTGCGCGGCAGGTCGTGCTTGATCGAGCGGGTGAGTTCGAGGCCGTTCATCAGTGGCAGGGAATAATCGAGAATCGCGATGTCGGGCTTGCCTTCGCGAGCCAGGTCGAGTGCTTCACGTCCGTCGCCGGCTTCTGCGATGACCTGATAGGCGGGGTGCGACTCCAGCAGGCTACGGACACCCTGGCGCATGGCCTGGTGATCGTCGGCAATGAGGATTCTGCTAATAGCAGGGCGCATTTGAACCAGTTCTCCTTTGTATTATCAGGTCCAGTAGCCAATTCAGGAAGTGTCATCATCGCTGTGGTGCACGCCCGTTCAATCGGGGATTTCCCTAGAATTCATTGAACACAGGTGGGTATGATACGAGTATTGACTGCAAGAACACAGCCGTGCCGGGGTTAACGAGCATCCGCTAGCCGCTCCGGTCGATGTCCCACTCAAATCCCCCCGGCGACACCATCGCCTAAGTGCTTGCAATATATGCCGGGTGGCAATCCCGGCGAGCGCAGTCGAAGTCCGGGGGATGCCGACGGCCAATCTGCGCGCCGGTCTCCCTCCGGCTCCCCAGTTTCCGACCGCCCGGGCCAATTGGCAAGAAGCTGTAGCCTAAAAATCCGAAATCGGCGCAAATTATGCCCGGTCTAGTGAATAATCCCGCTCGAAATAGGCATCTGTCTTGATACCCGAGCGCCGGAGCGGTGCGCAAACTGGTGGAATGGAAGAATGGCTCCGGATGCTTGCGTCCACCACCGCCCTTGGACTTGAACTCATCGTCGTCGTGACGGTGCTGATCGGTGCCGCGGAAACGTCCTTGCGCATCGTCCTGCATTTCGCGCGGGCGCAAAAGGTGCCGTGGTCGCGCAGGGAGACCTGGATCGGATTCGCCCGCTGGATACTGCTGGCACTCGAGTTCGCCCTGGGTGCCGACATCATCCGCACCGCCATCGCGCCGACCTGGGACGACATCGGAAAACTGGCTGCCATTGCCGCGATCCGGACTGGCCTCGGCTTCTTCCTCGAGCGCGACATAGAGGAGATCCGGGGACCCTTCGCACTGCCCGGGCGAGATGAATCCTCTACCTGACAGCATCCGGTTTTCCGGTCTTCCTGTCCATGACAAGATGTAGCCGGGGCGGCCGGGCAATGGCCGCCCCGGCGACCGTGCCCGCTGCAGGGGACAGCGACGGCACGGTCATCCCGGCGGATTAACGATGACGTAAGTCACGCCGGAAGACTGGTACTGCGGCAGATACCAGATCTGGTTGCAGCTGAAGTAGGTGATCGATCCGCGCACGACCTTCGGGCAATTGGGGGGCAGGGCGGTCACGACTGAACCGACGCTGGTCGTGTTGATGATGACGGTGCTGGGGGTGGATGCGCTGGCGACCACCGCAGCCGTGGTTCCTGCCACGATACCGATGGCAGCGGCGTCCCATAGCGGATCGTCATCCCATCCCCAGCCATAGCCCCAGCCCGGGGGAGGAGGCGGAGGCGGAGGCGGAGGCGGAGGACCAGGATGCGGGCCGGGGCCGGGCCCAGGTCCGGGGTGTGGGCCGGGACCAGGTCCGGGCCCGGGTCCGGGATTTGGTCCGGGCCCCGGTCCCGGAGGGGGTCCGGGCGGAGGTCCGGAGCCGCCGCCACCGCTGGGGTGATCGGCTGGAACCCGAGGGTTCTTGATGCCGCCGCCGCCGCTCCCGGGCGCGTGGAAATTGGTCGGCGAGTGAGGGCGCAGTCCGCCCGCCCCGCCGCCGACATGGAGCCCACCGCCGCCGAGGCGATGTTGCGCCTCGGCCGGCGGGGCCAGCGCGGCGCCCAGAACCAGCGCACTGGCTCCAAGCATGACGGTCAACTTGTTGGCACGGCGCATCTCACATGTCCCCGGTGATCTTGGACATCTGGATCGCGGACGCCTTGGGATCCGGCGTGAACTTGAAGTCGGCCGACTTCAGCGTCGGCGATGTGTTCCACGTCAACTCTGCTGAGTAGGACGGATGCATGCTGTCGACGCGGTCGGTGATGACGATCTTGAGCGGGACCGGCGCCTTGCCGCGCGCGATCCAGAGCTGCCAGTCGAGGTTGGGGCCCTGGTAGGCGAACTGGTCGGCCTCCTGCCCGTTGATCTTGGCGTAGCCGATGCGGATCGCGGTCGTGATCCCGTCGGTCGTCGGCTGCTCGGCCCAGTAGAACAAGTCCGACAGGGGCAGGTCGATGCCGTAGTCGGCATAGGCCTTGTCGACCATGTCGCGGATCGTCGGCGGTGCCGCGACGGTCGAGTAGAAGTTCTGGCGCGGCACGTTCACCGTGAAGCTCTTGCCGTCGTAGAAGTATTCCCGGACCGTCCGGTCGGACTTCAGTTCGACGTAGAATCCGGTCGGGCGCTGCACCTTGTAGAGCGCCTCGTAGCCGAGGTGCACCTTGATATCCATGTCGCCGACCCCGGTCTCCGCGACGGCCTTCGAGCGAAGTTCGAATGCCTTGAGCGACTTGAGGTAGGCGCCCATGCCTTTCAGCGCCTCGATCGCGACGGGATCGATCGGCGCCGGCCTGGCGGGCTGGACGGAAGGCTGAGGAGCGGCCGCTGCGGGCGTCGCCGGCTGAGCGGCGGCGGGACCCTGTGCGAACAGCGCGATCGCAAGCGCTGCCGTCGCGGGAAGCGACCGGAACCTGGGCATCTGCATGGAATCTCTCCTCTATGTCGGCGGCCACGAGCATCCGACCGCGACCCGCCCCTAGAAATCAGGGGAAACCCTGTGGTCGGACGGTAAATGCCTTGAGTGCCGGGACGGCCGGAGCCTCACAGGGACATCGTCGGCAGGTCCGCCAGCCGGATCAGTCCGAACATGCCGGCGGCGGCGGCCAGCAGCGTCAATGCCGTGGCGAGCCTCTTGCGATCGAAGGTCTGGCCGATGCCGCCGAGGAACAGGCTGAGCGCGAGCACCACGGTTGCCGCGACATAGGCGTCGCTGGTCGAGTTATACCGCTGCCCCTGTTCGTACTGCTCGTTTGCGCGTTTGTCCGCAGCGGCGGCCTCACGGGTCAGCCGGGGCGCGTATTCCTTCATCAGGAAGGGGGACTTGGGCGCGTCGGGATGGCGCATGGGTTCCAGCGCGGCCCAGCGGTCGAACGCCAGGCCGAACTCGGGCCGGAAGCGGTCGCGATAGAAGCGCTGCAGGCGCAGGTCGCCGCCCGCATAGGCGTTGAGCCACTGCGAGAAGAGGAACTGGTCCAGGCCCTGCTGCTGGCCGCTTTCGGTCGCCAGCTGGCTCGCCGTGACGCGGGTGGCTCCAGCCCGGGTGTAGGCGGCAGCCTGCTCGCCGTCCCACAGGGCCGCCTGGAAGCTCGCCCACGAGGTGAGGAGGGCGGAGACCGACAGGACGATCGCTGCCAGGGTGTCGGACACCGCGCTCAGGCGGTCGCTTGGTTCGGTGCTGCTCATGCCAGGGATTGTGCGGGATGCGCGCCGGATGGCTATCGGGGGCTACCCGAGGACGCGCCCCGGAAAATGACTGATCGTCCGGGATCGCCCAGGCCTCATCCGGGGTGCCCGCCCGCATAGATAGGGACAACCCTGATAGATGCAGCGCGCCGCCGGCTCGATAGTCTAGCCCGTTCCAGCAGGGAGAATCCCCATGATCTTGCGTGCGGCTACACTGTCTTGTGTCATTCTCCTGGCATCGTGCACGACCACGCCCAAAGTGAATTTCGATGCGGACCCGCAAGCGCAGTTCGGGGCCTACAAGACATACAGCTGGGCCTACAACGCGGCGCCGCAGGCCGCGAATCCGCTGCTGCTCCAGCGCGTCAAGACGTCGGTGAACGCCTATCTCGCCTCTCGCGGATACACGCAGGGAGAGCCGGCCGACTTCGCCATCGGCTTCACCCTGGGCGCGCGTGACCGCGTCGAGGTGACGCAGCTCGGCGGCTACGGGGCCTACTACCGGCCCTGGGGCGCATGGGGCGGCGGCTGGGGTGGCGGCTACGGCCAGGTGGACGTGAGGAACGTCACCGACGGAACCCTGGTGATCGACATCTATGACAGCAAGACGAAGTCGCCCGTATGGCATGGCACCGCCACGCAGCAGATATCCAGCGACGCGGTGAGCCAGGAGACCGTGGACACCGCCGTCAGCGCGGTGCTGGCTAACTTCCCGCCCCCGCCGCCCAAGGCGAAGAAGTGACGGGCGGAGCAGTACGATGACGGACAAGCCGCAGGATTCCGCCGACACGCCCAAGCGGCCCGAGCGGATCGCGCTTCCGCGGATTCCCGAGATTCCCGACGTGCAGGGCGAGAAGTCGGACGATGCGTCGGTGCACTTCTCGCAGTACCGCAGCAAGCTCTCGCGCTTCCGGACCGGGCTGTCCGAGCACCGCACCGATCTCTCCGAATTCCGTACCGACCTGTCGCAGCACCGCACCGACCTTTCCGACCACCGCACGGAAATGTCGATGCGGCGGACCGGCATGTCGTTCCAGCGCACGCGGATGAGCGCGGACCGGACGCTGATGTCGGAGATGCGGACCTCGCTGTCGTTGATCGGCTTCGGCTTCACGATCTATCAGACGTTCAACAAGCTGCATCAGGCGGGGGTCATCCTGCAGAGCCAGGCGCCGCGCAACTTCGGCCTCGCGCTGATCGTGCTGGGCGTGCTGCTCCTCGTCGGCGGCATCGCGCGCCACCTGCAGTACGTATCCGAACTGCGCGGTCTGCGGCAGCTGATGGCCAACGAGGGCCTGGTCCATGCGGAGACGCGGTTTCCGATATCGGTCACGCTGATCGTGGCCGTGCTGCTGGTGGCCCTGGGCGTCGCCGCCTTCATGGGCATCGTCTTCGACTTCTCGTTGCTGCGATGACCCTGGCGACGAGCCCGCAGCATGCCGCGGCCCGGACCATGGAATGGATTCCTGGCGGCCGCTTCATCATGGGTTCCAATCACCACTATCCCGAGGAGCGCCCCGAGCGGCCTGTGGAAGTGGCCGGCTTCTGGATCGACACCACCCCCGTCACCAACGCCGAGTTCGCCCGCTTCGTCGCGGCGACGGGACACCGGACGGTGGCGGAGACCGCGCCCGATCCCCGCGACTATCCCGGCGCTCTGCCCGAGATGCTGGTGCCGGCCTCGCTGGTATTCCAGCCGCCGCCCCGCCCCGTCGATCCGAGGGGGCCGGCCAGCCAGTGGTGGGACTACCGCACCGGTGCCGACTGGCGGTATCCCACGGGTCCCGGCAGCAGCATCGAAGACTTTCCCGACCACCCGGTCGTCCATGTCGCGCTCGCCGACGTCGAGGCCTACCTGGCATGGTCGGGCATGTCGCTACCCACCGAGGCGGAGTGGGAGTTCGCCGCGCGCGGCGGTACGGAGAAAACGGAATTCGCCTGGGGGGACGACCTCGTTCCCGGCGGCATCCATCACGCCAACGTGTGGCAGGGGCAGTTTCCTTACGCCAATACGCTCGATGACGGCTGGCTGCGGACCTCGCCGGTGGGGAGCTATCCGGCAAACGGCTACGGCCTTCTCGACATGATCGGCAACGTCTGGGAGTGGACCGCCGACTGGTGGTCGATGCCGGGCGGGGCGAAGTCGGGCGGAAGCTGCTGCGGCGGGATCCGGCCGAAGGACGGCGGCCAGGCGCTCAGCGTCGATCCGAA
>NZ_AKKE01000150.1 GCF_000281975.1 Novosphingobium sp. AP12 | reverse complement strand
CCGCCCCCCTGCCGGTCTAGTGGCTGGCAGCGGAATGGATGGCCTTCCACCGGACCGCACCTTCGGGACTTTTTTCGGGACTACACGGGAACACATCATGTCTGTGATCAACACCAACATCAGCGCGATTCGCGCTTCGAACGCTTCGAACTCCGCCAACAAGATGCTCGGCACCGCGATGGAGCGCCTGTCGACCGGCAAGCGCATCAACTCGGCCAAGGACGACGCTGCGGGCCTTGCCATCTCGACCTCGATGACCTCGCAGATCCGCGGCATGAGCCAGGGCATCCGCAACGCCAACGACGGTATCTCGCTCGCGCAGACCGCCGAGGGTTCGCTCTCGGAAGTCAGCAACATGCTGCAGCGGGTGCGTGAACTGGCGATCCAGTCGGCCTCGGGCACCTACCAGACCTCCGACCGCGCCGCGATGCAGCAGGAAGTCACCGCGCTGACCTCGCAGATCAGCTCGTCGCTGACGCAGACCAAGTTCAACGGCAACACCCTGCTTTCGACGACTTCGGGCACCGACCTGACCTTCGACATCCAGACAGGTGCGAACTCGGGCGAGAAGGTCACGCTGACCTCCAAGGCGATCGATGGCGCCAACATCTCGGCCTCGTCGCTCGACGTGACGACTTCGGCGCTGGCCTCGACGACGCTGTCGAAGGTCGATGCCGCGCTCAAGGACGTGAACGCCACGCGCGCCTCGCTCGGCGCCGGCCAGAACCGCCTCGAATCGGCGATCAACAACCTGACCAACAACGTCACCAACCTGTCCGACGCCCGCAGCCGCATCGAAGATGCCGACTATTCGGCGGAAACGACGCAGATGGCGAAGGCCCAGATCCTCAGCCAGGCTTCGACGGCAATGATCGCGCAGGCCAACCAGAGCCAGCAGAACGTCCTGTCGCTGCTGCGCTAAAAGCGCCAGCGGCACCGACACGGCCTCCCGTCCCCCGGAGGGCCCAGCCCGGCGGTCAGCCCCATGACCGCCGGGCGTTTCGGTGTCAGAACTCGACGTCGAGTTCTTCCATCTCTTCGGGTTCGGCCCTGGCCGCCTCGGTCCATTCGCGCATCGGCGCCCACTCGGCGATCGTGCGGCAGTAGGCCGAGCACTCCGGCGGCAGCGCCACCGCGTAAGTGACGAAGCGCGTGGTCACCGGCGCGTACATGGCGTCCGCCACCGTGGGCGCCTTGCCGAACAGGAAAGGCCCGCCGTAAGTCTGCAGGCAGTCGATCCAGATCGCCTCGATCCGCTCGATGTCGGGCCGCGCGCCGGAGAACACCGGGAACTTCTCGTGCCGGACCTTCAGGTTCATCGGCAGCGCCGAGCGCAGGTTGGTGAAGCCCGAGTGGATCTCGCCCGAGATGGAGCGGCAGTGAGCCCGCGCGATCGGGTCCTTGGGGAACAGCCCCGCATCGGGAAACTGTTCGTTGAGGAATTCCGCGATGGCCAGCGTGTCCCACACCCCGGCGCCCTTCCAGGTCAGGCGCGGCACCAGCACCGAGGGCGAGAGCAACAGCAGTTCGGCGCGGTTGGCGGCATCGTTCGCCACCATCTTCTCCGTCACCTCGAGCCCGGCAAGGCGGCACAGCAGCCATCCCCGCAGCGACCACGCGGAGTAGGTCTTGCTCGATATGGTCAGGGTCGCGCCGGTTTCGCTAACACTTGTCATGGGCGTGCATCCTCGCGCTTTTGCTTGCATCAGCTTATGATGCAGCGCAGCATGAATCCAGAACCGATTGCAGTCGCCTCTCCGAAACGCGAGTCCTGCACACGGTCGGGGGGACGCTCGCGCATGCTCTACCAGGCCTATCAGGCATATTGCGACGCGCTGGCGCCCGCTCGCTTCGCGGCGCGCACCGCCACCGGATTTCGGGACAAGTTCCTGGGCGGGGCCGATAAAATGCCCTTCACCCGCCGCCTGTTCGCGCTGGCCGAGACGTTCGAGAAGTCCGCGGTCACCCACAAGCGCCCGCCCTACGCCATCGACGAGGTGCTGTGCGGCAACGCGATGACGCCCGTGGTCGAGGAAGTGGCGCTGTCGATGCCGTTCGGCGACCTGCTGCATTTCGCCAAGTCCGAAGTCGCCGTGCCGCAGCCCAAGGTGCTCGTGGTCGCGCCGCTGTCCGGGCATTTCGCGACGCTGCTGCGCGGCACGGTGCAGACCCTGTTGCGCGACCACGACGTCTATCTCACCGACTGGTACAACGCGCGCGACGTGCCGATGTCGGCCGGGGCCTTCGGGCTCGACGATTACATCGACTACGTGATCCGCTTCCTGCAGGAACTGGGCGACCCGCACGAGAAGCGCGGCGCCCACGTCCTCGCGGTGTGCCAGCCCTGCGTGCCGGTGCTCGCTGCCGTGGCGCTGATGGCGCAGGACGACGATCCCTGCCAGCCGCGCACGATGTCACTGCTGGGCGGCCCGGTCGACGTGCGCGAATCGCCCACCGCGGTGAACGACCTCGCCAATGCGCAGGATTTCGCGTGGTTCGAGCAGAACCTGATCCACACCGTGCCGTGGCGCTACAAGGGCGGCGGCCGCAAGGTCTATCCCGGGTTCATTCAGCTCAGTGCGTTCATGTCGATGAACTCCGGCCGGCACTATGCGCAGTTCCGCAAGCTCTACCAGCACCTTGCCGACCAGGAGCAGGCGGAAGCCGACAAGATCGAGGACTTCTACGACGAATACCTCGCCGTTCTGGACATGACCTCGGAATTCTACCTCGAGACCATCGACAAGGTCTTCCAGCAGGCGCTGCTCGCCAAGGGCGAACTCACGCACCGGGGGCGGCTGGTGGACTGCTCGGCGATCCGCAAGACCGCCCTCCTCACCGTCGAGGGCGAGCGCGACGACATCTGCGCCGTGGGTCAGACGGCGGCCGCGCACCTGCTCTGCACCAGCCTGCGCCCGCACCTGAAGCGCCATCACCTGCAGCCCGGCGTCGGCCACTACGGCGTGTTCTCGGGCTCCAAGTGGGAGCGCGAGGTCTATCCGCAGGTGCGGAACATGATCCTCGCCATGGCCTGAGGGCGCGTGCCCTCGGCACGAACGAAAACGTGGGAGAGGACGGGTCTACCGCCCTCTCCTTCAAGCTCGGATCAGTACCCGGCCTTCTTCAGCCACGCATCGACCTCGCCCATGCGGGTTTGCTTGACGCTGATGCGGTCGCGGATCTTGGCGATCGCTTCGTCGACCGGGCGGCGGGCGCCGACCGATAGGCGGGCGCTGGCATAGGCCTTGAGCTTGCCTTCCATCGCCGGATCGGCGCTGCCCTGCGCCAGCTTGGCGACGTAGCGGGTCGCGCCCGAGCCATCGACGCGGGCCATGACGGCGTCGTGGTTGGCGATCACGAAGTCGAACGCCTTGTCGGGCTGGCCGCCGGTGGCGACCGAGCTAATGATCACCGGGCTGGTGGTCACGCCCGGCTCGTCGGTCAGTGACAGCGCCAGCGCCTTGTCGGCAAGCGCCGGATCGCGGGCCATGCCGAGCAGCGAGTAAAGCGTGGTCTTGACCTGCGCCGAACTCTCCGACTTCGCCATCTCGTGCAGTGCGTCCCAGGTCTGCGCATCGGCGTTCTTGGCCACGACGGTCAGGATCGACACGCGCAGCGACGGGTCGATGCCCCCACCCGTTTTATTGGACGGATCGGTCTTCGATGCGGCGAAGCGGCGGCGCGCCTCGGCGAGCACGGTGGGTTCACCCAGCGCGCCCAGCGTTTCGATCAGGGTGCCGCGAAGGTCGCCGTCGGTTACCTGCTCGTCCGCGCGCGGCGTCCAGCCGAGACGCTGGAGCACCGGCAGCAGCCGCGCGGTGGCGAAGCGCGACAGTGCCGCCTGCCGCTTGTCGTCGCCCTTCGCATAGCCGCCGATCTCAGCGATCACCTTGGCCGCGCGCTCCATCACCTGCGGCGAGGCGTCCCCGGGCAGGCCCTTCAGGACGTCGAGCATGTCGGCCATCGGCTGGCGGCCGGCATAGCCCAGCGCCACCGCGTCGTTGAGGATGCCGAGCTGGTCGACCGGCTGCACCTTGGCAATGGACTGGGCGAGGCCGGCGAAGGTCGCGGGATCATAGAGCACGCGGTAGTAGCCAGACTGCCCGGCATTGACGACGACCGGGCCGCAGCCTGCCACCTTCAGCGCGCCCTTGCCCTGCAGCAGCGTATCGGCCGCCTCGCCGGTCAGCCCGGCTGCGCGGACCGGCACGCGCCAGGCGAGCGGCTTCTTGTCGGCACGGTCGCGGGTGAACTCGCCCTGCTCGAGGCTCAGGCTGGTCTGCCCGCCCGCGCACGAGGCCGAGACCTTCACCAGCGGGATGCCCGACTGCAGCGTGAAGTCGTGCGCGATCTGCGCGATCGGCTTGCCCGATGCCTTTTCGATCTCGGTCCACAAGTCGTCGGTGACGGTGTTGGAGTGCTGGTAGCGCTTCATGTACGCCTGCACGCCCGCCTGCCACTGCTTCGAGCCCGCGTAGGCCTCCAGCATGCGGATCACCGCCTCGCCCTTGGAATAGGTGATGCTGTCGAAGGCCTGGCTGGCCTCTTCCACGGTCTTGATCGGGTGGATGATCGGGTGCGTGGTGACATAGGCGTCCTGGCCCATCGCCAGCTCGCGCGAGCCCATCGCGGTCAGTTCCGGGTGCCATTCGGGATGGAACTTCTCGGTCGCCCGGCTCTCCATCCACGAGGCGAAGCCCTCGTTCAGCCAGAGGTCGTCCCACCACGACATCGTGACGAGATCGCCGAACCACTGGTGCGCCATCTCGTGCGCGACGACGGTGAAGATGCGCTCACGCAGGGCGTTCGACGCGATCTTGGGGTCGAGCAGCATCGCGTTTTCGAAGTAGAAGATGCCGCCCCAGTTCTCCATCGCGCTGAAGAACTGGCTGCGGCCCGGCGCCGCGATGTGGTCGAGCTTGGGCAGCGGATAAGGTGTGCCGAAGTAGTCGTTCATCCACGGCAGCAGGTCGGCCGAGGCGCCGAGCGCATAGTCAGCCTGGGCGAGGTCGCCGCGCTTGGTCAGCACGCCGATCTCGGTGCCGGCCGCCTGCGTCGTCTTGCGCTCGAAATCGCCGAGACCAAAGAACAGCAGATACGTCGACATCTTCGGACTCTGGCCGAAGGTGACGAGGGTCTTGCCCTTGCCCGCCGGCTTGCGGCTTTCGACCGGCAGGTTGCCGACCGCCATCTCATCGCTCGGCACCACCATCTTCAGGCCGAAGGTCGCCTTGTAGAACGGCTCGTCCCACGAAGGCATGAAGCGGCGCGCGTCCGAGTTTTCGAACTGCGTGAACAGCGCGCGCTTCTGCGAGCCGTCGGCCGCCTTGTAGTCGAGCGCGAAGAGGCCGAACGCTTGGGTGTTGATCTTGCCGGTGTAGTCGATCGACAGCACGTAGCTGCCCGGCGCCACGGCCTTGGCGAACGTGAAGGTCGCGGTCTGCTCCTCGGCGTTCAACTGGACGAGCGGCGCGCCGACGCGCTTGCCGCCGCTGGTCGCCAGCGCCGCGCTGGCGATCGCGAGGTCGGCGGCCTGCAGCGTGATCGTGCGGGTTTCCTCCAGCACCTCGACCGTGATCGCGGCCTTGCCTGCGAAAGTCAGCGCCTGCGCGTCCGGGGTGACGATGACGTCGTAGTGCGTCGGACGGACGCTGCGGGGAAGCTGGGTAGTGACGGTCGCGGCCGTCGCGCCCTGGCTGGTGGAGACTTGTGCGAGCGCCGGGATGGTCCCAAACGTCGAAAGGGCAACGCCGGCGAGAAGCGCCGGCATGGCGCAGCGAACATTGATTTTCATTGGCGACTCGAATTTTTCTTGGGAACGGCCTTGCTAACGCACGAACCGCGGCGCGCAACAAAAATGCCTTGGTGCGCAACTAAGTCTCATGAGCATCTGCTGCTCGGCCACGCCTTCCTACCCTTCCGCGCTTGCATTCGCGCCAGAATCCGGTAAGGGCCCGCCTTCCCCGTCGTCACGAGACTTCAGGGAAAGCAAAGAAAGCCGGAGGGGCCCCGCAATCCCGCGGACAAGCCAGCGATCGGTTATGTTGAGAAAAGGAAGCTGCCGTGGCTCTATATGAACACGTTTTCCTGGCACGCCAGGACCTCAGCCAAGCGCAGGTCGATGCGCTGGCTACCGCCGCAAGCGAGATCGTCGAGTCGAACCAGGGCAAGGTCATGAAGACCGAGACCTGGGGCCTCAAGAACCTCGCCTACAAGATCAAGCGCAACCGCAAGGCGCACTTCGTGATGCTGAACATCGAAGCCAACGGCGCCACCGTCGCCGAGCTCGAGCGCCAGACCTCGATCAACGAAGACGTCATCCGTTTCGTCACCATCCGCGTCGACGAGCACGAGGACGGCCCTTCGGTCATGATGCGCAAGAGCGACCGCGAGCGTACTCGCCGTCGCGAACGTGAAGGGAACTGACCTCCATGGCACGTGCATTCTTCCGCCGCCGCAAGTCCTGCCCGTTCTCGGGCAAGAACGCGCCGAAGATCGACTACAAGGACGTTCGTCTGCTCCAGGGCTTCATGTCCGAGCGTGGCAAGATCGTTCCGAGCCGCATCACGGCGGTTTCCGCCAAGAAGCAGCGTGAGCTGGGCCAGGCGATCAAGCGCGCCCGGCACATCGGCCTGCTTCCCTTCATCGTCAAGTAAGGAGGGACTGACCCAATGGACATCATCCTCCTGGAACGCGTCGAAAAGCTCGGCGCCATCGGCGACGTCGTCACCGTCAAGGACGGCTACGCACGCAACTACCTTCTTCCCAACAAGAAGGCCCTGCGCGCCAACGATCGCAACAAGAAGGTCTTCGAGGCCAACCGCGCCAAGATCGAGGCAGAGAACGCCGAGCGCCGCACGGCTGCTCAGACGCACTCGACCGACGTCGAAGGCAAGCAGGTCGTCCTGATCCGCGCTTCGTCGAACTCGGGCCAGCTCTACGGTTCGGTTTCGGTGCGTGACATCGTCGACGCCCTGAACGCCGACGGCGCGAACCTGACCAAGAACATGATCGTGCTGGAACGCCCGATCAAGACGCTCGGCATCTTCGACGTCAAGGTCAGCCTGCACCCCGAAGTCTCGGTCAACGTCAAGGTCAACGTCGCACGTTCGCCCGACGAGGCCGAACTGCAGACGCAGGGCGTGGACGTGATGGCCGCGATGTTCGAACAGGACGTCTCGGGCTTCACCGAAGCCTACGACCCGAACGCCGAACCCGGCGAAATCGCGGTCGAAGAAGCCGAGGAAGAGGGCGAAGCTCAGGCCTGAGCCTGACCTTCGGCTTTTGCCAAAGGATCGAAAGGCCCTCGCTCCATCGGAGCGGGGGCCTTTTCCTATGTGGGACACCGAGAATGATCACGACCGTCACCACCGCCGACTACCGCGCCGATGCACCCCTGCGCGCCGCCATGCTGGCGCTCAACAACGCCCATGCCGTCGAACTGTCGTGGGCGGACGAGACGCGCATGGGGATGCTGGTGGCCGAGGCATTCCTTGCGGCCCGCGTCGGCACGGTCGATGCCATGCTCCTCGCCTTCGCGCCGGGCGCTGCCTACGACAGTCCCAACTACCGGTGGTTCGCGGAGCGCTACGCCAGCTTCGTCTACATCGACCGCGTGGTCACCGCTCCCGAAGCGCGCGGGCGCGGCCTTGCACGCCAGCTCTATACTCACCTGTTCGGCGCCGCACGCGCTGCCGGCCATGAGCGGATCGTCTGCGAGGTCAACTCCGACCCACCGAACCCCGCATCCGAGGCATTCCACAAGGCCCTCGGCTTCGCGCCGGTGGGCGAAGCGCTGCTCGGGAACGGCAAGACCGTGTCATACCTGGCGCTGGAACTCGCCTCCTAGTCGTCACACCCCTGCCCTGAACGGGCCCTATTGCGCCGCAACAGAGATTGCGTAATAGATGGCCATGCAGATGATGAAAGAAACCCTCGCGGAATTGGTCCGCGTCTACGAAGCCGCTGTCTCCACTCTCAAGGCCGATATCACCGCCTTCGTCGAGCACGGCACTCTCCCCCCCACCGATCGCCGCGCCCAGCGCGCCTGGACTTACCCGGAGCTGCGCATCACCTATCGCGGCACCGAGCGCGCCGCGCGGGCCTCGCGCGCATTCGGACGGCTCGAAGTGGCCGGCACCTATTCCACCACGGTCACCCGCCCCCACCTCTTCGCCGACTACCTTTCCGAACAACTCGCACTGATCGAGGCGGAGTACGAGGTCGAATTCGAAGTCGTCGCCTCCACGCAGGAGATCCCGTTCCCCTACGTGCTGGACGGCGTGCCGGTCGGCGCGGTGACGCCGCAGGAACTGGCGAGCCACTTCCCGAGCACCGAACTCGCCATGATCGGCGACGAGATCGCCGACGGCACCTTCCTGTGCGGGGGCGACGAACCACAGCCCCTCGCGCTGTTCGATGGCCTACGCACCGACTTCAGCCTCGCACGACTTGCGCACTATACCGGAACCAGCCCGGAGCACTGCCAGCGCTTCATCCTGTTCACGAACTATCACCGCTATGTCGATGAATTCGTTGACTGGGCAGGCAAGCAGGTCGGCACCGACGGCTATGTCGCGCTTTCGGGCGCCGGCGGCCTCTATCTCGACGCGCCGATCGACAACGCCCGCGCGCGCCTGTCCGACACGGCGTGGCGCCGCCACCAGATGCCCGCCTATCACCTCATCCGCGAGGACCGCTCGGGCGTCACCCTGGTCAACATCGGCGTCGGTCCGTCCAACGCCAAGACCATCACCGACCACCTCGCGGTCCTGCGCCCCGAAGCCTGGTTGATGATCGGCCACTGCGGCGGCCTGCGCGAAAGCCAGCGCATCGGCGACTACGTGCTCGCCCATGCCTACCTTCGCGACGATCACGTCCTCGACCCGGTGCTCCCGCCCGAAATCCCGCTTCCCGCCATCGCCGAAGTCCAGATGGCGCTCGCGCAGGCGGCCGAGATCGTCAGCGGCGGTGGCGGCGCCAACCTCAAGAAGCGCATGCGCACAGGCACCGTGGTCACGACCGACGACCGCAACTGGGAGCTGCGCTACACCGATTCGGCGAAGCGCTTCTCGCTCAGCCGCGCGATCGGCATCGACATGGAAAGCGCGACGATCAGTGCCCAGGGCTACCGCTTCCGCGTGCCCTACGGCACCCTGCTCTGCGTCTCGGACAAGCCGCTCCACGGCGAGCTCAAGCTCCCCGGCCAGGCCAACCGCTTCTACGAGGAGGCGATCGCCAGCCACCTCAAGATCGGCCTCATCACCTGCGACCTCCTGCGCGAACAGGGCGACCGCCTGCATTCGCGCAAGCTGCGCGCCTTCAACGAGCCGCCGTTTCGGTGAATACCGCCGCGTTCCCGGCTCCGGCCGGGGACGACGGTCCCGCTCAGGCCCCGCCCGATAGCGGCATGGTGAACGTGAAGCTCGTCCGCTCGGGCGAGGAAGCGACCGAGAGCGCACCCCCGTGCGCCTTGGCGATCTCGGACGCGATGTAGAGCCCCAAGCCCAGCCCCTCCCGTCCAGCGCCGCCATTGCCGCGCGCGAAGGGGTGGAACAACCGCGCGCGTGCATCGAGCGGGATCTCGGCGCCGCGGTTCGTCACCGACAGCGCGAAGCTCCCTTCCCGCACCGTGTACTCCACGGTGATCGGCTTGCCGGGGTCGCCGTGGGTGAAGGCGTTGCCCAGCAGGTTTGACAGCAACTGCGCGATCCGCTGGCGGTCGCAGCGCACGAATGCAGGGCCCGGATCGCATTTTAGCCGCAGGTCGCCGCCCGGATGGCTGGCGGCGAGTTCCGCGGCGACCTCGGCGATGACCGGCGCGATGTCCTCTTCCCGGTGCTCCAGCGTAAGCCCCCCGCCGAGCCGGCCGCGTGCGAAGTCCAGGATGTTGTCGATCAGCAGCGACATCCGCCCGGAACTGCGCTCCATCTGGTCGAGGATGACTTCCGCGCGCGCAGGATCGGGCGCCTTGCGCAACATCGTCACCCCGGCGCCGATCGCGGCGAGCGGATTGCGCAAGTCATGCCCGACGACGGCGATGAACTGCTCGCGAAGCTCGCCCGCCTCGACTTCGACCGCGAGCTTCTGTTCCGACGCCGACAGCTTGTCCGCCGCGTCCAGATGAAAGGCCAGGAGGTCCGCGAACATCCGAAACGTGGCCTGGACTTCAGGCCGGCCAAGATCGGCGGGATTGGGATCGATGCAGCAAAGGGTGCCGAAGAAGCTCCCGTCCGCACGCATGATCGGCATGGAGATGTAGCTGCGCAGCCCGTAGAACGCAGGCGTGTGGTGGTTGCAGTAGACCGGGTCCGCCTGCACGTCGGATATGACGACGGCCTGGCCGGACTGTCGGATTTCATGGCAGATCGTGCTCTCGACCTTCAGTTCTCCGCCTGAAAGCAGGCCGAAGCCGATCTTGTCCAGAACCTCGCACGCGATCCAGCGATCCTCGGTGACGCGGGCTACGGCAGCGAAGCCCATGCCGGTGAGGCGGCAGACGGTGTCGAGGATGGTCGGGACGATGTCGATCTGTCGTACCACCTCGACGTCATTTTCAAGCAGTCCCATCACGCCTCCTTGCCGGATGCCTAGCACATCCACGCAGGCTGGCGAGTCGGCAAACGCGGGATTTGTGCTGCGTACACAAGTGCAACATCATGAAATTCGCCGCCAAAATCGGCGGGATAATGCGCCGGCCATGCACCAGCCCCTCTCCCCCGCACGCCGTCCCGGACCGCCCGGCACCACCGGCATCAAGCGCCTGATCGCTTCGGCATTCGGCGTCCGTCTCCTCAGCGACGTGCCCGAGCGGGTTTCGCGCTGGCACATTCCCTATCCGCCGAATACCCGCCGCCGCGACCGTATCGCCGCCATCCGCCAGAACGGCGTGTTGTTTATCCACGTGCCCAAGAACGCCGGCACCTCGGTATGCGACCGCCTCTACGGCGAGCAGATCAAGCACGAGACGGTGCGCTACTACGCCATGGTGGCGCCAGACGTGCTCGACCTTCCCAGCTTCGCCATCGTGCGCGACCCGGTCGCCCGGTTTCTCTCGGCCTACCGCTACGCCCGCAGCGATGGCACGCGGGACCGCGCGGTGGCCCGGCCGTTCAACGCGCGCTACCGCGCATTCGCCTGCGTCGACGACGCGATCGACCACCTCGCCACCGCGCGCAGCCTCTTCGACATCGACCACATCTTCCGCCCGCAGAGCTGGTATCTCACCGATGCACGGGGCGAATGCCGCATCGACACTCTCGTCCCCTACGAGGCCCTCGGCCTGCTTGGCGACATCACAGGCTTGTCCGAGCTCGGCGCCCTGCCCCGCCTCAACCGCTGCGGCGGGGCCATGCCCCCCGCGCTCGATCCGAGCCAGGAAGCCTTCGTGCGGGACTTCTACGGCTCGGACTTCGCGCTGAGGCGCCGGGCCGCGGTGCTTACCAGCCGGACTTTTCACCCTTGTTCTGCTCGTCGAGCCACTTCTTGAGCGGCGCGAAGTAGTCGAGCATCGGCTTGGCGCTCAGCTGCGGCGAGCCGGTGAACACCTTCAGCGCCTCGGGCCAAGGCTTGGACTGGCCCATCTCCAGCATCGCGTTCAGCTTGGCGCCGACCTGCTTGTTGCCATAGAAGCTGCACCGGTGCAGCGGGCCTTTCCACCCGGCCTGCTTGCAAGCCGCCTGGTAGAACTGGAACTGCAGGATGCGCGCGAGGAAGTAGCGCGTATAGGGCGTGTTGCCCGGGATGTGGTACTTGGCGCCCGCATCGAAGGCATCGTCCGGCCGCGCCGAGGGCGGCGTGATGCCCTGGTACTCGAGACGCAGCTGCGTCCAGGCCTTGTTGTAGTCGGCCGGCTTGATCGTGCCGTCGAAGATGCCCCAGCGGTAGCGGTCGATCAGCAGGCCGAAGGGCAGGAACGCCACCTTGTCCATCGCCTGGCGCAGCAGCAGCCCGGTGTCCTTGTCGGCGCTGGGGACCTTGGCCTTGTCGAGCAGCCCGATCTGGACGAGGTACTGCGGCGTGATCGACAGCGCCACGAAATCGCCGATCGCCTCGTGGAAGCCGTCGTTGGCACCGTTGAGGTAGAGATACGGCTGCTTGTTGTAGGCGCGCTGGTAGTAGTTGTGGCCCAGTTCGTGGTGGATCGTGGTGAAGTCCTCGGAGTTCACCTTGGTGCACATCTTGATGCGCAGGTCGTCCTTGTTGTCGACGTCCCAGGCAGAGGCGTGGCAGATCACCTCGCGATCGGCGGGCTTGGTTATCATCGAGCGGACCCAGAACGTGTCCGGCAGCGGATCGAAGCCGAGAGAGGAGTAGAAGCCCTCGCCCGCCTTGACCATGTCGATCGGCGTCTTCTGCTTCGCCTTGAGCAGCTCGCCCACGTCGTAGCCGAGATCACCCGCCCCCGCGGGCGCGACGAGCGGGTAGATGTTGCCCCACTCCTGGGCCCACATGTTGCCCAGCAGATCGGCACGGATCGGGCCGGTGCGCGGCTGCACGGCGTCGCCGTACTTCTCGTTGAGCTTGCGGCGCACGTAAGTATGCAGCGCGAGGTAGAGCGGCTTGGTCTCCTCCCACAGGCGCTGCGTTTCGGCGGCGAACTGTTCGGGCGTCATGTCATACCCTGAGCGCCACATCGCGCCCACGTCGGCATAGCCGAGCTCCTTGGCGCCCTGGTTGGCGATGCCGACCATCTGGACGTAATCGCCCTTCATGGGCTTGCCGACGTTGTCGTGCCAGGTCGTCCACATCTCGGCGAACTCGGCAGGCGTACGCTCGAGGTTGCCCATCTCGGCCTCGATGTCCGAGCCGTTGATCGGCTTGCCGTCCAGCGTGCCCTTGCCCTTGCCGTAGGTGGAGGACAGGCGCGTGGAAATCTCGCTGAGCTGCGCCGCCGCACCGGCCGTGGTGGGCGCGGGCAGGACGATGCCCTGGCGCAGGATGCCGAGCTTGCGCGAGACGTCGGCGTCGAGCCCGCCGACCCTGGCGAACTTGGCCGCCTCGACCGCGTACTTCACCTGCTTCTCGGTCAGTTCGCCGTTCGACTTGGCGGCAAGGCCGTCGGTGTCGTCGGTGATGTAGGTGTAGTTGACCCAGTTGATGCGGGCGTTGTCGATCGAGAAGTCGAAGAGGTCCTTCTCGGCGTCGGCGACGAACTTCGCGGCGCCGTCGGCCGTCATCGGGTAGGCGGGCGCCTCCTGCGCCAGTGCCGGCGCGGCGGCGAACGACAGGCTTGCGGCGAGCGCAGCCAGCGCGGTGGATGCGAATTTCATGGGTGCCCCTTTTCGAACCTTCGATTGGCGCCGAGACTAGACGCAGCGAGCGGCAGATCAACACCGCGGGACGGATTTTCCCGAGGCTCGCCCGAGGTGACAGGTTTACACGGTTTACACGGTCCAAAGGGTGAACTGTCACCCTGCAGGTTACAGGTGTCACCCTCCCGCCTGGAGCGCGTAGTGACGCGGGCCAGACACTTTTCGGGAAGCCACCGGAACGGATCATGGCTGCAGCCTACCGCTACGCAGGTGCTGTAGGAAAGCGGCCTTCGCCGCCCCCCATGCCAGGCTTTGCTACGTAGCGCCCAACCAGCCGACGAAGGCTTTCCACGCATCGGTGTGAGCGACCAGCAGCCGCAGCGGCAGCATCGCCGCGATGAAGCCGCCGCCCCAGACGGTCGCAGGGTGGACTCGCCTGAAAGATGACAGGTCGTGAAGAACCAGCGGCAGGATCAGCGCGATCACAGCAATATTACCGCCCAGCGCAGCAGGCGGAAGAAAAGGCAGCCTGAGCCTGGCGATCGGGGTGGCCATCGTCGCCAGCGTGGCCAGCACCATCAGGCGCTTGTGGGTGGCAGCATCGCGAACCCAGTAGACCGCACAGCCGACCAGCAGCCAGAACATCAGCGACAGGCCGATCGGGAAGACGAGGAATATCTCCACCGGCACCGACTTATCGAGCCGTCCCGCGCCCAGCGTGGCCATGACGGTCGCCAGCGAAGTAGCGCCGACGGCGCCCGCCAGCAGCAGTCCGACCATTCCCCAGCGCCGATGCGCCTCCACGCGGGCATTGCGCACGAAAGCGGTCTGGAGGAGGAAGAACAGCACCCAGGCGGTCATCACCACCCCGTGCAGATGCATGATGGGAGAAAGAGGCTTGGTGCCGAACCACGACGCGAGATAAAAACTCTGCCAGAATCCGGCCGCACTAATAACGATAAAAAACAGGGCCATGCCGGTAAAGAAGTTCCGATCGCTTCGCGCGGCCGGTAATCTTGATACCACAGTCGCCATTGCTCACCCCCCCTTGGAAGACAAATGGATGACGACCTCTGTATTTTTTCTTTTTCTACATACACCCGCCGGCAGCGCGCGTCAAAACCGGATTGGCACGAGCCACGCGGCGCGAGCGGCATCCGGCGGAGGGCAGTCTGGATCAGCAGCCGCCGTGCCCCCGGCCCGTCAGACAAGGAACGCCGCGATCGCCCTGCCCATGTCCTTGAAGGTCACCGACGACATGTGATTGCCCGGCGTCTCGACGTAAGTCCCGTCCGGCAGCGCGGCGGCGAGTTCGGGGGCGGAGCCATTGTCGTGGTCGTCGGCGCCGCTGACGCAGAGCGTCGGCATCGTCACCTGCGCGATGGCGCCGGGCGACGTATCGTCCACCGAGCCCAGCAGCAGGCGCGCGGCGACGCGGTCGATCTTCATGGTCTTCATGAAGGCCTGCGCGACGAAGGCCTTGTCGCCGCGCTCGATCGAGCCGAAGCGGTCGATGGCGTCCACGAAATGCGCGCTGCGCCGGGCCCAGCCGGACAACCCGGTCAGGCCCATGCCGCCCAGAACCAGCCGCCGCGGCGCGAGGCCCGCCAGGACGCCGCGCACCGCCGTGCGCGACCCGAGCGAGAAACCGCCGAGGTCGTAGTCGGAAAGGCCGTGGGCATCGATCACCGCCTTCAGGTCCCGCACCAGCACGTCGGCGGGATAGGCCGCAGGATCATGCGGCCCGTCGCTCTGTCCGTGGGCGCGAAGGTCCGGCATGATGACGTCGAACCCCGCGTCGGCGAGTATCTTGGCATTGCCGAATTTGATCCAATTCACCTCGGCGCTGGAGAACAGTCCGTGGAGAAGTACCAGCGGCCGCGCCCCGGTGTCCCCCGTGCGGTGAACGGCGAGCTTCGCACCGCCGAAGCCTTCGACGAACTCGGTAGTCACATCACTCAAGGCAATCTCGCTTTAGCTATGGCGTCATTCGGGCGGTTCGAGCCCCGCATCTTCCCAGCGCTTCACCACGTTGGGATTTTCAGCGCTCGTCATGCCGGGCAGGTGCCGCGTGTCGGTCCATGCGGTCAACATGCTTTCGGTGGCGTAGTTCTTGCTGGGCCGGAACGGGGTCGGATCATCGAAGCTGCCTACGGTGATGTCGATGTTCCCCTTCCCGTCCAGGAACGCGAAGCCGAGCGGTGTCCCGCAGTGCGAGCAGAACGGGCGATGCGCAATGGGCGAGGACTGGTACCAGTCCGGCTCGCTGTGCCAGGTCACCTTTTCGGGCGGAGCGTTCGAATAGGCGATGGAGACGCCGCCGGTGGCCTTGCGGCACATCCTGCAATGGCAGAGGTAAGCCTCCTCGGGCTCCACTTCCGCCGTGTAGCGCACGCGGCCGCACTGGCAGCCGCCGCCCATCGCGCGGATCATGCCTCGGCGGCCTCGGTCTCCTGTGCCGCGATGGGCCTGAGGTCGCCGATGATGTGGG
Source organism: Novosphingobium sp. AP12 (assembly GCF_000281975.1). Lineage (GTDB taxonomy): Bacteria > Pseudomonadota > Alphaproteobacteria > Sphingomonadales > Sphingomonadaceae > Novosphingobium. The sequence goes on along the minus strand of NZ_AKKE01000150.1, from coordinate 15,253 downwards.
CCATGAAGTCCGCCTTGCCGAGTCCCACGCCCTTCATGCGCAGGATGGCGTAGGCGATGCTGAGGTGGAAGTAGAGGTTGGGCAGGATCCAGTGGTCGCGGTAGCGCCGGTCCGTAAGGTCCACGTAGACACCCATGGCCGCGATCGTAATGCGCTTGGCGTCAGGCGCCGAGAGGCCCTCCGCCGCCGCTACCGTGATCTCGGCCCGGGTATCGGCAAGCAACGCGCGCGCGTCGCTCCAGCTCGTGACGGGTGCAACGGCGTTGGGCACGTCGCCGCCCCGGCTCCAGTCGAGGAACTGCTGCGCCTGCGCGCAGACGGAGGCGACCTGCCAGGCGAGCGGGTGCATGTCGCCAGCGAGGCGAGCGCCGGCCAGGGCGTCGAGTGCATCGGCGCCCTGGCCGGCCTCGGCCTTGTCGAGGACGCCGGAAAGCGTGGTCAGCCGGCTGGCGATAAGCTCCAGCGCCGTCTTCGTCTCTACCTTGTCCATCCTCGACCTCCTTTATGTATCGGGCCCGCGGCTCACCCCTTCTTGAGGTGGCGCCGTCCCAGCAGTTCCGCGATCTGCACCGCGTTGAGCGCCGCGCCCTTGCGCAGGTTATCCGACACGCACCACAGCGCCAGCCCGTTCTCCACCGTCGGGTCCTCGCGCACGCGGCTCACGTAAGTGGCGCCGTCGCCCACGGCCTCGACCGGAGTGACGTATCCGCCGTCCTCGCGCTTGTCGACGAGCATCACACCCGGTGCCTCGCGCAGGATGTCCTGTGCCTCGGTGGCGGAAATCTCGTCCTCGAACTCGATGTTCAGCGACTCCGAGTGCCCGACGAAGACCGGCACGCGCACGCAGGTGGCCTGCACCTTGATCTTCGGGTCGAGGATCTTCTTGGTCTCGACCACCATCTTCCACTCCTCCTTGGTGGAGCCGTCGTCGAGGAAGACGTCGATGTGCGGGATCACGTTGAAGGCGATCTGCTTGGTGAACTTGCGCGGCTCGACGGAGTCGCCCACGAAGATCGCGCGGCTCTGCTCGAACAACTCGTCCATGCCGTCCTTGCCCGCGCCGGAAACCGACTGATAGGTCGAGACGACGACGCGCTTTATCCGGGCCTTGTCGTGCAGCGGCTTGAGCGCGACGACCATCTGCGCGGTCGAGCAGTTGGGGTTGGCGATGATGTTGCGCGCCTTGTAGCCGTCGATCGCGTCCGGGTTCACCTCGGGCACGATCAGCGGCACGTCCGGGTCCATGCGGTAGAGCGACGAGTTATCGATCACCACGCAGCCCGCCGCGGCGGCCTTGGGCGCATAGACCTTGGTCGCTTCCGAGCCTGCGGCGAACAGGGCGATGTCCCAGCCCGCGAAGTCGAAGTGCTCCAGGTTCTTGACCTTGAGCATACGGTTGGTGTCGCCGTATTCGATCTCCACCCCGATCGAGCGCGACGAGGCCAGCACCGCGATCTCGTCGGCCGGAAATTCGCGCTCGGCCATGGTGTTGAGGATTTCCCGGCCGACATTTCCGGTCGCCCCGACGACGACAACCCGATAACCCATGGCATGATCCTTCCAGCAGCGCCCGGCCCGGGCTCGCACGGGGCGAGCGGGCGGGAACGCCCAATGTGAAGGCGGCGGGTTACAGCCAGACTACATCGAGGGCAAGCGCCCCCTGTACCCCACCGGTGTCGTCAGGCAGGGGCAAGCGTCCCCGGCGCGGCCGGCTCGGCGGGGTGGCGGACGAAGGGCTGGCGCTTGCCGTAGGCGAGCGATCGCCAGACCCATTCCAACGGTCCGCTGAGGTAGTAACGCAGCCAGACGTTCGCAAAGACCAGCATGAACACGTCGATGACCGCCGCGGCGAGCGCCAGCTGAGCCCAACCGAACTTGCCCCACAGGTCGAGGCCCCACGGCGCGAAGATCAACCAGAGCGTGACCACGCTGGTCAGCACGTAGATCGAAAAGGCCATCCGCCCCACCGCCTTGAACGGCGCAAGGACATTCCGTCCGGCAGCGGTCTTCATGACGAGGTTGAAGAACGCGACGTGCCCCAGCGTCACCGCGAGACGCGCGAACTCGTGGGTGATCCAACCCGATTTGGGGTCCAGCGTGAAGGTATAGAGTTCGGCGACATTCCAAGCCCGCAGCCCGCAGCCCACGGCGTAGGCGGCGACAGCGGTGATCGCATAGAAACGGACCGGTCTCTGCCCCTGGATGACGCCCCACTTCCACAGCGCCATGCCGATGAACATGGCGCAGACCGCCTCGACTATCGTGAACAAAGTGCCATGCCCGTCGCCGAATATCTTGTTCCACACGGTCCAGTTATTCCTGAGGAACATCCAGGGATTGCCCGCATGCGCCTCGTTCTCGGCCTTGATCTTGTCCTGGGTATCCTTGCTGGGCGGCTTGGAAAGATCGTGGGCGTCGCGCTTTTCCTGCCATTCCGCGATCGTCTTCTTGTCCTTTTCGCCGAGCTTGACACCATCGGCCTGTTTCTTCTCCAGAACTTCTACCTTGTCGATCATCTCGATCCGGCCGGTATATCCGATCGTCCCGGTTACCGCGACAAACGCGGCAAAGCCCAGGCCCATCGCCAGCAGGATCTTGGGCGAGGCCTTTCGGAAGGGGAACAGGAACAGCGCGGACAGGCCATACGCGAGCAAGATGTCGCCGACCCACGCGATGACGAAGATATCGATGAGGCCGAAGGCGACCAGCAGCAGGTTACGCCGATAGTAGAGATCTGCCACTGCGACCGGGTCCTCGGGCCGCATTGCCCGTGCGGTAAGCACCATGACGCCCGCACCGAAAAGGAACTCGAACAGACCGCGCTGGGTGCCGCTCCAGAAGATGTCGATGGCGGCCCAAGTCGTCGCGTCCAAGGGTGACCATGACAGACGGCGCACGTCATCCATCCAGATCGCGGGGTTCGTGGCCATGAAGGGGATGTTCATGAACAGGATGCCCAGTATCGCAATACCGCGCAGCACATCCATGACATCTATGCGCGCACGTCCGCGCACCGGACCAAGACTGATTGCTTCCCCCACCGATCACACCCTCACAAGTTGTCGGCAGGAAGAGTACGCCTCCGCCGATAACTCGTCAATTTTCAGTCCTTATACAAATCATGACAAGTTGTGTTGTTTTCCAACAGGACTTCTCGTTCCGCAGACTGGGCTTTGCCTAATGTTATCAGAGACAACGGGGATAGACTGGCGCCTCGGAACCGGATTTCTGACATGTATTTCGATGAAGATCGTGGGCGGATGGATAAATCTTTCCCGCTCAGGACAGATCGCGGGCGCGGGCGTCGGGCCAAGTAGACCGCCCTGGCGCCCTGACTATCCAGCGCCCGCGGGAGCGACAGCCACCAGGCATGATCGTCCCATATGAAAAGGGCGCCGGATAACCGACGCCCTTGATTCATTCCATTACCGCGAAGTCAAATGGCGCCGCCACCATCAATGCGCAGTGGCACCCGTCGCAGCCGTGTGCGGCGGCGGCGCTGCGGCCAGTTCGTCCGCCTCGGTCCACTCGATCGCCGTGACCGGCTCCGTAAGAGCCTTGGCCAGCACTTCGTCGACGTGAGCGACAGGGATGATCTCCAACCCCTGCTTCACGTTGTCCGGGATCTCGGCGAGGTCCTTGCGGTTCTCTTCCGGGATCAGCACCGTGGTGATGCCGCCGCGCAGTGCGGCCAGCAGTTTTTCCTTGAGTCCGCCGATCGGCAGCACCCGGCCACGCAGCGTGACTTCGCCGGTCATGGCGATGTCCTTGCGCACCGGAATACCGGTCAGCGTCGAGACGATCGAAGTGACCATGCCGACACCTGCCGAAGGACCATCCTTCGGCACCGCACCTTCAGGCATGTGGACGTGGATGTCCTTCTTGTTGAAGACGCTCGGCTTGATGCCATAGGCGGGCGAGCGGGCGCGTACGAAGCTGAACGCGGTCTGGATCGACTCGTTCATCACGTCGCCGAGCTTGCCGGTAGCCTTGATCGCGCCCTTGCCCGGGACTGTCACCGCCTCGATCGTCAGCAGTTCGCCGCCGACTTCGGTCCAGGCAAGGCCCGTCACCGCACCGACCTGATGCTCCTCCTCACCCATGCCGTGGCGGAACTTACGCACTCCGGCATAGTCTGCCAGGTTGTCCGCCGTGATGGTGACCTCGGTGGCCTTGCCTTCGAGGATCTGGCGCAGCGACTTGCGCGCCAGCCGCGCGATCTCGCGCTCGAGCGTGCGCACGCCGGCCTCGCGGGTGTAATAGCGGATCAGGTCGCGCAGGCCCTCCTGCGTCAGCGTGAACTCGCCCTTCTTGAGACCGTGCGCCTCCACCTGCTTGGCGACGAGGTGACGCTCGGCGATCTCGACCTTCTCGTCCTCGGTGTACCCCTCCAGACGGATGATCTCCATGCGGTCGAGCAGCGGCTGCGGCAGGTTCAGGCTGTTCGCGGTGCACACGAACATCACGTCCGAAAGATCGATGTCGAGTTCCAGGTAGTGGTCCTGGAACTTCGCGTTCTGCTCCGGATCGAGCACTTCGAGCAGCGCCGAGGCCGGATCGCCGCGGAAGTCCTGACCGAGCTTGTCGATCTCGTCGAGCAGGAACAGCGGGTTCGACTTGCCGGCCTTGCGCAGGTTGGTGACGATCTTGCCCGGCAGCGAACCGATGTAGGTCCGGCGGTGGCCGCGGATCTCGGCCTCGTCGCGCACGCCGCCCAGCGACTGGCGGATGAACTCGCGGCCCGTGGCCTTGGCGATCGACTTGCCCAGCGAAGTCTTGCCAACGCCCGGCGGACCGACGAGGCACAGGATCGGCCCCTTCAGCTTGTTGGTACGCGCCTGCACCGCAAGATACTCGATGATGCGGTCCTTGACCTTGTCGAGGGCATAGTGGTCGGCGTCGAGGATGTCCTGCGCGGTCGATATATCGCGCTTGAGCTTGCTCTTCTTGCCCCAGGGCAGGCCCAGCAGCACGTCGAGGTAGTTGCGGATGACGGTTGCCTCGGCGCTCATCGGCTGCATCGACTTGAGCTTCTTCAGCTCGCCAACGGCCTTTTCCTTGGCTTCCTTGGACAGGCGGGTCTTCTCGATCCGCTCGGCCAGTTCCTGAAGCTCGTTCGCCTCGTCGCCCTCGCCGCCGCCCAGCTCGGACTGGATCGCCTTGAGCTGTTCGTTGAGGTAGTACTCGCGCTGGGTCTTCTCCATCTGCCGCTTCACGCGGCCACGGATCTTGCGCTCGACCTGCAGGACGCCGAGTTCGCCTTCCATGAAGGAATAGACCATTTCCAGCCGCTTGAGCGGGTCGGGCTCGGACAGCACCGCCTGCTTGTCGGATACCTTGGCGGAAAGCTGCGCAGCGACGGTGTCGGCCAGCTTGGCCGCATCCTCGATATCGCCCAGCTGTTCGCCGGCATCCTGGCTCAGCTTCTTGTTGAGCTTGGCGTATTCTCCGAACTGGTCGACGACCGTGCGCATCATCGCCGAAACTTCGGTGCCCTCGGCCTCGACGGGATCGAGCATTTCCACGCCCGCGACCAGCATCTCGCCGTCATCGGTGGTTTCGGAGCGCAGCGTTTCGAGGCGCGCCCGGTCCTGGCCTTCGACCAGAACGCGCACGGTGCCGTCCGGCAGCTTGAGCAACTGCAGCACGCTGGCGACCACGCCCGTATCGTAGAGATCGTCGCGGTCGGGATCGTCGCAACCCGGGTCGAGCTGGGCGAGCAGGAAGATGTCCTTATCCCCAGCCATCGCCGCTTCGAGCGCGGCCACGGATTTCTCGCGGCCGACGAACAGTGGCACGACCATGCCCGGGAAGACGACGATGTCACGCAGAGGCAGAAGCGGAAGCAGGTTCAAAGCAATATCCAATCATCACGCACGGAGGACTGCCTGCAGCCGCCCCGGCTCTTGGCGGACGATATGGGGTCTTCACGCCGCCTTGCAATCTTTTGCTGGCGAAAGCCTGTGGGAAGCGCCCGACCCTGCACCTTGTCATTACGCTCCAAATTGGGCCGCTACACTTGGGGCTTCATCCATCACGGAGGCATCGGGGGGCAATCACGTCCAGTATCGAGGCACCCGGTCTACTCGGATTACGCAGCGCAGGGCATGGTCGCCCGGCAGACCCGAATAGGCGAAATTTAGGACAATTCGCGTTGAATCATAACCGAAAAACCGCCGACAACGAACCTGCCGAGCACCGTATCGCTTCAGAACGGCAGCTTGAAGCCCGGGGGCAGGCCCATGCCCGACTGCGCCTTGGCCAGTTCCTCGTTGGCGACCGAGTCCGCCTTGACGCGCGCGTCGTTGTAGGCCGCGGCGATCAGGTCCTCGAGGATCGACTTTTCACTCGGCTGCATGAGACTGTCGTCGATCGCCACACCGATGACACGGCCCTTGGCAGAGCAGCGAATCTTGACGAGCCCGCCGCCGGAAAGCCCCTCGACCTCCATCTGGTCGAGCTTGCCCTGCGTTTCGTTCATCTGCTTCTGGATGGTCTCGGCGGCCTGCTGGGCGGCCTGGATCATCTCTTCCATCGACTTCATCTCAACGTCTCCAATTGCGCTGACCGCCGCCGATCGCGGCCGGACGGTCGTCTTCGATCAATTCGGCGCCCGGAAAGGCAGCCAAGGTCGCCTCGACCAGCGGAGAAGTGCGCAGCGCCTCGGCATCGGCCGCCTTCTTCACTTCGGCGATCTCGACTAGGGTGGGCGCGCCTTCCGCATCTACACGCTCGACCTGCCAGCGCTCGCCCGTGGCCTTCTGGAGCCCGGCCCGCACGATGGCGACTACGTCCTCCTTGAAGGCCGGCGGCTGGGTATAGCGCAGCAGGCCCTGGGCCAGCTCCACCACGCGCACCTGCATGCGCATGGTGTTGGCGGTGGACAGTTCACCGATATGCTCCACATCGTCGACCAGCGCTTCCCAACGCGGCGTGACCGCCGCCGGAGTGAAGCCTGACGGCGCGCTAGGCGCTGCAGCACCGCCTTCGACCGCTGCTGGAGCGGCGGGAGCGCGCGCGGCGATCTCTTCCAGCTTGCGCACCAGCGCGCCGGGATCGGGCATGTCGGAGGCGTGCATGATCCGCAGCAGCGCCATCTGCGCCGCCACCAGTGGATCGGGTGCGGACTTCACCTCGTCATGGCCCTTGAGCAGCAATTGCCAGAGGCGGTGGAGCTGGCCGGCGCGCAGGCCCTTGGCCCAGCCCTCGATCGCTTCGCGCTCCTCGGTCGAATGGGCATCGGCGGCATTTCCGGCCACCTGCGCGACGGCGATGCGGTGGGTCAGGTCCATCAGCCCGCGCATCATCGCGATCGGCTCGACGCCGAGCGAAAACTGGCGTGCGACGATGTCGAGCAGGTCGGGCCCCCGCCCTTCGAGGATTGCGGAAACCAGCCCGCGCTGGACGCTCTTGTCCGAGAGCCCAAGCATGTCGCGCACCTTGTCGGCGCTGACCTGACCCTCGCCGTCTAGGTCTGCATGGGCGATCGCCTGGTCGAGGATCGACAGGCCATCGCGCACCGAACCTTCGGCGGCCGCGGCGACCATGGCCAGCGCTTCGTCCTCGGCCTCGACCCCCTCCTGGCGGCAGACATGCGCGAAGTGCCCAGCGAGCATCGGCGCGGGGATGCGGCGCAGATCGAAGCGCTGGCAGCGCGACAGCACCGTGACCGGCAGCTTGTCCACTTCGGTCGTCGCGAAGAGGAACTTCACATGCGCGGGCGGTTCCTCGAGCGTCTTCAGCAACGCATTGAAAGCATTGCGGGACAGCATGTGAACTTCGTCGATGATGTAGATCTTGTAGCGCGCCGAGACGGCCGAATAACGCACTGCCTCGATGATCTCTCGGACGTCGTCGACGCCGGTGTGGCTGGCGGCGTCCATCTCGATCACGTCGATGTGGCGGCCCTCGGCGATGGCGATGCAGGGCTCACACTTGCCGCAGGGGTCGATGGTCGGGCCGCCCTGTCCGTCCGGGCCGATGCAGTTGAGGGCCTTGGCGATCAGCCGCGCGGTCGAGGTCTTGCCCACCCCGCGCACGCCAGTCATCAGGAAGGCATGCGCCAGCCGGTCGCGCTTGATGGCGTTGGCCAGCGTCTGGACCATCGCCTCCTGCCCGATCAGCTCCGCGAAAGTCTGCGGGCGGTACTTGCGCGCGAGTACGCGGTAGGGCTGCGCCGCTGCCGGGGCCGCGTCAGCCTTGGGCACGGGCGAGGGCTTGGCGGGCTCGGGCGCAGGCGCCGCGAACATCGCCGACTGGCCTGCCTCCTCGAGTTCCGCAGCGGTGGGAGCGGCTTCCGGTTCGGGTGCTACGGCCTCAGGCTCGCCGAACATCGACTGCTGCCCGGCCGCCTCCAATTCGGCAGCGTCGGGCGCGTCCTGGTCCTCGTCTTCGTCGTCCCAGGGAGGCGTGTCGCCGAACATGTCGCGTGAATCGTCCATCGTCGCCCAAACTAGGGGCTGGGCCGGGGAATGTCAGGGGAAAAGCGCCGTCCTCCACAGCCTTCGCGCTGCAAGGAGCGCAAAGGCCGGAGAATTAACGATGTAGAGAAGAAGGAGCCGGGCGACCCGCCGCAATCCGTTGTGGCTGCTTCCTTCCGGACCTGACCAAGTTGGCGGACGAAAACGCCCGCCCGACTCCCGGGCGGGCATATGGCGAGGTCGATCGGGTTTGTCCAGCCCTATGCCGAGACAAACCTAACCGGCGCTGATCTCAGCGGAAGTTGTCGGCATAGGCCTGGATCTTGAGGCGGCGCGGCGGAGTGACGTGCACTTCGGCCTCGATGCCGTAGCGGTCCGCGTAAGCCTTGGCCTCGTCGCTGGTGGGGAACCGCAGGACGACCTGCTGCTGCATGTCGCCCGAGCCGGCCCATCCCATCAGCGGGTCGGGCTTCTTCGCTTCGGCCGGGGTGAATTCGAGAATCCACTGGTCGAGCAGCGCCTTGCCGGACTGCATGGCGTTCTTCGGGCGTTGATAGATGCGTGCGCTCATGGGCCAATGCCTTGCCCCCGAATCGGGCCGGAAATCAAGCGCGAATCATGCCTTCCGGCCCCGCTCGAACGCATTGCGGGTCTTGAGGCTGGGGTCTTCGGTCCACGGTTCGTCCGGCCAGCGGTGGCGGGGGTAGCGGCCCTTCATGTCCCGCTGCACGTCGCGCCACGAACCGCGCCAGAAGCCCGGCAGGTCGCGCGTGGTCTGGATCGGGCTGCCCGCGGGCGAGGTCAGCTTGAGCAGCAGCGGCTGCGAAGGCTGGCCGAAGCCGGGATGACGGTCGAGCCCGAACAGCGCCTGCACCCGAACTTCGACCGAGGGGCCGCCCTCGTCCTCGTAGTCGATCGCATGCGCGGTGCCGGCGGGACTGCGGAACTCGGGCGGGGCCAGCCGCTCGAGCGCCTGCTGGTCGTCCCAGTCCAGCCGGTTTCGCAGCGCCTGCGAGAGCGCAGCGCCGTCAAGCGCATCGAGGCGGCGACCGAGTAGCGGACCGAGCCACTCCTCCAGGTCTGCGAGCAGCGCTTCCTCGGAAAGCGCGGCGATCCCGGCGTAGCGCGCGCGGCGCAGCAGCGATTGCGCGGCCTTGCCAAGCGGCACGAGCGACAGCCCGCGCGCGCGGATGCGGTCGATCAGGAAGGCGCGGATCGCCTCGGGATCGGGCGAAGGGTCGGGTCCGCTCGTCAATGTTATCGCGCCTATCCTGCGCTCGAGGCGCGCCTCGACACGGCCCTCGTCCTCGTTCCAACGCAGGACGGTGCGGCGCTCCATGGCATCGGACAACCACGCCTCGACCTCGGCCGGCTCTAGCGACGCGCCCGACAGGATGCGCGCGCCTTTGGCCTGCCCCTGCGCGTCGCCGATCACCATCCATTCGCGCGAGGCCAGCGGCGATGCGGGGTCCAGCACGTAGCCTCTACCTCCGGCGCTGTGCCAGTTTTCGCCCGAGGCACCGCGGCGGCGCGCCAGCATGTCCGGGCGGCCAAGGGCAAGCAGCACGCCGGGGGGCACGTCCTCCACCACGCGGGGCGCATCGACCAGCCCCTGAGCCCGCCGCGCCCAGCCCGCAGAGAGTTTGCGCGAGGCTTGCGCACGGGGGGATCGATCGCCGTCCCACCGCGAAAGACGCTGCGCCAGGTCGTCGCTGCGCCCACCAAGGCCGCGTTCCTGCAGCAAGAGGGCGAGCCGCGCCGCGACATCGCCCGCACCGAGTTCGCTCGCGCGCAGGATCATCGCCGCCTGCGCCGGGTCCATCGGCAGGCTCGCCACCTTGCCGCCGAACGCCGTTATCCGCCCTTCCCCGTCGAGCGCGCCCAGTGCCGCCAGTCCCTTGCGCGCGGCGTCCAGAGCGGGGATTGGCGGCGGATCGAGCCATGCCATCGCCGCGGGATCGCCGGCGCCCCACTGCGCGAGCGTCAGGGTAAGCGGCGCGAGGTCGCTGGTGAGCATTTCCGGCGGGTCGAACTCGGGCCGGCCGGCGTGCGCGGCCTCCTCCCAGAGCCGATAGGCCACGCCCGGTCCCTGACGCGCGGCGCGCCCCGCACGCTGCGCGGCAGAGGCACGGCTGGCACGGTGGGTGACGAGCCGCGTCACGCCAGCCGCCTTGTCGAATTCGGCGCGGCGAGAAAGCCCCGCGTCGACGACCACCGAGACGCCGTCCAGCGTCAACGAGGTTTCGGCGATGGCGGTGGCCAGTACGATGCGGCGGCGGCCTTCGGCATCCCGGCGGATTGCGGCGCGCTGGGCGCCGGGCTCACACTGGCCGTGGAGCGGCAGGACCAGCGCCGAGGGAAGCTTCTGCACCAGCCCCTCGGCCACGCGCTCGATCTCGCGCACGCCCGGCAGGAAGGCGAGCACGTCGCCCGTCTGCTCGCGCCACGCCGTCAGGAGCGCGGAGGTCATCGCGTCCTCGATCCGCCTGTCGGGCGCGTGACCAAGCCAGCGCACGTCCAGCGGCCACGCCTTGCCCGCGCTCTCGATGACGGGGGTTCCTTCGCCCAGAAGGCGGGCAAAGCGACTGCCGTCGATGGTGGCGGACATGATGACGACGCGCAGGTCCTCGCGCAATACCGCGCGGCTCTCGATGGCGAGCGCAAGCCCGAGGTCGCTGTCGAGATGCCGTTCGTGCGCCTCGTCGAACAGCACGGCGGAAACGCCGGCAAGCTCGGGGTCGTTCAGAATCGTCGAGACGAAGATCGCCTCGGTCATTACCAGCACCCGGGTACGGGCGGTGCGCTTGACGTCGAGGCGGGTGACGTAGCCTATCGTGCCGCCCGCCTGCTCACCCAGCCCTTCGGCCATACGTTCGGCGGCGGCGCGCGCGGCAACGCGGCGGGGACTGAGCAGGATGACGGTGCCGCTGCACCAGGACTCGTCCAGGAGCGCGGGCGCCAGCGCGGTCGTCTTACCCGCGCCCGGGGGCGCGATCAGCACCGCGCCGGTGTTTTCGCGCAGAACGCCCAGCAGATCCGGCAGGACGGCATGAATGGGAAGCGTGATCACGCGCGCAGCCCTAGAACGGGCGCTCCCTCAAGGAAAGCATCGAGATTGCTCGCAAAAGCGTCGGAGTGAGGGCGATTTACGGTCGGTTATCTCCAGACCGGATCAATCTTGGCGAGGCGTCCATCCTTCCTAAAGACTTGTCATCAATAACAGACCGCTTCACGCTGTCCCTTCAACTATTTGCAGACCACCGTAGAATGCACCGCGCCGGCCAGTATCCCCTCAGCGTCGCACAATATCTGCGGCTGCGTGAGCACATACCGCCGATGTACGGCCTGCTCTCGATCAACGCCGCCGTGCTGGCGTTCACGCATCGCGGGCTGGCTCCGGCGCTGCTGGTCTACACCTTCCCTGCGATCCTCATCGCCGCCTGCATGATCCGCATGATGACGTGGATGCGGCCCGTGGTCGCGGCCGAGCTTGACCCCGCTTACGCGAAGCGCAGCATGTCGCGGACCGTGATCGTCGCAGTGCTGATGGCGCCGGCCTTCGTCGCGTGGTCGCTGTGGCTCGACCAGTACGGCGGCCCCTACGAGCATGGCCACGTCGCGGTCTTCGTGTCCGTGACGGTACTGGGCTGCGTGTTCTGCCTCAGTTTCCTGCCGTTGGCGGCGCTGGCGGTCAGCGTCATCGTGCTGGGGACGTTCCTCGCCTATTCGTTCTGGATCGGCACCGAGGTCCTGATCGCGATCGCCTGCAACATCGTGCTCGTCGCCATGGTGATCCTCAAGATCCTGCGCGATTCGTACCGGTCCTTCGTCGATCTGGAAACCTCGCAGCGCGAACTTCACGTCGAACGCCGGCAGGCGCAGGTACTGGGGGAGGAGAACGCCCGCCTCGCCCAGACGGATGCGCTGACCGGCATGCCCAACCGCCGGTACTTCTTCGCGACTCTCGAGAGCCTGCTGCAGCGGTCCGGCCCGGACGACGTATTCAGCGTCGGCCTGATCGACCTCGACCGCTTCAAGCCGGTCAACGACACCCACGGTCATGCCCACGGCGACCGGCTCCTGCAGATCATCGGCGGGCGGATGATGGGCCAGTGCCCCGGCGATACCATCGTCGCCCGGCTTGGCGGTGACGAGTTCGGCCTGATCGTGATGGGCGGCCCGGTCCAGGCCGAGCGCGTCGCGAACGAGCTGTGCAAGGCGATCCGCGAGCCCGCGCGCATCGGCGACGTATTGGTTTCCGTGGGCTGCTCGGCGGGCCTCGCGGTCTATCCCGAGACCGCCGCGAGCGCCGACCTGCTGTACGACCGCGCCGACTTCGCGCTCTATCACGCCAAGAACCACAAGCGCGGCCAGTGCGTGCTGTTCTCGGAAAAGCTGGAGCGCCTGATCCGGACCGAGCAGTCCATCGACGCCGCGCTCCAGGGCGCCGATCTGGAAAACGAACTCTCGCTGGTGTTCCAGCCCATCGTCGCCACCGAGGACCTCGATGCCATCGGTGTCGAGTGCCTTGCGCGCTGGCAATCGCCGCGCCTCGGCGAGATTGCTCCCGAACTGCTCATCGCTTCGGCCGAGCGCCTGGGGCGGGCACGCGAAGTGACGCTGACGCTGTTCGACAAGGCGCTGGACGGGCTGGCCCGGTTGCCCGCGCCGCTGCGGGTATCGTTCAACCTGTCGGGCAACGACATCGGCAATACCGGCACCATCGACGCGCTGCTGGCGCGTGTCGCAGCGTCCGGGTGCGACCCGCGGCGCCTGCTGATCGAAATCACCGAATCCTCGCTCATCGCCGAGATGGACATGGCCAACGCTGCGCTGGAGCGACTGCGCGAAACCGGAATGCGCATCGCGCTCGACGATTTCGGAACCGGCTATTCCAGCCTGTCCTCTCTCCACCAGCTGCCGCTCGACATGGTCAAGATCGACCGCAGCTTCGCGACCCGATTGGATGAGGCCGCCGGTCGGCGACTGATCACCGCGATCCGCCACCTCGCCCGCTCGCTGTCGCTGGAATGCGTGATCGAGGGGATCGAAACGGAGAACCAGCTCGTCAGCGCCCGGCTTGCCGGCTTCTCGCTGGCGCAGGGCTTCTTCATCGCGCGGCCCATGCCGCTGGAAGAGATGCTGGAGCGGCTGTCGCAGCCTGGTACGGCGGCTTGGAGCGCGGCGGGGTAAGTCTCAGCTGGCCTTCAACGCCCCTTGCCGATCGTAAGTGATCGTGATGCCTATCCATTCGCCAATCTGAGGCTTGCCATTTACCCGAGGCGGCCTGACTTGAAACTGCCATGCGGCATTAAGAACAGCCCTTCCTAATCCGGACCCGCGTGGCGATTCACCGATAATCCGGCAATTATCGACCCGATAGTGATCCACTGTCTGACAGTAGATGCGTCCCCAGCCCTCGGTGGGCATTTTCGCCGGCAAGTAACCGCCAAGCTCTGCACTGGTGGGCTCTCTGTACCACTCCACGTTGTAGAGCGTCACCCCGCCCGGCCCGTCGCCCGGTCCGTAGGTCGAGCCGCTGTTACCGCCGCCGGGCGCCGCATCGCCGTTACCCGAGCGCTTCATGGCGCCGATGTCCGCCGAAGCCATATCGGCGCGAGAGACCTTGAGGAAGGAGAACGCAGGCTTTTCGGCGGGCTTGGGCGTTTCGACCGGCGGGACCGGAGCCTCCACCTCCACTGCCGTCTGTTTGGGCTGGTCCTCCTCGGCCTTCTCGGCCTGCTGGGCCTTGTCGGGCGACTTGGCGCCGCTGTCTGCATCCTCGCCGGGAATGTCGAAGGTGACCGGGTTGTGGGCCTTCTTGAGCGCAGGCGCCACCGCCGTCTGGTACAGCGCTATCAGCAAGGCGATGACGATGATCGCCGCCGACAGCAGCGTGGAAATCAGGCGTTGGCGGGGCGAGCCGGGCTGGTAGCCCGTGACCGCCCGATCGGCATCAGAGGACATGGCCGCGCTTCAATAGTCGAGCCAGGCTCGCCCCGCAATTACTGCTTTGTTTCAGACTGTCGCAATCCTGCGCGTGCTGCCGTCAATAACGCCGGGCGACCGCGAACTCGACTGCTTCCGCCATCGCGGTGCGCGCCTCGCCCGCCGGGAATCCGGCGATCGCGTCGATCGCGCGCTGGGCATAGTGCCGCGCCCGCTCGCGCGTGGCATCCACGCAGCCGTGGCGGTTGATGAGTTCGACCGCGTGAGCAAGATCCTCGTCCTCGGTGCGGAAGCCGGCGATGGCTTCTTCCCAGAACTTGCGCTCCTCGGCACTGCCGCGCGCGTAGGCGAGAATCACCGGCAGGGTCATCTTGCCCTCGCGGAAGTCGTCGCCCTTGTCCTTGCCCGATTCGGACGCTTCCGAATCGTAGTCGATCGCATCGTCGACGAGCTGGAAGGCGATGCCGAGGTTGCGGCCGAAGGCATCGAGCGCCAGTTCCTCGGCTTCGCTCTTCTCGGCGACGATCGCGGGGATGCGGGTAGCAGCGGCGAACAGCGCGGCGGTCTTGGAGCCAATGATCTGGAGGTAGTGCTCCTCGCTCGTCTCGATCCGGCGCTGCGCGGTGAGCTGGTCCACCTCGCCCTCGGCGATGATCGAACTGGCCTTGGAGAAGATCTTGAGGACCTTGAGGCTGCCGTCCTCCACCATCAGTTCGAAGGCCCGGGTAAACAGGAAGTCGCCCACCAGAACGGTCGCCGGATTGCCGAAGACGATGTTGGCGGCGGCCTTGCCGCGCCGCATGTCCGACCCATCGACCACGTCGTCATGGAGCAGCGTCGCGGTGTGGAGAAACTCGACGGCGGCCGCCAGCCGGTGGTGGCGG
>NZ_AKKE01000149.1 GCF_000281975.1 Novosphingobium sp. AP12 | reverse complement strand
CGCTCAGCCCCGGCTATTTCCATCGCATCTTCAAGGCCCATACCGGGCTGACACCTAGGGGATATGCGACCGCGCATCGCGCAAAGCGTGTCCGCGAGGCGCTGGCTGGCGAGAACAGCGTCACCGAGGCGATTTACGATGCCGGTTTCAGTTCGAGCGGCCGCTTTTACGAAGCATCGAACGCGATGCTCGGCATGACCCCGTCGAGCTTCCGCAAGGGCGGCGCGAAAGAGGCGATCCGCTTTGCGATCGGCGAAACGACGCTGGGTGCGATCCTGGTTGCATCAAGCGCGAAGGGGGTCGCGGCGATCCTGCTCGGCGACGATCCGGATGCTCTGGCCCGAGATCTGCAGGATCGCTTCCCCAATGCGACCCTGATCGGCGCCGACGCCGAGTATGAGGCGATCGTCGCCAAAGTCGTCGGCTTCGTCGAGGCGCCGGAGGTCAGTCTCGATCTGCCGCTCGACGTGCGGGGCACAGCCTTCCAGCAGCGGGTATGGCAGGCGCTGCGCGACATTCCGGTCGGACAGACCGTGTCCTACAGCGATGTCGCCGAGCGCATCGGCGCGCCGACTGCGATGCGCGCAGTCGCAGGGGCCTGCGCCGCCAACAAGCTGGCGGTCGCCATCCCCTGCCACCGCGTCGTCCGCAACGACGGTGCCTTTTCCGGCTATGCCTGGGGCGTCGAGCGCAAGCGCAAGCTGCTCGCCATGGAGCAGGCGGCGTGATCGGGATGCGCGTCGACGATTTCGACTGGACGGAGGTTGCTAGCAGCCTTGATCGGCAGGGCTGGGCGATCCTGCCCGGCCTTCTGGCGACGGATCAGTGCGACGCGATTGCCGGCATGTACGGCGACAGTCCAGCGTTTCGCAGCCATGTCGCTATGGCGCGGCATGGGTTTGGAAGGGGCGAATATCGCTATTTCTCCTACCCGCTGCCCAATCTCGTGCGGATGTTGCGGACGACGCTCTATCCAAAGCTCGCCCCGATCGCGAACAGCTGGCACGATCGCATGGGGATGGCCGTCCAATTTCCGGCCACCCATGCGGAATTCTTGGAGCGATGCCACGACGCCGGCCAGCGCCGACCCACCCCGCTGCTGCTGCAATATGGCCCAGGCGACTATAACTGCCTCCATCAGGATTTGTACGGTGAGCATGTCTTCCCCTTGCAGGTGGCAGCCTTGCTGTCCGAGCCGCACGCCGCATTCGAGGGCGGTGAGTTCGTGCTGACCGAGCAGCGACCGCGCATGCAGTCGCGGCCCGTGGTCGTCCCACTCACCAAGGGCGACGCTGTGGTGTTCGCCGTGAACGCTCGGCCGCACCGTGGCACCAGAGGCGATTACCGGGTCACGCTGCGGCACGGTGTAAGCGAAGTGCGGTCCGGCTGCCGGCATACAATCGGGATCATTTTTCATGACGCCGCCTGAGACGATTTTTCCGACCGATCTGTTCGAGGAAGGTCGACGCGCCATGCCGCTGCAACCCGGAGCGATGCTGCTGGGAGGCTTCGCCTCGCCAGGGGCCGACGCGCTGCTGGCCGACCTCCACCGCGTCGCGGAGGTGGCACCGTTCAGGAAGATGGTCACCCCGGGCGGATGGCAGATGTCGGTCGCCATGACCAATTGCGGCAGCCTCGGCTGGATGACGGATCGCACCGGCTATCGCTACGACGCGCTCGATCCGTGGACGGGAAATCCGTGGCCGGAGATGCCCGAGACTTTCCGCTGTCTCGCCGAGCGGGCGGCCGAGGTCGCCGGCTATGCTCGGTTCGACCCGGATTCGTGCCTCATGAACCGATACGAGCCCGGCTCCCGGCTTTCGCTCCATCAGGACCGGAACGAGAGGGACTTCGACGCGCCGATCGTCTCGGTGTCTCTGGGGCTAGCCGCTACGTTTCTGTGGGGCGGCGCCACCCGAAGTGGGAAGCCGATGCGCGTGCGGCTGTTTCACGGCGACGTGGTGGTCTGGGGTGGCCCGGCGCGGCTGACGTTCCATGGCGTGGATACGCTGCGCGGCAGCGTTAGCCTGGCAGGCGAATTTCGGTACAACCTTACTTTTCGCGCGGCCCGTTGAACGGCGGCTCGTGCCGAATCCGGACGTTGGCAACGTTATCGGCGAACGGCGTGAAGTGGTCGATAGTGTTGAAAAATCCACCGTTGAGATCGACGCTGTTGCCAGCTCAGGGGCAGTTAGGAGGGCTCATTCCGATCATGCGGGCCTTGGGGCGGCGGGCATCGGGATCAGCTTAGCCAACTTGCGAAGGTTTTGTGCCGTGGCAGCCAAGAGAAACTCGTCTTTTGCACCATTTGGTCCTCGCAGGCGCAAGCGGTCGAGCTTGAGGATGCGTTTGAGGTGGGCGAACAGCATTTCAACCTTTTTCCGCTCGCGGCGGGAGGTGACATAGGCGTCGGTTTTGGACAAATCTCTTGCCAGATCCCGGGCCCCCTCGTGGATTGATCGGATCACTTTTCGGTTGGGCTGACCTGGGCAGCATTGCGGCCTGAGAGCGCAGGCATCGCAGTCATGTTTACTGGCGCGGTAGCGGATGAACCCGTCCTGATCGACGTCAGGCGGTGGGATCGCATAGTTCTTGCGGCGCGGGAACAGCTCTTTGCCGCCGGGACATACATACAGATCATTTTGATGGTCGTAGCGGAACTCAGCGCGTTGGTAGCTTCCAGTCCGGCGGCCCGCATGATCGAAAATGGGAATATGCGGTTCGATGCCGCGCTCATGGACAAGCCAGGCGATATTGGCGGCATCGCCATAACCAGTATCGGCGGCCAGGCGCTGTGGCCAAATGCCAAAGCGTTTCTGCGTCCTATCGATCATCGTTCGCTGCGCCGTCACCTCGGCGGGGCGAATGGCTGTGGTGGCTTCAACATCAACAATTACGCCGTTTTCCAAATCGATGAGATAATTGGTGCTGTAAGCGAAGAAGGCTTGTCCGCCATGAGCGCTTGTCCAGCGCGCTGCAGGATCGGCAGGTGACAGATATTTGGGTGTGACGGGCGATGCCGCGCCGAACGCTGCCGCATCGAGCACCTCCAGATACTCCCGGGCTGCATGGTTGCCGATCTCCGGGGGCAAGCCTTCCTCGCCGGGCACACCTCGCTGGCGGTTCGCGTCGGCCTTGATTAGGCTGGCGTCGACGGCAAAGCCCTCGCCACCGACCAATCCCTCCTCGATACAGCGCGTGACCGTCATCTCGAACAGGTCCCGCAACAGATCGCTCGCCCGGAAGCGGCCATGGCGGTTCTTGGAAAACGTCGAATGATCCGGCACCGCTCCGTCAAGGCCGAGGCGGCAAAACCAGCGATAGGCCAGGTTGAGATGCACTTCCTCAAAGAGGCGCCGTTCTGACCGGATCCCAAGGCAATAGCCAACCAGCAACATCCGGATCATGAGTTCGGGATCGATCGAAGGGCGGCCCGTCTCACTATAGAATGGCCGCAGCTTCTCCCGGATACCGCTCAGGTCCACAAAGCGGTCAACGGCCCGCAGCAGGTGGGTTTGCGGCACATGGTCCTCTAGGCTGAAGCTGTAAAACAGCGCCTCCTGCATCACCGTTCGAGCACCCATCATCAGTCTGTCTCCCAACGACAGGACCAGTGAATCAGGACTTTGCAACTACTGCAAGGCTGAGTTTTTCAACACTATCGGTCGTCTCCCGCCGGCGCCGAACACCGCATCCTAGGGCATTCTGGCGGTCTTGTCGGCGGTCTGACCGGCGGCTTTCGTCATTTACGGCCGCTGGTTCTGGTGTTGAGTTCTAGCGAACTTACCGAGCACAGACGTCACCAAGGGCTTACGAATCTATCCCACGCAATGCCGCGAGAACCGTAGAGAGCGTGTTCAGCCCCCAATGTTCGACATAGCGACCGTCCTCCAGACGTACGATGTCGATCACATCGATTGAGACGATTTTATGTGTCGCTGCAACATCCATGAGTTGGCCTGTGTGCTGACCAGAAATCGTCTTTCGCGTGGTGACCAGATCGCCCTGCGCAATCTGGTCATGGATGATCACTTTCAGGCCCGAGAGTGCGGGCCGCAGCATATTTTCGAACGTGTTCCACATGCTCTCCGGTCCGTTGACCATGCCCGGCGAGGCTGAGCGATTGATAAAGTCGGGGGCAACCAGAGCTTCGAACACCGCCCGGTTACCCGCTGCGATGACTTCCTCGTTGAAACGCCGCACGGCGGCCTTGTTCGTGTCTGTGAGCATGGCGATTCCCAATCGAAGAAGCTAGGAATATATACAGCTATACTGTATATATCAAGACCATGGCGATGCGCTGCTAGCCCGCCGACGGGGAGGAGTTCTATTCGATGAAACAGTCTGGTTCCCGACGTGATGAAGCAAGCCGCCTGGGTGAGGACTTGCGTCAGGCGGTCAGCGCATTCGTACGGACGATCCGCCGCGACGCCGATACACCTCGTTCAGCGCAAGCCGAGACACTTGCCCTTCTCGATAGGGAAGAGTCACTGAACATCGCGGCGCTGGCCAAACACCGCCAGGTCACGCACCAGACGATGCGGGTTGTCGCCAGGCAGATGGAGATCGCCGGCCTCATCATGCGGACGCCTGATCCGCACGACAGGCGAAGCCAGCTATTTTCCCTGTCGGTGAGCGGCCGCCGGGAGCTGGCCGATGAGCGCGCGAAGCGTGCGGCAACCATCACGGCGATGATTCGCGATGAATTGTCCAGCGACGAACGGGCCATCTTGCGGCAGGCCATTCCACTCCTTGAGCGGCTCAATAGCGCCGCCAAGTGATGCCGGTATACCCCCGTGGCCGGGAGGGTTCTTCAAGCAGGCTCAGACTTCCCGGACGCGAAGCTTTCGCGATAACGTAGCGGACTCAGCCCAAGCCGGCGCTGGAAGACGGCGCGCATCTGTTCCGGACTGGCAAAACCGCAATCGAAGGCTACCGCCTTGAGCGCCAGATCTGTCGCTTCAAGAAGACTGCGCGCATGGTCGAGGCGAACACTCTCCACAAAATCGTGCGGGGTGATGCCCAGTTCCCTCGTAAACAGGCGCGCGATACTGCGTATGCTAGTTCCCCCGATGGCCGCCAACCGCTCGACTGGGAAAGGCTCCCCGGGATGCGCCATGACATAAGCCTGCAACTTGCCAAGCGGCGTAGCGGGATCAGAGGGCGGCAACAGCATCGGACTGAATTGGGATTGCCCACCCTGACGCTGCGACACGACGACAAGACGCTTGGCGCATGCCAGAGATATCGCCGCGCCATGATCTTCGGCCACCAGCGCGAGAGCCAGATCGATGCCCGCCGTCACCCCCGCCGAGGTCACCAGGCGCCCGTCACGCGCGTGGATCCTGTCATGCTGGACGCGGGCGGCAGGGAAGGATGCCGCAAGATGGGCGGCATTCTGCCAATGGGTGGTCACCGTTCGGCCATCGAGCAATCCCGCTCGCCCCAGTGCAAACGCCCCGGTGCAGATCGAACCATAGCGCTTGGCCTTGACGCCCCACACACGCAGCCATGCCGACATTGCCTCGTCATCTGGCTTGTCCGGCAGCGCCGGCCCTCCTGCCACCAACACAGTGTGGAAGCGGCGCGAAGCCTGCGCGAAACTGAGATGGGCCGTCATCGGCATGCCGTTGGACGCCGGGATGACGCAGGTATGCTCGGCAACCAACCGGCAGTCGTACCGATCATCATGTGACACAAACCCGTTCGCTTCGGCAAAGACATCGAGCGGCCCGGCCACATCCAGTGCCTGAACCCCGTCATGAATGACAAGGGCCACTTCTTTTCTCGCCACATGCATACCCCTTGTCTTGGCGGCAGGATATCGCGCTAAGCTGGCAGAATATCAACGGTCACTATCGTTGCGGCCAAAGGCATGAACGGAAGATAAGCCGGGCAACGCAGTTCCATCACGGAGATCAACGATGACCAGCACCACCCTGCCCAGCGTCGAGGGCGTCACCATTCCCGACACCCGGCTTGCCCGGGCGATCACAGAATTCATCCGCGACACTGAGACCGAATTGCTTTTCAACCACTCCAGTCGCGTCTATTTCTTCGGCGCCATCGCCGGCCTGGATCGCGGGCTGACCTTCGACCGAGAGCTGCTGTATGCCGCAACGATGTTCCACGACATCGGCTTGATGCCCTCGCACAGCACGCCGCATCTGCGCTTCGAGGTCGACGGTGCTAACGCCGCGCGCGACTTTCTGGCCAGCTACGCCATCGACCCGTCCGATATCGAGAAGGTGTGGACGGGCGTCGCTCTGCACACCACGCCGGGCGTGCCGGAATTCATGCACCCGGTCATCGCCTTGACCACCGCAGGGGTCGAGATGGATGTGCTGGGCCTGACGTATGACCGGTATTCCGACCCGGTGCGTGAGGCTGTCGTGGCCGCCTTCCCTCGCTCGGCCCAATTCAAGGAGGACATCATTCAGACCTTCTACGACGGCATCAGGCACAAGCCTGACACCACCTTCGGCAACGTCAAGGCTGATGTATTGGCCGACAAGAACCCGCACTTTCACCGCGGCAATTTCTGCTCGGTAATCCGGTGTTCGCATTGGAAGGCGTGATGGCGGCATGATGTGAAGGCGCATGGCGGCATTTCGGGTATGTCGTCATGGTCGCACAGCCGATGAAAGGAACGAACGTGACGTCAGGGCTGGATCAATTTGTCCGTTTCCCCCTGCTTGAAGGCCCGACCCCCATCCAGCGGCTATCGCGTTTGGAAGAGGTGCTGGGCGAGGCTACGGGCGGCGCGCGGCTGTTCATCAAGCGTGACGACCTGACGGGCGTGGGCGGCGGCGGCAACAAGCTGCGCAAGCTCGAACTGCTGATCGGGGACGCGCTGGCACGAGGATGCGATACCTTCATCACGACTGGCGGCCTGCAATCCAACCACGCGCGACAGGCTGCCGCCGCTTCCGCGCGTGCCGGCCTGGCTTGCGAGCTCATGTTGACCGATGTGGTCCCTCGCCATGACGATGCCTATCAGCATAACGGCAATCTGCTGCTGGACGATCTGCTGGGTGCGACGGTTCACCGCTTGCCCGGTGACGCCGATGCGCTGGCCGCCGCGGAGGAGCGGGCTCGGGAGTTGGACCGAGAGGGGTGCCATGCCTATGTCGTAGGCAGTGGCGGATCATCGCCGCTCGGTTGCCTGGGCTATGCCCGTTGTGTGGCTGAAATACGCGAGCAGGAGAGGCAACATGCTCTCACCTTCGCCGCGATCGCCGTGGCCAACGGAAGCTCGGGCACGCATGCCGGGCTTGCCGGAGGCATGGCGGCGGCCGGCGACGATCCCAGGCGGGTGCTGTCCTGGACAGTGCTGGCGCCATTGGTGGAAGCGCGGCAGACAACGTTGCAACTGACCAAGGCAACGCTGGAGTTGATGAATCCGGAAATGTCGTTGCCAGAGGAAGCGATCATGGTCGATGGGTCGCAGCGCGGCGAGGGGTATGGCATTCCGACCGCCGCCACGCTGGACGCCCTGCGCCGGTTGGCGCGGTCCGAAGGTCTCCTGCTCGATCCGGTCTATAGCGGCAAGGCCTTCGCGGGCTTTCTCGAACGCGCGCGCAGCGGTGTCTGGCGGGATCAGGACGTGCTGTTCATCATGACGGGCGGCACCCCGGGCCTGTTCGCCTACCGCGACGCCCTGGCCTGCGACGACCCTGCTGTGGCAAGCAAGGGTCGTTCGGCGTGATCGGTCTCAGTGACGTCAGGGACGCTGCCGCGCGCATCCTTGGCACTATCGTCCGCACCCCGACCATTCGCAGTGAAGCCCTTAGTCGGCTCACGAAGGCGGAGGTCTGGCTCAAACTAGACACGCTGCAGGTCACGGGTGCCTTCAAGGAGCGGGGCGCGGCCAATCGGCTCGCTTTGCTGACGTCGCAGGAACGCGAGGCTGGCGTGGTTGCCATGTCGGCCGGCAACCACGCGCAGGCGGTGGCGCGCCATGCCTCGCTGCTCGGCATCCGGGCCGTGATCGTCATGCCCGCCTTCACACCGGCAACCAAGGTGACGCGCACTGCGCGCTGGGGCGCCCAGGTGGTGCTGCATGGCGATACGCTGGCGGAGGCGGCCGCCCATGCAAGGGCGCTGGCAGACCAGGAGGGACTGGTTTTCGTCCACCCTTATGATGATGACGCCGTGATCGCTGGACAGGGTACGCTGGCGCTCGAGATGATCGAGGACATTCCCATTCTCGAAACGATGGTCGTGCCGGTTGGCGGCGGCGGGCTCGCCGCAGGCTGCGCGATCGCGGCGCTGGGTGCGGCTCGGCCCATGGATGTCTTCGGTGTGGAGGTCGAGACCTACGCGGCGATGGCGCAGGAACTGGCGGGTGTGCCCGTCCGTGTGGGCGGTTCGACGATCGCCGAAGGCATTGCGGTGCGCGACGTGGGGCGGCGCCCGCTAGAGATTCTGCAGCGCCATGCGCGGCAGATCCTGACCGTTTCCGAGCACGCCATCGAAGATGCAGTCGCTCTGCTAGCCGAAGAGGGCAAGATCGTGGCGGAAGGGGCTGGAGCGGCAGGTGTCGCGGCCTTGCTGGCTCATCCCGCGCTATTTCATGGCCGCGCGATAGGTGTCCCGGTGTGCGGGGCCAATATCGACAACCGCGCTCTGGCCAACGTCTTGCAACGCGTAATGCTTCGTGACGGGCGTCTCATGCGGTTGGTGTTCGACATTCCCGACCGACCCGGCATCCTGGGGGAAATTTCTAGCCGGATTGGTGCCGCAGGAGCGAACATCATCGAGGTCTCTCACCACCGCCTACACACCTCACCAAACGTGCAAGCTGCCCGGTTGGAGGTCATGCTCGAAGCGCGGGACACAGCACATGGCACAGCTGTGCTCAGCGTGCTGGACCAGTTTTATACAGTGGAGAGGATTTGATCGAAGCAGCTGACCACTCAATCTGCGATTGACGCTCGCAGCGTCATGGAACTTGGGCTACCGCTCTGGTCAGTTGCGGACCGTCCCATCAACACGGACGAACGGCGAGTTGGGCGCGGCCAGCCAGTAGCGCCCTGCGCTGGCACGGAACTTCGCCCTCATTAAGGTCATTCCAAGCTAAAATCAGATGACCGACTCCGTCCGTCGGTTAATCACCGTAGATGGGACATTTTACCGTTTCAAAGCGATAGGTCGTCACTGCAGCTTTTGACATGAGCCGACATTCATCGGTTTCCTAACGGCATCGCATAATGACAGAAAGGCGGCCTTGCCGGACTGGCCGCTTGTCGCCGATCAAACGTAGCAAGCAGAGCGGCTTTTAACATTGTAAACGGCTGAGCGCGGTCACAGCTTTGAAGTGCCGATGGAAGGCCGACACAATAAGCGCGGCCATTTCCGCCCATGCCGCTGCCCGGAGCAGCCGCGTGCGTTTACGATTGCGCGCGAGCTGCGCACACGACTTTAAATTTGGACCATTGCGCACAGCAAGTCATCAAGATCTGCGACGGCAAAGCATGTGGACTCATCGCCGACGCCATAGGGTAAAAGCACTCGTCTTTCGTGAACCAGCGCCCCGCAGCTGTAAGTGACGTTGGGAACGTAGCCGCCGTGCTGCTCGGCGCTGGGGAAAATGAGGGGAGCGCTGGTGCGCGCAAGCACGCGCGACGGATCCGCCTTGTCGAGCAGGCACGCACCGATGCAGTAACCCCGCACCATGCCGACCCCGTGGGTGAAGACGAGCCAGCCCTCTTCGATCTCGATCGGCGATCCGCAGTTCCCCAGCTGCACGAACTCCCAGGGAAACTGCGGCGCCATGATGATGGAGCCCTCTTCCCAGACGTACAGATCGTTGGAGCGCAGAAGCCAGATGTTTTCGCTGTCCTGCCGCCCGAGCATCACGAACTGGCCGTCGATCCGGCGCGGGAACAGCGCCATGCCCTTGTAGCCCGTCATGGCGCCGGTCAGGGGGCGCATCTCGAAGGTGCGAAGGTCAACGCCGCGCACCATTTCCTGCCGGGTGTTGCGCCCGTCAAAGGCGGTATAAGTGCCGATTACGAGTTCGCTGCCGTCCTCGTCGATGAAGTTGACCATTCGCAGGTCCTCCACGCCCTGGCGTTGGGAGGGAAGGACGGGGAAGATGACGGTTTCCGAGATATCCTGGCTGTCGTCACACAGGAGGCGGACCCAGCCTTCGTGGTCGCTCTCGATGCAGGGCGGGACGCCGTATTCGCTGGGTGTATCGATGGTCACGACCTCGCCTCCGTCCCAGGTGCCGGTACGAAACGTGACCGAGGATATGTGGCCTTCGCCGATGCCGCGTAGCGAGAGCAGGAACCGGGTGCCGCCATCGGCGCCTTCGCTCTCGCCCGGCATGCGCACGATGCTGGGGTTGAACAGGGCTGCGGATTCGAAGGCGTATTCCTGGCTGAAATAGGCCCCGATGAGCAGGCGATCGCGTTCATTGACCCCGGTCAGATCGCCCAGTTCGTCGCCAATGGCTTCCAGGTGGCGCAGGAACGTGCGCTCGACGTTGCGATGACGTTCGCGCATCGGACCCGCGATGAAATCGAACATCCGCTCGCGGACCGCGTCATCCAGACCCAGAATGCGCTGGACCACGGCTTGCGGGCGGAGAGCCCGGCCCTCGGCGAAGGCTGGGGGATAGGCGAAGGAGAACGGACGGATCACCGTCCGGGCGGGATCTGGCCTGAGTTCGAGGTCGAGCTTGGTGAATACCTGCGCAGCTTCCATGCCGTGTCTCCCATGGCAACGACATGCCGCGCCCGGCGAGAGGAACGCCGTAGCAACGACAAAGTTCGGATGTATCCGGTGTTATCTTCCCGCGGCAGCCCAGCAGCCGGGCCCGTAGTCGCCGTTCAAAAGGGCTTCGATCGCCCGCGCGACGCCATCGTCGTCGCTGCTCGCCGTCACATGGTCTGCATGGGCCTTCACCTCGTCGGTGGCCTGTCCCATCGCGATGGAAAAGCCGGCCCGCGCGAACATCGGCAGGTCGTTGGCCTGATCGCCGATCACCGCCACATCTTCGAGCGGTACGCCGAAGGCCGCGGCGATATGGCTGATGCCGTCACCCTTGTTCGCCCGCGGAGCCGTTACGTCGAGGTAATAGGTCTGTGAGCGGGCAATGGTGGCCCGAGCGCCCGCGATATCCCTGGCTGCGTCTGCCAGCGTCGTCAGACGCTGATCGTCGGGGCTTACGCCGACGATCTTGTCGACACGCCCCAGCACCGCGGTGAAATCCTGCGTGATGACCGGCTGCACGTTGGCCGCCTTGACCTCGCGCAGGTTGTAGGGGTCGTCCGCGCTGTTCGAATACCACAATCCATCGGCAAACACCCAGCAGGTGATTCCGGCTTTGCACACCAGTTCGATGACGCCGCGCGCGACTTCGGCCTCCAGGCCATGGCGTTCAACGACCGTGCCGTCGCGCATGAACACCGTGCCGCCGTTGAATGCACCGAACGGTCCCGGAAGGCCGATTTCCTCCGCGATCCACCCGATGCCAGACGGCGGACGGGCGCTGATGAGACTCATCGGCACCCCCGCCGCAACGAGCTTGCGCGCCGCTGCCACGGTGGCCGGTGCCAGTGACTTGTCGGAGCGGACGAGAGTGCCGTCGATGTCGGAAACGAGGAGGCGGATCATATGCTCATCCCAAGGAGTTCCAGTGCCGACCGTCGCGCGCCAGCAAGGTTTCGGCGTCGGCGGGCCCATCGCCGCCCGCTTCGTAATCCTCGGGCTGTCCGGCTGTCTGCCAGCTTTCGAGCACCGGCTCCATCGCAGCCCAGCCTGCCTCGATCATGTCCGCCCGCTGGAACAGCGTCTGGTCGCCGATGAAGGCATCGTAGAGCAGCGTCTCGTATCCGGTGCGATGACCCATGGTGAAGGCATCGGCATAGGCGAAGTCCATGCTGACTTCGGCGGTATCGACCAGCGGTCCGGGCTTCTTGGCGAGGAAGCGGAGCGACATGCCCTCCTGCGGCTGGATCTGCAGGACCAGCCGGTTGGGCGGTAGCTGGCCGACATCGGTGTCGCGGAACAGGGCGAAGGCGACCGGCTTGAACTGCAGGACGATCTCGGTGTCACGCGCCGTCATCGCCTTGCCGGTGCGCAGGTAGAACGGCACCCCGACCCAGCGCCAGGACTCGATCTCCACTTTGACCGCCGCATAAGTCTCGGTGCGGCTGTCGGAGGCGACGTCGGCTTCCTTCAGGTAGTCCGGCACGTCCTTGTCGCCCGCGCGCCCCGCCACGTACCGGCCCCGCACGGCATGGGTCTCCACCTCGGCCGCGCGCGGGCCGCGCACCGCCGCCAGGACTTTCGCCTTTTCGTTGCGCACCGCTTCGGCATCGAACGAGTTGGGCGGCTCCATCGCCACCATCGCGAGGAGTTGGAACAGGTGGTTGGGCACCATGTCGCGCAGAGCGCCGGTAGCGTCGTAGAACTTGCCGCGTGTATCGATCGAGACGGTCTCGGCCGCCGTGATCTGGACATGATCGATATAGCGGTTGTTCCAGATCGCCTCGAACAGATGGTTGCCGAAACGCGCGACCATGATGTTCTGGACCGTCTCCTTGCCCAGGAAATGATCGACCCGGTAGATCTGGCCCTCCGGAATGCAGGCGAGCAAACGGGCGTTGAGGTCCCGCGCAGAGGCGAGATCATGGCCGAAGGGCTTTTCCACCAGGACCCTGCGAAAGCCCTCGTCCTCATTCAACACCCGCGCTGCCGCCAGTTTCTCGACCACGGGGCCGAAGAACTGCGGCGCGGTGGCGAGATAGAACACTGCGTTGCCGCTCACCCGCTTCGCCAACTCGGCGTAAGTGGCGTCCTGTTCGAAATCTCCCTGCAGGTAGCCGATCCGCCGCCGGAGCGATTGCCAGGCATCGCTGCCGCGCTCTTCCTTGGGGATGAAGGCTTCCAGCTCGCCGCGCAGCTTTTCGTCGCCAGCCTCGTGGTGGCTGACCCCAAGGATCGCAAAACCCTCCGGGATCAGGTCATCGCGCACGAGGTTGAAGATCGAGGGTACGAGGAGGCGCCGGGCCAGGTCGCCCATCGCGCCGAAGATGACGAGCGTGGCCGCCGGCGCCACCGCCGGCCCCGCGCCGTCCGTCACTGCGGCATCTCGACGTGGCCGCCGAAGCCGAAGCGCATCGCAGACAGCAACTTGTCGCCGAAGGTCGTGTCCACACGGCTGCGATAGCGCGCGAACAGCGCGGCCGAAAGCACGTAGACCGGCACCGCCTCTTCCATCGCGGCATCGATCGTCCAATGGCCTTCGCCGGAGTCCGCGACGCGGCCGGTGAACTGCTCCAGGTTGCGATCCTTCGCAAGGCCAATGGCGGTAAGGTCGAGCAGCCAGGAGGAGATGACGCTGCCGCGCCGCCAAACCTCGGCCACGTCGGGGAGGTCGATGTCGAACCGCTCCTCTTCGGGCAGTTTGTCGGAAGCGCGGCCCTTGAGCACGTCGAACCCTTCGGCGTAGGCCTGCATGAGGCCGTATTCGATGCCGTTGTGGACCATCTTGACGAAGTGCCCCGCTCCCGCGGGGCCTGCGTGGATATAGCCCCGCTCGGCGCGAGCGTCGGGCGCGTCACGCCCCTCGGTGCAAGGGATGGTGCCGTAGCCGGGCGCCAGGGTGTTGAAGATCGGATCGAGCAGGTCGACCGTCTCCTTGTCGCCGCCGATCATCATGCAGTAGCCGCGCTCGAGGCCCCAGACGCCGCCCGAGGTGCCCACGTCGACGTAGTGCAGGTCCTTCTCGCGGCAGGCCTTGGCGCGGCGGATGTCGTCCTTGTAGAAGCTGTTGCCGCCGTCGATGAGGATGTCACCCGGCGAGGCGAGGTCCATCAGCTGCGTGATCGTATCTTCGGTCGGCGCGCCCGCCGGCAGCATGATCCAGAAGATGCGCGGACCGCCGTCGAACTTGCCGATGATTTCGGGCACCGAGCTGGCGGCTATCGCCCCCTCTCCCGCCAGTTCGGCGACGGCCGGTTCGTTGCGGTCGAAGGCGACGATCTCGTGGCCTCCACGCATCAGGCGGCGGGCGATGTTGGCTCCCATTCGGCCCAGGCCGATCATGGCGATACGCATGCTTGGTGATCCTTCCTAGAGAGTCGCGGCCGAGACCAGCGCGGCTTCCAGCGCCGACACGTCTCCGCTCTTGAGATGGACGCGCAGCGCCCGCTGCCCGCGCTGCACGAGCACATCGAGATCGCCGCGCGCCTGCGCCAGTTGCACGGTGCCGAAGCTGGCCTTGCGTCCCGGCACGGCAAGGTCGCGGCCGGGCGTGCGGGTGATTTCGATGAAGGTCCCGGTAGCCGGGCCGCCCTTGTAGGCCTGTCCGGTCGAGTGCAGGAACCGCGGCCCGAAGCCGCCGACGGTGGCGATCTTCTTGGCATCGCGCACCGCCGTGCGCATACGGCCGAGCGCCGCCTGGTTGTCGGCATCGCGCTCGATATAGGCGAGGATGCCCAGGTAGCTGCCGGCTTTGAGCTGCGCCAGATGGCCTGCAAGGACCCCAGCAAGGCTCGTCTCGTCGAAAGTGGTCCCGGCCGGTGCGAACACGGCGACGGTGTCGTCCTCCCATACGGGCGTCTCGGGTTCGAGCGCGCCCGATTGCTCGTAGGCGTCGACCAGCTTGCGGGTTGCGATCTTGGCGTCCTCGACATCGGGCTGGTCGAAGGGATCGATGCCGATCACTGCCCCGGCGACGGCGGTGGCGATTTCCCAGCGAAAGAACTCCTGCGCCATCTGCGAGCGATTGGGCACGGTAATCGCGATGACCGGATGCCCGGCCGCCGCAAGCGCATCGAGCCTGGTCTCGAGATCGGGGTCCAGATCGCCCGCGAGGTGCAGATGCGCGAACACGCGGTCGGTGCCGTAGACGTCGGGTGGGCCCAGCGGCTCCAGGTCCACAGGCACGATGCCCCTGCCCTGCTTGCCGGTGGATTCGGCAATTAACTGCTCCAGCCACGAGCCGAACGGCGCCAGCCCGGCCGAGGGCACGATCGTCAGCTTGTCGCGCCCTCCCAGCGCCGCTTCGCCCAGGATCGCACCGAGACGAAAACCCGGATTGGCAGCAGGCGGCACGTCGTCGCCGCAGGCGAGGACCATCGGCCGGGTCGCAGCGAACAGCGCCTTCACGTCGATACCAATCGCGGCGGCCGGGGCCATGCCGAACACTGAGAGGACCGAATAGCGCCCGCCGATCGCGGGATCGCCATGGAACACTTGGCGGAACCCAGCTTCGCCCGCCAGCGCCTCCAGCTTCGAGCCGGGGTCGGTGACCGCGACGAAGTGATCGGCCTGCTCGCCCGAAGCGGCGAAGAAGTAGGCGCGCAGCAGTTCGGGCTCCATGGTCGAGCCGGACTTGGACGAGACGATGAACAGCGTCTCCTTCGGATCGATCTGCGCGGCGACCGCGCCGATCTGCTCCGGGTCGGTGGTGTCGAGGACGTGGAGCCGCGGATATCCCTGCGCCGAGCCGAGGACGAGCGAGAGCACTTCTGGGCCCAGGCTCGATCCGCCCATGCCCAGCAGTACCGCGTCCTTGAAGCCGCGCGCGGCCTCGGCAAGGTCCGACAGCTGCGCGAAGTCCACCTGCCTGCCCTCGCCCGCAGCCAGCCAGCCGAGCCATTTGCCCTCGTCGCCGCCGGTCCAGATCGAGGCGTCCCCGGCCCACAGCCCGCGCGACCACCCCGCCTTGCGCGCCGCTTCGAGACGGGCATCCACCGCGCTGGCGAGCGTTTCGGGCAGCCGCTCGGTCATCGCGTTCAGCTTGTCTCCGAACCATTTGGTGCGCCCGGACGCCACGCTGCCGAGTATCTTGTCGAAGGAGTCGGCGAACGACGCGAGCCCTTCGGTGAGCAGATGTTCGGTGACGACGGGCAGGTCCAGCCCGAGCGCCTCGGCATCGGCCAGCACCTGCTTCGCCGCATCCACATCGGCCGTGAGCGTCTGCGCGGTGGTGCCGTGGTCGCGGAAGCCGTCCATCGTCTTGGGCGGCATGGTGTTGACCGTATCGGGGCCGATCAGGCTGTCGATGTAGAGCGTATCGGGATAGGCCGCGTCCTTGGTCCCGGTCGAGGCCCAGAGCAGCCGCTGCGGTTTCGCCCCCTTGGCGGCCAAGGCCTGCCAGCGCGGCGAGGCCGAGGTGGCGATGAAGCTCTGGTAGGCCAGCTTGGCATTGGCGATCGCCAGTTTGCCGCGCAGCGCCTCGAGCCGATCGCTCTGAGCATCGTTGTCGCCGATCCGCTCGTCGATGGCCTTGTCGATCTGCGTGTCGATGCGGCTCACGAAGAAGCTGGCGACGCTGGCGATGCGATCTATCGGTTCGCCCCTGGCGACGCGCGCTTCGAGGCCGGCGAGATAGGCATCCGCGACCTTCTCGTAAGCGTCGATCGAAAACAGCAGAGTCACGTTGACGTTGATGCCGTCCTCGATCAGCTGCCGGATCGCGGGAACCCCGGCGGGCGTGCCCGGAACCTTGACCATCAGGTTCGGCCGGTCGACCACGTCCCAGAGCCGCCGCGCCTCTGAAATCGTGACTTCCGTGTTGTTCGCCGCGTAAGGCGAGACTTCAAGGCTGACGAAGCCGTCGCGCGCGTCGAGACGATCATAGACCGGTCTGAGCAGATCCGCCGCGCTGCGGATGTCGGGGATCGCCTCGCTTTCGTAGATGGCGCTGGTGCTGCCGTCCCCATCGTCGACGGCGCGTCCCGCCAGGGCCTTTTCGAAAATCGAGGGGTTGGAGGTGACGCCGGTGAGCGCGTCCTCGTCGATCAGCTTGGCAAGGCCACCGCTGGCGATGAAGTCCCGTTCGATGAAGTCGAGCCACACGGCCTGCCCGGCGGCGTTCAGTTCTACGAGACGACTGGTCATGACGCGTTCTTTCCGATGAGTTCGCGAGCCATTTTCACGGCGTTGTCGACCGTGAACCCGTACTTGGCCTGGAGTTTGGCGAGCGGCGCGGAAGCACCGAAGGTCGACATGGTGATGGTCGCCCCGTCGAACCCGACATAGCGGTCCCAGCCCAGCGAGCCCGCCTGTTCGATTGCAAGCCGCGCCCGCACCGAACGCGGGAATACGCTGAGTCGATAGGCGTCGTCCTGCTGCTCGAACGCATGCCAGCTGGGCATCGAGACCAGACGCGAGCGGACCCCGTCCGCCGTCAGCCGATCATGCGCCTCCAGTGCCAGCGAAACTTCGCTGCCGGTGGCGATGAGGATGACCTCGGGGTCGCCGTCGGCCGCATCGGCCAACACGTAGGCCCCGCGCCGCAGTCCGTCGGCGGCGGCTAGGCGCGAGCGGTCGAGCGTGGGCAAGGCCTGACGCGAGAGGACCAGCACGGTCGGTTCGTGCGTGGATTCCACTGCTACCTTCCAGGCCTCGGCGACCTCGTTGGCGTCGCCGGGACGGATCATGTTGAGGCCCGGTATGGCCCGCAGGGTAGCGAGATGTTCGATCGGCTGGTGGGTGGGGCCGTCCTCGCCGACACCAATCGAATCGTGGGTGAAGACGAATATGGTCGGCAGTTCCATGATCGCCGCCAACCGGATCGGCGTGCGCATGTAGTCGGCGAAGACCAGGAACGTCGCGGTGTAGGAACGCAGGTAGGACAGCGCCATGCCGTTCGCGATCGCGCCCATGGCGTGTTCGCGTACCCCGAAGTGCATGTTGCGTCCGCTCGGCGTGTCGGCCTCGAAGGTGCCTGCGCCCTGGAAGGTCAGGTTGGTCTTGGTAGAGGGCGACAGGTCGGCGGCGCCGCCCATCAGCAGTGGGATGTGCGGGGCGATGGCGTTGAGCACCTTGCCGCCGCTGTCGCGCGAGGCGATGCCCTTTGCGTCGGCCTCGAACACCGGAATGTCCTTTTCCCACCCCCCGGCGGCCTTGCCGGAGCGCAAGTTGTCGAGTTCGCCCGCGAGCTCGGGGAACTGGGCGCGATAGCGTTCGAACACGGCGTCCCAGTCCTGCCGCGCCTTGCCGCCATTGGCGTCCAGGGCGGCGCGGAAGGTATCGGAGACACCGTCGGGCACCAGGAACGAGGAATCCTCAGGCCAGCCATAAGCCTTCTTGGTGAGCCGCACGTTCTCTTCGCCCAGCGCCTCGCCGTGGGCCTTCTCGCTCCCGGCGCGGGGCGAACCCCACCCAATCACAGAACGCACGATGATGAGCGTGGGCCGGTCGTCGGTGGCGCGGAAGGTCCCGAGCGCACCGGCGACGGCGGCAGTGTCGTTGGCATCGGCCACATGCAGGACGTTCCAGCCATAGGCCTCGAAGCGCTTGCCGACATCCTCGGTGAAGGCAATCTGGGTCGATCCCTCGATCGAGATGCTGTTGTCGTCGTAGATCCAGCAAAGGTTCGACAGGCGCAAGTGCCCGGCGAGCGAGGCCGCTTCGCCCGAGATACCTTCCATCATGTCACCGTCGCCGCACATCGCGTAGACGTCGTGGTCGAACAGCGTGAAGCCGGGCCGATTGAAGCGCGCGGCAAGCGCGCGCTCAGCGATCGCCATGCCTACCGCGTTGGCGACGCCCTGGCCCAGCGGGCCTGTCGTCGTCTCGACACCGGTGGTCATGCGGTATTCGGGATGGCCCGGCGTCTTGGAGCCCAGCTGGCGGAACTGCCGGATATCGTCGAGGCTGACCGCCAGCTGGCCGGTCTTGCGCCCATCTGCTTCGATCTCCTCAACCGCAGCGAGGTGGAGCAGGGCGTAGAGCAGCATCGAGGCATGGCCGATCGAAAGCACGAAACGGTCGCGGTTGGGCCAATCGGGCGCGGCCGGATCATACCGCAGAAAGTCGCGCCATAGGGTATAGCCGACCGGCGCCATGGCCATGGGCGTACCCGGATGGCCGGAATTCGCTTTCTGGACGGCGTCCATCGCCAGAGTGCGGATCGTATCGATCGCCTGCCGTCTGGCGTCGGCATCCGAGGCGAGAGTGCGCGTGTCTAGGCTGGCCATGAGGCTCTCCTGTCAGCTATTTCAGAGGAATTACGTATCGCTAATGCAGCACCGTCCGGCGCGCCCCCGCACATGGGCAGTGGCTGCGCCGGGCAGCCCTCGCCGCGGGCGGAACAGAACTTCTGTCCGGCCGCCAGCGATACGATACCCATGACAAGGTTTTCAAGGGCTCGCCCGATGTGGCCGAGTCATCTTTTCGTGACGGGAGGGCGGGTCTTGCGTCCGATCCGGGTTCGGTGGCCATCGTGGACTCCGTGATGCGCCTCCATAACGGCAGCGGGCGCCTATTGTTTCTGGAATGTCTAAAACGCTTCAGAAAAGGATTCCGAGCCTTAACCGGCGGCGGCGAGCCTGAGAGAAGCGACGGCCTGCCCGTAGTCATCGGCACCGAAGATCGCCGTGCCGGCGACGATGACATCCGCGCCGGCCTCGATCGTTTTGCGCACTGTCAGTGGGTCCTGCCCGCCATCTACCTCGATGTGCGGATCAAGGCCGCGTTCCCGGCAAAGGCGGCGCAGGTCGGCGATCTTAGGAAGCATCTCGGGCAGAAACCGTTGGCCGCCGAATCCGGGGTTAACCGTCATCACCAGGACCACGCCGACGAGGTGCAGTACTTGCTCGATCCAGGCGATCGGTGTCGCCGGGTCTACGACAACGCCGGGCTGACAGCCCAGCTCGCGAACCTGGCTCAAGACCCGGTGGAGGTGAACGGTCGAGCCCGGCTCCGACTGGATGAGAATATGGTCAGCGCCGGCCTTGGCGTAGCGCTCGATCGTACGCTCAGGCTCCACCACCATCAGGTGCACGTTGAGCGGCTTTTGGGTGGAGCGCCTGATCGCTTCGACGACTGTCGGCCCGAACGAGATTTCCGGCACGAAACGGCCATCCATGATGTCCACGTGTATCCAGTCCGCGCCCGCGCGGTCGACAGCCTGTACTTCCTCGCCCAGCCGCGTGAAATCGGCGGCGAGCACGGAGGGCGCGATTTTTATGGCGCGGGTCATGCAGGTGCCGGCCTTTCCAAAAGTCGCACGCGATCACCCTCGGCCAGGTAGACGGCGTCTATTTCGTTTGCGAAGAAGCCGTGCCCCATGATCCCGGGGATGGCCTGCAAGTGGATCGCGAAGGCCTCGAGATCGAAGCCAGCGGGCGCAGTGCAGTCGAGCACGAAATTATCCTGGTCGGTCCGGTAGGGTTTGCCTGCCTCGATCCCGCGCAGGTTTGCTGTGGCACCCAAGCATTCGATCTGGTTCGTCACGAAAGCCTGGGCGAACGGTAGGATCTCGACAGGCAATGGCCCTGGCGGCAGGCGGGACACATGCTTGCTGGCATCGCAGATGGCAATCATGCGGGCGGCGGCTTGCGCCACGATCTTCTCGCGCAGCATCGCACCGCCCGCACCCTTGATCGCACACAGGCGTGGGTCAATCTGATCCACACCGTCTATGGCAAGGTCGACATGCGACACCGTGCTGAAATCCAGTACCTCGATGCCTGAAGCCTTGGCAGCGTGCTCGGTGCGCAGCGAGGTCGCGACTACCCGAACCGAAAGCCCCTCCCGGCAGCGCCGCCCCAAAGCCGTGATCGCAAAGGCGACGGTGCTACCCGTGCCAAGTCCGACCATCATCCCATGCGCGACTTCCCCCACCGCCGCCTGAGCTGCAGCTCGCTTCTCGTCATCATAATCACGCAGGTCCATCCCCCGTCAACGTGCGTGGCGCTTAACGGCTGCCTATGTCGGCGGAAGAACTCGCGTCATTGCCGGCCGATAAAATCTCCCGAAAATGCCAACTTTCAGGTCCGCCTTGATTGTGGACGTTCGCGAGCCAAAATCACGCGCGCAATTCCAGCCCTTCGTTCATAGCCTTAACGTGGGACTTTCCGATCCTTCAAGCCGATCACCCAAGATAGTGGTTCAACCAACGGAGGTCGTCGCGCGGGACGCTTGATGCGCTTCCGTGTAGGCGAAAAATTGATGGCTTGCAGTCTGGCCACTTTGGCAACCCCGTAACGTAAACATGCGTCAGGCAGAGCCGAATATATAGCTGCTACCGACGACCGACCGGATCACCTTCTGTGGCATGGCCGCAGTGGCAGCGGCGATAAACGCCTGGCCGGAACAGTGGCTTGGAATGATGTAATCCGGGTTGATCGCCTGTATCACCGCCAGCGTTTCCATTGCCTGGTCCCGCGTATGTGGCGGAACAAGATGGAAGCCGCCAACCATTGCGTGGACCTTGTCGATACCCGACACAGCTTGCGCACGCCGCACGGTATTAATGATGCCGCGATGGCTGCAGGATCCGACCACGATCAGCCCGCGTCCTGCAATATGAAATGCGGTGCCGAGTTCGTGCTCGGCATCGTCGACGACGAAGGTCTTGTTTCGCTTCGCAGTGTCGAGCAGCCTCCGATCGCAGTTCTGGCCGGGGAGCATTCCGGTCGGCACGCGTGGACGTTCCGTCGAGACGAACGGGATTCGGCCCGTAGTATAACCCTGTCCGGCGACGATCCGGGGATCGCCGGAGACGATGAGATCGATCCCGGCCTTACGGATTGCCGGACGGTCGATAGCGCCAAAAGAGGAGCCGTCAGGATCCGTGCCACGGATGCGTTCGCAGAACGCTTCCTCGCCGCCTACAAACAAGGGCGTCCCACGCCTTACCTTTCCGCTCGCAAGGAAACCGTCGAGCCCGCCGAAATGATCGTAATGGCCGTGGCTAAGAACCATCGCGTCGATCGTATCCGGGGCGATGCCGAGCAAGGCCATATTGTTGAGCAGGGCAGCCGGGGTGTAGCCGAAATCGATCAGCGTTGTCCGCTCTGCGCCGACAGCAGACGACTTCGCCAGCAGGGAATATCCCCATTGGCCGGCAAAGGCCGTGTGGTAATCCGCAGTGATTGGCGGCGCTATGACACGAATATCGGGCCGCGTGATCGATGCCCCGAAGACGCTCGTCGTACTGTCGATCAGCACCGTCAGCTGAAGCCGATCGATGGAGGGCACTTTAAACGTGTCAGCTGCAAATAGTCGTGGAGCAGGAATCAGCGATGCGCCTGCGACGGCCAGAAGTGATCGACGACTTAGCTCCACGACTTCCTCCTAAAGATTAATATTCTTACTGCTGACAGATTACCGGCGTTGGCGGAAGTGTGGTTGGTATTAGGTCCGATCTCAACGCCGTGTTTCGGCGCAGGCTACGACGCTATTTTCGGCCTACTGACCGGCAAGTTCCAACTCGGCGGACGGTCGCTCCCTAAGCGATGGAACGCCCAAACCAAACCGACGTGAAGATGATGGTTCCATAAGCGCCCAGCGACGCCGCCAGGACGGCGAACAGCAGGACCAGTGAACCGCCATAGCGCAGAGCAATGAAACCCCCGCCGATCGCGATGGCGACGCGCGTGATGCCGGCCAGGATCGGCCAGAACATGCGCCCAGCGCCTTGCAAGGCGAAATAGAGTGACAGGCCCAACCCGAAGAAACCATAAAACGGGCCCACAATGCGCAAGTAGACGCTGCCGGCGGCGATCGCGCTGGGCTCTGCTGTGAACAATTCCATCCACGCCTCAGGCAGGACTGCCGCCGTCAGGCCGATCACCTCAGTCAGGATAAACGCAATGGTCGCGCCACTGAGCGCGATCTGCCGTGCTCGCTGGTGCTTGCCGGCGCCTAGATTGGTGCCGACCATCGAAACCAACGGCGCGCCAATCCCGAAGACCAGAGGGATTAACAAATATTCGAGCCACACCGCCGTGCCGAACCCAGCGACGGCTATCACGCCGGCAAACGAGGCTACCAGTGCCGTTGTCCCCGCGATCACGATGTTGGTAAGGATCGAGTTCATGGAGGAGAGCGCGCCGGCCCACAGGAGGCCGGACAGGATTGATGGCTGCACGCGCGCCAGGCACAGGCGCACCGGAGTTCGGCCGGTCAGGATGTACCACAGCATCGCGACGGTCCCCGCGGCATAGTACGCCACAAGCGCGATGCCGCCGCCCGCGATGCCAAAAGCCGGTATCGGCCCGAACCCGAAAATCAGCATCGGCGAGATCGGTATGAGGAAGAGGACGCCGACGAACGTCACGATCGCCGGATAATGCATGTTGCCCGTACCACGCACAACGCTCGCGAGCCCGTTCATTAGCCAAGTGAACACGTTGCCGGAGAACACCACGGTCGAATAGATGACGGCCGCCCGCAGCTCGCCGCCGACCCCGCCCAGTTGGCGGAAGATTGGCCCGCCAAGCAACAGGAACACGGCCGAGAACGCGAGTCCGCCGATAACGTTGACGATGATAGCATGGAGCACGAGCGCGTCAGCCTCGTCGCGGCGCCCGGCACCCAACGCCCGCGCGACGGCCGATGATATGCTGCCGCCGAGAGCGCCAGCCGAAAGGGTCGTCATGAGCATGACCGCGGGAAACACGAGCGCCATACCGGCAAGCGCATCGATGCCGAGTTTGGAGACCCAGAAGGTTTCGATGAGACCGGTCGAGGCTTGTGCCACCATGATCACGATGTTGGGGAGAGCCAGCTTAGTGAGGAGCGGTACGATCGGCGCATGAAGGATGCGGTGCGTGCGGGCGTCGATTGTACCGCTCCGATCGACATCGGCTGCGACAAAACTCTTTGCAATCTCGCTCACGTTGAACTTCCCTCAACGCGATTGGTGTCGATTTCGGCTAGCCTGCAGGCCGCCTCGCGTGCCGACGACAGCATCGCGTTCCGCGCGTCGGCATCGCTTTCAAGGCGGGCCAACTGCAGGCTGCCGGCGAGCATGCCGAGAATCGCCTGAGCCCTCGATCGACGCGCCGCGCCGAGCGCCGCTGGCAGCGTGTCTTCGATCGCCGACACCAGCTCGGCGACACCTTCAGCCGCGGCCTGGCGAACCGGTCCGTTCGCGCGGGTAAGATCTGACAAGAGTGCCGCGATCGTGCACCCCGCCTCTGGCGCTGCCGCGTGCGTTGCATTCAGATAGGCATCGATGATCGCCTGAAATCCAGATAGCTGCTGGCTCTCGGCGTCAGTGCTTCTGGTGCGCATCCGCTCGCACGAAGCCCTGATCGACGACGCCACCGCTTCGGCGACCAAATCGTCCTTCGAGGCGAAGTGCGCGTAAAATCCCCCCTTGGTGAGACCCGCTTCTCCCATCAGGCCCACGAGTCCAATGCCATCGACCCCGTCACGTCGAAGCGCACGCGCAGCCGTCTCGACCACGCGCGATCGGGTCTCCGCCTTTCGAGTTTTCGCATAACGCATGCGCGTTGGTCCTTACTTTGCTGCCCGGCCTTGTGAACCCATCGGCGCCCATTAGATTACGGGTGGAATATAATGAACCGGCGGCAAAAAGGAATGGGCATGCGCTACAAATTGTTCGGCCACGGAACTGGCCTCCGAGCCGGTGATGCTCCCGGCGGACGGCGCTCACCACACTGCGCAGAGCACACATATCAGCAAGCAGCTCATCCTCCCGATGGTTAGGAGCATTTACGCAGCGGTGCCGCCATCGACTGGCAAGGTCGAGCCAGTCATGAACATCGAGAGGTCCGAAGCCGCGAACAAGATCACGCTAGCGCCATCGTCGGCCTCACCCACCCGGCCCAGCCGGGTGGTGTCTATACCGGGAATACCCATCGCCTTGAGGTTTCCCGGCGGCAAGTCACCAGGAAGGCGGTGTTCTCGGTAAGGCAGACGCCAGGAGCAACGCTCATTACGCGAATGTCATGTGGGCCGAGCTCGATCGCCATCTGTTTGGTCAGACCGACGACGCCGTGCTTGGCGGCCACATAGGCAGCTTGGCCTGACGCGATACCCAGCAGGCCCGCCAACGAGGCAACGTTGACGATCACTCCGCCTTTGCCTGCCTCGGCCATGTGCCGGGCTGCGGCGCGCGCGCCGACAAAGGTCCCTTTCAGCGTGACCGCGACGACCTTGTCGAACTCTTCCTCAGGCAGGTCGAAGATTGGGACCGACGAAGGCAAGCCGGCATTGTTGACCCAGATGTCGATGCTGCCCAACTCTCGCGCGGCAGTATCGACGAGGGCGAGCACCGAAGCGCTGTCGCCAGCGTCGGAATAGGCCGACAGCACCCGCGAGCCGGTAGCCTCGGAGATCTCGCCGGCGGTCTTCGCGGCACTCACTACATCGATGTCGCCGATGGGCACCGAGGCGCCAGCTTCGGCAAGCCGCCTGGCTGCCGCCTTGCCGAGGCCCCAGGCGGCGCCAGTGACGACTGCATTGCGGCCTTTCAGCGAAACGAGTTCGCTCAGTGAGTGGAGCGCGACCCTGGCGACCGCCATTTCAGAACAACTCCGCGAGTTCGGCGTCAACCTCGTCGAGCGCCGCGTCGGTAAACTGATCGGGCGCGAAGGCCTGGACCGCGCGCAGGGTCATCCCCTTGGCCATGCCGATCTGCGGGTTATCCGAGATGCCTGGGAAGTGCTTCTCCACCACCGCCAGCGCCGCGTCGTTACTCAGCAAGTCGCTAATCCGACTACTCGCCGTCGACCAGGTCTTCGCAGCCGTCAGGCCGGTGTCCTGCTTCTGAGGAGCAACGAAGCCGTCGGCCGGCACCAGCTTAATGTGCATGCGGTCGAGACCGCGGATGATGAAGCTCGGCTCGTAGTTGAGATCGGCCAGGCCGTTCGGATGCTTCTCCAGATCGAGTTCGATCGTTGACGTCATCTGGAGGAACTTCTCCATAATCACCCTGACTTCAACGCGGGCGAGCGGCGCGCCGGCGCAGACGTGCTTCCCGCGCCCGAAACCGAGGTGCTCGATCGCCTTCTTGCGGCCGATGATCAATTCGTCGGGATCGTCCCAGCGGCGGGGATCCCGATTGGCCGCCGACAGCGCGAGCAGGATCTTGGTGCCGGCGGGGATCTCGACATCACCGATCTTCGCATCCCTTCGGGCGAGGCGCGCGGTCTGCTTGGTCGAGCCTTCGATGCGCAGTACTTCCTCCAGGAATGCGCCGATGAGCTTGGGTTCGGCCCGCAGGCGGCTCTGCAACGGCTGATCCGCAACCAGGTACTTCATGGAGTTCCCGAGCAGCTTGGCCGAGGTATCCTGGCCGGCGCCGAACATGAACATGCCAAGTTGGACGAGATCGTAGACTTCAGGTGTTGACCCGTCGTTGTATTTGGCGTGGGCGAATTGGGTCAGGATATCGTCGCCGGGGTTGGCTCTGCGATCGGCGAGGTAGCCGTAGAAGTAAGTGCCCATGATAGCGAAGGGATGTTCCGCGCCGCCTGCCATGGGATCGGTGCCATCGAGGGCACCGGGTACCGGCCCCTTGGCGATCGCATCCATGAATAGCTGTCGGTCTTCCATCGGCACGCCAAGCAGGTCAGCGACGACCATCGTGACATAGGGCGTGGCGATCTTGCCGATCAGTTCCACGCCGCCGTCGGCAACGGCATTGCCGACCATCTCGTCGCAATAGACCTCGATGAACTTCTCGCTGGCCTTCAGCCGGGAGGGTACGAACAGCGTGTTGATGAAGGCACGCAACCTGGTGTGCGGCTCGTCGTCGAGGTTCACGACCTGGTCACCGCCGGCAAAGGCTACGCGGTGCTCTTCGATCTGGTCCGTGATGTCCGAACCATGCGGAGTGAAGGGCAACGGCGCCCCGGCTCCCTGCAGTCCGATGATCGCCGAGAAGGACTCATGATCCCGCAACACCTCCAGAGCTTCCTCGAACCCGGTGACGATGTAGTAGTCCTTGCCTGGAGGGCGGTAGACCGGGCCTTCGTCCCGGATTGCGTTGAAGAAAGCGTAAGGGTCTTTCAGGACCTCGTGGTCGGAGAAATAATCGCGTTCGATCAATTGCGTCGTCACAGGCTCTCTCCACTAGGTGAAGCGGCTTTGCCTTGCCCGCCGCATCGAGGTGCGTCACGAGCATTACGGATACAGCCGATTCTTATAATTATGCGATACAGTGTCGCATAGCCAGGAGGGCGTGGTGGCGTCAAGCGCGAAGGATGCACGAGCGGTACGGTCAGGGGCGGCACTGCGCGCCGCGCTGCTGCGCCTGCTTGACGACAAGGCGTTCGATCAGATCACAGTCCGGGACATCTGTGCAGAGGCCGGGGTGCACTACGCGACTTTCTTCCGCCACCATTCCGGCAAGGAAGCCCTGCTCGACCACATCGCCGCAGAGCAGATCGCCACCCTGGTAGATCTGACTTTGCCGTTCCACGAACCTATGGAAGCAGGACGGGGCTTCCACATGCTGTGCGAATATATCGAGGCACATCGCAGTCTGTGGTCCACCCTGCTCAACGGCGGGGCCGGCGCGGCGATGCGCGAGGAATGGCTACATCGCGCGCGCATCGTGTCCGACGCGCGCGAACCCGTCGGGTCGTGGCTGCCCAAGGAGTTGGGTACCATCTGCTCAGTGGCGCTGATCGTCGAGACGGTTTCCTGGTGGCTGAAGCAGCCATTGCACGCTTATTCCGCAGACCAGATCGCGGCAATCTTACATCGGGTCGTGACGTCTTCAATGCTGACCCCGTAATTGACCGCCGGTCGATGCGAAGCCGACCCACCCTTGCCATTCATCGGTCAATTTTCGCTCACCAGGCCCCGATGGTCTGTTTCCCAACCTTACGTGTGGATCGAATGGTGCAAGATCGTGGTGATCTGTTTACGATAGCCATTTTGGAATAGGAAGTTCATGAACGGATACGTGCAATTTGGAACACCGGACGGTGACTCTGTGTCGATAAACGCTGACCGAGTGAACTTCGTGCGGCGTTATAGAGGGGGAAATGATGCCAGCGCGGTTAATTTTGAGAAGGGAAACTATGTCGTCGTGAAGGGCAGTCTTGACGAAGTTACCAAAGTCCTTGCCGGAGCCTGAAGCCTTCCATCTCCGACCCTTTGCGGCCGCTCAATGGATAAAACCTGATCCCCAGCTTCGGAAGGTCCGGTATTCCGGCAGGTCGCGACCAAGATCGGTCGATCACTTCGTCTCGGCGAGCGTCCGGTTCTGACGAAACCCGTCGGGCACGTCGATTGTTGGAACGGGCACAGCCAAACCAAATGATTTTCCGGTCACTTCACGAAACTGGCTGTGGTTTCGGGCCCCGACCTCGGAGCGAGTCCCTAAGATGTCATGCGCGAGGTGCGAAGAATGATCGCCCCGTCGGACGATGGAAACGGCTCGCGCCCGGTACGCGAAAAATCGTAGCGGACCGAGCCGCTCTCTTCATTTGTATGACATCGCAAGGATTGCCTGAGGCAGGCGATCGCCGACCACGTCGATCTCCGCCATGCGCGATTCGATTCCGGACATTTCGTCGACCGACAGCGCGACGGCGGCGGCACGCAGATTCTCGCGGACCCGATCGAGATGGCGCGTGCCAAAGATCGGCACGATGAAAGGATGGCGGGCGAGCAGCCAGGCGAGCGCGACCTGCGCGGCGGTCGCGCCCTTGGCGGCGGCCACCTGCTCGACGATCTCGACCACCTTGCGGTTGGCGGCCATCGCTTCGGGCTGGAAGCGGGGCGAGTGCGCGCGGCCGTCACCGGCCTCGAAGTTGGTGTCCTTCACCTTGCCGGTGAGGAAGCCTGCACCCAGCGGGCTCCACGGCACGAAGCCGATGTTGAGCTCCGCGCAGAGCGGCAGCACTTCCGGCTCGGGATCGCGGGTCCAAAGCGAATATTCGCTCTGCACGGCGGTGACGGGCTGCACGGCATGCGCCTTGCGGATCGTCGTGGCGGCGGCTTCAGACAGACCGAAATGCCGCACCTTGCCTGCGGCAATCAGGTCGCGCACGGTGCCGGCGACATCCTCGATCGGCACCGCCGGGTCGACGCGGTGCTGGTACAGCAGGTCGATATGATCGGTGCCAAGGCGCTTGAGCATGCCATCAACGACGGCTTTGATGTGCTCGGGCTGGCTGTTGAGGCCTGGACGATACTCGCCGGTCTCGGGATCGATGTTCCAGCCGAACTTGGTCGCGAGCACGACCTGGTCGCGGATCGGCGCGAGGGCCTCGCCGACCAGTTCCTCGTTTTTCCAGGGACCATAGGCCTCGGCGGTGTCGAAGAAGGTCACGCCGAGATCGTATGCGCCGCGGATCACCGCGATCGCCTCCGCCTTTTCGGGTGAGGGACCGTAGGATGACGAAAAGCTCATCGTCCCGAAGCCGAGTTCCGAAACGGCCAGCGTGCCGAGGGTACGGGTCTGCATCATAATCTCCTGCTGACCGGGGCAACCGGCCTCTCAATTAATATAGACCCGGTGAGGCTATCTGATTAGACGCGTTATTCGGCTTGATGGTATTATGCGAGATAATGAATGTTGACTGATGACCTTGCCGATCTCGCGATCTTCGCTGCCGTCGCCGAGGCCAGAAGTTTTACCCGTGCCGGTACCAAGCTCGGCAAATCACAGTCGTCGCTCAGCCAGAGCGTGAAACGGCTGGAGGATCGGCTCAAGCTGCGGCTGCTGACCCGCACCACGCGTAGCGTCATGCCGACCGCTG
Source organism: Novosphingobium sp. AP12 (assembly GCF_000281975.1). Taxonomy (GTDB): domain Bacteria; phylum Pseudomonadota; class Alphaproteobacteria; order Sphingomonadales; family Sphingomonadaceae; genus Novosphingobium. The sequence continues at coordinate 23,800 of NZ_AKKE01000149.1, read as the reverse complement.
CCGGTGAACAACTGCTCGAGGCGCTCGCCCCGGCGCTCGGCAATATCGAGGCTCGGCTTGCGGCGATCAGCGAGCTTCGCGACAGCCCATCTGGCTTTCTCAGGCTGACGTCGAGCGTCCAGGCCGCCCGCGACATCCTCTGGCCCGCGGTGTTGCGCCTGACCGCACGCTACCCCGATATCGCCGTCGAGGTCGATGTTTCGGGTACGATGACAGATATCGTCGCCGAACGCTTCGACGCCGGGGTCCGGTTGGGCGAGCAGGTCGCCAAGGACATGATCGCGATGCCGATCGGCCCTGACCTGCGCATGGCGGTGGTGGCGACGCCATCCTATTTCGCCAGCCACGGCGTGCCCGCCAGGCCGCACGACCTGGTCAGCCACATATGCGTCAACGTCCGCCTGCCGACCAAGGGAGTGCCCTATGCGTGGGAGTTCGAGCGCGATGGCCGCACGGTCAACGTGGACGTTCACAGCCAACTGATGATCAACGATCTCGACTTGCTGCTCGAAACCGCACTGCAGGGGCGGGCAGTCGCGATGGTAATGGAGGATATGATCGCGCCACAGCTCGCAGAGGGAAGGCTCCAGCGGGTGCTCCAAGATTGGTGCCCAGCCTTTTCGGGATATCACATCTACTATCCGAACCGGCGGCACCATGCCCCGGCCTTCGCCGCGCTGCTCGACGAGCTGAGGCCGTGATCGGGGCGGTGTTAATCGTCATGATGCAAGCGCACGTCGCGTGGGCAGCTCTCAAAAAATTCCCATTATCCCGGATAATGGGTTTGATCGAAATTGAGCGGCTAATCCTGGCTCGCCAACGGGCCTATGTATACCTCGAGAGCGTTCGTCTCGAGTGCTCAACAAGGTTGAGACGTTATGACCAAGATATTGCCCGCGCCGTCCGATCTTGAGACGGAAGTCATCGCGCTTTCCCGGCAGAAATGGCTTTGGATGGCGGAACGCGATGTCGGAGCTCTCGCCGAGCTGTTTCATGCGAGCGCCATATTCGTTCATATGGGCGCGACGATGACCACGGCGAAGGAGCTCAAGATCATCGCCGATGGGACAATCGAATATAAGCAGGTCGACATCGAGGACATCTCCGTCCGCTTCATCGACGACGTGGCGATCGTTGCAAGCCAGCTTGTCCTGCATGCGATCGTTGCCGGCAACGTGGCGAATAATCCCTTCTCGGTGACCGAAACCTATATCAAGCAGGGCAACGACTGGGTACTGGCGGCGCTGGCCTTCACCAAGCGTTGGATGCCTGACTGACAGGCTGGCGCGGCCGAGCACTGCCCGCCGCGCCAAATCCCCCTTATTTACCGACCGCCTTCATCATCTGCGCATTGTAGCGCGCGCCGACCACCGGTTGCTTAGCCAGCGTCTCGGCGAGCGTCTGCAGATCTTCTGGCATCAACGCCACGTCTGCCCCGCCGATATTCTCCTCGAGCCGGTGCAGCTTGGTCGTGCCCGGGATCGGCACGATCCACGGCTTTTGTGCGAGCAGCCAGGCGAGCGCGACTTGCGCCGGCGTCGCGGTCTTGCACGCGGCGATCTCGCCGATCAAGGCGACGAGCTTGGCGTTCGCTGCACGCGCCTCGTCCTGGAAGCGCGGCAGGGTACTGCGGATATCGCCGTCGCCGAAGGTCGTCGCGGCGTCGATCTTGCCTGTCAGGAAGCCCTTGCCGAGCGGGCTGAACGGCACGAAGCCGATCCCCAGTTCCTCGAGCACCGGCAGGATCTCGGCTTCGACATCGCGGGTGAACATCGAATATTCGCTCTGCAGCGCGGCCACCGGCTGCACGGCGTGCGCGCGGCGGATCGTCTCGACGCCGGCCTCGGACAGGCCAAAATGCCGGACTTTGCCTTCGGCGATGAGGTCCCTGACGGTGCCGGCGACGTCTTCGATCGGCACGTTGGGATCGACCCGGTGCTGGTAGAGGATATCGATATAGTCAGTCTTCAGCCGCCGCAGCGACTGTTCGGTGACTTCGCGGATCCGCGCCGGGCTGCTGTCCATGCCGCCCGCAGGACCGCCGCCCTTGAACCCAAACTTGGTGGCAAGGACGACATCGCTGCGGAACGCGGCGACGGCGTCGCCGAGAAGCTCCTCATTGGTGGCGCCATAGGCTTCAGCGGTGTCGAAAAAGGTGACGCCGCGGTCGTGCGCAGCGCGGATCAGCGCGATCGCGTCAGCGGTGTCGGTCGCTGGCCCATAGCCGAAGCTCAGTCCCATGCAGCCCAGGCCGAGCGCGGAAACCTCGGGGCCATTGGTGCCCAATATGCGTGTCTTCATGTCTTAAGCCTCATACTTATACAGCGCCGCGCGGTTGAACGGGTCGATCTTCAACGTCGAGATCTCCTTGAGAGCATCTCCGCGCCAGTCCGGATCCGCCGTGCACTTCTCGTCGATCAGCATGGTGGTGCGCGTCGCGGTATCATAGGCTTCCCATTTCGGCATGCGCGCGTTGTTGGGGTTGCCGGTGCGCGCGAACGCCACGAACGCCGCCATGATGTTGAGCGAGGTTACCTTCGGTCCGGGGCCGGGGCCGGTCATTTCCGCGGCGGCGTCGATCGTACCGAAGGCGAAGGGGATATCCACGGTATGCGGCGAACCGAGCACGCCATCCTGCCACGGCACGGTCCAGCCGAAATTGTACATGTAGACGGGCGCCTGGCCGGGTGCTGCGGACTTGGTTTCCGCCGCGCCGGTGAGCGGCAGGCGGAACTGAACATCGGTGGCGACCGCAACCAGGATCTGGGACGGCGTCATCCCCGGTTCGTCCTTGCGGTATGCGGCCATGATCGCATCGATTTTCGCGTCGTCGATCTTGAACACCGTGCGCATCCGCTTGCGCATCTGCGCCTCCGTCAGCGCGAAGTTCCGCATGTCGCTCTGGAAGAAGAGGCTGGCTTCGGTCTTGGTCGTGCCGAACAGCAACGGGATCCCGGCCTGCATTGCGAGCCCCTCCGGCGACATCGGCCGCGTCACGATGTGCTTGCCATCGACGACGGGACGAGCGCCATCCGTTCCCGAGGCCGTCACCGCCCGGTCGCGCGCCCCCAGCACCGTCCTGAACGGGACCTGCTGCATCGCGGCGAGGTTCTTGCGGTCGCCGCCGAGTTCCTTGACCAGGGCATCGGCATAGGGCTCCAGCGTTTCGGCCGGATCGACCGCGATCCCGGCGGCGCCACTCATGCTGATCGCGCGGTGGAACAGGCCCCGCGCCTCGGGCATGGCCAGCAGCGTCATGATCTTCGACCCGCCGCCGGACTGCCCGAACAGCGTCACAGATGCTGGGTCGCCACCGAAGGCCGCGATGTTGTCGCGGACCCATTGAAGCGCGGCGACGATATCGAGATTGCCGGCATTGGCGGAATCGCAGAACTGTTCGGGATCGATATGGCCGAGGTTGGTATAGCCGAAGGCGTTGAGGCGATGGTTGATGGTCACGACAACCACGTCGCCGAATGTGGCAAGATGGCTGCCGTCTAGGCTGACGCTGCTGCTGCCGCCGTTGATATACCCGCCGCCATGGATGTAGAACATCACCGGGCGCTTGGCGGCGGTGTCGAGGTCGGGCGTGAAGACGTTGAGGACGCAGCAGTCCTCGCCTTGCGAGGTGCCGTCTATCTGGTTGTACCAGGCGAAGCGACTGCCGCCCATGCGGACATCAACCTGCGGGCACAACGACCCATAGGTCGTCGCGTCGCGTTCGCCCGGCCAGTTGCGGACCGGCTGCGGTGCCTTGAATCGATTGGCACCGATGGTCGTATCGGCATAGGGAATGCCCTTGAAACTGACCGTGCCGCTTCCTCGCGCACCGCGCAGGACGCCGTTCCTGATCCTCACGGTGACAGGCGCCGCCGCCATGGCCGCTGAGGTTTTAAATAATATTGGCGCTGCAGCGGTCACCGCAGCAGTGGACAGAAACTGGCGTCTATTCGGACGGTGGGATTGCACTGGTCTTAATCCTAGATCGTAACGTGGATATTTTGCGCCCCCCCCCGGCGGGCTGACTTCGGGCATATCTGGCAATCACGTGCAGCATTTGCGTCTTGCTGTCGAACTGAGGCGCCATTTTGGCTTCAGCCAAAGGCTTCCCGATCACGTTGGCAGAGTGGTGCGAGTGATCTACTCGCCACCAGCCTTGAACGCCTAACCCTACACCGGTGCATTAGTAGCGGTTACCCACTCAATTTTGCTTAAGGCTATTATTCGGGATAATGAATGCTGCATGGCAGCGAGGCAGTAGCGATGAATCGTATCCCAACACCGGTGGCTTTCGCGACCAACACACGCCGTTCCGGTTCTCCTAAGGGAACGTCGGCTCATGTCGATGGCTGCCGCTTAGTGGGCGTGTGCGGAAGGGCCGATAAGTCCCAAAACGCGGCGATCGATCTCGACGAAGCAGGCGTTGCACCGCGGTCGGCAACACCCGACCCAACTAACATCGTTCAGCGAACGCGGTGTGAATGACCGCTCGAGCTGGAACCTGGCATTCGCCTTACGCCGACGTGCACTCTCCCGACGCGCCTATTGTAACTGTTCAGGTTCAGACCGCCGCGACGCCGCCATCCACGAACAGCTCATGACCCGCGACGAAACTGCTCTCTTCCGACGCCAGGAAGAGCACGGCACGCGCGACATCGTCGAGGCGCGCCAGGCGCCCAAGCGGGACCCCCTTGATAACTTCTTCCTCAGCACCGGGCGTTTTATCGAAGAAGTCCCGAATGAGCTGCGTTTCCGTGGCACCTGGCGCGATAACGTTTACGCGGATGCCCCGGTCCTTCAGATCGTTGGTCCAACTGCGCGCAAAAGAACGAACCGCTGCCTTGCTGGCATTGTAGAGCGACTGGCCCGGATAGGCCTTTGAACCGGCGATCGAGCCATTGAGGACGATCACGCCACCCTGCGTCATCAGCGGCAGTGCCTTCTGCACGGTGAAAACCATCGCTTTGACGTTGAGGCCGAACGTGGAATCGAAATGCGATTCCTCGATGGCTTCGAGCGGGACGGGTTCGTGCATGCCGGCATTGGCGAAAACCACATCGACCCTGCCGTGGTTGCGCTCGATGCGCTCGTAGAGCTTCGTGAGGTCGGCGAGGTTCGTAACGTCGCCCTGTACGCCGACCGCGCCGTGACCGATCTGGCGGACCGCATCATCGAGCGAAGCCTGTCGACGCCCGGTGATGTACACCATGGCACCTTCCTCGGCGAAGTGCTCTGCGGTTGCCAACCCGATGCCGTCGCTACCGCCGGTAATCACTACGACCTTGTCTTCGAACCGCTTCGTCATCATATCGTCTTTCAATTAAGTGGAGGAATGCTCCACTTCAGATATGGAGGAATCCTCCACTTAGCAAGCCGAGGATGAAAGTTTGATCGAAGCAAACCTACGCGCTGACGCGGAACGGAACCGCCAAAGCATTCTTGTCGCTGCAGAGGAGCTGTTCCTGGAGCGGGGCGCCGGCATCCCGTTGGAAGAGGTGGCGAAGCGAGCGAAGGTCGGGATCGGCACGCTCTATCGTCGCTTCCCGACGCGGGAATCGCTTCTGGCGGCTACCAGCAACGAGCGGTTCTTGTCGGTCGCAGAGACGAGCAGCGCGCGCGATGCAGATCAGGATCTTGGGGACGCAATGCGCCAGTTTCTCGAGGAGCTCGCGATCAATACGAGCGTCTATCAAAGCCTCGCCGCCTCGCTAGGGACGGTCATCCAACACGGCACACCCGGCTGTATGGCAATCACCTCGGAAGGGCAGCGACTGCTTCGGCGCACGCAGGAGGCAGGAATCATTCGGAGCGATGCGACCTTCGACGACATCATCTGTGTCGTGAGCGCGATAGCGATCGCGGTCGAAAAGGACACCGCACCGGCGTTGCGCGTCGCTCATCTGGTGGACCTGCTCCTCAACGGCATGCTCGTGCGGTGACGCGTCCGGTGCCCTGCACGGGCTGGCCTCCTGGGGAACCATTGCCTGGGTGAGTGCCGCTAAGGCGCCGCGAGATGCCGGGCGATGTTGGCCATGCAGACTGCCATGTAGCCCTTCCATTGCGCCTGCACGAACAGCCATAGCGGCAATCTGGCGATCCGGTTCTTTGCTGCGAAGGTGTAGGTCCACGTCACCTCGACTTCGTCGCCCTGCTGCTCGAACCAGAATTGTCCGACCGCTCCCAACATCAGATATTTGAGCGCGAAGCTCGCCTGCCAGATGCGATAGGCGAAGTAGCGCGCGCGCTGGTAGTGGGTCACTCCTTCCTGGACGGTGCTGCCGTCCGCGAGGTGCACCGTCCGCGTCGAGCCCGGCTGATCCCACGGGCCTGACACCTGCGAGGTGGAGCCTATCCCGGGCAACAGGCCGTAGCCGGTGAGGATCTTGGGCAGGACATCCTCCGCCACGAGGAAGTCGAACACGTCTTCGATCCGTCCCGCGACGCGAATTTGCTGCGTCACGGCTGCGCGGACCGCCGATGGTATTTGGAGTGGAGAATCCGGCAGCGACTGGTTGAGGGTTGCAGTGGTCATCTTGAGCCTCCTTCATCTGTAGCGGTGTGGGGGTCAGAGCGTGCCGTCGGCGAGCATCTCGCGGGTGCGCTTCAGCGTGGAAAGCAGCGCAGCCTTGTACCCCTTGTCGCTATCGAACTGCGCCTGTTCGGCCTGTTCCTCGGGTCCGCCCGACGTCCGCCCGCGGAGGCCGAGATAGCAGTAGAATTTGAGCTGAAGCTGGCCTGCCTCGGCCTCGAACAGCTCGTTGACGATGGCGCCTTCGCGCGGGCCGGTTGCCTGGAAGAAGGTGACTTTGGATTGTCGCTCCAGCACGATGATCTCGCGCAGGTCCTGGCCGGCGATCGTCGCCTCGCGCACGAAGTGTGTCGCGCTCTCCTCGGTCACGTCGCAGCGGGTGCACAGGCCCGGCGGCAGGAACAAGCGGGCGTCGCGGGCCTTGGCTTCCAGCCCCAGCCACACCTGTTCGCGGGTCAGCGGTGTCTCACCTTCGGGGTTCACGGCGACAGTGGCGGTCGAATAGATCATGATGATGGTCCTTGTTCGGATAGGTGGGAAAGGGGTCAGCCGGCGATCTGCGCGACGTGATCGCGGTAGGTGCGCAAGGGGCGGCCGAGCAGCGCGGTCAGCCGGTCGACGTCGCCCGCCTCGGGGATCATGCCGTCGCTCTGGAAGCGCTCGGCCATCTGGCGCATGTCATAGGCCATCCAGCTGGGCATGAAGGCGCGTAAATTCTGTTCGAAGCCGGCGGTGTCGTTTGCGGGGAAGGCGATCTCGCGGCCGAGAACGTCGGACCATATCGCGGCGGCGTCGGTGCCGGTCAGCGTGTCGGGCCCGACCAGATTGATATAGATCGTCGGCAGCGGCTCGGGCGCCTCAGCGCGGCGGATCAGCTCGATCGCGGCGACCTCGCCGACATCGCGCGCGTCGATCATCGCCAGGCCCTTGTCGCCGATCGGCATCGGATAGATGCCGTAGCCTGTGACCACGTCCTTCACCGTGATCTCATTGTCCATGAAATAGGCGGGCCGCAGGATGGTGGCGTGCAGTCCCATCGCCTCGATCATCCGCTCGACGCCGAACTTGCCGGCGAAATGCGGCACGTTGACGTAGATGTCGCTGTGGATCACCGACAAATAGACGATCCGCTCGATCCCGACCTCGCGGGCGACGTTGAGCGCGATCACCGCCTGGGTGAACTCCTCCGCGACGACGCCGTTCAGCAGGAACAAGGTCGACACGCCCGACATCGCGGCGCGCAAGGAGTCCACGTCGAGCAGGTCGCCCTGGACGACGGTCACGCCGGCAGGAAAGCTGGCTTTGGCGGGATCGCGGACAAGGGCGCGGACATCGGCGCCGCGTGCCACGAGCTGTTCGACGACATTGCGACCGATATTGCCGGTAGCACCGGTTACGAGAATGGTCATTGGGGTCACTCCTTGGTTGAGCCGGTTGGCATGTCCCAAATTAGTGATCCACAGGCGCGGCAATAGACGCTATGTTTGGACAGACCGTCTCACGGGTGGAACATATGGATCTCCTCGCGCTTGCTGACTTCAACCTGGTTGCGCGGCACGGGGGGGTCGGCAAGGCGGCCCGCGCCGCTGCACGCCCAAAGGCGACATTGTCTCGGCGTGTGGCGGAATTGGAGGCTAGCCTCGACGTGCGCCTGTTCGAGCGGGGCGCGCGCGATCTCAAATTGACGGAGGAAGGACGGGCATTGTTCGAACGAACGGCAGTCCTTCTTACCGAGCTTGACGAGACGGCGGCCGCCATCGCTTCGCGCGGTCATCACCCCCGGGGACGGCTGCGGATCAGCGCACCGTTGCTCTTTTCGCAGATCGCGATGGGCAGGATCGCGGCGGGGTTCGCGATCAAATTCCCGGAGATACGACTGGAAGTCACGACCGAGGACCGGCCGGTCGACATGGTCGAGGAAGCCTATGATTTGGTGATCAGGGTCAACCCCGCGCCGGATGATGCGTTGGTCGGACGCGCCTTCCTCCATGATCGTCTGGTTGTAGTCGCAGCTCCGGACTTGCATCGTTCGGCCGATGCGCCAGTCCCGGCAGTCGTGCGTGGGGTCATCGGGCAAATTCAGACATGGGAGTTGTCAACTGCATCGGGCAAGACGAACATCCACGTCGATCCTATCCTCGGACTGTCGTCGCTAGTAATGGTGCGTGATGCGGTACGCGCGGGGGCCGGCGTGGCGCGGCTGCCGCTGTCGCTGGTCAGCCACGACCTGGTCGCCGGCACATTGCTGCATTGGGGAGACGTCGAAGGGCCGGGCACTGCGCTATGGGCGCTGTATCCCTCGCGCCGCCTGCTCAGCACACGCGTTTCCGCATTCCTCGACCATCTCAGAGAAGCCTTCCCAAAGGGGACGCCGGAGGAACTGGCCGCGTATATTGCGTGGTGACGAGCGAGGTGCCCGCGAGGATAAGATCGGAGGACAGCTTCTGACTGAAGCTGCCGTTCGATGGCAGATTGTAAATGGCGGAAAGTCCCAAGCGCCCTAAGGTTGTTCCCTCGCCAGCTGCGAGGAGCCGCCGCTTTAGATCGACAGTGAGGACGATCAGCAATCACCCCGGTTGCAATCGTTCAAGTGGCTACTCGCTTTCCCAAAATGTGCCCGTTCACCCTTGCGCGGTTGGGCGTATGACAATGCTACCGACATCCACCTCCGGTGGCTGCTCAATCGCATAGAGTATCCCCCGAGCGATCGCATCGGGCGGGATCGCAATGGCGCCGAGTTGCCTCTCGATCATGGCTTTCGTCGGGTAGTCCGTGATGCTGTCGCCGAAATTTGTGGCGATCATACCCGGAGACACTTCGGTCACGCGCAGGTGCGGCCCTGCTTCTTGCCTCAGTATTTCCGTTACCGTGCGAACGGCGTTCTTTGTGGCCCCATAAACTCCCATTGTCGGCACCATCTTGATGCCGGCGGTGGAGATGACGTTAATGACGTGCCCGCTCGCCTGACGCGAAAAGACGGGAAGCGCCGCTGCGATGCCGTAAAGCGTGCCACGCAAGTTTACGTCGATCATGGCGTCCCAGCCGGCGACGTCCAGCGCGTCGATGCGGGAAATCGGCCCGATGCCCGCGCAGTTGATGATGACATCGAGCCGGCCACCTCGCTCGACCGCGAATGCGACGAGCGCTTCGAGATCGTCCCGCCGCCGCACATCGGTCGCCTTGGATGCAGCGGTCCCCCCGCTGGTGGTGATCGCTTCTACCACTTCATCAAGTGCGTCCTTGCGGCGCGCACCGAGCACAACGAAAGCGCCGTGTCCGGCCAGCAGTTTCGCGGTCGCCCGGCCTATGCCGCTGCTCGCTCCGGTGATGGCGACCACCTTACCCTCGATACCCATCGTCAATCTCCTTCGGCATGGAGATGGCTGACGGGACGAAGATATTCTATGGCGTGTCGTCTATGGATTTGTCGCGAGCGTCTAAAAAACCCATCGATCCGCTGTCCGACGTGTTGAGTGTTCTCGGCGCGCGGGTGACTCGGCGGACCAGGATGGAGGCGTCAGGTCGATGGGCCTTCGCTTTCCCGGCGATCGACCGGCTGAAATTCGTGGCACTGCTCCGCGGCAACCAGTGGATGTCGATTCCGGGATGCGCGCCGCAGTTGATGAAGAAAGGCGATGTGTGCCTGCTCGGGCGTACCGCCTATGCCGTGGCGAGCGATCCCGCCGAGATACCGATCGATGGCCGTGCGCTTTATGCGGAATGTGACGTGGCGCACGTGGGGGGTGACGACACGATCGGGATTGGCGGGACTGTCACGTTTAGCGCCGGAGGCGCGGCCTTCCTTCTCGACATGCTCCCGGATTTCATGATCGTTCCTCGATCCTCTCCGTCAGCCGACGTGGTCGCTACGATCTTAGGCCTCATCAATGGCGAAGCAGCGAGCGGGAAGATGGGCAGCGAGATCGTGGCCGCCCGCCTTGCCGACGTTTTGCTGGTGGAAGCGATCCGCGCCTATGCGGGCCGCGTCGATGTAACCGACATTGGATGGCTTGCAGCGCTTTCGGACGTCCGTATCAGCCGGGCGCTTCGCGGCATCCATGACGATGTCGCGCGACCCTGGACAGTCGCGGGATTGGCCGGCCTGGCGGGAATGTCGCGCGCGGCGTTCTCCGCCGAGTTTACGCGCCTCGTAGGGCAACCGCCACTTACCTATGTTCGCGCGTGGCGCCTCACGCTTGCTCGCGCATCGTTGGCGCGCGGCGATGGGACCGTCGCCAGTATCGCGAACCGGGTCGGCTACACCTCACAGAGTGCGTTCGGGCATGCTTTCCGGAGCGCTTTCGGGGCCGCACCGAAGGCAAAGTCCCGGTGGCGGAACGACCATTGATTAAGGGAATCCAGACCTGCCATTCCGTATCCCACCCGAATAGGCGTTCCGCACCACTCGTCGCGTCATCTCACAACGACCGATTTGATCGTAAGCAACCGTTTACGCATCGCTTCGGGAACGGCGGCTTCATCCCACGATGCGGTGTTCGGCTTTCGGCGGCACGCGACCACTTCAAGACGTTCGACGAGTTAGAACCAACGTCAGCTTCAGCCGAAAGCTGACGTTGGCTCGAAGTGTTGGCGGCTGAAGCGCCAGTTTGAGCTAGGTCAGCCTTTGCGCTTGGCGAACGCGTCCTTGGCAACAACGGCCGCGTTCATGGCGTTCGGCCACCCCGCATAGAAGGCGATATGGGTGATGACCTCGGCGACCTGTTCTTCTGTCATCCCGTTTTCCATCGCCTTGTTGATGTGGAAGACGATCTGCGCCGGCAGGTTGGCGGTGATGAGCGCGCTCATGGTCACCAGGCTGCGATCGCGCGGGCTGAGCGTCGAGCGTAGCCAAAGGTCGGCGAACAGGACGCTCGTGGTATAGTCGGCGAGAGCACCGAACGCCGGGCCGACCATGCCCTCGACGGCCGCGACGCGGTTTGCTTCTACCGTCGCGTCCTGTTCGAGCAATTCAACGGAAGCCGGCGCGAGTTGATCCTCGACGATCCCGCGCTCGGCGAAGACCTGCTGTGCGACGGCCACCGCTGTCGTGCCGTTGCCCCATCCGGAATAGAAAGCGAGCTGGGTGATCGCTTCCGAAATCTCGCTGGGCTTCACGCCATTGTCGAGCGCAAGCGCGACATGATGCGCCAGCTCGATCGGCTGAGAGCGCTGGATCAGCGCAGCGACGGTCACAAGGCTGCGATCACGCGGGGTGATGATGTCGCGCTTCCACAGGTCGCCGAGTATTGTCTCGCGGGTGTATTGGGCCAACGCGGGCGAAACCGCCATTGTGTCGCCGGGCTCAATCTTCTGGGTAGTTGCGGTCATGGGTCGCATTCCTTGGTTCGAGTAAAGGTGCAAGCTCAGTCCAGCTGCACGCCGGAAAGCTTTTGGAGGTAATCGAGCAGGCGCTGCTGCACGGCCGGATCATGCGCGACCCCCGCCACGGGCCGGCGCTGGCGATGATGGAAATACTCCCGGTTACGCGTGCCGTCGGATCGTTGCTGACCGCAAGCCATGCCTGCGTATCTGCACCCTTATCCAGATCATCCGGCGCGCTGGCGCCGTCCATCCGGGTCGGCACCCAGCCGGGGTCGACGGCGTTGACCATCACATCCGTCCACCGCTCGGACACGGCCATCATCAGAATTGTGTCATGCAGTTTGGTATCGGAATAGGCCTGGCTCGCATTCCAGCGCCGACGTTCCCACTGTGCGTCGTCCAAATCCGCATTGCCGCCGGTGTGCATGCCCGAGCTGAGATAGACCAGCCGGTCCGGTCGAGTCATGCCAGCGGTGAGGACATAGGGCGCGAGCACGTTCACTGCGAAAATCCGCGACAGGCCGTCGTCCGTGCCTTCACGCCGCCGGTCGTTGTAGCCAGTGCCGACATTGTGGATCACGGCATCGAAGCGACCGATCGCGTTCACCTGCTCGACGACGGAGTGCATCGCCGCCAGCGTCGAGAGGTCGCCCGTGACGACGGTCGGAGAGGATGCCAATGCAGAGCGAGCCGCATCCGCCCGCTGCGGATCCCGCGCGTGCAGGATGACATCGTGCCCGGCCGCCGCAAGCTGCTGGCCGGCAAGCAATCCCAGACCGTCCGATGATCCTGTGATGAAGACACGGGCCACTTTGATGCTCTCGCTATGCCGTCGATCAGGCCGGGTCGGTCATGCGGCGGCTGTGATGGTGCTCGAGCGGCGACGCGAGCAGCGGCCTGAGCTGCTCGACCACCCGGGTGACGTTGGGATGCACCGCGTGCGCCGCGAGCGCTGCCTCGGACGCCCAGCCGTCAAGCAGCACGAACGTGTCGAGGTGGTCACGCTCGTGGTATAGATCGTAATAGAGGCAACCGGCCTCCGCGCGGGCCGGATCGACGAGTTCGAGGAGCAGCATGCCCACTCGCTCACGATGTTCGGACTGCGCGTGCACCGTGCACACGATGTGGATCTCGTCGGCCTTGTTCGTCATGATCATGTCCTTTCAAGAATGGTGTGGGGTTCACGCCGGTCACTGCGCGCCGGCGGCAAAGGCACGACTGAAGTCCTGACCCGAGCGGACCAGCTTGCGCACGTCGGCGAGGCGCAGCTTTTCGTATCTCAGCAACGCCGGCACCACGCTGCCTCGGGCGATGCTTCCGTCGAGAGCCTCTGCCAGGATCTCCGCGTCGATCAGTGATGCCGTGAAGCCGCCGCCTGTCATCGGCGTCGGGACGTGGGCGGCATCGCCGACCAGGCACAGCCGGCGGTTGACCAGTCGATCCGGCAGATATTCGGCGATCGGCGTGGCGATGATGGAGCGTCGCTTGACGCAATCGGCCACGGCTTCGCGCCAAGGTCGCGGCCAGAGCCGCCCCGCCTTCACGGCCAAATCATGAAAAACGCTTTCGGGTATGTCGTCCGGGGTGAGCGAGCGGCGCACGACATTGTCGGCTACGGCGCCGGTTTCGCGCAGCAGGTCCTGCCGACCGGCGTCATACCAGGCCCAGCCGAGCCGCCGGCGCCCCCTCGCCCGACTGCCATCCTCTCCTGGCAGCGGATAGCCAAGAAAAGTATAGCTGCCATTCTCGAGATAGGCGGTGTCCGTGGGCATGCGGGCATGGAGTGCCGCTTCATCGACAAGGCCAAGCCAGATCAGATAGCCGGCGAACTCCGTATCGGGCTTCTCGGGCGCCACGCTGCGCCTCACGACGCTGCAATAGCCGTCGGCGCCAACGACGATGTCGGCGCCATATTTCCGACCATCGCTGGTGATCGCCCAAGCGCAATCGCCGTCCTGGCCCACGGTATCAACCGCACTATGTTGGTGGAGCCGAATGGCGGGATCGATCGCGATCGCCTCGCGCAGGGCGCCGTGAACATGGAACCAGGTCTGGATACCCGGCGCGATCGACCTGACCGCTTGGCCGGTGAGCCGTTCGAGCAAATGCTCATCGGCCTGCAGCGCGGCCCCGGTCCGGCCGGATTCGTCAGAGCGTTCGAGCAGGGTCACGCCTATCCCGCGCCGCGACAGGGTGAGCGCGGCCATCAGACCAGCCAGCGACGCGCCCACGATGACGGCCTCGCCGCGACCATTGGCGCGCCGGTTCCGATTGTGGGCAGATGTCGAGAGCCGAGTCACGGGAGGCGCGCTTCCTGTTGGTGGGATCACGGGCGAGGCCATCCGCGACCTCGCCCTAGTATCATCGCAAGGAATCAGTCCGGGATGACCCAGCCGTGATCCTCGAGGTTGAGCGTGTCCGGGTCGGGACCGCCGCGTACGCCGGTGTCGAGCGCATTGATGACTGCGATCTCGTCGGCGCTCAGCGAGAAGTCGAACACGGCGAAATTCTCGGCGATGCGATGCGGTTTGACCGACTTGGGAATGACGGAGAATCCATGGTCCAGGTGCCAGCGGATCACGACCTGTGCCGGTGTCTTGCCGTATTTGGCGGCAAGATCGGTGATGACCTTGTCCTCCAGCGGATTGGTCGGCGCATTGTTGTAGGTGTAGGATCCACCAATCGGCGACCAGCATTGCGTAAGGATGCCATGCGCGTCGTTGGCGGCGCGCCATTCCGGCTGCTGATAATAGGGGTGGACCTGGATCTGGTTAACCGCCGGCACCACGCCGGTCTCACCGATCAGCCGTTCGAGTTCGGCGGGCGTCTGGTTCGAGACGCCGATCGCGCGCACCCTGCCTTCGGACTGGAGACGTGCGGCAGCCTTGAAGGAGGCAATGGTCTTGTCAAACTCCCCAGCGAGCGGCTGATGCAGCAGCCACAGGTCGAGCGTTTCGATGCCCAGCTTGTTCTGGCTCACGTCGAAGCCGCGCAGCGCGGAATCGAAGCCGTAGTCTGTGATCCACAGTTTGGTCTCGACGAAGATGTCGGCCCGATCGACTTCGGCGCGGCGAATGCCTTCGCCGACTTCGCGCTCGTTGAAATAGGCCGCGGCCGTGTCGATCAGGCGATAGCCCGCTTTGAGCGCCGTCTCCACGGCGCCGACCGTCTCCTCAGGCGAGGACTGGTATACCCCGAGCCCGACGGCGGGCATTTCGACGCCATTGTTGAGTGTGATGATAGGCTGTTCGGTGGTCATGAAACGACCTTTCGTTGATATGCGCGGTTTGGGTGGTTCAGGCCTTGCCGGCGTAGACGCGGGTCATGCCGCCATCGACTACCAGGTCGATGCCGCGGATGTATTTGCTGGCGTCCGATGCGAGGAACACGAGCGCATCGCCCATCTCGCGCGAGGTGCCGACCCGCCCGGCGGGGATTTCCTTGGAGGCGCGCTCGACATAGGCGTCGACTTCCGCCTGGCTCATGCCTTGCTCGTCGCTATAGCCTTCGGTCGGAACGACGCCGGGGCTGATCGTGTTGACGCGGATGTCGCGATCCTTGAGATCAGTGGTCCAACTACGCGCCAGCGAGCGCACCGCGGCCTTGGTCGCCGCATAGACGCCGAAGCCGGGCAGGCCCATGTCCGCGGTAATCGAGGCGTTCAGCACCACCGAGGCGCCGCCGTTCAACACGTCCAGCATCGTCTGCACCGTGATGATGACGCCCTTGAAGTTGACCGCGATCTCCTTGTCGATCTGCGCTTCGGTGAGGTCGGGGAACGGCGTGGCGTGGCCGAGGCCGGCATTGGCGAAGAGGATGTCGAGCTTGCCATGTCGCTGCTTGATCGCCTCGGCGACCGCGGCCATCTCACTCTTGCTCGAGGCGTCGGCTTCAAAGCCCGCGGCGTTCTCACCAAGCCTGGCGACCGCGGCGTCGAGCGCTTCCTTGCCGCGGCCGGTGATGTAGACGAAGGCGCCTTCCTCGATCAGGCGCTCGGCTGAGCCGAAGCCGATGCCCTTGCTACCGCCGGTGACAAGCGCCACCCGACCCTCCAACATGGGGGTGTTCATAATCTCTATCCTTGTGGCGTGAGGTGGGTCGGACAGCGGCGCTACCGCCGCCCGACTTCCAATCAGCGGTCGATCGCCGCCTGCATGGCCGGCGTATAACGCTCGCCAGTCACGGGAACCTTGGCGAGCAAATCACTGAGCGCGTCGAGATCGGCCTTGGTAAGTTCGATGTCGGCGCCGCCGGCATTTTCCTGCATACGGCTGATCTTGGTGGTGCCGGGGATCGGCACAATCCAGGGCTTCTGGGCCAGCAGCCAAGCAAGCGCGACCTGTGCCGGGGTTGCCTGCTTTGCCTCGGCAATCTCGCCAATATGCTTGACCAGATTGGCGTTCGCCTCGCGCGCCTCATCCTGGAAGCGCGGAAGGTTGGCGCGGACGTCACCTTCCTTGAAGGTGGTGCCCGCGTCGATCTTTCCGGTCAGGAAGCCTTTGCCGAGCGGGCTGAACGGCACGAGGCCGATGTTCAGTTCTTCCAGCGTCGGGATGATCGTATCCTCGAGTTCGCGGGTGAACATCGAATATTCGCTCTGCAGCGCCGTGACCGGCTGCACGGCATGGGCGCGTCGGATGTTGGCGACGCCCGCCTCCGACATGCCGAAGTGCTTGACCTTGCCCTCGGCGATCAGATCCCTGACCGTCCCGGCGACGTCCTCGATCGGCACGTTCGGGTCGATCCGATGCTGGTAGAAAAGATCGATCACATCGGTCTTCAGGCGCTTGAGCGACTGCTCGGCGACAAGACGGATGCGCGCCGGGCTGCTGTCGAGACCAGCGGCAGGGTTGCCATCCTTGAAACCGAACTTGGTGGCGAGCACGACCTGATCGCGGAACGGCGCGACGGCTTCGCCCAGCATCTCCTCGTTGGCTGCGCCATAGGCTTCCGCGCTGTCGAAGAAGGTGATGCCGCGCTCATGGGCGGCGCGGATCAGGGCGATGCCATCGGACAGGTCGGTTGCTGGTCCATAGCCGAATGTCAGGCCCATGCAGCCCAGGCCGAGCGCCGAAACCTCCAAGCCTTCAGATCCAAGAATACGTGTTTTCATGATGTCGTCCTTTTCGCTGCCGGGCACGCCCGCATTCGATGACAGACAGCTAGACCTATCCCTCGATCAGAATTAGACATTAAAGTCGGCAATCGGTTATGAGCATTGCTCATGAAACAAATTCAGCAAAGCGCAGTTCGGGGCCGGTGTGATCAAAGAAAATCTGAATGACCTTGCCGCGTTCGTGGCGATCGCTCGCGAACGAAGCTTCACGAAAGCTGCGGCAAAGATGAGAGTGTCGCAGTCAGCGCTGAGCCATACGATGCGCGGGCTGGAGGAGCGGATAGGCATCCGGCTTCTGACCCGGACGACCCGCAGCGTCTCGCCCACCGAAGCAGGTGAGCGGTTGCTGGAGGCGGTAGGTTCGCACCTAGACCAGATCGAAATCGGCCTTGAGGCAGTTGGCGACCTTCGAGACAAGCCGGCCGGTCACTTTCGGATCACGTCCACTGAACCAGCTGCCGAGCAGATCCTGTGGCCGGCGATCGAGCGGGTGGTGTCGAAGTACCCGGATATCAATGTCGAGGTCGTCATCGACTATGGCCTTGCTGACATCGTCGCCGAACGGTTCGACGCGGGGGTGCGGATAGGCGAGGCTATCGCCAAAGACATGATCGCCGTCCGCATCGGTCCCGACCTGGAGATGGCAGTGGTGGCGACGCCGGAGTATTTGGAAAACAACGGCATCCCGGAGACGCCGCAGGATCTGGTGCGGCATAACTGCATCAATCTGCGGCTCGCAACCGCAGCTGGCCTTTACGCCTGGGAATTCGAGAAAGACGGGCGCGAGATCAATGTTCGGGTTGAGGGCAATCTCACGTTCAACACGCCTGGCATGATCCGCAAGGCCGTCCTTGGAGGACATGGTCTGGCGTCGATCCCGATGGACCAGATCGAGCAGTATTTGTCCGACGGACGCCTCGTTCGCGTGCTGGCGGAATGGTGTCCGCCTTTTTCCGGCTATCACCTCTATTACCCAAGCCGTCGGCAGAACTCTCTGGCTTTCCGGTTACTGCTTGGTGAGCTTCGTTACCGAGGTTGATCTCAGCATATATCAGCGCCCTGAAGGCGAAGCATCGACGCGTCTGGCAGCAGCGCGGCCAATTAACGACAAGACGCGCTGAGCGGGTCTACTCACTTGCAGCGGAGCCCATCGACGAGCAGCATGACCAATCCCCGTGCCTGATCGGGGCGATCACCTGCAGACGCGCACAAGGTGGCAGCGGCGTTGAGAAAATCATCCGCGCTCACGTCCCCGCGAATTTCTCCTGACGTAACGGCCGCTTCGAACAGGGTTCGGAACGCTGGGAAGAGTCGCTGCTGTCGCTTTACCGGCATGAAGTCGTAAGCCGGGTCGCCCGAGTGCAGCGCCTGAGCAAGACCGCGCTTGGTGGACGCCAGTTTCACGAACTCCCCCATCCACAAGGAGAGCGCCGCAAAGGGTGGGTGTTCGGCCGCAATGCGGTCGGCAGCGTCGGCACACGCATCGATCTCATACGCGAACACCGCGGCGATGAGATCGGCGCGGGTCGGAAAATGCCGATAGACAGTGCCCACCCCAACACCGGCTCGCTCGGCAATGTCGCGCACCGGCGCTTCGGTCCCGGCTTCCGCGAACACGTGCTTGGCGGCGTCGAGAAGCGTCACCAGGTTGCGCTGCGCATCCGCCCGCACCCGCCGCGTGGGCCCTTCTGCTTTCGGAATCTCTTCAGTTTCCGCCGACACGACTGATCTCCCTTGCATAACGGAACGCGTTCCGTTTATAAACGGAGCACGTTCCACATCTATAAGGATTGACCAATGCGGCACAAGCGGATCGCGCTCATCACAGGCGCAAATCAGGGTGTCGGTTTCCAGGTCGCCAAGGAACTGGCGGCAGACGGGGTAACGATGCTCATCGGCGCGCGCGACATGGCCAAGGGCGAAGCGGCCGCACGGGAGATCGGCGAAGGCGCCATTGCCGTGCAACTCGACGTGACCGACGCGTCGTCAATCGCCGCTGCCGCAGAGCGCATCCGTTCCGAGGTCGGCCGCCTGGACCTGCTCGTCAACAATGCGGCGGTCTCGCGGTCGACGCGCAACGACATCGCCCTCGAAGACTATGCATCACACTATTCCGTTGCCGTTGTGCCTCTCGACGAAGTGCGCGCGATCTGGGAGACCAATGTCTTCGGGCCACTGGCCGTCTATCAGGCGGTGCTTCCGTTGCTTCGGCTCTCTTCGGACGCGCGTGTCGTCAATGTCGGCAGCGGCGCCGGATCGCTGACGCTGAACGCGGACTCAGCCTTCCCGTATCGCAAGGCGTATAGCCCGGCTTACGCCGGTTCGAAGAGCGCGCTCGAAATCATCGCCCTGTCCATGATGATCGAGCATGAGGAGGACGGCATCAAGGTCAACCTGGTCTCGCCGGAATTCACCAGCACCGCGCTGAACAATTATCAGGGCGTTGCGACGCTGGAGGACGGTTCGCGCGAGGTCGTGCGCGTCGCGAAGTTCGGTCCGGACGGTCCGTCCGGCACATACACTCGCTGGGACAACCAGACGATCCCCTGGTGACCTGACCATGTGGCCTCATTGTCATGCTTCAACGGGCAGGTGGCCCTGACTGTCGAACGCGCGAGGGTTGCCGACCTGCGCGTCGTAGCCGGCATCACCGGCCAGTCCTCTGCCAGCACGTCATGCAAAGGGCGAGATCAGGCCGGATGCTAATCCGCGCCCACGTCAAAAGCGAGTCGTTCAGCTTCCACTTTCGTCTGCTCCTTGACTGGAAGCTGCCGATGGAATGCCCTGAAGCAGAGGGCAGTCATTCGTGACAGAGCAAACTGTTCCCGAAAGCCGGTGCTGCCCAGCTCCTGAAGTTCGCTCATGATTACTAATAGTCATGTTCACGCTTGCCACTAAAGTACCGCCGATCACCGAAATCGGCGCTAAGCATCTGCCCGGTTCAATACCAAGCTGGAGTTGCCCCTGACGATGGCCAAGAAGCCGACCAAAACGACCCCGAAGGTCTTTCTCGACGCGAACATCGTCATCAGCGCAGGAAAGCCGCCGGGCGGGCCCGAGATCGCGCGTATCGTGGACCTAGTCGAAGTCGGGCTGATATCGTTGCTGACGACCGATCTCACCATCACCGAGGTTGCGAAGAAGCACATCCAGAATGATTTCGAGACAATCAAGGAGATCAGCCAGCCACATTTCCGGAAGATCGTCGAGGGAGCAACCGGTGTTGCGCTTCCCGCCATCAAGCGGCCCGAGCTTCGCGAAAAGCTGAAGGCGATCTACGACAAATCAACTGCAGAAATGTTCAAGGCGCTGGAGGCAAAAACGCTCCAGATCGACGATGTGAAGCCTTCGGTGGTGTTTAACGCCTATGCAGCAAGCGAAGGCTTTTTCGCCAGCGACGGAAAGAAGGATCAGTTCCCCGACGCCTTTGCTTTCGAGTGCCTGAAGCAGGAGGCGTCGAAGAAGCACCCGGTGATCATCGTGTCGAACGATGGCGATTTCGACGGCCCGGTAAACTCCGCGAAGCATATCTCGCTCGTAAAATCGCTGCCCGAGCTGTTCAAAGCGCTCGGGCTAGAGATGGCAGCTCCCGAGCTGGATGCGTTTTTCGCCGCCCACAACGACGATTTGGTCGAGGGAGTCGACAAGGAGCTCAACTCCTGGGGTCTGCAGAGCGACGACGTCATGGACGCGGAGATCGACGAGGTCACTGTCAATTCAGTCGAGATTAAGAAGCTCACCGCCTTCGAGCCGATTGATGCAGGTGGGTCGATCCTGGTCGTGGGCACCATCGACGTCGAAGCGCTGATCTCCTTCACCCATCCCAACTGGGATGAGGCGATGTACGATTCTGAGGACAAGGTGCTCATCCCGTTCGAGGACGAGAGCGGGGAGGCTGAGATCGCGCTCACGATCGAAGTCGTCATGTCGATCGCAGTCAACGATGAAGGCGATCCCGATGAAATCGAGGCACTGCGGTTTCGGAACAGCGATTTTCAGTATGTGACGCTCTACCCGCCAGACATGTACAAGTAGCGTTTCTTTGAGCGCCCACTTTTGGTCGATAGTGTTGAAAAACTCGGCCTTGCAGTAATTGCATAGTCCTGATTCACTGTGCCTGTCTTTGGGAGGCAGGCTGATGATGGGTGCTCGGACGGTGATGCAGGAGGCGCTGTTTTACAGCTTCAGCCTGGAGGACCATGTGCCGCAAAGCCACCTGCTGCGGGCGGTTGACCGCTTTGTGAACCTGGACGGTATCCGGGAGAAGCTGCGGCCATTCTATAGCGAGACGGGCCGCCCTTCGATCGATCCCGAGCTCATGATCCGGATGCTGCTCATTGGCTATTGCCTGGGCATCCGGTCAGAGCGGCGCCTGTGCGAGGAAGTGCATCTCAATCTGGCCTATCGCTGGTTCTGCCGCCTCGGCCTTGATGGAGCGGTGCCGGATCATTCGACCTTCTCAAAGAACCGCCACGGCCGCTTCCGGGATAGCGACCTATTGCGGGAATTGTTCGAAATGACTGTCACGCGCTGCATCGAGGAGGGATTGGTCGGTGGCGAGGGTTTTGCCGTCGACGCCAGCCTGATCAAGGCCGACGCGAACCGCCAACGCGGTGTGCCTGGCGAGGAGGGCTTGCCCCCGGACATCGTCAACCATGCTGCCCGGGAGTATCTGGAGGTGCTCGATGCCGCAGTGTTTGGGGCTGCATCGCCCGTCACGCCCAAATATCTGTCGCCTGCCGATCCCGCAGCGCGCTGGACAAGCGCCCATGGCGGGCAAGCCTTCTTCGCTTACAGCACCAACTATCTCATCGATTTGGCAAACGCCGTGATTGTTGATGTTGAAGCCACCACGGCCATTCGTCCCGCCGAAGTGACAGCGCAGCGAACGATGATTGACCGAACACAGGAACGTTTTGGCATCTGGCCCCAGCGTCTGGCCGCCGATACTGGTTATGGCGATGCCGCCAATATCGCCTGGCTTGTCCATGAGCGCGGCATCGAACCGCATATCCCGATTTTCGATCACGCGAGGCGCCGGACCGGAAGTTTCCAACGCGACGAATTCCGCTACGATCACCAACATGATCTCTATGTATGTCCCGGCAGCAAAGAGCTGTTCCCGCGCCGCAGGAACTTTGCGGCGCTGCGGGGCGACGTCGATCAAGACGGGTTTATCCGCTACCGCGCCAGCAAACATGACTGCGAT
The DNA here is from genome assembly GCF_000281975.1 of Novosphingobium sp. AP12. Lineage (GTDB taxonomy): Bacteria > Pseudomonadota > Alphaproteobacteria > Sphingomonadales > Sphingomonadaceae > Novosphingobium. The sequence goes on along the minus strand of NZ_AKKE01000149.1, from coordinate 1,624 downwards.
GCCTGCGCCCTCAAGCAGCAATGCTGCCCCGGTCAGCCCAATCGCAAAGTGATCCGATCAATTCACGAGGGTGCACGGGATCTGGCAAGAGATCTGTCCCAAACCAACGCCTATGTCACATCCCGCCGCGAGCGGAAAAAGGTTGAGATGCTGTTCGCCCACCTCAAACGCATCCTCAAGCTCGACCGCTTGCGCCTGCGAGGGCCAAACGGGGCAAAGGACGAGTTCCTCCTTGCAGCCACCGCTCAAAACCTCCGCAAGTTGGCAAAGCTGATCCCGATGCCCGCCGCACCGGCGCTCGCATAACCTGGACGGGCCTTCCAGACCGTGCCCAAGCTGGTACCAGCCTCGAGCTCAGTGGCGGGTTTTTCAACACTATCGGCCAAGACCTGCCGTTCGTTAGCCGCGAGGGAACGGCAGAAATGTTGTCTAATTGATTCCTGCATTGCGCTTCCTTTTTCCCGTTCGCCAATGGTTGTCTTCGAGGTCATCGGACAGCTGTGGTTGCTGTTTGTCCGAGCCTTCATGATCGCGGCCCAGCGGAATAGGTGGACGTCTCTGAGTCCCAAACGAGGTTTGACCCTCTACATTTCTGACGAGATCGTCCTGGGCATGGCTAAGCGGGATGAGGAACGCTAGGTTTAGGCCCAGCGGAACTCCGTCTCGTTCAGCCAAAGCGAATGAAGTAATGCGGCGAGCTTGCGCGCGACGGCCGTTCTGGCACGCTTGGCGCCCTTCGCTTCGGCCATTTTCCTGCCCCACGCCTGAAGGGCGAATGGTCGCTTTACCTGGGTCAGCGCGACGTTGGCCGCTTCGTAAAGCGCCTTGCGCAACATGGGATCTCCCGCCTTGGAGATATGCCCGCTGACATCGCTTTCTCCCGATTGACTGCGTCGGGGAACGAGCCCCGCATAGGCACCGACATCCTCGCTTCTGGCAAAACGGTGGGGGTCCTCGATGGTGGCAGTGAATGTAAGAGCCGTGATTGGTCCAACTCCAGGAACGCTCATCAACCGGGCGCAGACCTCATCCGCCTTTGCCCGGTCATTGAGCAGGCGATTGTATGCGCGCAGCTGCTCCTCAATAGCCTCCATGGATGCAATGAGCGGAGCAAACAGAGCCTTCAAATCCGGGCGCTGGGCGTAGAACGCTGTCAGGCGTTCGGCACGCCGGCCCGGTGTTCTGGCGGTACCCATGCGCAGGCCGAACAGTTTCAGGAGCCCACGCAGCTGATTGGCCATGGCTGTCCGGGCTGTGATCAACTGCGTCCGGATGCGCAGGGCTGCCCTGTCGATATGCGTGGCCGACGCTTTCATGTGGACGCGTTTGTACCAGCCGGTGCGCGCCAGCTGGGCAAGCCCTTCCGCGTCATGGACATCGCTTTTGTTCACGCGGGCAGAAAGCACGCCCTTCGCGTGCCGCGCGCAGATACATTCTATCGCGACCCCACGCTCGACCAGCCCATGATACAGGAACGTCGATAACGTTCCCGTCTCCAGCACCACGCGCGCCAGATCGCTACAATGTTTGTTGAGCCATTTGGCCAGAACATCGGGATCGCTCGCCACAACATCGCGTCGCAAAACCTTACCGTCGATATCGACCACGCAGATATGCGTCGTCT
>NZ_AKKE01000148.1 GCF_000281975.1 Novosphingobium sp. AP12 | reverse complement strand
TGCGGTGCGCCTGCCGAGAGGTCGCACGCGCGCGGCAACGGCGGTGGCCGGCGCGGCGGTCCCTTGCTCGCTGCCGGCCCTGCGGCCGTCTCGCTTCGCGCGGTCCGCCTTGCCGGATCACGGCATCGCCGACCGGCTTGCACCGGCCCGCCTGCGCGGTCCTGGTGCATCGCCCCGGCTTGCCTGCGGTGCGCCTGCCGAGAGGTTGCAAGCGCGCGGCGAGGGCGGTGGCCGGCGCGGCGGTCCCTTGCTCGCTGCCGGCCCTGCGGCCGTCTCGCTTCGCGCGGTCCGCCTTGCCGGGTCACGGCATCGCCGATGGGCTTGCACCGGCCCGCATACGCGGTCCCGGCGCATCGCCCCGGCTCGCCTGGCCGGCGCGATCCCGGAGCCGGAAAGAGGAGGGGGAGGGAGGGAAGCAGTCCTTCACATGGAGAGAGACATGCTGACCTTCTTCCGTATTGTCGACACGCGCACGAAGCTCCTTTCGAAGCCCGCGCCGCTGAACGCTCGCGAGCTCGCCAGCTTGCGCTCGATCCTTCAAGGCGCAGGCGTTTCCCCCATCCTCGATGACGGCGAACTCGACGGCACCGCCTACAACTTCGAGGCCAACGCCAACGGACTTGCGATCGCCCAATTTGCCGCTCTCTTCCGTGAACGCCTCGACCTTCTCGCGGTCCTTGAGGAAGCCCAATTTCTCGGAAGATCGATCCGTGTCAGCCGAACTGCCCGCAATCGGGACGCCCTCCTTGAGGTCAGCGAACACATCGCTCTTTCACCCGAGATCGCGGTCACGCAGACTCAGGCAGATCGCGTGCTCGAATGCCTCGATCTTGATCCGGCTACCTCCACCGAGATCCCGCTCGATGAGCTCCGTTCAAAATTGAGCAATCCCGCGACTTATCATTGCTTCAGGCGACGGGACCTTGCGAACACATACGAGTACCTTTCGCGGCTCTCGTACACAGATTGCGGCGAGCAATTCCCACACCTGGCTTGGGCCTAAACCTTCCTCCCAAGCCGCACACTGAAAAGGGCGCCGGAGTACCCTCCAGCGCCCTTTTTTTGCAAGCTGCTCTCGCGATCTTCCCCCAGTCGCAAGGCCCCTTACGCTGGCTCCAAAGCCTTTTCCCTCTGCGGCCTGTGAGCCACCTTCTCTCCGACCGCCTCCAGCGCTTCCAGCGCTACCTTCGGCTTGAGTTCCACGGCACGTGTCAGGATTGCGATCGCAGACTCAACCGTCAGCTTTTTGACAAGCCTCTGGAGCTCCTTCTCTCGCTCCTCGCGCTCCATCTCAACGAGGCGGTTTCGACGCTCGACCAGCTCACGTTCCGCCGCAGCGATTGCCTCGCGTTCCTTGTCCAATTTCCCTGCCATAATCATCTCCGATCAAGTGCAGTCCTCGCGACGGTTTCTATCACGATTTCGCGATCTGGCGAGCCGCCAAATTGTGCGGGCACTGGCACAGCATCGCGCCCAGCCATCTTCGGATTGGATCACCATGGCATTTCACCGGGCAAGACCAATCGCACCCGCTTCACCATCGGAGGCGTACTTCCCACTGCGGTCTATCGACCCATCTGTCCCTCACGGGACTCCAATCCTCTTCCAAGGTACCACCCAGTCAACACTCAAAGACAGGTAGGCCGCTCAGTCCCTATTTTGTGCACACCCTACACGGCAGCCGTGAGTGTAAGTGATTGATATACCGCCGGTATCGCATGATACCGGCGGTATCAAATGATACCGCAACGGCGCAGAACGGCAATTCGCCTGATGTTTCAATGCATTAGTTCGATATCGTACGGTATCGGAAAGCCAATAGACAGCCCGAATTGGCCCCGGTAGAACCGTTGATGCGATAGCCGAACCAAGCTCCAACATTGTTTGGAGCTTCAATGAAACAAGTATCTGGAAGTCAGCAGCTGGGCGTCCGACTGACGCCGGAGTTGCTGCGCCTCGTTGATGACGTGGCCTCGGTAAGATGTTGCGACCGTCCCGAAGCAATCAGGCACCTCATTCAGGTCGCGGCGCCGCTCGTTCTCAAATCCAAATCTATCAACATCGAGCGGCTTCTCACCGGGCTCGAGATCCTCGTCATCGACTGCCTGAGAAAGGCGTCGGAAACAAACCCTGACGACGTCGACATGCTGGTCAAGGCGGCCTCCACCAACGTGGAGACGTACCATGTCTGACCAGGACATTCGCTTCAGCAAAAAAGCGGCCACGATCGAGCACCATTCCGCTCGCGGAAAGGTCGTCCGCAACTCCGGCAATTTCACGCGCGGATCACAGCTTTTTTCGCATGAGCTGATGATGACCTGGGCCGGCGTCCGGGTGCCGATTATGACGTGGCTCGGCACGTCCACGATCCTCCTGTCGGTAGTCTCATTCTTCTACTTCCAGGAGCACGAGGTCCAGCTCGTCCTCATGAAGATTTATGCGGAAGTGTGGAACTGGGTCGCGCTCAATCCGCACAAGCAGGTCAACCTCACGCTGCCCGATAGTTCGGTGGTGGTGGGGCAGATGTCCTGGGTGCCTTTCCATTCAGCTGTGGTCGCGGCCTGGGACAAGTTCATGAGGCTGTTGCTGGCCTCCGGGCTTGGCTCGGTCTTCATCTGCGCACCGCTGACCCTGTGGTTCGTCGACTACTCCAAGAAGCGCGGAAAGGAGATCCTGAAGGAGCGCCACGAACGGGGGGCGCTGCTGATCTCGCGCGAGCAGCTGACCGAGGAAATCGGGCGCCACAACCGTGAAGAGTTCCACAAGGAATGTACCGAGCGGACGCCGCCGGTCTCGCCTGCCAAGGTGTTGAAGCTACCTATCCGCAAGCGCATCCAGAACGACTTCCACGTGCCCTACCGGCTCGCAACCATCCCGGTGCCGTGGCGCCTCGAGCAGAGCCACATGATGTTCATCGGTACCACCGGCGCCGGCAAGACCACGGAGCTCAAGAAGCTGGTCACCCAGGCCCGTGCCCGCGGCCATCGCTGCGTCATTTTCGACCTCACCGGGAGCTTCGTGGAGAGCTTCTACAACCCCGAGAGCGACACCATCCTCAACACGATGGACAAGCGCTGCAAGCCTTGGACAATCTTCTCCGACTGCGACAATTACGCCGAGTTCCTTTCAGCCGCAGAGGCCCTCGTTCCGGGCGGCCATAACTCCGAGGACGACTTCTGGCAGAAGGCGGCCCGGACGCTCTTCGTCGAGATGTGCATGAAGCTCATCCAGAAGGGCGCCACGAGCAATGGCGCTCTGGCCTACCACTTGATGCAGGCGGACCTCAAAAAGATCAGCGAGGAGCTCGAGAACACCGTCGCCGCGCCGCTGGTAGCGACCCAGGCTGCAAAGATGGCGGAGTCGATCCGCGCGACCTTCAACACGCACGCCAATGCCCTTCGCTTCCTGCCCGATCCGGCGCCGGGCGAAGAAGGATTCTCCATCAACCGCTGGATGGCTCAGGAAGGCGACGAGGGGGCAATCCTGTTCATCACCTCCACCCATCCAGACCTAGTGCTGAACAGGCCTCTGCTGACGCTCTGGATGGACCTTGCTGTGAACGCCTTGTTCCGCATCGGCCGCACCCGCAACCTGCGCACCTGGTTCCTGCTCGACGAGGTCCATTCGCTCCACCGGCTGCCGGCGATTGAGCATGGTCTGCAGACCGCGCGTGCGGTCGGCGGAGCCTTCGTCCTGGGCATCCACTCGTTCGGAAAGCTGGCCGAGACCTATGGCGAGAACGGAGCCATCAACCTTGGTTCGCTGGCTCGAACCAAACTCATCCTGACCACATCGGATATCGAGACCGCCAAGCGCTGCTCGGACTTCATCGGCAGCCGGGAGGTCCGCCAGATGGATGAGGCCTACAGCTACGGCTACAACAACTCGCGTGACGCTTCCACGATCACGCCGCGCAAGGAAGTGCAGCACCTTGTCATGCCCGATGACATCAAGGAGCTGCCGGCGCTGCACGGCTTCGTGAAGTTTCCCGACGGCTTTCCGGCGGCGCAGATCCAGCTCAAGTGGCAGGCCTATCCCGAAGTCGCCAAGGGCTTCGAGCGCGTGACCACCATGCGCGCCTCCGAGTACACGCCGCCGGAAGAAGCCGACGAGGACACCAAGGGCGAAGAAGGGCGCGAGACCGACACTCCGGACAACAAGCCGAACGAGGTGCTGCACCTGGGGGAACGGCAGCCAGAGCATGATCCGATCACCGGTGAGATACGGTCAGAAGCCGAGCTTAACGCGGAGGCCCTCAGGCTGGTCTTTCCCTCCCCGCCGACCGAGCCCAACGCGCCGCAGCAACCGAGCCCCCCAAGCGATCCATCGCCGCAACTCGCGCCCAGCGCCAAGACATGGTTGTCCGGGATCCCTCCTCAGACTGGAACCGCCGACGATCGCAAGGAAGCGGAGCGCACGCAGCCCGGGAGCACCGATGCGCAGCGGTTGCAGAAGTCGGATCAGCGCAAGGAGACCGATCGCCCAGGCGCGCCCAAACAGGACCAGGAAAGCCTGATTGCGAGGGAGGAACGCCAGGGCATCGGTATCGAGGAAGAGGAGCATAAGCACGACAAGAACGCCGGCGATGATTTCGGGATGGAGATGTAGCTTATGCACTCCATTGCATCGGTGCGCTCCGCAGGGGGAGCTGCAAGCTACTTCGCCAAGGATGACTACTACACCGCCGAGCATTCATCGGAGGCGACAGGGTGGGGCGGCAAGGGCGCCGAGGAGCTCGGACTGTCGGGCGATGTCAGTAAGGACGACTTCGAGAACATCCTGAACGGCAAGCTGCCGGACGGGACTCTGGTCAACCAGACCGCCAACCGTCGCACGGGCATCGACCTCACATTCTCGATGCCGAAATCTGCCAGCGTCATGGCCTATGTCGCCAGCGACAAGCGGATCCTCGAAGCCCACATGACCGCGGTCAAATCCACCATGAGCTGGGTGGAGCGGACCATGGCGGAAGCGCGCGATTACAGTCGCAGCAAGAACGGGGAGCCGGTTCGCACAGGCAACCTGGTCTACGCCCTTTTCGAACATGACACGAGCCGCAAGCTTGATCCGCAGGGGCATATCCATGTCGTCATCGCTGCGATCACCAAGACTGCCGCGGGCAAGTGGCAGGGCCTGTGGAACGGGCAACTCTGGAAGAACAATACGGCGATAGGTTCCGCCTATCATGCCGCCTTCCGCCAGGAGCTTTCAAAGCTCGGATACGAGACCCAGCTGACCGGCAAGCATGGGGCATTCGAGATCAAGGGCGTTCCGAAGGAAGTCATCCAGGAGTTCAGCAAGCGCCGCGAAGAGATCGTGGCGAAGGCGAAGGAGATCGGCGTCACCACGCCCCAGGGTCAAGATCGGGTCGTCGTCACCACACGAGACGCCAAGCTCGAAGTCGAGGACCGGGCCAAGCTCGGCGAGACATGGATCGCGCGCTCTGTCGCGCTGGGATTCGATGGGAAGGAACTGCTCGCCGAGGCGCTTGGCCGCAGCGTCGGATCCATGGCGAACGATCGCGATCAGCCGATTGGCTTCGCCAGCAAGGTGGCGGATATCCTTGCCAGCGTACAGAGCGTCATTGGTGATTATCTCCGGCCTTCCGACGATCTGGCGACGAAGGGCCTCGCGCGCATCGCGCTAACACCGGCGCAGCTGCGCACGGAGCTGGCCGTGGGTTCGGCCGTCCGAATCCTGGGGCAGCGGGAGGCGGCATTCTCGCTGACCGACGTTTACAAGACCGCCTTGAACCTTGGCCTTGCCGGTGTGACCATCGAGGGGGTCGAGAAGCGTGTCTCGGCGCTTATGGAGGGTGGGCAGCTCATCAAAGGCGCCACCGATCGGCTCGACGGTGTGTTCACCCATGTCACGACCCCGGAACATGTTGCCCAGGAGAGGCAACTTCTTTCCGGTATCGACAAGGGCCGTGAGGCGTCCATGCCGATCGTACCTGGTGCGCAAGTTGCAGAGCGCCTGAAGCAAGCGGGCGGCGAGCACCAGCTGAACGGGGAGCAGCTCGCCGCCGCCACGCTCGCCATGTCCACCTCAGACCGCATCGCCGTCATCCAGGGCGTCGCCGGCGCCGGCAAGACCACTCTGGTCCAGTCCATCAAGGCGCTCGCCTCGCAGGAGGGCCGGGAGACTCTCGGCCTCGCCTTCGCCAACAAGATGGTCGGCATGCTGCGCGACGAGGCAAAGATCGAGACCCAGACCGTATCGAGCTTCGTCAACGCGCATTTGCGCGGAGCACTCGCGGGGAGCGGACCCGCGTTCGACGCCTCGAGCGCCGCATTGGCGGGCAAGGTGATCGTCCTGGACGAATCCTCGCTGGTGGCGAACGACGCCATGAACAACCTCGTGACGATCGCCAACAACCTGAAGGTCGATCGGCTCATCATGATCGGCGACTTCAAGCAGCTGCAGTCCATCGACGCCGGCAAAGCCTTCCAGCTGGTCCAAAGCCACCAGCCCGCGATGGCGAAGCTCGACATCAGCCAGCGCCAGAAGACACAGCACATGCAGCAGGTCGCAGCCCTCAGCCGCGCCGGCAACTTCCGGGAGGCCTTTGATGTGCTGGGCGAGCGCGTTCAGTCGCACGGCAACGACTACCTCGAGAAAGCCGCGGAGAAGTGGCTCAGTCTCGCGCCCGAGGAGCGAGACGGCACCGCCATCTACGCGTCCGGCCGCGTGTCGCGCACCACTCTCAACAGGCTCGTCCAGGAGGGGCTCAAGGCGGAAGGCACCATCAAGGGCGAGGGTCTCAGCCTCAAGACCCTACAGCAGGTCAACGCGACGCGTGAAGAGATGCGCTACGTCCAGACCTACAAGGCAGGGCAGGTTCTCGATGTCGTGCGCAACTCGCCCACGGTGAGCCTCGCGCGGGGGCGCTATGAAGTGCTCGGCTCCGACACCAAGGGGCGCGTTGTCGTCCGCAACGAGCGCGGGACCGAGATCCGGTTCGACCCACAGCGGGTCCATCCCGACGACAAGAAGGAAGCGCTGAAGCTATCGGAGAAGATGGATACGACGCTCCACGAGGGTGACAAGATCCGGTGGACGGCGAACGACAAGCAGCGGGGCTTGGACAACTCCGATTACGCACGGGTGCTGTCGATCAGCGAGAACGGCGTGAAGATCGAAAACGCCAGGGGCGAAATCCACGAGCTGCAGCATGGCGACAAGATGCTCGAGCGTCTTGGGCTCTCCTACGCCATCAACATGCACCAGGCTCAAGGTATGACCACCGACAAGGGCATCGGTGCGATGCACTCGGCCGAGCAGAACCTCGCAACCCAGCGCCTCACCTACGTGATGCTGACCCGTGTGCGTAACGACATCGAGATCTTCACGAACGACCGGGACCAGGTTCTCCAGACCATCACCCATAATCCGGGCGATAAGCCAAGCGCCCTCGAAACAATCGGCGAGAAGCAGATCGACACGGGGCGAAGCCTCGACCCTGCAAAGGCAGGGACTTTCAGCCCGACCATCCCCGCCGACGTCCTTGTAGGGGGCGCCGCCAAAGCGGCCTTTCCGACTACCGGGATCGATGCACCAACACCAGCCAAGGAGCCAGCGATGCCGCCGCCGGCGAAGGAAGTCGACCTACCCGAACGCAATATTGAACGCAGCCGATGAGGAGCGAACACATGACCGAACCGTCCGTCGTCGTCGCCTCCGTCGTCCGGCAAACCGGGCTTCAGGATGTTGCGGACGCCATCACCGTCGATCGGCCACAGGCGTGCGGGCAGCAGGCCCAGGTTACTCCTCGATGTCAGGAACTGGCGGCCGCCAATGCACGCCAGCAAGTTCTCGCAGACGTTGCCGCGATCGGCGTCGCCCTGTTCGTTGCCGCAGTGGTCGGAAGAATCGCTGTGACCTTCGTCAATGTGTTCGGGACATGCCTGAGATACCATCGTACGAGAATACAGGTACGGGCTTCAGCGGCCAGGCGCCCTCCGCACGGAGGGCTGCTCGATGGCTAACTCCAGCATTCTCCATAGCCTCGCTCCCCTTTTGATCGTCGCCGGTCTCGCCGTACTCCTCAAGGCATGGCTTAACCGACCTTCGGGCCCAACCCTCGACGTAAGACCGGCTCCGTTGATGTCGAATATGGAGCGGAGAACGATCACGTATCTTGAGGCAGCGCTGCCATGGGCGAGGATCCACGCCCAGGTCTCGATGGGCGCGATCCTGGCTCCCAAGAAGGGCCTGAGCCGGTCACAGGCCACCACCGTCCGGAACAGATTCTCCAGCAAGCGGGTGGACTTTGTCGTCGAGGACAAGGGAACGGGAAAGGTGGTCCTGCTTATCGAGCTGGACGATCGATATCATCGACCCGAACAGGATGCCCAGCGCGATCGTATGATGGCGGCTGCAGGCTATGCGACGCTGCGACTGCCGGCGTCCGAACAGCCTACTCGGGAAAGCGTCCACCGCCACCTTCGGCACGCCTTCGAACAACAACCCGAACTTCTTCCCTGGCAGGTGCGCTATGGGCCTTGATGATCGCGACTATATGCGAGACCGCCATCGCAAGCGGCGCGGGCTCTCTGCCGACGAAACCCGGTGGAACAATAAGAAATCGCGGGTGGAGCGCGACGACGGTGTTCCGCTGGGGAGCGCCAGCTGGATCGGGAAAGATCCTTCCGAAGCGATCAAGAGCAAGCACCCCGGATATGCCACCGCCAAGAAGGGCTACAAGCCAAAGGCGACGGGTGGGGCGTGGTTCGAAGCCAAAAATCAGGGCTTCGACTACCAGAAGAACCGCTGGCGACCCAAGGGCGCGCGAGCCAGAGCGCGAAAGGCAAAGCTGTCCTCGGCCGGCAAACTCATCCTGCCCCTGATCCTGCTGACCTACGGCGTCCGGATGTACACTGATGCCAAGCGCTGGGACTTCCTCCCGGAGCTGGGACTGTCCGAGCCGTTCCCGGAGAGCGGTGAGTTCAAGGTGCGCCGCGCCCAACGAGCTCGTAGCACCGATCCATCCCAAGGCGATGGTTACCATCCTTGCGCCTGAGGACGCCGAAACATGGCTGCGAGAGACGTATGAGGAGGTTCTTGCGCTTCAGCGACCCTATGCGTCCGAAAAAATGACAGTCCGCGGCCCGCTCTGCCCGACATGTAAATCTGAGCGTTAACGAACAGCTGCCAGTGGTGACTTCGCCTGCATTGCTATCGTGGTCGCGTTACGAAAGCGACGCCAATGGAATCCTGACCCCACTGCTGTGCCCGACCTGCACGGATCAATCGCTTTCGGATACCACCGCAGAACCGTCCCCGTGTCGAGCATGACACGACGTAAGTCCCCTCAGCAGCACTTCCCCCCGCCCGCGCCGCTGAAGCGCGCGGCCTCGCGGTTGCGGAAGAACTCGAGACGCGTCATCGGCGCGGCCTCGGGATGATGCTGGGCCATGTGCGCGAGGTAGACTTCGTAGGGCGGCTGGCCGACCATGAGCCGGGCCATCTCGCGCAGCCGGCGGACGAGCCCGCTCACGA
>NZ_AKKE01000147.1 GCF_000281975.1 Novosphingobium sp. AP12 | reverse complement strand
CAGTTGCTGCGCCTGAAGTGCCAGTGGAGGACAACGCATCGCCGGCACCGACCAAGGCTTCGAAGCGACCGGCGGCGGGGAAGGGCACCAAGGCTGTCAGCAAGACTGCTGCGAAGCGGAGCGTTGCCGCCAAGCCAAGTGCTGCCGCTTCGGCCAAGGCCGCTGAAGAAGTCGCCGATGAAGTGACCTCCGCGGAGGGCGGGGCAGCCGCGCCCAAGCGGCGTGGTAAGCTCGGGCTGTTTGGCAAGGCGGCCGGGCAAGGCGGGGCTCCGAAGTCGGCTGAAACCGGAGCCACAGCCTCCACGGATGCGGCTGCGACCGATGGACCGGCGGACGCAGTTGAGGCGAAGGCGGCTGCACCGAAGAAGTCTGCGCCGAAAAAGCGCATGGCGCGGGCGCCGAAGTCGGCGCCTTCTAACCCAACCGCCGTCGAGCCGGCGGGCGAGTAACTGTCAATCGCGGGCGGTGGAGCATTGGCTTCGCCGCCCGTGGCCCCATCGAGCGGTAGCGCCTCCGACCCGGAGGCTTACGGTACCGTTGCGGTAGGAACGTCTGAGGTTGGGACTCTCTGCTCGGTCCGCTCTGGGTAGTCGAAGTGGCGATAGCAGACGCACAACGGCGTTAGTACGCAGAAAGCCCGCGCCTGTATGGTGGCCGTTCACCGTTCCTTTCCCAAGCCTCGAAAACAGGCCTCACGATATCAAACAAACCAGAGGCCACTCTATTACTGAAATTTGTATCTTTTCAGACACCTAAATGACTGATAGAGCTGATCCGGACGTTAGCTTAGCCAGTAAAGCGTCCGTTTTGTAATCGGAGGTCGTCGGTGCGAGTCCGGCACGTTACTAAAATCACCCATCTGGCACCTACGCAGCAGTTATCTTTGGTCGCGGAATTGCCTTTGGGCTCCGGGAACGATATCCCCTGTATGCGGGCACACGCGTTGGAAAAGTCGATCTCTCCATTCAATTTCGGATGACAACGCGCTCGGATCAACTGGCAGGCCCAGTACATGACACCCATTTCCATCGACATGACCGAAAACTTTTGCAGAAGCCTTTCGATAAAGCCCTACCAATTGAGGGGATCCGCCACTTAATGGGTCGATTTTGTTATGCAAGGCGTCACAAAATGCGCTGTAAATCGCGCGAGACGTATTCGTTTGCGATGAAGACTGCCATTGAACTATTTCATTCATGAACGCATCTTCGCCACTTCCCACAGCGGCAAGCAATCGTGATCGCGGATCGCCAACGTATACGTCGATGGCGCGGTCAATGAACTCTCGCTTGCTCACTGAATAGCTAGTTTTCCAAGCCTTGAAAGTGCAGCTAAGACCTGCTCCATCTCGCGCGCCATGGAAAATATGAAAATCTTGGTCGGGCGAGTTATGCCTTCTGCCAATAGAATTTTTCATAGAATCAATAAATATTGCATGACGTTCTTCAGCATCATGTGAATTCTGCCACAGAAATCCCTGCTCAGACAATTCAGTTACCTGGGAAATTACGAGTGATGGGAAAAGTACATCCCCCGCATAACCAAATATGTCAGGGAATTTCCCTCCTGAAAACACTTTTCGGCCGCTATCCCAACGTGAATGCGCCGTCCCCCACGTAATTCGGCTGTCACTGGCAACATAAATCGCACTTGGCCCTCGGGAGTCCACTGCAGTCCATAATATAAGCGTCGTCATACTTTTTCAGTAGACGCTACAAATCAATTAATCTAGTGATGTCAACGGTTTCAAGAGGCAACTCCCAGGCACTCCACCAACTGAGGGGTGTGACGGTCGAGGACCTGCGTCAGCCTAGTGATCTAGGCTGACGCGGCTGGGTTTTCGTGGGTGGATGTTAGAAATAGTGCTCGCCATCTTCCTTCTCAAGCTCAGCGTCCTCCACCTCCCATGCTTCCAGCAACTCCTTGGTGATCCGACAGGTTGAACGGCAGGTCTGGGTCGACGTCGGAAGGGGCGGCTAGCGCCCATCTTTGCCACTCATGGATAAGTTCGCAGATTTCAGAACCGGTCGTTCGCGTGTACCAAGCTTGGTCTCCAAAGAGATCAAGCGAAACGAGGGCCTATGACCGCAGGTGTGATCATAATCATCAAGTCTGTCCTTGCCGTACTGACAGCCGTGTTATCGATCGTCGCCGCAGCCCTCTGGTGGCGATCGGCCGTGGTCCGCGTCTCTCCCGAAAACGCAAACATCGAGCGCGAGAAGCATTTTGCAAGGCATGGGCGTACCGGCTATGCGGCATGGACGCTCTTCGATGGTTCAGACATGGAATTCACTTTGAAGCGGCAGAGCGCTTGGAGCCGTTGGGCTGCTATCGCTGCATCGGCTGCGGCATTCTGCCAGTCGCTCTGCGTCGCGACAGATTGGATTCCATTATCCGGGTGAGGATCAATTCGATTGAGCCATACGACATCGTTGCCAATTAAAATCAGCCAGTCGCAGATGTGCCCCTTTCGGGCGTAGGAGTCCGAATTTCCGAGATATGAAAGCGGCCATTCATTCAGCATCGCTGCTGCATGAGGCGAGGAAAAGCTGCACTTCAGACGTCGGTAATTTGTCGCCGCTCAGAGCGATTTTTCTAACTAGCTATGGCTCTGTTGCGCGGCGCTCACTTCGGCGGCTTGGCCGTACGCAGAACCGGCACCAAAGTGTCTTCGATCAGCTTGACCTGGGCGGCGATAATCTGATCCACCTCGTTTTCCTGGGCGTTGGGGTAACCCTCCCAAATCGTGCTCTCGATTTTTCTCCGAAAGTCGGCATCGGCACCAGCTTTGTCACTGTGATTCGCGTCCACGTACACCTTTACCGTCCAGAACTGGCGGTTCAGCTTCTCAAGGGCGTTCTCCAGATCCTCGCCGAAAAATGCACGCGCCATGGGCTGGCACTCCTCCAACGCCCGCTGGTCATCGCCGGTTGCGTTGATGCGGTTGTAATAGGCCTGTTTGGTAGCAAGGCTCCTGCGCTCATTTTCGGGGAAGGTCTTTTCCCACGCGCCGCTTGCCTTAAGCTGTTCTTCGGCGGTGTCGGTCTCATTCCCCCACATCGCCGGGCTGCGAACGCGCGACAGTCCGCGCCGCACCTTATAGGTCGCTGTCAAGATGCGCTCTGCCTGCTCAATGTGCCGTTCGGTCAGCTTCTGCCGCTTCCAGTTTTCAAAGGTGCGCGAGCCTATGAATGCTGCGCCAATCACAGCCAGCGCGCCCACCACCGTTCCTATCCCAGAAAGCATGGCCCCGGTGGCTGCCCAGTCGATCGTCGTCGTGCAATTCACCGCATTCCCCCCCTTGTGCATTCCTTACCGCTGTATTCCGCCGCACGATCGGTGCGGGTTCAAAAATAATTTTTCGTCGTCCTGTAAGCCGGTGGATCGCGCCTACGTGGATTCTGGCGTCGCAATGTCTATCGGATTGATATTCCACCGATGCTAACCTACGTAATCTCCAACAAAGGGAGCGACGTATGGCTGACAAATTTAAGCCCGACGATTTGGTCGAACTGAAATCCGGTGGTCCTGTAATGACCGTCGAGCGGGTCAACAACCTGCATTCGGGCGAAGTTTCGTATGGATGCTCGTGGTTCGCCGGGGCCAAGGATAGTCATAAGATTTTTGCTGAAGCGGCGCTTAAACTGGCTGACGTAGAATGACCCCCGCCGAAGCCGCCGCATGGATGGTCGATGAACTTTCGCAACGAAAGTATCTCGATCAGGAAACGGTCGCATACAAACTTGTGAAAATCGACAAGTCGCTGACGTATCAAAACGCGAACGGCAATCTGGCCATCGTTAAGCCGGTCCTAGATGCGTTCCGCAAAGCTATGCCCGATGACGTAGTTTGGTCGAGATCGGACAGGCAATGGCGTTACCGCAAGTCATACGACAAGCCCGGTCGGATGCAGGATTGACGTTATGGCGAAACCGACGTGCGCCATAATCGCGAGTGGCAGCTAACCGGTAATTGCTCACGGGGTTGGCAGAAAGGTGTTGCGCGGTATGCGAATGCCTGATTCACCCTGTGCATGCCACCGCCCCCGCTTCATGTCCTGAGCGAAGCCGAGAAGAACGAGCTTCTGCTCGCGCAGCACGATATGATCGAGCGTACGGCGGCGCGGATTTCCGAACTGGAAGAACTGGTCGGCAAGCCTCGCAAGACGTCGAAGAACTCGCATGTCCCGCCCTCGAAGGATGATTTCGGCAAGGGTGGAGGCAAAGGCCGCAAGGCGAAGCCGGGCAAGCGCCCTTCGCGTGAAGGCAAGCATCGCCCACTTGCGGAAACGCCAGACAAGATCGAGCGGGTCATCGCTGCAGCCTGCGGCCATTGCGGAGGCGACGTTTCCGGCCAGACGCAGCGATGCCGGCATCGTTACGATCATATCGACCTGCCACCGATCCACCCGGTCGTGACCCGGGTGGAACTGCTGGGTGGGCGCTGCCGGGGATGTGGACACCGTTATCGTGCGCAGGCTCCTGCCGGCATGGAGCCGGGAACCCCGTTTGGACCCGGCATCCACGCCTTGCTCGCCTATCTGCACCACAGCCATCATGTCAGTTTCGAGCGCCTGTCGCGCATTGCATCGGAACTATTCGGCCTGAGCATCTCCCAAGGCGCCATCGCCAATGCCTTCC
>NZ_AKKE01000146.1 GCF_000281975.1 Novosphingobium sp. AP12 | reverse complement strand
GTCTTGCGGTCGTGTTCGAAGGACCGCACGACCTGGACGAACCGGCTTTCGAAGCGGCCATGTGGGAGCGTATCCAGTCGTTTGCAGACAAGGACGCTTGGCTTGGGCAACCATACGATGACTCGGTCAGTCCCAACCCCGAGGACCCTCATTTTTCATTGAGTTTCGGCGGTAGCGCATTTTTCGTTGTGGGCCTCCATCCCAATGCATCGCGGCCTGCGCGGCGCTTCGCCCGGCCGGCGCTTGTGTTCAATCTGCACGAACAGTTCGAACAATTGCGGAAGGAAGGCAAATATGAACGCATGAGGGACCGGATCCTCGAACGCGACGTTGCCATTGCCGGTTCGGTCAATCCGATGCTTGCGAGGCACGGGGAGGCTAGTGAAGCCCGGCAGTATAGTGGACGGCTCGTCGGCGCCGACTGGGGTTGTCCGTTCCGAGATCCTCGCGAATGATGTAGCAGAAGAGCAACAGCAGCGCCGAAGCCCGACGACCAAGGTCACTGGTGCGATGATCCTCAAGTCCGACTTCATGATGCGTGACGGCCGCGATGTTCAAATCGCATGGCGGCAGCCTCCGGTCGTCACTCGCCTGCCGAACCCGGCTGCGCCATCTTGCGATGCTGCTCGGCCAGGATCGCCGCGGGGGTTACGTGCGCCACCGCCGCCTGGATCTTGTTCTTCCATCCAGAGACGATATGGGCATCGCCGTTCATCACCGCAGTCCACCCGTCGCGGGCGACGTCGGCTGGATCGCTCTTGCTTTCTGATGCGCCGACGCTCGTGTCGAGCATGTCGGCGCGGTCGAAGAACTCGGTCTTCACCGGGCCGGGCATGAGCGTGGTGACCGTCACGCCCTTCGCATCCTTGATCTCGTTGCGCAGGGCGTCGGCGAAGCTGTCCACGAATGCCTTGGTGCCATTGTAGACCGCCTGGAAGCTGCCGGGGATGAAACCGGCGATCGAGCCGGTGATCAGCACCTTGCCTTCGTCACGCGCCACCATGTCCTTCAGTACGTTCTGCAGCAGGTAGAGCGTACCGGTGATGTTGGTGTCCACCACCCGCCGCCAGTCGGCGACGTCCTGGTCGAGGAAGCCATGGCCGAGCCCTCGCCCCGCATTGGCGCAGAGCAGGTCGATCTTTCGCCCCGCCGTCGCCGCGAGCAGCGTGTCGACGCCCTCCAGTGTCGAAAGGTCGGCCTGCACGGCTTCGACGGCAACGCCGTGAAGCCGGAAGTCCTGGGCAGCCGCTTCGATCAGGCCTTCGTCGGCCACGACCAGCAGGTCATAGCCGTTTTCGGCGGCGATCGAGGCGAGTTCGAAGCCGATGCCCGTCGAGGCGCCGGTGATGATCGCGAATTTCTTGGCCATGGTGCTTCTCCTATTCCGCGGCGATGGCGGTGTCGGCGTCGAAGCCGGGCTTGAGGACGACCTTGGTCACCTCGTTCTGGTTGTCGTGGAACATCTTGTAGCCCTTGGGCGCATCTTCCAGGCTCATCCGGTGCGAGATCAGGAAGGTGGTGTCGATCTTCCCCTCGACGATAGCGTTGAGCAGCCCCGGCATGTAATGCTGCACGCTGGTCTGCCCGGTCTTGAGCGTCAGGCCTTTTTCCATGAACGCGCCGAGCGGGAACTTGTCGACGATGCCGCCATAGACCGCAGGCATCGAGACGCGGCCGCCCTTGCGGCAGGCGACGATGGCCTGGCGGATCGAGTGGATGCGATCAGTGCCGAGCATCAGCGATGCCTTGACCTGGTCGACCACGTTGTCGACGAAGAAGCCGTGCGCTTCGAGGCCCACGGCGTCGATCACGGCGTCGGGACCGAT
Organism: Novosphingobium sp. AP12; assembly: GCF_000281975.1. Lineage (GTDB taxonomy): Bacteria > Pseudomonadota > Alphaproteobacteria > Sphingomonadales > Sphingomonadaceae > Novosphingobium. Next base: position 1,234 of record NZ_AKKE01000146.1, on the reverse strand, counting down.
GCCCCCGGTCATTTCCATCAGCGCCTCGTAGGTCTTCGATTCCTCGAAGTTGATGGTCTCGGCGCCGAACTTGCGCGCCAGTTCCAGGCGGCGCGGGAAGTGGTCGATCGCGATGACGCGCGCCGCGCCCATCAGGAAGGCCGACTGGACCGCGAACAGGCCTACAGGCCCGCAACCCCAGACCGCGACTGTATCGCCCGGCTCGATGTCCGCGTTCTCGGCAGCCTGCCAGCCGGTGGGCAGAATATCCGAAAGGAACAGGACCTCGTCGTCGTCGAGCCCTTCGGGCACGACGATCGGGCCGACGTCGGAGAAGGGCACACGCACGTATTCGGCCTGGCCGCCCGCGTAGCCGCCGGTCAGGTGGCTGTAACCGAACAGGCCGGACATGGGCTGGCCGTAAAGCTCCATGCCGATGTCCTGGTTATCGGCCGGGTTGCCGTTGTCACAGGCGGAGTACTGGTGCTTGCCGCAGTGATAGCAACTGCCGCAGGCGATCGTGAAGGGGACCACCACTCGCTGGCCCTTGACCAGTGTCGATCCGGGGCCGGTCTCGACGACTTCGCCCATGAACTCGTGGCCGAGGATGTCGCCGGCCTTCATCGTGGGGATGTAGCCGTCGTAGAGGTGGAGGTCGGAACCGCAGATCGCCGTCGAGGTGATCTTGATGATCGCGTCACGCGGGTTGAGAATCTCGGGATCGTCGACCGTATCGACGCGGACGTCATGCTTGCCGTGCCAGGTGAGTGCGCGCATCAGGCTTTCTCCTCTTCGAGCTGCGCGCGGGTGCGCGACGAGGTGGCGACTTCGCCGGTTTCCATGAGTTGCTTGAAGCGGCGAAGGTCGCGGCGCGCCTGGATCGCAGGTTCGCGCTGGAACATTTTGGCGATAAGTTTGCCCACCACCCCTGCGGGCGGGTCGTAGACGATCGTCGCGGTGACGACCGTGCCGCGATCCCCGGCGTCACGGAATTCGATGCGGCCGCTGTTGGGCACGTCTGCATCCTCGGTCGATGCCCAGGCGATCAGTTCGCCCTCCCGCTCCTCTGTGACGAGCGCATCCCATTCGACGGTCCTGCCGCCCGGCGCCTTGACCACCCAATGCGACTTCGTGGGCGACAGGATGTCGACCCGTTCGACGTTGTCCATGAACGTCGGCAACCGGGCGAAATCCCGCCAGTAGGCGTAGAGCTCCGCGCGGGGTCGGTTGATCGTCACGGTCCGCCCGATCAGCG
>NZ_AKKE01000145.1 GCF_000281975.1 Novosphingobium sp. AP12 | reverse complement strand
ACGATTGTCCCCATGTGAGGGGGCCGCACTGTGCTCGTCGAGCGATGGAGATGCTTTCCGCCGACGCTCGCCCGGAAGCGCGAAGTGCTAGATCTGCGCGATGCCACCGTCTGCGAACAGTTCGGCGCCGTTGATGAAGCTCGCGGCATCGCTTCCCAGGAATGCAACGGCACGGGCGATCTCTTCCGGCTGTGCGATGCGACCGAGGGGGCTGAGGTCGGCTAGATAGGCCAAGCCTGCTTCGGCGGCGTCGCCGAAGAACGCGCGTAGCGACCGGGTGTCGACCGGCCCGGGACTGAGCATGTTGATGCGGATTCCCGATCCCGTGATGTCGAGGATCCAGCTGCGCACCATCGCGCGAAGCGCGGCCTTGGTGCCGCCGTAGACGCTGAGCCCGGCACCCGGCGTGATCGTCGACGACGAGCCGATGATCACGACGGAACTGCCTTCTTCCATGAGTGGGAGCGCCTTCTGGACGGTGAACACAACGCCTTTCACGTTGCCATCGAAGGCCCGGTCGAAATGCTCCTCGGTAATCGCGGCGAGGGGTACGATCTCGCCGGCACCCGCATTGGCAACCAGCAGGTCGATCCTGCCATGCGCGGTTTTCACGATATCGTAAATTCCGTCGATATCGCCGACGATGGAGAGGTCCGCCTGAACGCCGGTGACGTTTTCACCCAGCGTTTCGACTGCCTTGTCGAGCTTGGCGCGATCGCGCCCGGTGATGACGACTCGCGCGCCTTGTGATGCGAATTCTTGCGCGGTGGCATAGCCGATCCCCGACGATCCACCTGTTATGACAACGATTTTCTGATTGAAGGACATGGGCATCTTCCTGACCGGATGGCACTTTGTAGCAATCCCTATAAACTTCGAAACGAACGCCGCAAGAAGTTTATAGGGATCCCTATATTCTCAATCTGTCGGTTCTTGAGATTGCTTGTAGCTTCCCCTATATATCCGCCATGGAAGATCAGGTGCTGACCATCACACGGCGGCCACGCAGGCCTGCTTTCGATCGGGAAAAGGGCGTGGAGATCGCCCAGGCCCTCTTCCATGCCCGTGGATATGACGCCGTGAGCGTCGCCGACCTGACGCAGGCGCTCGATATCAACACGCCGAGCCTGTACGCCGCCTATGGCAGCAAACTCGCGTTGTTTGACCGGGCGTTGCAGCGATACAAAAGCATGGATTCGCTCAAGGCGGCCGCATATCTGAGACCCGGGCGGGCGCCCGCCGAAGCGCTGACCGAACTGCTGGTCGCAGCCGCCCGAATTTACACGAACGAGCCCAATCGATTGGGGTGCATGGTCACCGAGGCCATGCAGGCGGACGACCCGCAGGCCCGCGAAATTGCCTCCGCGCTGGCAAAAGGATGCACCGACGTTATCCGGGATTACGTCGCCGAACATGCGCCTCCCACCGAAACGCAGCGGATCACCGACTATGTGCTGATGATCGTTCGCGGCCTTTCTTCCTATGCCTGCCTGAAGAATTCGGAAGAGCAGTTGGTGAACTGTGCCCGCACGGCCGGCCGCACTCTCGAAGCGGAATTCGGGCCGGGGCCATCGGCCGCGTAGCCACCTTTGCCCCGACCAGGCCCTGTGGCCGACACCTCTTTGAAAGAGCGCCCATGTCCACCCTGAAAACCGAAACGCGGGCGGTTGAAATCTCGTCGTTATCGGATGGCGAGGACCACTCGGGCTGCCATGCGCTTCTCGAGGTGCTCGACCGGATCGGCGATAAATGGACCGTGATGGTCGTCGGCGTCCTGGCGAAAGGGCCTACGAGGTTCAACGCCATCCAGCGGGCGATCGGCGGGATTTCCCATAGAATGCTGACCCGAACGCTGCGTGGTCTCGAGCGTGATGGCATGGTCGAGCGCCGCGCCTTTGCGACCATCCCGCCGAAAGTCGAATATGAGTTGAGCCCCATGGGTCGATCCCTGGTTTCACCGCTCGATACCCTGATGGGCTGGGCGCAGGCGCACCGCCCCACGATCGAGGTTGCGCGTAGCGGGTTCGACGACCGCTCCGATTGATCGGATGCTGCGAGGTTCGCTCACCACGAACATTGGTGTTCCTGACGAACAAGCCGGTGCGTTCTTGCGGGATATCAGTCACTCACCACCTTCGTTCCTGTCAAACGGCGCCCAATCGGGGCGGTTAAAGCAGGATCAAATCAGCATGACTGGCGAACTCATCATCGAGACTTTCGAAGCGGTCGCGTGGAAGGACTTCCCCCACGCGCCGGGGGTGCAATATGTCGATGTAGAAGGCAGCATCTTCTCCCCCGGCCCGTTTCTGGCACGGGTCCGATTTGGCGCAGGAATGGAAACCCGGCCTCATGCCCACAAGGCGCCATTCGTCGACCGCAACACGGTGATCTCCGGCACGCTCCATGTCGGTATAGGCGATACCTTTGACAGATCGAAGGGCGTTGCGGTGCATGCCGGCGGTGTCGTAGCGATCCCGCCCGGCATGCCACATTTCGCCTGGTCCGACGAAGAGACGGTCGTGCATGTGCATGGCGAAGGCCCCTGGATATCGAACGCCTGAACGCCTCGCCCATCGTCTGCCGATATACGTCGCGGGCGCGCGGCGTGTATCTCGCTCCCTTGTGCGCCGCGGATGGGGCGAGGGGGCGAAGGCTCATGTGCCAGGCAACGGCCTAACGCGCCCGCGAGATATGCAGGGCATCCTTCGATGGCGGCATGCCGAAGAAGCGGGAGTATTCGCGACTGAACTGTGTCGCGCTTTCATAGCCGACGCCGAACGCGACGGACGTTGCATTGCCCTCGCCGGCGATCAGCAGCGAGCGGGCGTGCAACAGGCGGATCCGCTTCTGATATTGCAGGGGGCTCAGCGCGGTTACGGCTTTGAAGTGACGGTGGAACGCCGAGACACTCAGCGCGGCCATCGCCGCCAGCGCTTCTACCCGCAATGGTCTGGTGAAGTTCTCCCTGATCCACTGGATCGTGCCGCCGACCCGCGACAGCGCGGTGCCGGGCGCCGCGATGTCGCGCAGCATCCAGCCATGTGGCCCCTGCAACACGCGATACAGCAGTTCCCGCTCATACGCAGGGGCCAGCGCGGCGATGTCGGCCGGCCTTTCCATCAGGCGCAGCATCCGGACCCAGGCATCCAGCAGTTCGTCCGTCACCGGGGCGACTGAGAAGCCTGGGCTGTACAATTCACCGCCGGCAGGTTTGGGCAGATCGGCAAGCAGGCTCCCGACGATCTTGGGCTCGAGCGTCAGACTCAGCGCAAGGTATGGAGCCCCGTCATCCGAAGGATGAACCGAACCGACCGCCGGAAGGTCGACCGACATCACGAAATAGGTGGCGGGATCATACTGCAGCGTGCGGTTCCCCACAGTCATGGTCTTCGAGCCGGTCAGAATGACATTGATCATCGGGTCATAGACGGCGGCCAGTTCATGCTCGGGAATAGCCCCCTGCACCATGGCGACGCGCGGAATGCCGGTTTCGGTACGGCGATTTTCCGCATGGGCGGCAAGTCGGCGCAATTCGGTAAGGTATGAGTTCATGGGGTCGTCATCCCACGACGCTGCTCCTCGGCCAAGCCAAAAGCAGGAATAGGCATGGATCGAAGAGGATCGTGGGAGCGAGGCTTGTCGCATCGGTGTAGCTCGAAGGCCGGCAGAACGAGGAGGCCTACATGCAGACCATCATCATCACGGGCGGAAGCCGGGGCATCGGCGCCAGCACGGCTCGGCTTTGTGCCAGCAAGGGCATGGCCGTTATCCTTACCTACAACAGCAACCCGCAATCCGCCGACGCGGTCGTTGCACGGATCGAGGCTGGAGGTGGCCGGGCTGTCGCTCTCAAGCTCGACGTGGCCGACACGGCGTCCTTCCCCGCTTTTCGCGACGATGTCAGTAAAGCGCTCGCAGCCTGGGGACGTGCCGATTTCGACGGGCTCGTCAACAATGCGGGGTTCGGCCTGTTCAATCCGATCGCGACGGTGACCGAGCAGGAGTTCGACGGGCTGTTCGCCGTGCACCTCAAGGGGCCGTTCTTCCTCACCCAGACCTTGCTGCCACTGATGGCCGATGGTGCCCACATCGTGAACGTTGCGAGCGCGACATCGCGTGTAGCGACTGCGGGCGTGGCGCCCTATGCCAGCTTCAAGGGCGGGCTGGAGGTTCTGACCCGCTACATGGCCAAGGAATTCGGCGATCGTGGCATCCGCGCCAATTCCGTCGCGCCGGGGCCGATCCGTACCGATCTGGGTGGTGGGCTGAACGACGAGTTCGAAGCCCTGCTCGCATCGCAGACCGCGCTGGGCCGGGTCGGCGAGCCCGATGACGTTGGCGGGGCCATTGCCAGCCTGCTGTCCGACGACAGCCGCTGGATCAATGCGCAGTCGATCGAGATAGCCGGCGGTTACATCATCTGAAAGGACGCGCTCCATGCTCGATCACGTTTTCATATCGGTAAGCGATCTGGATCGCTCGATCGCCTTCTACACGGCGGCGCTGACGCCGCTCGGGATTACCCAGCGCGTCGATTACGACGGCAAGGATGGTCCGCCGGGGCATCCAGACCTGAAGGGTTTCGGCAAGAACAACAGGATCTTCTTCTGGCTGCGGCCCGGCATCGTCCAGGGCGGCGCGGCGCACGTCGGCTTTGTCGCAAACTCGCGGGCCGAGGTCGATGCAGCCTATGCCGCTGCAATTGCCGCTGGAGCGACGGGCAACGGTCCGCCGGGCGCCCGCCTTCACTACGATCCTCGATATTACGCCGCGAATGTGCTGGATCCTGACGGATACAGCCTCGAATTCACGTACAAGAATTGGCAGCACTGACATGACGAAACTGATGATCTATGGCGCAGCTGGCTACACCGGTCGCATGGCGTCCGCCAACGCCAGTGCTCTCGGACTGGATTTCGTGATTGCCGGCAGGCCGCAGGACGAACCCAGGCTGGCTGTCCTGGCTGCGGACCTTGGGGTGAGCTACCGCCTGTTCGCCACCGACGATGTACCCGCCGCCGGTGCCGCGCTCGCAGGGATCGGCGCGCTGCTGAACTGTGCTGGCCCCTTCATGCGCACGGCGGAACCGCTGATGCGTGCATGCATCGCGGCCGGGGTCCACTATCTCGACATCGCGGCGGAACTCGACAGCTACCGATTGGCCGAGACGCTGGACGACGAAGCCAGGGCTGCTGGCGTGATGCTGCTGCCCGGAAGCGGCGGTAGCGTCGCGATGCTTGGTTCGCTGGCCGGCCACGCCGCCCGGCGGGTCGCCGTGCCGGTCAAGCTCAGCATTGCGCTGCACGTTGCCGGCGGATTTTCGCGCGGGTCGGCAGTCAGTGCCAGCGAGAACCTGACGACGCAAACGCTGCACCGTGTCGAGGGCGCACTGGCCGCACGCAGCCCCGAAGAGGTCCGAGATTTCGATTTCGGCAGCGGTCCGGCAACATCGTTCCCGGTGACCCTGCCCGATCTCATCACGATCTGGCGCGACACCGGCATTCCGGACATCGAAACCTTCGTGCACGTGACCGATGGTGCGTTCCCGGAAGGCGATCTGGCTGCCATGCCGGATGGGCCCACCCTCGAACAGCGCGAGCGCGATCGCTATCATGCGGCGGTCGAAGTGACGGGACAGGACGGCAAGGTCGTCCGATCGGTGCTGGATACGGTCAACGGCTATACCTTCACGACGATCGCTGCGGCAGAAGCCGCGCGCCGCGTCCTGGGCGGTGAGGCGCGCACGGGTTTCCAGACGCCTGCCGGGCTGTTCGGCGATGGCTTCGCCGAGACCATCGCCGACACGACCATCATCGACCTGTAAGCAATACGGAGAGTTCAGCCATGGAAAGCCAGCATCGATGCGCCTGGGCGGGTTCAGACCCGCTCATGCAGCTCTACCACGATACCGAGTGGGGCGTGCCCGAGCACGATCCACGGATTTTGTGGGAGACTCTGATGCTCGAAGGGTTCCAGGCTGGGCTCTCGTGGCAGATCATCCTGCGCAAGCGCGAAGCATTCCGAAAAGCGTTCGCGGGTTTCGATCCCCGCCGCGTCGCGGCCTTCGATGCCCAGGACATCGAGAGGTTAATGGCCGATCCCGGCATCGTCCGCGCCCGCGCGAAGATCGAGGCCACCATTCGCGGCGCTCGCATCTTCAACGAAATGCAGGACAGCGGGGAAGACTTTTCACGCTATTGCTGGTCGTTTGTTTCAGGCGCTCCGATCCGGGGAGATGTCTACGCCACGCAGACCGAACTGTCCGCAACGATCTCGAAAGCGCTGAAGGCGCGCGGCTTCAAGTTCGTCGGCCCGACGATCGTCTATGCCTGGATGCAAGCCGTGGGCCTCATCAACGCCCATGAAGCGGCTTGCTTCCGCAGGCAAGAGACAGGAGACTGAGCGCTCCTCCGTCGCCGATCGTTCACGTCATCGCCACGTCCAATGCACAGCCGTCATAGCCAAGTTTCCTCCACTCTCATCCGCGTGACGAGGCTGCTCTGTATTTTCCACCGGCCACCAATCCTGACATACGCGTCATGATAGTGGCCCCAACCCCGGAAGATGCAGTGCGGCGCAATTAGGTAATCATGAAGCACCCAGATGCCGTTTGCGGTCCCTTCCTCCGTTACGGTGATTTCCGGCAGCGAGAGTTGATGAATGGCCTCAATCTGGGAGGTCATGCCTTGCGCATTCAGCACGAATTCGTCCGCACTTGTCACCTCATAGGTATCGGCGGCATTTGCCGAGGTGCGCGGAGCACCTTTGACGATGCAGCGAAAATCATCGGCAAGGCAGGTGCGCAAAGCCGCCCAGTCCTTCATATCCGCTGCCCGCACATAGCGCGCCTTCAGCGCCTGGATCTCCAGGATGTCCACCGTAACGTCTTGTTTGTGCATATCATCCTCGTTGCTGCGTGGGGCGCCTCTGGCGGTTTGCCGCCGGCACGAGCGCGGCGCAGGTCGCCGCCTTGCGACAGCGACCTGCGCCGTCCGGTCAGATCGACCCGAGTACGCCCAGGTCGCCCGAGCGCCAGACATTATCGATCGTCATCCGCTGGATGAGCCAGACGTCGTCCTGCCGGACCAGTTCGACATCATACCGGTTCTTCATCAGATAGTGCCGCGATGCGTCGTTGGACGGCACATGCTGCGCTTCGACGAGAGCGTCCAGGCGCGCCTTGTCACCATCGATGCTGACACGGGGATTGCTGACCGAGTGCGTGGTATCCAGACCTCCAAGCGAGCCCGACAGGCTGGCGACGATCGTGTCCCGCCCTTCAATAACGGGATAATCGAAGCCCGCCTTGGCGGCGGCCGGACGAAAATCCGATACCGCGTCAACTGCGAATGCCGACGCCAGCAGCACGTTGTCCCTCAAGTCAATGCCCGCGGCAAAGCGGTATAGGGCTTCGACCACCGCGAGCTTGTCGCCAGCCGTTGCGGTGGCAGTAGTGGTGTTCATGGTCGCCATGACGGTTCCTTTCTGATCAATCGCATTCGCGAGGTCAGCCGTATCTATGCGCGTGGAGATGGTTGGGTAGGCACGTCGCGCGACTAGATGACATTCCTGATGGGAATGTTTCGGCGCTATCGGGATGCAAGACCAGGATCGGCGGCAAATGTCGCAGCAAGGAAATCGATGAATACCCTCACGCGCTGAGGCATCTTGCGACCACCAGTGCTTACCAGATGTACCGGCACTGGCTCGGGCACGAATTTGTCCAGTACCTGGACCACCGTTCCCGCCTCGAGGTCGGCGCGAAGGAGCGCGGATGGTCCCTGCAGGATCCCGAGCCCCGCAAGTACCGACGCCCTCAGATCCTCTCCGTCGTCCGAACGGACGGCGCCGGCAGGCGTGACCGAGATGGCGGCCTCACCGTCCCTGAAATGCCAATCGTGGATCGCGCCATCCGTCTGGCCGGCGATCAGGCTGTGACCACTAAGGTCATGCGGGTGATGCGGAATGCCGCGAGCATCGAGATAGGCAGGGGTCGCGACAGTCAGCATCTGCATGCTGCCGATCCTGCGCACGACGAGGCTCGAGGTTTTGAGGGGGCCAACCCGCAATGCCACGTCTATCCCCTCTAAAACGAGATCCACCGGTCGCTGCGCTACCGAGAATTCCACCGTGATCTGGGGAAATTGCGACAGAAAGTCGGGCAGGCGAGGGACAATATACATCCGCCCCAGGACTGGCGGGGTGGCCACTCTAACCAGGCCGGCCGGGCCAGAGCTACCTGCTCGCACCCGGCTTTCCGTCTCTTCAAGATCGGCCAGGAGTCGCACCGATGCGTGGTACAAGTCGAGCCCGGCAGCGGTGGGCTTCAGGCCGCGTGACGTTCGCTCAAATAGCCGCGCGCCCAAGTAACCCTCTAGCGCCGCCACCTGCTTGCTGACGGCAGGCTGGCCCATGCCCAGTTCCTGCGCGGCGCGCGTAAAACTACCCAGCTCAACGATGCGGATTAGAAGCTGAAAAGTCGCGAGGCGGTCCATAATCGTACATTCCTAACGGGAATGATATGCGTGATGCAGTTTTACGTCCACCGCAATGTTAGCCGCTTTTTATGCAGCTCGTGGATGACCGTTTCCGACATGAGCCGATATCCCGCAGTGGTATCGGAACCTAAACTGGTTGACAGCCGCCGGAAAAGCAGACCGTCAGCAGCTGGCGATCAAAAATTGGATGCTGAGAGTCTGCAATGGGTCGCAGCTTGGCGCCATGGTCTAGGACAGGGCAGGATGTGGATTTGCCTTTAGGATCCGACAGCCTATGGGCTAAGTCATTGAGACGAAAATAGATATCGCATGTTCAAGCAGCCTCCATTGGCGTCGATCCACCGTACTGATCGACTTGCCTTTGGCGGTCCGGCGCGCCTAAAGCACCGCCATGGCATTAAGACCCTTTTCGACTCTGACCAACCTCTTTCCGAATTTGGGGCCAAGTGGAGCCTCTGCGGAAGCAAAGGTTTTGGGTGCACCTCCCTATCTGGCTACTGCTCTGGTCGCAGAAGTTGCAGGTTACAGCCCTGAATTGAAAAATGCGATATCATTCTGGACAGAGAATAATGGAAAGATTGTTCCATTCATGTCCGACGAGGATCGCCGAGGGGCGCTAGATGCGTTTTGCACCGAGTTCAAAACGCGACGTGATTATTACAAAGCTCAGACGAATTTAACCACAAGTACAGCTTCGCTTGAAGCAATTGCCCTCCGGTTTGCGAAGAAGGTTAAGCTGTCGTCCGATCAGTTGCGACAGCCCCGTCACTCGTTTTCCACTCCTCCGGCGCATATCTATCGCGGTGAGGCAATCGAGTTGAGATCGGTTCATGCAACTTATAGGGTTGGGCAGATCGTCACATGGGATTTGCCTAAGTCTTGCACCTTGAATGATAATTTTGTTCCGCTCCATTTCGCTTGGAAACAGTATCATCAAAATTTTCGTAAAGTTTCGATGCCTGCTGGTATCCTGTTGGAAATTGAGCTCGATCCGACGAAGGCCGCGAGCCTGCTCTGGGCTGGCTGGGTCACCGCACCTAACCCACTATACGATATGCGTTGGCAGCAGGAAATCATTGTGCTTCCGCAATTCCGGTTCGAAGTGCTGAGTTGCATGATCGTTCACACGGCAGGCGGGCCACTGTATGAAGTGAAAGCGAGGGAAATCTACGGGAAGCGTTGGAGCGCTATCCGAACATATGTGTCACCGGGACTGCCGTAGGATATACCATATCAGAAGCTCGGGCGAAAGGCCCAGCGCCATCAGAATTTCGTGAGCAATGTGGCCATGGACGTCGCGAACGAGGATATCAAGTGCCGGGTGTAGGACAACTGGCCATTCGCAGCACAATAGTCGATGGCCCTTTTTAGCGTTTCCTAAAGAGCGATATCTTCAGTGAAGAAATCCTCGTCGAGCCGCTTGAACTCGATCCTGCGGCTTACCCGGACGCCTACGCCATATTCGATCATCAAGTCGGTGAGACCGTCCCCGTCGATCAGAATGATGCGCTGGGCGAGGTGTTTGACGTAATCGCGCGCTTGGCTGCTGAAGGTGGAGGTGGTGACGAACACGCCCTTGGTGGCACCATGGCCGACCAGGCTGCCGACGAAGGCCTGCACATCGGGGCGGCCGACTGTCGTGTCGGCATAGCGTTTAGCCTGGACATAGACCCGGTCAAGCCCCAGCCTGTCCTCGTTGATGACGCCATCCACGCCGCCATCGCCCGAACGGCCGAGCTGGGTGGCCGCGTTCTTGTGCGATCCGCCATAGCCCATGGCGATTAGCAGATCGACGATCAATTGCTCGAAGAAAGTCGGGCTATTTTGGATGATGCGTTCCAGCAGTTCCGCGCGGAGGCGCCGATTGCACGGCTTGATAGGCCGCCTCAATCTGCTCCTCTGGGGTGCCGGTTTCGGCTGACGGGGGGATGGCAGCAGGCGCGGCATCGTCATCAGCGGATTTCTGCCCACTATAAAATTCGCGGAAGTCCACATAGTCCTTCAGCTCGTTGACGCCGATGCGCGCGGGATTGGACGCCAGCAGCGCCCGCCCCGCATCGGTCGCGATGAAACGGGCCCGCTTTGGCGAGGTGACAAGACCTGCTTTGGACATGTAGAATTTTGCCCAATGGATGCGGTTGTGAAGCAGACGTTGCCGTCCGCTGGGCAGCATTTCTTCACGTTCGTCGGGGCTGAGGCCGAGATCGTCGGCGATGCGTTTGGCGGCATCGGCGACGCGCTGTTCTCCAGTGGCGGCGAGGCGCAGGACCGGCAGCATCAATGTCTGATAATCGGGAATGGCCATGGGATCAGGCAGCCATTTTGCGGCCGCGCTTGGCCTTCGGTGCGGCGGCACGCTCCGCCCGGATCCGTTCGAGCAAGGCAGTTGCGGGTTCGTCGGCTGGATCTTGCGGCACGAGTTGTCCCCTAAAGGCCTTAGCCAGCACTGATTGGTCCAGGCGATTGATCAGCTTGTGGGCGCTAGTGGCGTCTACGGTGAGACGCTCGATCCAGGTAAAGGCCGCTTCAATGCGACGGACGATCTCTTTTTGCTCCGACGACGAAGGTAAGCCAATGGAAGTCCGTTTGATGATGCCGAGATTGAGGTTGGGCTGAACTCCTCCCGCTGCCTGCTCTCTAAGATTGAGGTATTGGCTCCGCAAATACCAGAGAACGAAATTTGTTTCAGCCGGGCCTTGGGGATGAACTTTTATTGAGGCTAGTGCTTGGTTCGTTGCGGCTTCGATTCCGAGTGATGCTACTTTTCCTCGCGTCTTGCCTTCACCGTACATTGCCATAAGCAGAGTTCCTGCAGGATATACCTTGCAATTAGTTTCCCGTATTGCCGCAGGCGTTATGTATTCGTCTGCATGCATGACAATACCCTGATTGACGGCACCACTAGTCACCCATGCAATCGTTCCGCCCTCAAAATAAGCAGCCCGCCCACGTTTCGGCGTTGCCCCAGTCCCAATGTCGGCAATATTGCCCAATTCGTGGGTTTCCCATGCCATCTCGCCCTTTGAGACTTGACTCCGCCATTCACGCGTCAAATCGCCCCTGAAGGCAGCGGCAAGGATGGCTTGTTTGTATTTCTCGACGAGGCGGGGGATGTGATCGAGATGGTCGCGGGCGCGTCTGGATTTGCCGGTGAGGCTGTCGATCTTCGCCACGATCCGCCGCTGTTCGGCGAATGGCGGGATCGGAACCCCCGTTTCCTCAAACTTCCCCTTAGTGACGTGACGAAGCCCCACCCCGCCATGTGCCTTTGCAATTTGCTCATCTAGCGTTTGGTTGATCGCATGGCGCAAGAAGTTTCGATCGATGGCATTTCGATCAAAGCGAACGTTGAAAATATGCTGGTTGAGAACGGCCTTCGGGCCATTCCAGATGTGAGCACCGAACGATGTGCCGGGAGTGCCCGACCACGCAAAAAGCAGATCACCGTCTTCGATCAGGAACCGCTCGCCTACCGCACCGTCGAAGTGATTAAACTTAGTGTCGGGCCTGTTCAGGTTTTGGATACGGACAATGGGCAGCCCCGCTGCGGACCAGTCGGAGGGTTTGAACGCTTTCCCGTTCACCAAGTCGCAGATTTCGCCGATAGTTGTACCGGCCCAACCTTCTGGCAAATCGCTCATTCCGCCGCCTCCACGGCAGTAGCAGCCTCCTCAACGCTGTCCGGCTCCAGTTCGTCCGACAGCGTTTCAATTTCTTCCAGCGCCGCTTTCAGATGGCCGATAATCGCGGCGGCAATGTCTTCCGGCTCGGTCAGTGCCTCTTCGGCCTCCGCTTCGGTATCGCGAAGCCAGCTTATGTCGAGGTTGTCGTTGCGGCCGGTGATGGCGGCACGCTCGAACTTGCGCCAGCGGCTGTCCTCACCCTGATCCTTCCGCGCGGCCCCGCCATTGGCGTCAGCACCATAGGCAGCCTCGAAATCCGCAAAGTCGGCAACGGACAGCGGGCGGGTCTTGCCATAGGCAGGAGCATTCGCCCGCATGTCATAGACCCAAACCGCCCTGGTGTTGCCCTTGTCGCTCTCGCCGCGTCGGAAGAACAGCACGTTGGTCTTGACGCCCTGCGCATAGAATATGCCCGTCGGCAGGCGCAGGATGGTGTGCAGGTCGCACAACCCCATCAGCCAGGTGCGCAGGCGGCGGCCGGTATTATCCTCGAACAGCACATTATCAGGGATGACCACGGCCGCGCGCCCGCCGGGGGCCAGTGCGCGTACGATATGTTCGACGAAGGCAAGTTGTTTGTTCGACGTATCCGCCGTGATCGAGAAATCGGATCGGGTCGGACGCCCCCCGCCCTTTTTGGTGCCGAATGGCGGATTGGTCAGAATCAGATTGGCCTTGGGCAGCGCCTCACCATCGGGGGAGAGCGTGTCGATATTCTCCATGCCGCCTTCGATGCCGTGCAGCAGCAGGTTCATCATGCTCAGGCGATGGGTGTCCGGCACAAGTTCCGCGCCGGAAAAGGCGTTGTGCCGCTGAAAGAAGGCCTGCTGTTCGGTCAGCGTGTAGAGATCGTCGGTGTGGTCTTTGATGTAGCGGTCGGCGGCGACGAGGAACCCCGCCGTTCCGCCTGCCGGATCCTGGATCACTTCCCCCGGCTGCGGCTGCATCAGGCGCACGATGCAGTCGATCAGCGGACGCGGTGTGAAATATTGCCCGGCGCCGGATTTCTTGTCGGCCGCGTTCTTTTCGAGCAAGCCTTCATAAAGGTTGCCCAGCCCCTCTTCACGGGCGGAGAACCAGTCGAGCTGATCGATGTTGGCGGTCAGCGCCTTGAGGTTGGTTGGCTTGCGCAGGCGGGTCTGTGCATCGATGAAAATGGCGCTGACCAGCGCATCCTTCGCCTTGCCGAGTTCGAGCAGCATCGCCTTGTAATAATCGAGCTGCTCCATGCCTTCCCGCTTGGCGAGCAGCCCCCAGCGCCAGTCTTCCGGCAGCCGTTCTTCCTTGCCGGTTTCCTCCAGCATTTTGAGGAACAGCAGGTAGGTCAGCTCTGTCACATATTCGTTATAGGTGACGCCATCGTCGCGCAGTACGTTGCACAGGCCCCAGAGCTTGGCGACGATATCGGTGGTGGTGCTCATTTACGCGCTCTTCTTCCACAATTCTTCGTTGATCCCGGCAAGGATGCTTTCGAGCTCCCCGCCGAACACCTTGTTCAGGCGATTGAACCCGCCATCGGCGATGAACGGCTCCTTGTCGATGGCGGCGCGGTCGACCACGATCTCTTTTTCAATCTGGTCGCCGATCCGCTTGAGCCAGCGCTTCTGCGGGTCGGTCCATACGCGGCTCGCCATGATCGCGCGCATGGCATCCCGTACGCGGTCTTCATAGGGGATGAGGGCATCGCCCAACGCGGCCTGACGGACGAAGCCGATGACCGAGGCGGCAATTTCCTCATTACGGGCATCCGCCCAGGCACGGCGCAAATTGGCGTCGGAAAAGCCCCTGGAGTCCAAGGCAAGGCGCAGTTCCTTAAGATCGGCGCGGGTCAGATCGCGGGGACGCTGCACGACAAGCTTTAGCGCGGCGATCGTGTTGATGTTGTCGCGAACGAAAGCGGCAAAGCTGACCAGAAAATCCTCCGGCTTCGCTGCACTGCCATAGCCGCGTGACACATCGACAACCTGATCCGCGTGCTTTGAAATCGGGACATAGCCGGGTTTATCGCCATCAGCCTGCCAGTCGAGAATGGGGCCGATCGCAGCGCGGTCCTTCAGCCAGGCGGCAAGGCCCGGTGCATCGCCGGACATGACCCGTTGCAGCATCCCCTCCGGCGTTTCGCCCGCAGCGGCCTCGAACTGCTGCCTTGCCTCATCCGTCAGCTTCTTGATCCGGCGGCGGAGCTTCACGGCGAGCTGTTCGCGAATGGCCTCCCGCTGCTCGTCGTTCTGCGCCTCTGTCATTTCCCGGACGAGTTGGGCGAAGCTGATCGAGGGATTGACGACGACGGGCTTCATGTCGGTCATGTTCTGGAGATGGGGATAGAGGTCCACGGCGTCGAAGATCCGGAAAACCTCCTTGCCTATTTCCGGACACTGACGCGTCGCGCGGCCGATCATCTGTTCATACAGAATGCGGCTGTTCACCCGACGCAGGAACACGAGGTTCGTGACTTTCGGCACGTCGATGCCGGTGGTGAGCAGATCGACCGTCACGACGATTTGCGGATAGGCATCGTTGCGGAACGAGCGAATCCAGTTCTTCACCTTGTCCACGCTGCCGGTGATTTTCTTCACGGCGGCATCGTCAATCTCGCCATATTTCTCGGCGAAAGCAGCCTTGATGGCACTGACCACCATATCCGCATGGGCATCGGTGGCGGCGAAAATCAGCGTCTTGCCGGGTAGCGCGGGGTCGATGTGCCGCGCCAGTTCCTCCGCCACGACGCGGTTGAACTCCGGCGTAATGACCTGTCGGTTGAATGCCTCGACTTCGAAATGGATTTCGTCCGGTGCGTGGGCTAGATCGACTTCGCCGGTCCGGGTGTTTAACAGTTCAAGCTCTTCGTCCTTATCGAACTTGATGCCGGACCGCGCCAGGGCAGTTTCGATGCGGATCGGCGGTTCATGGTCGATCAGGAACCCATCAACCACCGCCTCGCGATATGGATAGGTGAAGACCGGATCGCCGAAAATATCCGTGGTATGCAGCGCAGGCGTAGCCGTCAGGCCGATCTTCACCGCGTCGAAATAGTCCAGCACGCGCCGATATTTCGAAATATAATCGTCCTGCCCCCGGAAGCTCAGCTCGGCGTCGGACATTTCCCGATCGAGCAGATAGCCGCGATGGCATTCATCGATGACCATGAGGTCATACTGATCGACAGGAGGCACGGATGAGGAATCGGCAGCAAACAGCACTCGTTTCACCAAGCCCTGGATCGTGCAGATGTGAACTTTGGTTTCCACGTCCGGGGTTACGACACCCAAGCCCTTGAGGCCGAAGATTTCGGCGAATGTCTTGCCGGACACGACCTTGGTGGTCGAAAATTCGCCCTCTGTCTGGTCGCCAAGCGCGCTGCGATCGACAACGAAGCAGATGCGCCGGAACCGTTTGGCCGACAGTAAGCGGTACAGCATGGCGATAGCGAGCTTGGTCTTTCCAGTGCCGGTCGCCATCGCGACTAGGACGGCGCGCTGCTCAGCCGATAATGCCGCCTCTACCGAGCGGATTGCACTTTCCTGATAATGACGAAGCGGAAAACCGAATTCGAATGGCTGCGCCTTGAGCGCGGCATCCGCTGCATCCTGATCGACATCAAGCTGTCCGGTGAGGCCTTCCGGCGTCGGCCAGTCCACCAAGGCACGGCGATGGTTTGCTGCGCGGCGGGTATCGCGGAACCAGATGCCGCTCTCCGTCTCAATCTGCTTGAGATAGGATCGACCATTCGCGCTGAACACAAATGGCACCTTGTGTTCGCCCCATGGCCCACCGGCATAGCTGAAATCGGCGCTGTCTTTTATGCTGGTCGAATAGCGCTCAGCCTGGTCGATCGCGGCCGATACATTCTTCCGGCGCCGCTTCGCCTCCACGACGCCGATCAGAGTCGTGCCAGCGAACAGGGCGTAATCGGCGGGGCCGTTTGCGGTCGGCCATTCAGCGATGGCGAGGTTGCGACCCTTGGCAGGGCGAACGCCGTTGCTGTATCGAAGGTTGCGGGTATCAACTGCCCATCCACGATCGCGCAATTGCTGGTCGATGAGCGCACGGGTTTCCTCTTCGTCGAGGTCGATCTTTACCGCAGCCTTTTCACCGCGCTCGACCAATTGAGCAGCCTCAGCGCGAGGTACAGCTTCGGCTTCGGCTTGAAGAGCAGCGAGCTTGCTTGTGACTTCGGCCTTTTCGGCATCAATGTCTTGGGCGATTTTCTCCCAGGTGGCTCGCTCCTCGGCTTCGCGCGCCAATCTCTCTTCTACGGCCTCGCGCGCGTGGGCCTGTTCTTCTGCTTCAAGTCGGGCGCGGGCCGCATCGCCTTCTGTTTCCGCCACCTTCTGCCTGAGCTTTTCAATCTCTTCGCGCAGGGCAACCGCCGCATCAACAGGTTGGCGCGGCGGGACGAAAGCACCGGACTGGAAATTGGCAGCACGGCCATAGGTGCGATGAAACCAAATGCCGAGCGACCAAGCGAATTTCAGCGCCATCAGGGCAGTGGAATGATTGCCCTTTGCTTCATGCACGGCGCTGTTGCCCGCTTTTCGCAAGGCATGGAAGATATCGGCGGCTTCCCTGGGGATCAGGCGATCATATGACAGTCGGCGCAGCGTTTCTTCAAATGTCTCACGCTCATCACGATAAACAGCATGATGCGCTGCGACCATCTTCGCCATCAATTCAGCGAACTGGCGGAGCTTGACGATGGCGGTTGAAGGATCGCTTGAGAAATAACGTTCCGCCAGCCCTCCCAACGTCACCAACTGCTTATCATGGGCCTCAAGGAAGTCGAAATTCAGCGAGTCCACCATTCCCCCTATCCGCCAAAAGTCCGGTGGCTTAGTCTCCGTCGGAGTTCGCAAAATGTCGCAGGCAGATCAAATTATATCTCAGGCCGGCAGCATATTTAGCCCTTAGCGGCTGTGTCGGACAGTCTGAAAACGGCCAAATCGGGTGCTGCCGATGCATCCGCGAACCGCGGTATGCGCTCCCGAAATCCCCCCTTCTGGAGCGCAAGTCACCGAGCATCGATCGCGAAAAAACGCGTCGCTGCTGCAAACGCCGCCGTCGCCTCCACTTCCGCGACTTATACCGCTCGGCAATGCGCGATAGCCGATGCCCTTGCTTTTTAGCGTACGAAAGATTCCTCACTGCAGCGGGGCCACCCTTCGCAATGGGAGCTAAGCGTGCTACTGAACCTTGCGATAGGAGGGGCGTTAATCGTCGCCCTGCCCCCTTGAAGGTGCGTGCCCAAGACCCCTACCACACCGCAGCGTTGCCCCCTCACCTGCCCTCCCCATAGCGGCCGGACTCTCACCCATCATATGGACCAACAACGCGCCGATGCCCTCGTTTGCCTGGACGACGGCATCGTCGTAGAGATGCGCATAGCGGGCCGTCATCTGCAGTGAGGAATGCCCCAACAGCTTGCCAATCATCGGTAGCGTCTCGGACATCACAGCCGCATGGCTTGCGAAGCTGTGCCGCAGGTCATGCATCCGCACGTGCTCCAGTCCGGCGAACGATCGGACACGGTAGTACGCTTTGTCCAGCTGGTACGGCTTTAGTTGTTGCTCACCGTTCCAGAACACCCACGACATTTCGGGGTGGCGGGGCAGCCGGGACAGCAGAACTGCTGCCTCGATGCCGATCCAGACTGTCCTCGGGCCGGTCTTCGCGTCGTGAAGCAGCAAGCGGCGGCCTTTCACTTCACTCCAGTCGAGGGCGCTGATCTCGCCCTTCCGACATCCGGTGAGCGCGATCAACGTGATGGCCGCCGCGTGCATCGGCGCGGCCGCCGCCAAGTCTGCCAGCGCCCGTCCGAACCGTGCCAGTTCGTCCGCCGAGAGCAGGCATTCGTGCTTACGCAGCCGGTTCCGCTTGATCCCCTCGCACGGGTTGGAGCCCGGCGGCAGCACACCCCATGTCTCCGCCTTGTTGAACAGGGTGCGCAGCAATTCCAGCGCCCGGTTTGCAGCGCCCGGGCCGGAACTGGCTGTGATGTCCGCGAACCAGCCGGCCACGTCACCCGGCGCGATCCCGTCCAGAAACCGTCGTGGGAACGCCACCTCCAGATGCTTGCGATAGTAGGAGTTGCGGTTCCTGGTGGACGCCTTCCAGTGCGGCGAGACCTTGGTCCAGAATTCCTGCAGGAAAGATTCATAAAGCGGGGTACGCCGCGTCCTCTGTCTGACCTCGGCGGGATCGTCGCCAGTCTGGGCCCGCAACAGCACTCGGCGAGCCACGTCGAGCGCCTGCGCGCGCGAAACGACCTTCGCGTCGCCGATGGTAACGGTTCTGGACCTTCCGCCCATCCGGGCCTGCACCAGAAAGACGCGCTTGCCACTTGCATATCTGCGCAGCCCAAAACCCGGTAGCTCGCTGGCCCATGCGGTATGCCTGGAGGCGCGAACGGTCTCGGCGACGTGCAGAGTTGGCAGGCTCGACATGGCCATTTCCTGCGCGACGATCGCGTTGAGGGTGAGCGCGTTCATGCGACGAACCCCATCTTTTCCGCGATTGATGCGCATATCCGTGAAGCCGCTTCGGAAACCAAATCATCCGCGAGGTGCGCATATCGCGCGGTCGTTTCCGGCAGCGCATGACCCAGGAGCTTGCCGATCACTGTCAGGGAATACCCTTCGCGGATAGCGACGGAAGCAAAACTATGCCTCAGGTCGTGGATGCGCACGTCGCTCAGCCCGGCACGCTCACGGATCCTGATCCAGCCGCCCGCAGGGTTGCACGGATGATCGGGCCTGCGTGCCGATGCGAAGATCAGGCCATGGGTCCGATCACCGCGCAAGTCGGCCAGTAACGCCACGGCGGGCGCGTTGAGGTATATGACCTTGGCCCCGGTCTTGCTGTCGGGGAGGAAGATGCGTGGGGGCTTCACCCATTCCCAGCGCAGACTGGCAATCTCACCGCGACGTGCCCCCGTATAGATCAGCAGGCGGATGATCTGGACGGCCTCGGGGAACTCTCTCTCCCCATCTCGCAAAGCCGCGGCGAGGCTGCGATACTCGGCGGGACTGAGATACCGCTCGGGGAGCTTGCGCTTGTATCGCGCCACGCCTTTGCAAGGGTTCGATCCGCGCCGGCGATGGCCCATCACTTCCGCCTGCTGGAACATCGCCGACAGGACCGGGACGGCACGATTGAAGGCGGCCGGTTGACCAGCCATGGCGTCGCGCCACCTTGCGACATCGCTCGGCTCCGCGCGCGCGACGCTAAGCGCTCCGAAGAACGGCAGGATGTCCCGGCTGACCGCCCTGCGATTGCGCGTCGTGGTGCTGGGCTTCCAGCGCCCGCTACAGCAGCGGATGAAATCCGGCGCGAACTGCTCGAACGTCAGCTCGTCTTGCGCTCGCCGCGCGGGCTTTTGGGGCAGGCCGTCCAGCGCGAGCCCGCGCAGGATTTTGACAACCTCGCTTCGCGCCTCGTGGACCGACATCCTGGCAGTGCTGCCAAGGGTGCGAAACCGTTGCACCCCACGCTCCCGAAAGCGCACGATCCAGCTTTTGTGGCCGCTGGGACGCAAGCGCAAGCCAAAGGCCGGCAGTTCGCTGTCCCATACGATGGTCTCGACTTTTGGCGGCCGGCGGCGAGCGACATTCCCGTCGAGCTTTTCGCTGGGGCCGCGATTCTCGATCCGGGAGGGATCTGCGGTCCCCAATCCGCCATTGTCAGGTGGCGATCTGTCTATCGGAATCGCATTCTTAAATTTCCGTCTGCTATTGTTTTTGAATGCTTTTTCGACGGCTTTGCCGTGTAGGGTGTGCATGTCAATGAGGGACTTTTTGCGAGCCGCTTGAGGGGCGATCTCCGGCGTGCCCTCAGATTGAATTACCATGTCCAGTGAGGAGCTTAGGCGCGCTGGAGAGCGCGCCAGTTCAGACCACGAGGGCAGCGCCGCAAAATCGTTGTTCTGCATCTGATCCGATTTGGGGACCAAATAGCCATCACGAGCATAGGAGCAGAGCTTCGTCCTGGAAGCCGCCTCAGGAAATGTGATTGTTAGGCGATCTCGACCCAAAGAGGTCGCAGGGTATGGTGGGCTTGGAGGCGTGACAACGCCCGCTGGATCGGCAAAGCCGACAACTCGCGACGGCCACCGCTTTGTTCGATTTGAACGTGGCGCAGCTTAACTCGACGCCTGAAGATCACGGTCGGATTGCAACCTCAACTCGTCCCCGATCATATGCCGCGCTCGGCGCCTCAGGCAGCGATCAGAACGTTACCAGGATTGCGTATCCGAGCCATTCTCACGGCCCCAGCGGACGCCGGCGTGAAGGCTTCAACGGCGCTCAATTCGCGCGCGATTGCGTCGGATAAAAGACGGGCGTTCATGCCGGCCAAGCGTCGCTGAACCCAGCTCTTGAACTCTCGGTAACGTTCATCATCTGGGTAGTCGGTTTGACCCGCGAAACAAGCAACGAAGGCGGCGAGGCGGTCTCGCTCTTCAACCTGCAGGAGCTTCTGCTCGAGGAACTCGATTCGATCCGCCTCCAGCTTGGCGAGACGCGATCGCTCCGCTCTTTCGAGCCGAGCGATCTCCTCTAGTCGTCTCGGCTGTGCATCGTAACCGCTGCACCCGCCCCACGTATTCCGAGAGCTTGCTGATGGTTAAGCTTGCCCGAGACGATGAGGAGATCGGGCAATGTCGGATGAAATTGATGCAGGGTCAAACGGCGGTTTGACCTGTGCGTCGCACAGTGCGGCGTGGCGTTTGATCGAGAGTTTGACGCCGGCGCGCCGACGCTACGAACGATGGCCTGATGAAGAACATGACCGCATTGTCGCGGAGAGTTTTGCTCCTGACGTGACGGTGTCGCAGGTTGCTCGCGAGAACGGCGTCGGCCTGGGCCTACTGCACTACTGGCGGCGACATGCACGCGCGGCGGGCGCGGTTGAGGAAATGCGGTTTGTGCCGGTAACGGTTGTCCGGGAGGAGCGATGCGAAGGCGCCGGGCTGGAACTGATCGTTCGCGATGTGACGGTTCGGATCCGGGGCGCGGTTGAGATGGACCACCTGCGCGCGGTACCGGCGGCGATCCGGGAATGATCCCGATCGACGGAAGCGTACGGATCTTCGTGGCGACACAGCCGGTCGACTTCAGAGCTGGGATTAACCGCTTGATGGGACTGGTGACGCACGTGCTTGGGCATGATGCGTGTGCGGGCGATGTGTTCGTGTTCCGCAACAAGGGCGCGGATAAGGTGAAGTTGCTCCGTCATGACGGGTCAGGCGCGGTTATGGCGACGAAATGGCTCGACCGTTGGAGGTTTTACTGGCCACCCATGCAAGGAGGCACGATGGTCCTGAGCGGGCCGCAATGCACGGCATTGTTGTCGGGTCTGGACTGGAAGAAATTGCCATCGCAGGAAGCGCGAAGACCCCTAATTTTTGGCTGATATCTGCGGTTTTCTGTAGCGGCAAAGAGCCGGTGTGGTATAGTCAGCCATGCCCGCCCAAGCCGACGCTCTGCTTGAAGATATGGAGCAAATGGCGGCTCTGGTGCGTGAGCTCCAGGCAGAAAACGCCCAGCTGCGCGCGCTGCTCAAAGGCATGGCCCATCAGGCCTTCGGCAGCCGTTCGGAACGCGCCAGCGCGATCCTGGGCGACCAGGGAATTCTTGATCTCGGCGACCTCGTAACCACGCCGGCTGCCGCAGCTAACGACGATGGCGACGCCGAAGACAAGCCTGCCGCCGCTCGCCCACGGCGCAAGCGAGGCGTGATGGCACTGCCGGCCCATATCGAGCGCGTGATCGATCCCGACACGCTGGATTGCCTCTGCTGTGCCGGCAAACTCCACAGGATTGGCGAAGATGCCAGCGAAGCACTCGACTGGATCCCGGCCTCGTTCGCGTCATCCGCACAGTGCGTCCTCGTTATGCCTGCCAGGAATGCCGGGAGGGCGTCGTTCAGGCGCCGGCACCGCGCCGCGCGATCCCGGGCTCGATAGTCACTACCTCGACGCTAGCCTGGATGGCGATGGCGCGCTCCGCCTGGTCGATCCCGCTCAATCGGCAGTTGCAGATGCTCGCAGGCCAGGGCGTCATCCTCGACCGGGCATTACCGAGCCGCTGGATGCGTAAGATCGCATGGTGGGTGAAGGCGCTCTATGATCGCCTGCTTGCCTACATCCACAGCCAGTCCCGGATCTTCTGCGATGAGACCCGCATGCCGGTCCTCGAAAAAGGGCGAAGACGAACCCGCACGACACAGTTCTGGGCGCACGCTTGTGATGACGGACCGTGGTCAGGCCCGGCCCATCCGGCAGTGGTGTATATCCATGCTCGCGGACGGCGGCATGCCGAGGCGTTCGAACAACTCGCCCGCTACCAGGGCGTTATCCAGGTCGACGGCTATGGTGCCTACAAGGCGCTTGTGCGCAGTGGTCCGGGCCGAGGCAAGATCACACTCGCCTTCTGTCTTGCCCATGCCCGGCGCAAGTTCGTCGATGCCTACCGCAAATCGCCTTCGCCGGTGGCAGCGGCGATCATCGCCCTGATCGGTAAGGTCTACGCGGTCGAAGCGCGTGTGCGCAAAGGCACCGCCACACAGCGCCTCCAGACTCGTCTCGCCGAAACCGCCGACGTCATGGCAAAGATCAAGGCGCAGATCGACACCATGCTTCCAGGTCTGTCGCCGAAGTCCGATCTGGCCAAAGCGATGCGCTACACGCTCAACCACTGGAAGGGGCTAACCCTGTTCCTGGAAGACGGCCGGATCGAGGTCGATACCAACACCGTCGAGCGCGGCATGAGAAATGTGGCCCAGGGCCGTAAGTCCAGTCTCTTCGCTGGCAGTGAGGACGGAGCCCAGACATGGGCTGTCATTGCATCCCTTCTCCAGACCGCTCGCGTCAACGGCCTAGATCCCTATACCTGGCTGAATGACGTGCTGAAGCGCATCGTCACCGGCGCTGTGAAGATCAACGAGCTCGATAGTTTGTTCGCCTGGAACTGGCGGCCGGCGGCAGAGCAGGTAAAGGCTCTGGCGGCATGAACTTCAAACGTCGCACATCGCAGGGCCGGATCCTCTCGCTCGAACAGCTCGAGATATGGCTCGACGAGCTTGATCCCCCCGTAGCTGGCGTCTCATCGATCGATGGCTTCCTGGCCGCAGTCGCCGCAGGCCCCAGCGTCATTGACCCCGACGTATGGATCAAGAGCATCCTGCGCGACCACACTCAAAGCGCCCGTTCGGCGCCTGCGCGGCGGACGATCCTCAAACGTTACAACCGCATCTGCATCGAGCTTGCCGAGAAGCCCGAGGCCTACGCCCCGATCTACCTGCGCACCGAGGAAGGCGAGGTGCTGCTCGAGGACTTCGCCAACGGGTTCTTCACGGCCATGCACCTGGACATGGAGGCATGGAAGCCCTTCATCGCCGCCCCGGAGTTCGGCTACCCACTCGCGGCACTGCTTGGCCACAGCACAATTACAGGTGGCCCGTCATGGATCGAACAACTGGGTGATCCGAGCGCCAATCTAGCACTTGCCGATACGTGGCGCATGGTCCCGCAAATCATCTCGCTGATCCATGACCAGTGCGCCTTCGCGCGCATGACCCCAGCGGCCTGACAACACCTACCGGTCGCACAAATGCGTGGGGTCGGATCAGCGGTTACAACCTACATCACTATGTTGTACTCCGCCCATTCGTGCAGATATTAACCACATTATCGCTGTCTCTTTGGGGTAGTTTTGGTGCCCGCCTGTTCGATGGCCTGATTGGTTCGCGCCGAGCGTTAGACAAGTCCGTTATCTCGGGCCAAGGCATCTTTGTACCGCGCGCAAGAATTGCAATGTTCGAGATCGATTCACCCCTCGCCGGATTGCTACGGCGCGCTGAAGCGGATTCGGTTCGCTGTGCAACCTGACAAAGCGGTAGAAATTCATATCCCGAAATTTGGCAGGGCCCAGCTTCTTAAGCTCCTGCTGACGGGGCATTCTACTACCTGACTGACGATTGATTCAAGGCGGAATTAAAATAGATTAAAAACATAAGATTATAATCTGGTTGAATGCTCGATTTGCTGTTATGAGCTAATGCACCACCGGCCCTTTCCTGGCCGCCGATGGCTGAGAGATGCGATGCGCTCCCGTCAGAGAACGGAGCGTGAATGTCCTTCTCCTCGAAACTGCAGCCGATGCTGGACAAACTTCTGCTTTGGCTGCCTTTGGATGCTTCCGATCAGGCGGCGGTTCTTTCCCTTCCACACACCGTCAAAGAACTGCGTGCGCACGATTTCATTGTTCGCGAAGATGAAATGCCGACCCACTCCTGCCTCCTGCTCTCGGGATACGCCTATAGGCATAAGGTCGCTGGCAATGGAGGGCGGCAGATATTCTCCATCCATATGAAGGGCGATGTAGTCGACCTACATAACTCGATCCTTCGCCGCGCCGACCATAATGTTCAAACGATGACCCCTGTTGAAGTAGCGCTTATTCCGAGCTTGGCCATTCGGGCGATCGCAGCAGATCGTCCACACGTCGGACAGGCCATGTGGTACGAGACCTTGGTGGATGCGGCCATTTTTCGGGAATGGATGCTCAACGTTGGGCGCCGTGACGCTCGGGCTCGCACAGCGCACCTCTTGTGCGAGTTTGCTCTCCGTCTGAAGGTTGCCGGCCTAGCGGACTCTTCAGGGTATGACTTGCCGATGACCCAGGATCAGCTGGCGGATGCGCTGGCGCTCACCAACGTGCACGTCAACCGTATGCTCCGGATGTTAAGTGAGGCCGGACTGATAGAGCGGGATAAACGGTCGGTCCGTATCCTTGATTTCGCACAGCTGGCACGTATTGGTGATTTTGATAGCCGATATCTACACTTGGACCGCATCGAACCGGCGTGATTTCCAGCGTGGAGCGCTACCCTTCGAACGTCGTCAGTATCTTGCCCATAGCAAGTCGGACAATCAGCTCACCGGAGGCGCATCAGCCTCGGCAAGTGCGGCGGCGATCATCGCCGCAAGCGTCTCTTCCGCGCGGTTCCGAATTGCCGCGTCTTTGG
>NZ_AKKE01000144.1 GCF_000281975.1 Novosphingobium sp. AP12 | reverse complement strand
GCAGGCCGCGATGCATTGGGATGGAGGCCTACAACGAAAAATGCGCTACCGCCGAAACTCAATGAAAAATGAGGGTCCTCGGGGTTAGGACTGACCGAATCATCATATGGTTGCCCAAGCCAAGCGTCCTTGTCTGCAAACGACTGGATGCGCTCCCACATGGCGGCTTCGAAAGCCGGTTCGTCTAGGTCGTGCGGTCCTTCGAACACGACCGCAAGACTGCGCAGGCCTTCCCGCTCCTGCTGATACTCCTTGCTCCAAGCCAGGAGTTCGCGATGAATGACCACATCATTCCACGAGCTCGTCAGATCGCGAGCGGCGACGATCTTCAGGGATCCCTTTGCCAGCGCTGACTTGGCTCCGACACACGGAAAATTGGGCTCGCGAATTCGTGCGCGAAACTCGCCTTCGAGAGCATCACCTTGCATTGTTGGTCCCCATCACACGGCTAACCTCGGCGACAAATCCCATGGCGGCCAAGACTTTGACTAGGTTCTTGGCGTCCGTTCGAACCCGTTCCTGCCAGTCAGGATGATCAAGATAGCCCAGCGCGGAACGTTGGAACGATCTGGCGCTAAGCGTCGCCTGCAGAAACAGTTCGGGCGGTATTGCGTTCAAGTTCCTGGGCTGTCGCAGTCTTTTCTCGGGCACACTTGGCGTGATCAGTTCGCTGGACAGCGCACTTCCTTCGACGGCCAGATTTTCGGCCTCCGGCTGGACCTTTCCTGCAGCACGCACTTATCGTCTCCCTTGCCGCGTGTCTTCACGCTCGCCTCGAAGTGGGAATGTGTGATCGGTCAGGAAGTTGCGAAAAACGCTCTGCAAAACGGATTAACCCAGAGCAATTTCGCCAGCTGCGGCAAAGTTATAGCATGCATTTCAATAACTTATGATTGGTTGAAGAAACCGGCGTCACAACAGACAAGGCAGCTGCGGAAATCGTCCGATCATAACAGCTCGGCATTTACCCCAGTTTCTTCATAAGCCTTCCCGCCGCCCCATGCTCAGCTGCCAGGTTCCGATTATACGCGAGCGGCATGCGTGGGCTTTTCCAGCGCAAAGCATCCATGATCCCGGCGAGGTCCTCGCCGCTGGCGAACAGGTCCTGGTTCAGCCCGACCCGCGTGGAATGGCCGCTGACCCGCTTCAGCAAATGCTCGAGGTCGTCCTTCGTCAGATCCGGCAAAGCGCCCTGGTCGAAAGCCCGCCGAATGATCGCCCGCCAGATCGGCCCGATCGAGCCCGGATGCAAAGCGACCTCGCCAAAGCTGTATTCGGTGCGGGCCGGGACCGCGGGCTTGGGCAAGGTTTTGCGCAGGTCCCACACCTCCCGCCCCGATATCGTCGCCAAGTCACGCCCGGGCACCCGAGCCCGCGCCTTGTAGCGCCGCACGATCACCCGGCGGAATAACGGCCCGGTGGCGATGCTGGCCGCCGCGGCCCACGCTTCTACCGCGCGCACGGTCCTCGGGCTGAGGAATGCAGTGGCCCCCTCCCCTTCGCTGTCGCCCTTGCTGCGCGCGATGGCCAGCAGCCGCGCGTCGGGATCGGTGGCCGGTATCATGTCTTCCACCGTAACCGCGACCAGTTCGCTGGCGCGCAGACCCGTGTCGTAAGCCAGACTGAGCAACGCGCGGTCGCGCAGGCCCATGGGATCGGTGCCGCAGCTCTCGAGCAGCGCGCGCAGGTTAAGCCCCCGCGCCGGGTCGCGCTCGATGTCCGAAACGGGCCCCTTGAAGCGCAGCGGCGCCGCCTGGAGCTGGGCCACGCCTTTGTCGCGCCGGATCGCCGCCAGGGGCAGCTTGACCAGCGGCGCCGTGGTCGGATCAACGAGACCAAGCAACTGGTGCAGCCGAGCGATCGAGGCCTTGTAACGCGCCAGTGAGGCAGGCCTGGCCCCCTGCCCCGCTCGCGCACCGAGATAATCGGTCACGTCCTGCGCCGTTGCCGGCAGCGTGATCCGGCGGTGCTGCCGGCACCACAGATCAAAGGCCGACCAGTCGGACCGCAGGGCGGCGAGCGTGTGCTTTGACGATGCCGCCTGGAACGCCGCGATCAAGCCGCTGTCCACGGTTACCGGCGCCGAGGTCCGCAGCGTGGTGATCATAGCCACGAGGTCCGTGGCGTGACGGGAGGCGGCCGGGAGGCTCAGATCGTCCATGGCGTCCTTTCCATCTGGTGCCTTCCGCTCGGGTCACCGGCGTCTTCGCGGCCGATTGTGCAAGTAGG
>NZ_AKKE01000143.1 GCF_000281975.1 Novosphingobium sp. AP12 | reverse complement strand
GCGACGCCGCCGCCAATCTCGTCGGTCGCTATGAGGGCCAACGTCCTGACGCCCCGGCACTGGTGATCGGCAGCCATCTCGATTCCGTGCGCGATGGCGGCCCCTATGATGGCCCGCTCGGCGTGATGCTCGGCATCGAGGCGGTGGCCGCGCTCCATGCACAGGGCCGCCGCCTGCCGTTCGCGATCGAGGTCTACGGCTTCGGCGACGAGGAAGGTTCGCGCTTTCCTGCCGCCATGCTGACCAGCCGCGCGGTCGCCGGAACGCTGGAAGTCGCCGCGCTGGATGTGGTGGACGCCGAGGGCATCACGCTCGCTCAGGCGCTGCCGTTCGCTGCGGATTATCTGACCGCCCGCCGCGAGCCCGCCGCGACGGTAGCCTACCTCGAAGCCCACATCGAGCAGGGTCCGGTGCTGGAGGCGGACGGCCTCGCGGTTGGCACCGTCACCGGCATCGCCGCGCAGCTGCGCTATAGCGTCACCGTCAAGGGCATGGCCGGCCACGCCGGCACCACCGCGATGCGCCTGCGCCGTGACCCGCTCGCCGGAGCGGCCGCCATGGTACTCGCGGTCGAGCAACTGGCGCGGGGGGACAATTCCGATGTGGTCGCCACCGTCGGCACCATCGAGGCGCTGCCCGGCGCCGCCAACGTGATTCCGGGCGAAGTCCACTTGACCATCGACGTGCGCTCGGGCTCCGAAGCACGGCGCAACGGCGTGGCCGAGGCGATCCTCGAGCGCCTGCGCGAGATCGCCGAGGCGCGCGCGCTGGAACTGGGCGTTGCGCTGGTCCACGATCTCGCTGCGAGCCCCTGCGATCCGGTGCTCATGGACCTGATGGATGATGCGCTCGTCGCCGCCGGGCAGCCGGTGCGCCGGCTCGTCTCGGGCGCGGGGCACGATGCCATGGTCATGGCCGCGCTGTGCCCCACCGCCATGCTGTTCATCCGCTGCAAGGATGGCATCAGCCACAACCCCGCCGAACACGTCGAGCCCGCAGACGTCGAAATTGCGCTGCAGGTGATGCTCGGCT
>NZ_AKKE01000142.1 GCF_000281975.1 Novosphingobium sp. AP12 | reverse complement strand
GTTAACGCCAAACATGCAGTATCGCCTTTGATAAGCCCTCCGTTCTGAGGAGATCGCTATTAGAGGTTAATGACAAAGCGCATCGGAACAGAGTGGCTAGCATTCGAAAGCATCAATTCAGCCGGTATGGTAGAACTCAGCGACGGGTCATATTGGAAGGTGTCTCTGGCAGGTGGCAAGATTGTCGGGATGTGGAGGAAAGCAGATCTATTTGAGGTGAAGGCGGACGGCGGAAGCTGGGACTGGGCTTTCCGGATTGTACATGTCGGCAGTGGTGCGCCGTCGCCAGCCACGCCCTCTGCCGGTCCGGAAACCGGCTGATCCACCCATCGTGACCAAACGGCGACCCTCTGTCACGCCCTACTTTCGAACATTGAGCATTTCTGTATAGCTGACGTTCCGTTGATTACACTGGCGTGCGACTTGGCTCGACAAGAACTGCAGACCGGGCAGATAGGAGTTGCCGTGAAGCAATGTCTTTCCTTGGTCTTGCTGATCAGTACCGCGACTTCGGCCAGCGCGTCGGCGACGGGTTTCGATGCAGTTGCTGCTGCGCCGGGCAGCCACCGTGTCCTGATGGAGGACGACAAGATCCGTGTTTTGCGGGTCGAGGTGGCACCCGGCGCGACTGAACCCGTCCATGATCACCGCTGGCCGAGCGTGATGTATTTCGAACAGCCCCAGCCGATCACCTATATCGAATACAAGCTGGTCGATGGCCGTCCGCTCGAGACCCAGCGCTTCGATGCTCCTGCTTTCAACGCTACCCAGACAGTAAGGCGGGAAGCAGAGGGACTGCATGCCGTGATGAACCGGGGAACGAAGCCGTTTGTTGCTGTGAGGATCGAATTCAAAGAGGGCAATCCGTCACATACTCGATAGGGCTCGTCAGAACCTACCGATCACCACCAGCTCACCACCCGGCCATTCCGGCTCGCCTGGCGCTAACGCCTGATCCCACCCCACCCCCGACATGGGCCGTTCCCTTCTCGAAACAGTCTACCCAAAACTTTGCGTCCGTGTACTCTGCCTCGGCCGATGAATGAACGGCAGGGATTGGGCAGGTAAATTGGCCCGGGAACGTCCGGAACCAGAGCGACCAACGTCTTATGTCGTTCACCGAGCAGGATCGTCTAATTTCGGTACCATCGAGCCCAAACTGACCGGTCGCGTGCTGGCTACCACCGCATTAAACATAGTTCGTCCCGGCCTTGGCAGCTTCTTAGACCGGTTCATTCGGCTCTTCCCACTTACTGACGACACAGGTTGCGATAGCATTTCCGAACACATTCGTCGCAGTTCGCCCCATGTCCATGAAATGGTCGATGGCGAGGATGAAGGCGACACCCTCAACAGGAAGATCGAATTGGCCGAGGGTCGCGGCCACGACGACCAGGCTGGCGCGGGGGACGGCTGCGATACCCTTGCTCGTCACCATCAGGACGAGCAGCATGGTCACTTGTGTGCTTAGTGGAAGGTCGATGCCATAGGCCTGCGCGATGAAGATGCTGGCGAAGGTCGCATACATCATCGAGCCGTCGAGGTTGAAACTGTAGCCCAGCGGCAAGACAAAGCTGGATATGCGGCGCGGCACGCCGAAGCTGTCGAGTTGCTGCAGCATTTTGGGGTAGGCGGCTTCCGAGGATGCGGTCGAGAACGCGACCAGCAGGGGCTCGCGGATGTGCCGCAGAAGCTGGAGCATTCTGCGTCCCAGGAACAGGGAGCCGGAAGCGAACAGCAAGGCCCACAATGCCCCCAGCGTAAGGTAGAACTCGCCGACTAAGGCTCCGAAGGTCGCAAGGACGCCCAGGCCTTGCCGGGTGACGACGCTCGCCAGCGCGCCGAACACGGCCAGGGGAGCGAGTGCCATGACGTAGCCAGTGACTTTGAGCATGAGACTGACCATTGCCTCGACGAGGGCCAGGACCGACTTGCCCTGGTCACCGATGGCGACGAGCGCCACGCCGATGAAAAGCGAGAAGACGACGATCTGGAGGATCGAATTCTCCGCCATCGCACCCACCATAGAGACGGGAAAGACATGAAGGACGAACGCGCGCAGGTCGAGCGCTTCGGCATTGATGCCGGACTCCACGCCTGAGCGTACCAGGTTCAGGCCTTCCCCCGGCGCGAACAGGTTCACCGCCACCAGGCCGAGGGTAAGCGACAGCAGGCTGGCGGTGAGGAACCAGGCGAGCGCCCGCGTGCCGATGCGGCCCACCGCGGCTCCATCGCCCATGTGCGCAATGCCGGCGACGAGCGTCGAGAATATGAGCGGAGCGATGATCATCTTGACCAGGTGCAGGAATACGTCGGCCAGGAGGCTGAAGTATCCGGCGACCCTGAGGGCCAGCGCATCGTCGCCGGCTGCCCACCAGTTCGCTGCCGAGCCTGTCGCCACGCCAAGCAGCATGGTGCTAACGATGAATGCTGTCAGTCTCGATCGCATAGGATATGTCTCTGATGATGGGTATGGGGGTGTCGGAAAATGTGATGCGCCGCGCCTTCAGCAGCACTTCCCCCCGCCCGCGCCGCTGAAGCGCGCATTCTCCCGGTTGCGGAAGAACTCGAGGCGGGTCATCGGCGCAGCCTCGGGATGGTGCTGGGCCATGTGCGCGAAGTAGACCTCGTAGGGCGGCTGGCCGACCATGAGCCGGGCCATCTCGCGCAGGCGGCGGACGAGCCCGCTCACGACGCTGCCACCATCTGCGCCGGACTCTCGTTCACGCTCGGCCCGT
>NZ_AKKE01000141.1 GCF_000281975.1 Novosphingobium sp. AP12 | reverse complement strand
CCGGTCGAGGCTGCCGCCGATCGACAGCCGCACCGCCGCCGGGCCGCCCGCCGGTCCGGTGCGGAACTGCTCGCTCGACACCACCGAGACGCCGAGCGTGCGCAGGCTGGCGACCAGTTCGAACGACTGCGTGTGCTCCTTCAGCGGCACCCAGAGATGATAGCCTGAAGGCCCGGCGCGGTAGCTGCCGGCGGGCAGGTGCTCGGCGACGATGGCGAGGCGGGCGGCGCATTCCTCGCGGACTTCGCCGACCAGCGCGGCCCATGTCCCGTCCTGCAGCCAGCGGGTGCAGACCGCGAGGTTGAGCGGCGGCGGCATGATCGTCGTCTCGTGCGTGTCGGCGGCAAGGCGCAGCGCATCGCGCACCAGCGGCGCGCGCAGGTAGGCGATCCGAAGCGCGGGGGAGATCAGCTTCGACAGGCTGGCGACATGCCAGGTCCGCTCGGGCGCGAGCGCGGCGAGCGAGGGGATTTCGAGGCGGCCGAGCCGCGAATAGGGATCGTCCTCAATGACAAGCACGTCATGCCTGCGGGCGATTTCCGCGATCCGCGTCCGGCGTTCGAGGGGGAGCGTGGCGGTGGTCGGATTGTCGTTGTCCGGCACGAGGTAGATCGCGCGGATCGGCGATGCGGCGCAGGCGCGCTCGAAGGCGTCGGGGTCGATGCCGTGTTCGTCGGCCGCGAGCGGCACGATGCCCACGCCCCTGCGGCGGCAGATCGCGCTCCATCCCGGATAGACGAAGGGGCCGGTACACACGGCATCGCCCGGCTCCAGCACCGCGCTGGCGACGGCATGGAGCGCGGTCTGTGCGCCGCTGGTGACGAGCACGGTGTCCTCGCCCGCCTCGATGCCCGAGGCGGCGAGCCACTGCGCTCCCGCAAGCCGGTCCTCGGGCGCACCGCCCGCCGGCTGATACTGCATCCGGTTGGCGCCCGAGGGCCCTTGCAGCACATCCTGCAAGCCAGCGGAGAAACGGGCCGCGAACGTGCTGCCCCCTGGAACCGGGGGCAGGTTCATGCCGGTGTCGAACGGCTGGACGGCCACCGCCACCGGCGCTGCGGCGCCCTGCTCGCGCACGAAACTGCCGCGCCTTCCCTCCGCGTCGATCAGGCCCTGCCGCCGCGCCTCGGCATAGGCGCGCGAGACGGTGCCGGCGTCGAGGCCCAGCACTTCGGCTAGTTCGCGCTGCGGCGGCAGGCGGTCGCCGGGGCGCAGCCGCCCCTGCTGGAGATCGCGGGCGATGGCGGCGCAGATCGCCAGATAGAGCGGACCTTCCGCGGGCGCGAGGTGGGGAAGCCATTTTTGCGATGCAGTTTGCATTGACTTTGTATGCATGCAAAACCCATATGCATCAACAGCCGATTCCCGGCAATCCGCAAGAGCAGGCTCGTGACATGGAAGATCCCGACCAGACCGCCGGCGCCGCAACCGAAGCCGCTCGCCCGGACAAGGGCAAGTGGATCCTCCATTGCGGCCTCAAGGGCCTGTGCCCGCGCTGCGGCAAGGGGCGGATGTTCCGCAAGTGGCTCAAGCTGCAGGACAAGTGCCCCAATTGCGGGCTCGACTACGGCTTCGCCGCCCCGGACGACGGCCCGGCGTTCTTCTCGCTCTGCATCGTCGCGTTCCCGTTGACGTTCTTCGCGGTCTGGCTGCAGGTGAAGTTCGAGCCGCCGTTCTGGGTCCACCTGCTGACCTCGTTCCCGCTGCTGGGCATCGGGTGCGTCCTGCCGCTGCACTTCATCAAGGGCTGGCTGGTCGCCTCGCAATACGTGAACAAGGCGCAGGAGGCCGGGACCGAGAAACTCTGGGCCGACCTCAACGCCCGCGCCGGGCGCCATGAAGACTGACGCCGCCGCGCTCGCCCGCGAGTTCGCCGCCGACTGGTTCGAGGCCGCGGGGCGTCCCGACCTCTCGCGCATGGTGCGCGACGGCGAGGGCGACGACTTCGCCGAAGTGCGCAGCGCCGCACGCTTGCTCACGGTCCGGGCCGAACGCCTTGCCCGCTATGAAAACGCCCTTGCCCAGTACGCCGACGCGGAGTTCTGGGACGATGCCTTCCCCGGCGGCCCGCTGGCGCTCCACGACCGCGGCGAAATGGCCCGCAACGTCCTCGAGGGGCGCCCCGCGTTCTTTCATCGCGACTGAATATCGCTGCACAGCCCTTGAGCCGGAGATTTCCCGGTGCCGTCACCCATCCGCTACACGGACATCGCCATAGGCTGAAACCGGCGGAAATTCGCGCGTTCTAGCGCCGCTG
The DNA here is from genome assembly GCF_000281975.1 of Novosphingobium sp. AP12. GTDB lineage: Bacteria > Pseudomonadota > Alphaproteobacteria > Sphingomonadales > Sphingomonadaceae > Novosphingobium. The sequence goes on along the minus strand of NZ_AKKE01000141.1, from coordinate 21,189 downwards.
CCGGTCATCTCCCCCGCTTTGGCCCCGAACGAATGTGCTCCCTTGAGGGCCAAGAAACTTATTGCGAATGATCCGCAATGCCATTAGCGGGCGCTGCAATTCCGGCCCGCAAGGCGCCGACAGCGCCGGCCGCGATGGGGTGGCCGGGGTAAAGCCAGACAGGGATCGTCCGCATGAAATCCAGGATCGCACTTATGATCGGCGGCGCCTTTGCCGTCTACGCCATGCCCGCTGCCGCCCAGGTCGCCGAGGACAACGGCGGGGACGGGGATGCCATCGTCGTCACCGGGACGTACACGCTCCCCGACAAGATCGACACGGCCACCGGCCTTGGCCTGACGGTCCAGGAGACGCCGCAGTCGGTCAGCATCGTGACTGCGCAGCGGATCATGGACCAGAACCTGATCAGCGTGAAGGACGTCATCCAGAACGCGGTCGGCGTCGCCATCAACGAGACCGACGACGTGCGTAACTCGTTCTATGCGCGCGGTTTCCAGATCACCAACACCCAGATCGACGGCGTGCCGACCGCCTGGGCGCTGGGCGGCGATTCGGGCGAGACGCTGGCCGACGTGTCGCTTTACGAGCGCGTTGAGATCGTGCGCGGCGCCACCGGCTTGCTCAGCGGCGCGGGCGATCCGTCAGCCTCCGTCAACCTGGTGCGCAAGCACGCCGACAGCACCGAGCTCAAGGGCTACGTCAGTGGCAGCTACGGCAGCTGGGACACCGTCCGCCTGTCCGGCGACATCGGCGGCGCAGTGACCTCTGACGGACGCCTGCGCTTCCGCGCGGTCGGCCGCTACGAGGACGGCGACAGCTACATCGACGGCTACCACAACGAGAAGTTCGTGGCCTACGGCACGATCGACGCCGACGTCACCGACACCACCCTGCTGCGCGTGGGCTTCAGCCACCAGCAGGGACGGCCGGACGGCAATGCCTGGGGCGCCCTGCCTTCGTTCTACAGCGACGGCAGCTTCGCTTCATGGCCCCGTTCGAAGACCGCCTCGGCCGACTGGACGCACTGGGACACCACCAACCAGAACCTGTTCGTCACCCTGAAGCAGGACTTCGGCAACGGCTGGAGCGCGCAGGCCAACTACAACCGCATGCGCAACACCCAGCGCACCGAAATCCTTTATCTCTACGGCCTGGTCGACAAGACGACCGGCCTGGGCCTGGCCAGCAATCCCTACTCCGCCGATGGCGAGAGCATCCAGAACAGCTACGACGCGCAGATCAAGGGCAAGGTGACCCTGTTCGGCCGCGACCACGACATCGTCGTCGGCGCGCTGCGCAGCATCATCAACCGCCACGCCGACACCTTCGCGGCGCTCAACATCACCGATCCGAGCAACCCCTATTCCTGGCCGCCCGCGGGTGACTTCAACAACTGGACGCCCCAGTCCTACGACTATCCGGGCTTTTCGACCGTGCCCTTCCGGGCCTCGCAGGAAAAGATCACGCAGACCGGCTACTACGGCGCCGTCCGTGCGAACCTGACCGACCAACTCAAGGTGATCGGCGGGGGCCGTCTCGCCAGCTGGAAGCAGCGCGGCTTCGCCTACGGCGTGGACAGCAACTACGGGGACGACAACGTCTTCATCCCCTATGTCGGCGCGCTGTACGACGTGACCCCGAACCACCGCCTCTATGCGAGCTACACCACGATCTTCTCGCCGCAGAACTACGTGGACCGCAACTTCCGCCAGCTCGATCCGCTCGACGGCAAGGCTTATGAAATCGGCCTGAAGAGCTCGTTCTTCGAGAACGCGCTGCAGACCTCGCTCTCGCTGTTCCGCATCGAGCAGGACAACGTGGCGGTGATGGACGGCGCGCCGATCACCAATCCGAACAACCCCTCGCTGCCGCCGCAGCAGACCTACGTTGCGGCCAACGGCGTCGTCAGCAAGGGCTTCGAAGTCGAGATCACCGGCCAGCCGCTCGAGGGCTGGAACGTCAACTTCGGCTACAGCCAGTTCAAGATGGATGCCAATTTCGACCAGCCGCGCCGCCTGCTCAAGCTGTTCACCACCTACACGCTGGGCGACCTGACCTTCGGCGGCGGCGTGAACTACCGCAGCAAGGCCTACACCGACGGCACCAATCCGGTCACCAGCGCACCGTTCCGCTTCCAGCAGGACAGCTACACGCTGGTCAGCCTGATGGGCCGCTACGAGGTGACCGACAACCTGCAGATCCAGGCGAACCTCGAGAACCTGCTCAACAAGAAGTACTTCAGCCAGATCGGCTTCTACAGCCAGTACCGCTACGGCGCGCCGCGCAACTTCACGGTCAGCGGCACCTACCGCTTCTAAGCGGACCGTACAGCCAACGTCCACGGGGGCGCCGAGCGTGAGAGCGCCCGGCTGCCCCGTGGTCGTTTGGGGATTCAGGCGCCCGTCACGCGGCCACGCGCGGCTCGCGCCAGCCCATCCATCGGCGGATCGCTGGCGACAGGCGCTTGAGCATGACTTCCACGGCGACTGCGAGCGCCAGTGAAAGGCCGAACAGCGGCATCGCCAGCGCCAGCGCCAGGACCAGCGCCACCAGCGCCCACGAATGGCGCAGCGGTGCGAGGCTGGCCGGGGCGCCGAGCTGTCCGGTCGGGCGGCGGCGCCACCACTGGACCACGCTCGACACGCACAGCAGCACCAGTCCTACGAGCACCGCGAGGTTGACGAGCTGGTTGGCAAGGGCCGCCCAGGCGCCCTCGTGGATGGCGACGCCGTAGCCGACCGCGCGGTCGATCCAGTGGTTGTCGGCAAAGCGCCTGACGCCCACCAGCGTACCGTCGGCGGCGATCTCCGCACTGTCGCGGCGGGGACGGTTCTCGGCCTGGCTGCGGACCTGCCAGGGCGCGCCATGCGCGGTCGGCGGGCTGACCTCGACCGGGGCGGCGAAGCCTAGCGTTTCTGCGGTGCTGACGACGACATCGAGCGCGGCGGGGGCGGGTGCCATGTGCATCATCGCCATGCCGCCGTGTTCGGCGTGGTCGGACATCATGGCACGCATCCCGGCGTCGGCGCGGGCGCGGTCGGCGGCATCGGCACTGGCTCCGGCGGACCAGTCCTGCGGACCGTAGGTCGTGCCGGTGACTGCGCGGACCTCGCGGAAATAGTCTCCCCAGGCGCTGGCCCAGGGCAGGCCCGAGGCGATCAGGAACAGCGCGCCCAGCGACACCCACAGGCCGGTCACCGCGTGGATGTCGCGCCAGAACGTCGCGCGGCCTCGGCGCAGGCGGGGGTAGAGTACGCCGGCGAGACGCGCCCCCCCGCGCGGCCACCACAGGAACAGGCCGGTCAGCAGCATGACGATGGTCCAGCACGCCGCCGCCTCGACCAGCGCCGAGCCCCGCTCGCCCGCGAGCAGTTCGCCGTGGAGGCGGAAGACCACGCGCATCAGGCGTTCCTCCTCGGGCACCGCATGAAGGACGGCGCCGCTCTGCGGGTTCACCCAGACGCGCACGTCCTCGGCGCCCTTGCCCACGAGCACCTGCACCGCGTCGGCAGGACTTTCGGGCAGGACGTACTTGTGGAGCACGGAGCCGGGCACTGCCGCCACGGCGCGCGCGGCGACCGCGTCTGGCGATAGCGTCGGGCCGGTCGCCACGTTTCGGTAGGGGGCGTAGAGCGCGGCCTCGATCTGCGGCTTGAACAGGTAGATCCCGCCCGTCACCGAGAGCCACAGCACGAAGGGCACGCAGAAAAGCCCGGCGTAGAAGTGCCAGCGCCAGACGGCGCGATACCAGCGTTCGGTGCGCATTTCGGGCTCGCTCACAGCTTCCACCCCGCTTCGACGAGGAAGCTGCGCTGCGGGTAGGGGTGATAGACCCAGGCCCGGTTGTTGGTGATGTTGTCGACCCCGGCGCTGACCCGCAGCTGCTCGGTCACGTCCCAGCTGACCTTGGCGTCGAGCGCGAAAAGTTCGGAGGTGTAGCCGTAGGTGTCGCCGCGCTGGAGGCCGAAGAGGTCGGTGTTCGGGCGGCTGGCGTAGCGCACGCCGATTGCGATCAGCACCGGCTCGGCGACGCGGTAGCGCAGGTTGCCGTTGATCCGCCAGCGCGGGATGCGCGGGAACTGCACGCCCTCAGCGGCGGGCGCCGCGTCGTTGCGAAGGGTGACCGAATCGATCCAGGCGACGTTGGCGTCCACGTCGAGGCCGGGGAGCGCTACGTCGCGGGCCTCGGCGATCAGTTCGAGGCCGTACTGGCGGGTGAGGTCGACGTTCTTGTAACTGGAGGTGGTCACGCCGTTCTGGTTGAAGCCGGTGAACGAGAAGATGGTGTTCCTCACCCGCTGCCAGAAGGCCGAGGCGGTCAGCTTCACGCCTCCGAAATCGTGGGCGACGAGCAGGTTGGCGTCTGTCGAGCGCTCGGGCTTCAGGTTCGGGTCGAAGCTGTCGCGGTTGAAGGTGCCGTCACCATTGAGGCTGCCCTGGAACAGCTCACCCACGGTCGGGAAGCGGGTGGCCTTGGCGAGACTAAGCTGAACGCGGGTCTGGGGACCTGCCGCCCATTCGAGCGAGGCCTTGGGCTGGAAGCCATCGGCATGGCGGCTGGGATATGTCGCAGTGACCGGCGCTCCCGCCGTGCCGAGGCGGGCAAGGCCGCCGTCGAAGGCGCGCCAGTCCTCGTAGCGGGCGCCCAGCGTCAGCGTCACCGGGTCGAAGGGCACGCGCAGTTCGGCCCATGCGGCGAGGTTGCGGGTCTTGCCGAAGGTGCGGGTGGAGAACGCCTTGCCGCTGTCGCTGCGCCAGTTGGCGAGCGTGTAGTTGGTGAGGTCGGTCTTGTAGAGGTTGGCGCTGCCGCCGCCGGCCAGGTCCATGCCGCCGACCTGAGCCGCCAGCGAAAGATCGCCGGTCCACCACCAGGTCGGACCCTGCCGCGCCAGCGTCCCGGCGCCGTCGCGGGCGCCCGCATTGTAGCCCTTCGAGGTGAAGCCGTCCGAGCGCAGGATCCGGTAGGTCGAGACATTCGCCTGCACGCTCACCGCGTCGGAAACTGGCGCGGAGACCTTGACGCCCGCGAGCAGTTCGTCGCGGATCGTGCGGGACCAGTTGGCGCCGCTCGCGGTGTACTTCTGCCCACCGATCGAGACGAGGCCGTCGCACACCATGTTGCTCGCCGCGTCGCTCAGGTAGCAGTCGGGTGCGGTCTGGGTATCGAGGTTGTGCCAGTAGGCGAGCAGGAGTTCGCCCGTCACGCCTGACGCGCCGTCGTAGCCTATGCGCAGCTTGGCCTGGTCCTGGGTGATCTCGGCCGGGCTCTGAGCGGCGAAGATGGGGTTGGTCGCGGTGCCGGGAGCGCCCGCCATCGCCTGCCTTGGATCGACCACGGCGCCCGTCACCGGCGTCGCGGCGGCGGTGCTCGCCGAGGGCGTCAGCCCGTAGAACATCTGCGGATGGCCGGTGTTGCGGAAGTGGCGGCCCGACAGGCGCACCGACCACGGGCCGTCCTTCTGGCGGAAGCCGAAGCCGGCCTCTGCAGAATAGCCCCAGTAGCTGTCGTGAGTACCGTACTGGTCGTAGGGCTGGGCCATGCCCTGCACGGCGGCGAAAGCCTCCGTCTTTTCAGGCGAGCGGGTGGTGATGTTGACCACGCCGCCCATCGAATTGCCTGCATAGCGCGCCGAATAAGGCCCGTAGACCACGTCGAACTGCTCCACCTCGCCAGGCCCGACGACACCCCACTTGGGCGCATAGGCGAAGGAATTGCCGAGGAAGTTGGAGACGGTGAACCCGTCCACCATCACCAACGTGCGGGCGCTCTGGGTGGAATGGGTGCCTCGGAAACCGGGCACGCCGTTGGAATCGCCGGCGTATCGGGTGCGCACGAAGAAGTCGGGCGCGTATTTCATCAGGTCCTCGACGTTGCGGGCGTTGACGCCCGCGAACTGCTCGTCGCCGAGGCTGACCGAGAGGCCGCGTGCGTCGAGGCTGATGTCGCGCTCGCGCTGGCCGACGACGAGGATGGCATCGCCGGGGGCATCGTCGGCCTCCTCGGCTTGGGCATGGAAGGGGAGCAGCGCAAGCGGTGCGGCGCCGAGCGCCAGCAGGGTACGGAACATGGAAAATTCACCTGAACGGCCGCGCACCGGATGGGCGCGGCATGCATGACGACCGCGAGCGCTTTGCCGGCGGCGTGGTTACGGCGTCAGGTGAAGCGGGGAGGGGCCTGGCTGGGCGGCCGGATGCGCTCCGTGATCGAACGCAGCGCCAGCGGCTGGCGCACGATCGCGGCGACGAACACGAAGGTCAGCGCCGCCAGCACCAGCGGCACGAGGTCGGCGCCGGTCATCCCGGCGGCGAGCGGGGCGAAGGCGCAGGGGTGGTCGGCAGTCGTCGTGCCGTTGTCCTGGTGCGAGCCCTTCGTCGGGATCGTGATCGTCATCGCGGCGCCCGCAGGCATCGAGCCGGAGCACAGCGCGACGATCAACCCGGTGTCGGGCGCTGCGGGCATGTAGCCGGTGGGGACCAGCGCCTTCAGACACAGCGCGGCGGCCAGCAGCATTGCTGCCAGCGCCGGTCGGTCCCGGAAGAAGTGCCTGATCGTGCCCACGGGTTCACCTTTAGCGGGTCGGGTTGGTTGAGGGAAGGGGAAGACCTGAGGCGAATGGCCCCGGCGTCCGCCCCTTCCCCTGAACCGTCAGCCCCAGCCGACCACGGACTTCACTTCGAGGTATTCGTGGAACCCGAACTCGCCCCACTCGCGCCCGTTGCCCGAGCGCTTGTAGCCGCCGAACGGGGCGTGGAAGTCGAAGCCGCCGTTCACCCAGATCGCGCCAGTGCGCATCCGCCGCGAGACGGCGCGGCAGGCCTCGATGTCCTCGCCCGAGACGTAGCCGCCGAGGCCGAAGTTCGAATCGTTGGCGATGGCGACCGCGTCGTCGACGTCGTCGTAGCCGATGATCACGAGGACCGGGCCGAAGATCTCCTCGCGAGAAATGACCATGTCGTTGGTGCCGATGAACACGGTGGGCTTCACGTACCAGCCCTTGTCGAGACCATCGGGACGGCCGAGGCCGCCGGCGATGAGTTCGGCGCCTTCGGCGACGCCCTTCTCGATGTAGTCCTGGATGATGTTGTACTGGCTCTTGGAGACGACCGGGCCCATCGCGAAGTTGCCGGTGGGATCGCCCACGGTGACGCCGTTGGCGGCCTCGGCGGCGACCTTCTTCACCTCATCCATGCGCGCGGACGGCACCAGCAGGCGCGAGCCGGCCGAGCAGGTCTGGCCAGAATTGCCCATCATGCCCGCCGTGGCGCCCGCGACGTTGGCGGCGAGCGAGGCGTCGTCGAGGACGATCCAGGCGCTCTTGCCGCCCAGTTCGAGGCCGACGCGCTTGACGGTGTCGGCGGCGTCCTTGGTGATCTGCACGCCGACCGGCTCGGAGCCGGTGAACGAGATCATGTCCACGTCCTCGTGCTTCGAGAGCGCGGCGCCGATCACCGAGCCCTGGCCCTGGATCATGTTGAACACGCCTGCCGGAACCCCTGCCGCATGGATCATCTCGGCGAGGATCTGGGCGGAGTAGGGGGCGAGCTGCGGGGGCTTGAGGATCATCGTGCAGCCGGCGGCGAGCGCGGGGAAGATCTTCACGCAGGTCTGGTTCATCGGCCAGTTCCACGGGGTGATCAGGCCACAGACGCCGATCGGCTCCTTGCGGATCATGGTGACGCCGCGCTGTTCCTCGAACTTGAACTCGCGCAGCACCTCGATAGCGGTGCCGAGGTGTCCCTTGCCGAGCAGCGTGTGGAAGCCGTTGGCCAATGAGGTGGGCGCGCCCATCTCGACCATGATCGCCTCGCCGAGTTCCGCTTCGCGGCGCAGGTATTCGGCCTGGATCGCCTCGAGCAGGTCGAGCCGTTCCTTGACGCTGGTTTCGGAATAGCTGGCGAAGGCGCGGCGGGCTGCGGCGACGGCCTTGTCGACGTCGGCGGGGGAGCCGAGCGAGATTTCGCCCGAGACTTCCTCGGTGGCCGGGTTGATGACTTCGGCGGTCTTAGGGGTGACCGGTGCGACCCATTGGCCGTCGATGTAGAACTGCGTGTAGTTGCGCATGACCTTCTCCCAAGGTTTGTGCTGGGGACTAAAGGCAATGCCCGCACCGCGCGCAAGGCGGGTACGGGCATCGTCGTCTCATCTGGGCGCCGCCTGGGCGTGCCCACTTGGCCGGAAAGCTGGCTTTCCGGCTGAAGGCATTACTGGGTGCCTTCGGCGTACCAGGTGCGGAACTCGTTGTAGTTCGGCATTTCTTCCGAGTTCGCGGCAGGATCGATCGGTACGTGGATCACGGTGCAGCCGCCGCGGGCATAGGCGCGATCGATGGCGGGGCCGATGTCGGCTGCCTTCTCGACGTATTCACCGGCGGCGCCGAAGCCCTCGGCGATCTTGTCGAAGCGGACCTTGTCGGACCAGTGGACGCCGGTTTCCTTGGTGCCCTTGCCGAAGGTGCGCTTGTAGACGCCCACTTCGAGGCCCCACTGGAAGTCGACGCCGACGACGATCACCAGCGGCAGTTCCTTGCGCACGGCCACTTCGAGCTCGCCGATGTGGAACAGGAACGAGGAGTCCGAGGTCAACAGCATGCCCGGGCGCACCTTGCCGGTCTCGGCCTGGTCGGCGAGCATGGCGCCCGTCGCGTAGGGCAGGCCGGTGCCGATGTGGCCGTAGTTCTGGTTCCAGATTACGTCGCGCGGCTTGGCCTGCGAGTAGGTCCACTGGAAAATCACCGTGGCGCCGCCGTCGCGGATCAGGATGCCGTCCTTGGGGAACGCCTTGGTCGCCTCGGTGACGAACTGGCTGGTGTGCATCTTGGAGGTCGAGCCATCGGGCTTGGACGCGGCGTCCTCGGCCAGTTCCTCGAGCTGCTGGGCATCGCGCTGGATGTATTCCGAGAGCGATTCCGAAGCCTTGCGCGGCGTGTCCTTCAGCGCGCGGACGAGCTGCGGCACGACGGCGCGGACATCGCCGACCAGCGGGATGTCGATCGGGCGGTTGACGCCGATCGCGGTGGGGTCCTGCTGGACGTAGATCCACTTGCGGTTGGCTTCGTTGTCGACCCAGTGGCGCCAGCGGCCGTAGTGGCTCGGCTCGCCCAGTTCGGTGGCGAGCGCGACGCAGCAGTCGCTTTCGACCACGGCGTCGATTGAGGCTTCGGAGAAGCCGTAGGGGAAGGTGCGGTCCTCAAGCCCCGGAATGAACGAGGTGCCGCCCGAGGTCTGGACGACCGGGCACTGCATGAGATCGGCGAGTTCCTTGACCGCCGCGCCCGCCTTGGCGGTGTAGACGCCGTGGCCGACCAGCAGCACCGGGTTCTTGGCGTTGCGGATGGCTTCGACGGCTTCGAGGATGCGGTCGCCGTCGGCGCCCTGGTTGGTCAGGCGATAGCGGTGCGGCGGCAGCACCGGCGGCAGGTCGAGTTCCTCGAGGATGATGTGCGAGGGGAATTCGATGTAGGCCGGTCCCGGCGTGCCCGACATGGCGATGCGGATCGCCTCGCGGACGATCTCGTCGGTCTGGTCGGCATATTCGATCGAGCTGGAGAACTTGACCGAATCCTCGATCATCGGCTCCTGGCGGACGAACTGGATGCGGCCGCGGCGCACGCGGCGCTCGGTGATGCGGGCGCGCTGGCCGCCGATGAAGATGACCGGGTCGTTCTCGACCTTGGCGCACTGGATGGCGGGCATCATGTTCGCCATGCCCGGGCCCAAGGTGCCGATGCAGACGGCGGGCTTGCCGGTGATGCGCGCGGCGGCGGCGGCCATGTGGCCGGCCGACGCTTCATGGTGCGGCGACACGACGGTCCAGCCGCGCGTCTCGGCCTCGAGGAAGAGGTGGACGAAGTTGGGATCGGGGATGCCGAACAGGGTCTTGATGCCCTCGGCCTCGAACAGGTCGAGCATGCGCTTGAATACGGGGGTGCCCGTGGAGGACTTGGCCGGCGCTTCCGGCGCCTCTGTATCAGCTAGGGGCTGGTCGTCGTACATCGTGGTTTGCCTTTCTTCCGATCCGTTGTCGCTAGGTCTTCAAGGGAGGTTCGGCCTCGGTCTTGACGATCCGATCACGCTCCCAGGGTCCGGCTTGGGCAGGTGGTTAGCCCAAGCCTTTCGATGCTGTCAGGTGAAATCAACACCCCTGTTCACTTCGACTCGCTGACCATCGCCGGGGCGACGCTTGCGAGTTCGGCGAGCACTTTTTCGTTGTCCTGTCCGAGCATGGGGGCGGGTCCGCGCACCTTGCCCGGCGTCGCCGAGAACCAGGTCGGCACGCCGGGGAAGCGCACCGGCCCCTGCGGCGTCTCGACTTCCTCGAAGAAGCCGATGGCGTTCAATTGCGCGTTGTCGAACAGTTCGTCGGTGGTCTGCAGGCGCGCGCAGGGGATGTGCAGGCCCCGCAGCGTGTCGAGCCATTCCTGCGTGGTGCGGGTGAGGAAGGTCTCGCCCAGCAGTCCGTAGACCCGCCCGATCTGCTTTGCGCGCTTCTCCAGCGTGGAGAACTCGTCGCTCGCCCAGGGCGGGTTCACGGCCGCCATGAAGGCGTCCCAGTGCTTGTCGTTGTAGACCAGCGCGGCGACGTACCCGTCCTGCGTCCGGTAGGGCCGCCGGTTGGGCTCGACCGCGCGGTGGTAGTGCGCCGGCGTGGTGGGCGGCGCAAACATCGCGCCGTTGGCGTGCTCGACCAGCATGAACGAGGACATCGCCTCGAACATGGTGACTTCCACTTCCTGGCCCTCGCCGGTGCGCTCGCGGTGGAACAGCGCCATCATCGTCGCGTAGAGCGCGTGCAGACCGGCGACCTTGTCGGCCATGATCGTGGCGACGTAGCCGGGCTCGCCGTTCATCAGCCCCTGGACGTGGGGGATGCCGCATTCGGCCTGGATGGTGTCGTCGTAGGCAGGCTTGTCCCCCTCGGGCCCGCGCCGCGAATAGCCGTAGCAGTTGGTGTAGACGATGTCGGGCTTGATGGCCTTTACGGCCGCGTAGTCGAAGCCGAGCTTGGCGATCGCACTGCCGCGCATCGAGTGGATGAAGACGTCGGCGGTGGCGATCAGCGCGCGCAGCGTCGCGCGGTCGACCTCCTGCCTGAGGTCGAGCATGAGGCCGCGCTTGCCGCGGTTCACGTTGACGTAGATGCCGCCCATGCCCGGGACCGGGCCGGTGGTGATCCAGCGCGTGTTGTCGCCGGCGGGGGGCTCGATCTTGAACACCTCGGCGCCCATGTCCGCCATGATCTGCGTGGCGTAGGGCCCGAAGACCACGCTGGTGAGGTCGACGACGCGAATGCCCGCAAGGGGGCCTTGCGCTGTCTTGTCTGCCTCTTCGGCCATGCCGTTCTCCCAATCTTCTTGGGGCAGGGCTTAACGCAAGCTCGATTCCAAATCCATGCGTATTTTCGTTCGCTGAACCGATATCGGAACAACACCGTTGTCTCTGCGCGTTCGCGCTGCTACGCCTTGGACAGCGCCTGAACAGGCGAAAACCGGGAAGAAGGGCGAAACGCAGTGGATTTTGCACTCAACCAGGACCAGCAGGATATCCGCGAGGCCGTCCTTAAGCACTGCTCCCAGTTCCCCGACGAGTACTGGCTGGAAAAGGATCGCAGCGGCGAATTTCCGACCGAGTTCCACCTGTCGATGGCGCAGGCCGGCTGGCTCGGCGTCGCCATGCCCGAATCGGTTGGCGGCGCAGGCCTCGGCATCACCGAGGCGGCGGTGATGATGCAGGCCGTGGCCGAGAGCGGCGGCGGCATGACCGCGGCCTCGGCGATCCACGGCCCGGTGTTCGGCCTGGAGCCGGTCGCCCTGTTCGGCACCGAGGAACAGCAGCAGCGCATGATCCCGCCGATCCTGTCGGGCGAGGAGAAGATGTGCTTCGCGGTGACCGAGCCCAACACCGGCCTCGACACCACCAGCCTCAAGACTCGCGCCGAGAAGGTGCCGGGCGGCTACCGGGTCAACGGCGAGAAGATCTGGATCACCAACGCCCACGTCGCCGACCGCATGCTGCTCATCGCGCGCACCACGCCGCTCGAGGAGGTGAAGAAGAAGACCGAGGGGCTGACGCTGTTCTACACCAAGCTCGACCGCGCCCACATCGAGCACCAGCTGATCCCCAAGATGGGCCGCCACGCGGTGGGCTCGAACATGCTGTTCATCACCGACCTGTTCATTCCCGAGGAAGACCGCATCGGCGCCGAGGGGCAGGGCTTCAAGATCCTGCTCCAAGGCCTAAACCCCGAGCGCGTGCTGCTCGGCGCGGAAGCCACGGGCCTCGGCCGCATCGCCATCAAGAAGGCGTCGAAGTACGCGCAGGAGCGAGTCGTCTTCGGGCGCCCGATCGGGCAGAACCAGGGCATCCAGCACCCGCTCGCCAAGGCGTGGATGCAGGTCGAAGCGGCCAGCCTCATGGTGTTCAAGGCTGCGACCATGTTCGACCAGGGGCTCGACTGCGGGGTCGAGGCCAACACCGCCAAGTACCTCGCCGCCGAGGCCGGGTTCGAGGCCTGCCAGACCGCCGTCATGTCGATGGGCGGCATGGGCTACGCGCAGGAATACCACGTCGAGCGCTACCTGCGCGAAGTGCTGATCCCGCGCATCGCGCCGGTCAGTCCGCACCAGATCATGAACTACATCGCCGAGAGGGTTTTGGAACTGCCGCGCAGCTATTGAGGCAAGCGACCTTGAGAAAGCCCGTCATCCCGGCGAAAGCTGGGATCGTCATCGGCAGTGCGGGATGTTGCCGCCCGCGATCCCGGCCTTCGCCGGGATGACGACTGGAGAGCCTATGTCCGTTACCCATCAGCCTTCCACCGCCCGCTCCTGGCTGTTCGCGCCGGGCGACAGCGAGAAGAAGATGACCAAGGCGACCGAAGGCGACGCCGACATCGTCCTCATCGACCTTGAGGACGCCGTCGCACCCGACGCCAAGGCCGCCGCGCGCCCGATGGTCCACGATTTCATCAAGGCCCATCCCGAGCAGCGCGCGCGCCTGTGGGTGCGCATCAACCCGTTCGACGGCCCGCACACCCTGCACGACCTCGCCGCCGTCATGCCCGCGCATCCCGGCGGCATCATGCTGCCCAAGGTCTACGGCCGCGCCGAGGTCGAGAAGCTCGACCACTGCCTCTCCGCGCTCGAAGTGGCGAACGGGATCGAGGAGGGCTCCACCCCCGTCATCGTGCTCATCACCGAGACCGCCGAGGGCATGTTCCATACCGGAGACTACAAGGGCGCCCCGCGCGTCGTCGCTCTGACCTGGGGGGCGGAGGATCTCGCCGATTCGATCGGCGCTTCGTCCAACCGCAACCCCGACGGCTCGTACTCCTTCACTTACGAACTGGCGCGCAGCCTCACCGTGCTCGGGGCGGCGACGGCGGGGGTCACCGCGATCGAGACGATCAGCGCCGACTTCCGCGACCTCGAAGCCCTGCGCACCCGCGCCGAGAAGGTCCGCCGCGACGGTTTCCGCGGCATGATGGCCATTCACCCGGCGCAGGTCCCGGTCATCAACGCAGCCTTCACCCCCACCGAGGCCGAGATCGCCGAGGCGCAGGAAGTGGTCGACGTCTTCGCCGCCAACCCCGGCGTCGGCGCGATCGGCTGGAAGGGCGGCATGCTCGACCGGCCGTACCTCGCCCGCGCCGAACGGCTGTTGCGGCAGGCAGGGAAGCTGTGACGAGCCCCCATCGTCGTCCCGGACTTGATCCGGGACCGCTGGCCGAGTCGCGCCCACCTCGTTTCACGCAAAGCCTCGCCGAGAGGTGGGCCGTTCCCGGCCAGCGGTCCCCGGTCGAGCCGGGGACGACGGGCGCATGATCGACCTCACCCAATACCTTCGCCCCGGCGACCACATCGTCTTCGGCCAGGCCTGCGGCGAGCCGACCACGCTTGTCGAGGCGCTGATCGCGCAAGGCGCACGCGTCGGAAATATCCACGCCTTCATCGCCACCAGCTTCTCCGGCCTGTTCACGCCCGAAAGCGCGCCGGCGTTCCGTCTGTCGTCGATGGGCGCGATCGGGGCGCTGCGGGTGATGACCAAGGCCAACCTGCTCGACGTCATCCCGGTCCACGTCAGCCAGGTCGCACCGCTGATCGCGGCGGGCGTTATGCCCTGCGACGTGGCGATGATCCAGGTCAGCCCGGCCGACGCGCAGGGCAACCATTCGTGTGGCCTCATCTCCGACTACGTGCGCGCCGCCGTGGACAAGGCGCGCGTCGTCATCGCCGAGGTCAACGAGGCGGTCCCCTACGTGCCGGGCGAACTGATCCCGGCGAGCGCCATCGACGTGGCCGTGCAGGTATCCCGCGCCCCCGTAGAAGTCGCGCCCGCGAAGATCGGCCCCACCGACGAGGCCATCGCGCGGCTCTGCGCCGAGTTCATCGGCGACGGCTCGGTGATCCAGACCGGCGTCGGCGCGGTGCCCGATGCGATCCTGCGCCTGCTCCACGACCGCCGCGACCTTGGCGTCCATTCGGGCATGCTGGGCGACGGGCTGGTTGAGCTGGCGGAGGCGGGCGTGCTCACCAACGCGCGCAAGGAGATCGACCGGGGCGTCTCGATCAACGGCGCGCTGATCGGAACGCGGCGGCTCTACGACTGGGCGCACGAGAACCCCACGATCCGCATGACGCCGACCAGCTACACCCACGACGCGGGCGTGCTGGGCCAGCTGTCGCGGCTCGTCACGATCAATTCCGCGCTGGAGGTCGACCTCACCGGACAGGTCAACGCCGAGCAGTCGGGCGCGGCCTACATGGGCGGCACCGGCGGGCAGGTGGACTTCGTGCGCGCCGGGGCCCGTTCGCCCGGCGGGGCCTCGCTGATGGTGCTGGCCTCGACGGCCAAGGGCGGAACTCTGAGCAAGATCGTGCCGACACTCTCGGGGCCGGTGACCAGCGCGCGCAGCGAAGTGGACGTCGTGGTGACCGAGTTCGGCGCGGCCCGGCTCAAAGGCCAGACCCTCGCCGAACGCGCCCGCCGCCTCGTCGCCGTGGCCCACCCCGACTTCCGCGAGGGTCTCGACCGGGCGGCCTTCGAGATCGCGCGGCGGGGATTCTAGAATGGATTTCACGCGGAGGCGCGGAGGCGCGGAGAAGAACAAGGTCCGGGATCACGCAGAGACGCAGAGGCGCAGGGATGTCGTGCTCGCGGCGAAGCCGCTGTGTGCCATCGACGCTGCGAACGCCGCCGCCTTGATCGGTAGAAAGAGCCTGCGGCTCGGCCCGACATCTCTGCGCCTCTGCGTCTCTGCGTGCATCAAATCCCTTGTTCTTCTCCGCGCCTCCGCGTGAACCCGTTTCAAGGACCCACCGATGACCGACGCCGTCCTGTACCAAGCCCGTGAAGACGGCATCGCCGTCATCACCATCGACCGCCCCGACCAGCGCAACGCCCTTAGCCGGGAGGTCCGCGAGGGCCTGCGAGCCGCGTGGGCGCGGTTCGAGGCGGATGATGTCGCGCGCATCGCCATCCTCACCGCGACGGGCGACAAGGCCTTCTGCGCGGGCGGCGATCTCAAGGAGATGGTCGAGACCGGCATGGCGGTCCCCCCGCGCGACATGTACGCGCTGCCCTACGACACCATCGAGCTCAGCAAGCCGACCATCGCGGCGGTCAACGGCGTCGCCTTCGCGGGCGGCTGGATGATAGCGCAGGCCTGCGACCTGTGTGTCGCGTCCACCAACGCCAAGTTCGCCATCACCGAGGTCAAGGTCGGGCGCGGCAGCCCCTGGGCGGCGCCGCTGATCCACATGATCCCCCAGCGCGTGTTCATGGAGATCGTCCTCACCGGCAAGCCGATCACGGCTGCGCGCGCCTACGAGATCGGCCTCGTCAACCGCCTCGCCGAACCCGGCGCTGTGCTGGACGCGGCGATCGAACTGGCGCTCGAGGTGCTGGAAGGCGCGCCGCTGTCGGTCAAGGCCGCGCGCGAGACGGTGATGCTCTCCACCGAAATGGGCCGCAGCGCCGCGCTCGCCGCCGCCCGCGCGGCGCACGAGCTGACCTACAATTCGCACGACGCACAGGAAGGCCCGCGCGCCTTCGCCGAAAAGCGCAAGCCGGAGTGGCAGGGGCGGTAATCCTACCCCCTGACCCCTCCACCGGGAGGGTGATGGGCAGTCATCGGTTTCGCCCACGGCTTCCTGCGGTGCCTGACTTGACGGATACCCGGTGCCGGGGCCTATGGCCGGTGTGCCCGGAGCGCTCGGCTTCGCAAGTCCCGACCTGAAAGCTCCCGACACCATGCCGCAAGATTCGATGGTCCAGCTCGCCCTCTTCACGCAGGCCGTCGAGGCGCTGGGCGGTCAGCGGGTGACGGCGCGCACGCTCGGCATTGAGGAGCGGGACCTGCTGGCCCGGCTGGCGGGCGATGCGCCGCTCGACACCGCGATCCTGCGCGACATCGCCAAGGCCCTGATCGACCACGCCGACCGCTGCCGCAAGATCGAGCGCAAGCTCTCGCCGGCGTTCTCGGAGAACCTCACCGTCGTTCAGGCCGAGGGTTTTGGCGGCGGCTGAAACGACAAGGGCGACAGGTTGAACCTGCCGCCCCCGCCCTCCTCCAGAGCCTTGTATCCTAGCTGACGGTTTCGCGTGTCTCGAACGCGACGCCCGGCAGGTCCGGGGTCTTGCGCCAGTCGGCGAGCATGTCGCGCCAGGCGTCCCAGCCGGGCAGGTAGCCCTTGAACAGGGCCCACTTGAGTTCCTTGTCGCCTTCGTTGTTGAAGTAGCTGGGTGTGCAGCCCTGCTGGAATTCCGACATGTCGACTTCGTTGTCGCGGCAGTGCTGGACGTAGCCGGCGACGCCCTCGGCGGTGGCGGAGAACTTGTCGGCGCCGCGCCGCACGGTCTCGCCGATCATGAAGGCGAGGTGCTCGGCCTGGCGGCCGAACTGCTCGGTGGTGCTCGAGTTCGTGGCGCCCTGGATATAGCCCATGTAGAACATGCCGGGGAACTTGTCGGTGGTCACGCCGTGGAGCGTGCTGGGGCCGTTGGTCCAGTGCTCGTAGATCGACAGGCCGCCTT
The DNA here is from genome assembly GCF_000281975.1 of Novosphingobium sp. AP12. Taxonomy (GTDB): domain Bacteria; phylum Pseudomonadota; class Alphaproteobacteria; order Sphingomonadales; family Sphingomonadaceae; genus Novosphingobium. The sequence continues at coordinate 4,158 of NZ_AKKE01000141.1, read as the reverse complement.
CGCCCTCGACGGTGTCGATGCCCCAGCGGCGCTTGAGGTCGCTGGTGACCTCGAAGCCCGAGGCGAAGATGAACAGGTCGACCTCGTATTCCACGCCGTCGGCGACGAAGCCCTTCTCGGTCATACGCTCGACGCCTTGGGTCGGCGAGACGTCGATCACCTTGACGTTGGGCTGGTTGAAGGTCGGGTAGTAGTCGTTGTTCGACAGCGGGCGCTTGCACATGAAGCGGAACCACGGCTTGAGGATTTCGGCGGTTTCCTTGTCCGTGACCTGTTCGTCGACGCGGCGGCGCAGGCGCTCCATCACCTGGAAGTCGACCACGTCGCGGCGGGCCAGCAGCTCCTCGATCGGCAGCTGCGGGTTGCCGTCGGCTTCGAGCTCGATGTTGAGGTTACGGCTGATCTCAGTCCAGATGTCGCAGATCTGGTCGGGCTCGCCGGGCAGGAAGAACTGCTGCGCGCCGCGGTGGAAGTTCGCCATGCGCTCCTGCTGCCAGCCGGGCTTGAGCGACGCGGCCCAGTCGGGATCGGTCGGCGGATTGGGCCGCTCGTCGATGTTCGAGGGCGTGCGCTGCAGCACGTACAGCTGCTTCGCGTACTTGCCGAGATAGGGCACGGCCTGCACCGAAGTGGCGCCGGTGCCGACGATGGCGACGCGCTTGTCCTTCAGCTTATCGAGCACCGGCTGCGTCCACGAACCGCCGGTATAGTCGTGCTCCCACCGGCTGGTGTGGAACATCTTGCCTTTGAAGTCGTGGATGCCGGGGATGCCGGGCAGCTTGGGCATGTTCATGACGCCGCCGGCCATGACGACGAAGCGCGCGCGCAGGTCGTCGCCGCGGCTGGTCTTGACGTGCCAGCGCTTGATCGTCTCGTCCCAGGTGATGCTCTCGACCAGGGTGTGGAACAGCGCCTTGTCGACCAGCTCGAAGTCGGTCGCCATCTTCTGGCAGTAGGCCTGGATTTCCCAGCCGTCCGAGAACTTCTTGCTCGGCAGGTAGCCGGTTTCCTCGAGCAGCGGGAGGTAGCAGTAGGCGTCGTTGTCGCACTGCACGCCGGGGTAGCGGTTCCAGTACCAGACGCCGCCGAAGCCGCCCGCGTGGTCGATGTTGCGCACGTTGGAGACGCCCTGCTTGTGCAGGTGATAGCCCGCCAGGATGCCCGAGAACCCCGCGCCCAGGATCGCCACGTCGAGGTCCTCGACGATCGGATCGCGCGTCGCCACGGGGGTGAAGGGGTCATGGGCATAGTTGTCGGAGAAGTCGCCGGTGGGGCGCACGTACTGCTCGCCGCCTTCGCGGCGCAGGCGCTTGTCGCGCTCGGCGATGTACTTCGCCTTGAGCGCGGGGATGTCGAGTTCCTCGGGCGCTGGCACGTTGGTTTTCTGGCAGATCATTCCGGTCCCACTTTCTGTCGTGCGGGCGACTCTGCCGCAAGGCGGCGCCCTATGGATGCGATGTGGATTTGGCGCATTTAGTTGTCAACAGTGTTGTTGATTAAGCATCAGCGTCCGTGACCGATCGCTCTCCCGATCGCGCCATGGCGAAGCTGTAGCCGATGTGGCCGACGTGGCCGTGGAGGCCGAAGTCGAGCAGCTGCGGGTTCTCGGGGCCCTTGTCCTGGAACGCCTCGGCGGCGGCGGCGACGTCCTCGATGGTCCACTCCGGACGCCAGGCGCCGCGCGTCTCGGCGATGAAGGCGCGGGCGATGCGCCCGGCGATCGAGGCGATCATCTCGCCGCTGACCGAGCAGGCCTCGTGCGCCAGCCAAGCGACGACGGGAGCGACCAGTTCCGTGTCCATCGGCGGGTACTGCGAGATGTCGATGCCCTCGGCCATGCGCGTGACCGCGCTGGGGACGATGACGTTGGACTTCACGTTGAAGTCCTCGCCCTCGAGCGCGGCGACGTTGCTGAGGCCGATCATGCCCGACTTGGAGACGGCGTAGTTCACGCATTCCTTGTTGCCGTAGATGCCGCCGATCGAGCTGGTCAGGACGATGCGGCCGAAGCCCGCGTCGCACATCGGCCCGAACGCGGCCTGGACGACGTGGAAGGCGCCGAGCAGGTGGACGTCCAGCACGCTGCGGAAGTCTTCGTAGGCGATGTCGCGGATGGTGCCGTAGCGCACGTTGCCCGCATTATGGATCAGCGCGTCGATGCGGCCCCAGGTGCCTAGCGCGGCCTGGATGATCGCGCGGCCGCCCTCGGGCGTGGCGACGGTATCGGCGTTGGCGATCGCCTCGCCGCCCGCCGCGACGATCTCGTCGACGACTTCCTGCGCCACGCTTGTATCCGGTCCATCGCCGCGAATCGCGCCGCCGAGGTCGTTGACCATCACCTTGCAGCCCAGCGAGGCGAGCAGCAGGCAATAGGCGCGGCCAAGGCCCCGGCCGCCGCCGGTTACCACTGCTACGCGGCCGTCGAAACGCAGGGCAGGGGTGGGCATGGTCGGGCGTCCTCTCGTGCGGCGCGGGTCGGCTTGTCGGAAGAACGGCGGCGGCCTGCGCTCGCCGGTTCCATCGCCACGCCCGGCCGGATTGATTATGGGTTCGGCGCACGAATATCCGCACGCCTTCCCACTTGGCAACGGTAGGCCCGTCGCCGGGGCGATGCCGGGTGGAGGCGGGCGGGCCGCGTTGCGTGGGGGGGCACCTGCCTATACCAATCGGCAAAAGACTCGGCCCGCGCCGATGGAGAGAGGTGTATACATGCTGCAAGCCGCAGGCCGGAATTCCAACGCGATAGCCGCCACCCCGGGCGAGGGCTGGGCTATCCACCGCATGACCCCCGCCAGCCGCCTCGCCAGCGCCAACGGCATCCGCACCGGCGCCGACGGACGCATCTACGTGGCGCAGGTCGCCGGCTCGATGGTCAGCGCGATCGACGTCGACAGCGGCGTGATCGAGACGATCAGCCCCAACGGCGCCGGCATCGTCGGCCCGGACGACCTCGCCTTCGACGAAGCGGGCAATCTCTACTGCACCGAGATCACCATGGGCCGCGTCTCGATGATGACGCCCCAGGGGGAGTACCGGGTCATCCACGGCGACATGCCGGTCGCCAACCCGATCACCTACCACCAGGGCCGGCTGATCGCGGGCGAACTGCGCCTCGGCGGCCGGATCATGGAGCTGGACCGCGACGGCGGCGCGCCGCGCGTGATCTACGAGGGTGTGCCGATGGCGAACGCCTTCGAGGTCGGCCCGGACGGCAAGCTCTACTTCCCAGCGCAGGGCGCCAACGAGATCTGGCGCATCGGCCTCGACGGCGGCGAGCCCGAGGTGGTGGCGAAAGACCTCGGCGTGCCCGACTCGGTCAAGTTCCACCCGGACGGCTACATCGTCTCGACGCAGGTCTATTCGGGGCAGGTCCTCAGGATCGACCCGCGCACCGGCGAGAAGTCGATCTTGGCCGACATCGGTCCGGGCCTCGACAACGTCGCCTTCGTGAACGGGCGCACTTTCGTGTCGCACATCAACGGTTCGATCACCGAGATCGTCGAGCCCGGCAAGACGAAGCCGCTGGTCGAGAAGGGGCTGCAGTGGCCGCTCGGCCTCGCGGTGGACGAGCATGGCCACGTCCTCGTCGCCGACGGCGGGTTCGCCTACCTGCTGCGGCCGGGCGAGCACCTGCAGCTGGCCGGGATGCTGTTCTCGCCGGGCTTCCCGGGCTGGATCCGCGACGCGGTCGCCAGCGGCGCGGACGAATGGATCGTCACCACTGCCAACGGCGACGTCGCGCGCTGGAAGCCGGCCGCGGGCGAAACCGAAGTGCTGGCGAGCGGCTACGACCGGCTGATGGGCGTCTCGGTCGGCCCCGATGGCGGCGCGGTCTTCGCCGAGTTCGGCACCGGCAAGGTGTTCGGGCAGGAAGGCGGCAACGTGGTCGAACTCGCCTCGGGCCTCGACCGGCCGATGGGCGTCGCGGTGGCGGGCAACGGTAGCGTCTACGTCGCCGAGAGCGGCGCGGGCCGCGTGGTCAAGCTGGTCGGCGGCCGCAGGGAGATCGTGCTCGACGGGCTGGCCCGGCCCGAAGGCATCGCGATCGCCGGGGGAACGCTCTACGTCGCCGATCCGGGCGCCAACGCGGTGGTCGCCAGCGACCTGTCCGGCGGCGCGCGCGAGACGCTGGCGAGCGGCCTGCCGATCGGCGGGGCC
>NZ_AKKE01000140.1 GCF_000281975.1 Novosphingobium sp. AP12 | reverse complement strand
CGTGGAGGAAAATCAGGGGGTCGCGTCACACCCCATCACCACAAAGCGCCATTCGGCGAAATTCCGAACGCGCCCAAATCGGTCATTCGGAGGACCAATCGCATCCGCCTCACTAGATAACGCTGGAACTTACGCAGTCCGAACGTAGTGCCGGATTAATCGTCATCCCCGCCTACCCCGAGCAATTCCTCCACCGCGCGGGCGAGATTGTGGGTGGTGTAAGGTTTCTGGACCACGATCCTAGAACGGTGCTCGGCGGGCAGTAGCGCCTGTTCGCCGTAGCCGGTTGCGAAAAAGAAAGGTACGCCGGCATCTGACAGACGATCGGCGATACCGAAGCTGTTCTCATCCCCGAGGTTGATGTCGAGCACGGCGAAGTCGGGCAGGCCCTTGTCGAGCGCATCGTGAGCGCCTTCCGGGGTCGAAGCGGTGTCGATCTCTGCGCCGAACCGGCTCAGGATGTCTTCGGCATCGAGCGCGATAATGAGGCTGTCCTCCACGATGAGGGTCGACATCCCCGTAAGCAAGTCGGGCTTGACTGGCTCCTTTGATGCGTGGGGCATGTGAGAGAACCGTTTGTTGGCCGCCAACGTCACCTTCTTGCTATCGAACTTCCTTGGTTCCGAAATGTGCCGCGCAGGTATGCGGAACGAGGCTTTGACGCCATCCGGATTGTATTCGATTTCGGCCGACCCGCCCAGATCGTAGGGAACTGACCGCTTGATGATGGTCGTCCCAAACCCCTTGCGCGTTGGCTCTCGGACTTCGGGCCCGCCGCTTTCGGTCCAGGTCAGGAAAAGGTCCTCACCCGTCTCCCGGTGCCATTCGATTTCCACGATACCGTCGCCTGACAGGCTCCCGTACTTGGTCGAGTTGGTCACTAGTTCGTGCACCACGAGCGCCATTGACGAATAGGCCTGCGGGTTGAGCAGGACCGGAGGACCCTTGTAATGGATCGAGCTTTCCTTGTGCGCCGCGAAGGCCGCCGCCTCGGCGTCCATCAATGCTTGGAGGGGCGCCGGGCCCCAGTGGTCGTCGGTGATCTGGTTGTGGGCACGCGCCAACGAGTGGATGCGCCCGTCTACCACGTTGACGAAGTCCCGCACCGCCTCCTCATCGGGCTGGGATTGGCGCACCAGTCCGCGGATGACACCCAGAATGTTGCGTACCCGGTGGTTCAGTTCGGCGATCAGTAGCTCTTGCCGGGCGTTGGCTTGATGGCGCTGCGCGGCGGCTTCGTCGGCAAGTCGCAGGACGACTTCGATCAGCGTCGCACGCAGCGTCTCGGCAACTCGCAGTTCGGTCGGCGAGAAGGGGGTGGACTTCCCCTCGACCAGCTCGTTCCATTCCGCAAAGCTCTCGCGCGGGGTCAATCGCGGACCGTTCGGGCCATACTCGACCGGCTTGTGAGGATCCCCGCCCCAGCGCACCGACTGGCGCATTTCCGACCGAAACAGCACCACGTAGTCGCGCGGCGACCGCGAGATGGGGATCGCCAAGAGACCGGAGGCGGCTTTGGCGAAGTGGTCGGCGCGGTCAACTAGGGACCCGATGTGATTGGTAGCGAAGACCTTGGCCGCAGCCGTGCCGTTGAGCGCACGGACGATGCGGCGGAAGTCATCGCTGGGCGGTGCCACGCCTGAGAATGCATAGTTGCCGTTGATCCAGACCCCGACGCCATCGGCAGGGATCGCGCTCGTCAGAATGTCGCCCAGCCAGTCCGGGTCCTTGAGGAGCGTTTCGTCCGAGGCGACGGCCCCCAGGAGCTGGTCGGAAATGTCGCGGGCGCGGCGCTCGTATTCGACAAGCTCCCGGCGCTCCCGGCTTTCTAGGCGCATCGAGAACATCTGCGAGAACAGCTCGCTGACTGAGCGGCGCTCGAACGTCGGGGAGATCGGCGAATAATGGTGGCAAGCGAACAGGCCCCACAATTCGCCGTCGACGATGATCGAGATCGAGAGGGAAGCCTGAACCCCCATATTCTTAAGATACTCGATATGGATCGGGGACACCGATCGCAGGACCGACAGCGAAAGGTCCAGCGGTTTCCGCTCGGCGTCCAGCTCGGGCACGATGCCGACCGAGGTGGAACTCACGTCGCGGATCAGGCGCAGGAGGTTGCGCTTGTAGAGCGCCCGCGCCTGCTTGGGAATGTCGCTGGCCGGATAATGCAGCCCCATGAATGAACCGATGCCCGGCTTGCAAGCCTCGGCCACGACCTCGCCCGCACCATCAGTGTCGAACTTGTAGACCATGACACGGTCATACCCGAGAAGCCCCCGAACCTGCCGGGCGCCTTCCCGGTAGAACGACGTCAGGTCAGGCCGGGTGTCCAGCCGCGCCATCATTGCGCGAACGGTGCCGCTGGCGTCCCCGATGTTTTCGGTGCCGGGCTCGAATTCTATAATGATCTGCCCATGGGACAGGTGGATGGCCGCGTCGAAGGGCCGTCCACCTTCGGTCAGCCTGCAGGCAAACAGTCGTTCCACCATGTCGGGTGCTACGAGATAGGCGACCCGGTTGCGCAGGTCGTGGATGAGATGGCGGGGCAGGAAGTCCGCGAGAGGGTTACCGATGATCGCGCCGGGCTCATGGCCCGTAAAGGCCTCTATGTTGGCTGACGTCCGGGCGACTATCCAATCGGTGCTCACCGCGATCAGGAAACCGATCGGCTGAATGGCGCTGAGTAGATGAATCGGTTCCCGGTCGCAGTTGGTCAGGTCAACCGGAGTTGTATAGCGCGCCACTTAGTCCCCTACGCATGCACAATATTGCAACGGCTTCGGCTGAAAAGCTCCGATGAGTCATCTGAGCCCATGTTTAGAAATGAGGATTTACGGCAAATTCACGTACATCAATCAGAGTATGCCGCGAACGTTCATCTTGATGCGCCCCACTCTGCTACCGATAATGTACGGCAAGAGAATGGGTTCCCTTCCAGCCTATGCCACGCAGCCGATTGATTCGGCCGGCGGCGCTTGCGGCTGCGATAGGGCGTCCGGTTCCACCCCCGACATCGACCATTCCCCGCTTAAACAGTCCACCCGAAACTTCGCGTCCGTTTACCCTACCTCGCCAATGAATGAACGGCAAGGATGGGGCAGGTGAGTGGCCCCGGGAACGTCCGTAACAAGGGCGGTGCACATTCCGAGTGGGGCAGTTTCTTACGGCAGTTGTTTTCCAAAATCATTCTCATCTCCAAACGGCGGCACTTGCTGTTCGTCCGTCTTAAACTGGGAGGCCGACCTCCCGATGGGCTTGGAGATAGGCGATGCCAATTTGGCCCTGCACCCTTGCCGTCGATGTGGCCCGAGAATAGTGCGCGGAAACAAGCGATTTCACTGATCGCCCCGGACTTGAGGTACTAACCCGGCGGAGTTTATACGGAGCATCTGATGCGAGATTTGCCGAAGCCGCTAGACTGGAAGCCGGATCATTTGCGGATGGCGATAAAGGCGGCGGGCGTCGCGCTGTGGGCGTGGAATGTCGATACCGACGAGTTCTCTCGATGGACGAGCAGGGTTTTTCGCTCTGGAAGATGCCCTGGGCCGACAGTGTCACCTTCGAAGAGCTATCGGCGCATATTCACCCCGCTGATCGCGACCGTGTGCGCGCCGCCCAGTTTCCCTTGATAAACTGATTGTGTGTAGGAGGCGCCCGACGCGAACACTTAGGTGGCTCTGCATCGGGCCCGGCCAGCTGCATGCGCCGTTGTCGGCAAGGCGTTCTTTGACTTGACGAAATGAGCTGAACTGGCTGAATTTGGCCGCGCGATCAAATGGACGGGAGGCCCAACTAATGCCGAAGCGGCCGCTGAATGGCATGACTGAGGGCTGCTCATGAGGACCACGCTTGAGCGCGCTGCCCGCGCGCTGGGTCAGCCTGAGGGGCGTTCATCGGATGAAATCCAGGACGGCGGACAATTGTGGCGGACCTATCTGCCCAAAGCGCGTGTGGTCTTCGAAGCAATCCATGATCCTTCGCTTGATCTGGTTCTGGCTGGCGGCGCGGTCGAGGATGTCGGCGGTGTCCCCATCGGCGCGATGCGCGCCGAGGCGGTGTGGATCAGTATGATTTACCGGGCTCTGGCGAAAGTAACTTAGCGAGTGGCAAGGCACCGTAACCGCCCCTGATGGCGCGAGGATGACCGGAAATAAGGCGAGAAGCCCTCTTGGGGGCGCTTGAGGGACTTACTTCTCGCCGCATCGGGTACAACCGGAGCAGGGCTTAAGTGCACGAATCTGATACGCGGTAGACCTGAAGCGGCCGGATGTCGATTTTGTCGCTGCCGACGGTCTACAAGGGAAGCAATTGCCAGGCACTTCGGTTTGATGCCTCGGAAGCACAAGATGGTGTGGGCCGGTAGGGTTAAGAACGGGTGCGGTATTCAGGATTGGTCGGGTCCGCGGTTTCTGTCACCAGATGTCCGAAGAACCCCTCCGCAGAATCCCCCACGAAAAACAGGAAGAAGTTAACGAAGCTTACGTGTATACCGAATAGCAAGGGTCCGACTGAAGTAACCAGAAAACTATAACATAACCTTCAGAATCAGTGATTCGATTAGGGGCACTTTGCAATGGTTTTGGAAAATACGGAGCTCGGGCTCACTAGTCGTGAGCGCGAGATAGTTGGTCTGGTTACCTTCGGTCTTTCCGCAAAGGAGGTCGCAATTCAGCTTTCCATTGCCCCGTGTACCGTAGAAAGGCACGTTGAAAACGTCCGCCTCAAAACTCGCACGCGAAACCGGGCGCACATGGTGGCTTATGTCATCTTCAACGGCCTTGTCGGCGACACCATCATCGCACAAGAGGCCGTTCAGTAGGAATAGGCCCGCCATTCGGCCTCTTGATGCCGGGTTATCATCTGACATCGCCGGCGGCTGCGTATTCGTTCATCGATCGACCGGATTGGCTGCATCTCGACCTTGATGACTCCCCGGCGAATGCAGTAACATAACTTCGAGATCCCGGTTTCCTGGGAGTGGAGGTTGTCATGGACTTGATCCTGATATGCCTACGCTCGGCAGCGGAGATAGCCTCCATCTTGTTGATCGTTGCCATTGCATCGGCAGTGAGTGTGGGCCTCGGTGAGAAGACACGCCACCGAGCCTCCGCTTTGGTCGTAATGGCGGGGCTCGTGATCGGCTTTGCATTTTTTGGATGTCGGCAGCGGGATAAGGATTATGGTTCTGGCATTCGGCATTGCTGCTACAGCGTTCATGATCCTCTGGACATTGCTGGGTGACGGACCTGGGAGGGACCGCGTGAAAAAGACGCCGCGCGTTAAATGGCATTATCCCGCGCTGACCGCGCGGTTGGGGGACTTTAAAAGCCCATCAGTCTCAGACTTGCGGCATCTGCTCCGCAGGCTCAGCCGCGAGCTTCTGACTAACGGTCTGTCAGCGCGCGCCAAGGCAAGGCTCATCAAGGGCGTCGCGCGCGCAGCGCTAAAGCAGTGACGCCGGTCATCGGCCGCACACGATGACGCGCTAGCAATGGCAAGCCTCTTTCGCCTTTCAATCGCGGAATTCGAATGAACAGGTACGAAGACAAGCCGTTCCTGGAACTGCTGGACAGCTATGTGCTGCGCGCCATCGGGGCGCTTGATCCAGACAAGGAAGCGATCCTGGACGCATCGGAGGTTCATCTCCAGGAAGTCTGGAATCTTCCCGGGCAGTGGCACGACATCGTGGCGAGCCGCATGCGGTTTTCCGCTGATCAGGCGAGCCACATCAATATGGTGTGGCAGGCCGCTTGCGAGGATGGCGCCCGGCTTGGCGCCGCCCCAACTCCGATCGAGTTCACGCGCCTGTTTGTTGATGTGAACTACGCAGGCTGAAAATGTCACGGCTGGGTCTGGCTTGGCCGCCGGAACTCTTCGGGTTTGCCGACAGCTGACGTCACTTGGGAAGGCTGCTCAGAGATGCGCCGCGGCTACGAATTCGTCGAGGGTTTCCGGTTTGCCGAGAGCAATCGGCATCGTCCACTTCGCGAGGTCGGCCTCTGAGCCGCCGAAGCCGTCGAAGGCGTGCCAGGTATCGTCCCGCCGTTCCATCAAGCCCCGGCCGCTCGCGTTTACGAGCGCCATGCCGCCGGCCACATCCCAGATGTTGGGCCGCTCGAACCAGGCCATGTCGAGAAGCCCTGCCGCCACGAAGGCGCATTCGATGGCGGCCGATCCGGTCTTGCGTCCATCCCAGCTGAGCTTCTGGCGCGAGGCATGCGGCTCACCGCCGAGCCTGCGGCGAATGGCGGGATTGGCGTGAGTGGCCAGCGGGCCGCCATTGAAGCGCAAGTCGCGAGTGGTAACAGCGTGATAGACGCCGGCTTCAAGGGCATGACTCGTACTGCACCACAAAGCACCCACAACGGGACGGCCGCGAAACAGGACGCCTACGGAAGACGCAAAAAGCGGGAAGCCGTTGATGAAATTGGTCGTCCCGTCGATCGGGTCGACGGCCCAGACGAAGTCGTGCCCGCGCCCAGGCCGATGGTCCATTTCTTCACCGATGATGTCGTGGTCCGGGAAACGCTCGGCCAGACGCTCGCGGATCATCTGCTCGACGCGCCCATCAACTTCTGAAACTGGGTCGGTGAAACGATCAGGGTCTTCTTCAAGGCCCTTGTATCGGATCCGCAGCATACCGCCGAGTGCTCCCCGGATTTCGTTCCCCCCAAGTTGGGCGAGTTCGATAGCTAGGGCCTCGATTTCGCCCAAGAGCTGGCTGTCAGGCTGGACACGAAGGGTCATCTCTAGTTCTCCTGGGGTACAAGGATTCGCACCGGGCTGGAACGAACGCGGATGTCGACGCGGCCACAGACGTTTTCATCAGGGCATCGGTCATCGATGCGGAAAGGGTGTTGCTCTACGGTGAGCCGCACTGACGGGGCCTGGAGAGGCTTGATAGGGCAGGGCTGATCGTCAGGAGCCTCGGCCCAGGCAATCATTGCATTTCGGTCAGCGGTGGTGACGATCACGACGTCTAGCAGTCCGTCACCGGGATCCGCGTGGCAACCCAGCCGGAGGCGGGGTCCTGCAAACGGGATACTCATCACCTCGACCATCAAGCAATCGCCAGCCCAAACCCAACCCCCGGCTTCGAGATGACAAGGGAACGTCGTCGCCTCCTGCAAGGCCGTTCGAAAAGCTGCGCGCCCATTGGCACGCTTTTCCTCGGCAGTGTCGGGTTCGTCGTCGACACCATCAAACGACTGGGTCAAGACCCCAGATCCCAGTGCTTCGACGAACCGCTTCTGACCCCAAGGTCCATCGGCCTCACACCGATCGAGCAGTGTCCATTCATCCAAGGACCAGCGGCGCGGAATGTTGCGCCAGTCGCCCTCAATGCCGAGAGCATGCGCAATGTTATTGGAGCCGCCGAGAGGCAGGACCCCAACCGGCCGTTCGCGATAATCAAGTGTTGAGACCACGTGCGAGACGGTTCCATCCCCGCCCGCCGCGACTACAAAATCGAAGTTCCCGGACAGCGCCTGCCCCAGATCATCTTCGCCATGAGCGCAGTAGATGGTCTCAAAACCTGCCTCCAGCAGCACGTGTTCGATGTCCGCACGCGGGACTGGGTCGGTTCCTGCGTTCTCGTTATGCACGATCAACGCACGCGGCCTCTTTGGGGTGTCCATGATTTCTCCCATCACCCGTAATACCGCGGACGTTCAGTGCGTTCCGGCCCGAAATGAAATGTAATCAGGCGCTGACGAATGGATCGATGCTAGCACCAGCAATGCGGATTGACCGTCTAGCACTCCGCGACGAGGAGCGTGCGCTCCGGACTGGATCGAATCCCGACCCTGCCCCGCAAGACTGCAGGAACGTCAGGAGCTCAGTGTGCGGCGAGAAACGGTTCATCGCAGCGGTAGGAACATATTAACCTCCCGAAGAGTGAGGGTATTCATGGAAAGGAGAGAGAAAGTGCGGAAGCTAACGCGAGTTGGGTGTATGCCCTGGCTGGCACGTGACAGGCGGCCGGTCTCTGACGCCGTTTACCGAGACCTGGTATCGACCCTCTTCACCATGCGTGTCCCCATTGCCGGCTTCGGCGCTCTCTACGGCATCGTCGGCTTGCTAATCTACCTGAACTGGCTGGACAGGGTGATTGCGGGTCTGACCGGCGCTGCGATCGTGGTCACGGCTGCGCGTATCGTTCTAATCAATCGTTACCATCGAGCCGGAGGAGCGTTGCAGGAAATCGCTGTCCTACGGCGCTGGGAGCTGGGGTACGAACTCCTGACGTACCTGTTTGCGGTGCTGCTTGCCGGCCTCAACGTGCGAGGACTTACTGCCCATGCCCGCTGATCCGTCTCGCGACGATCAGCCTGGTGTTCACGTTCGGCGCCGGCGTAGTCTCGCGCACGTCGTCGAGGCTGCGCCTTTGCATGGCGAGCGTGATCCTGGCGGTGCTGCCGACCGTGGCTGCCATGCTGGCGCACGCTGCCAGCGACCATGCGGAGCGGTTCCATTCCGAATTCTTCCTGCTCGAAGCCTTCCTGCTGATCGCTGTCGGGCTGATGAGCCTGCAGTCGGCGGCCCACCTTTATGTGTCGGCTGTCGAGCACCTCTCGACCAAGCAGGATATGGCGAAGCTCGCGAGATACGATCCCTTGACCGGTTTGCCCAACCGCCTTTTGGTGCGAGAAGCCTTCCAGGAGCTTTTCAGCTTTTCTCGCCGTTCGCATAGCCAGCTGGCAATCCATTACGTCGATCTAGACGGATTCAAAGCAGTCAACGATCGATACGGCCATCCGGCGGGCGACCAGCTGTTGGTGGAGGTGGCATCGCGCCTGACGGCAATCATCAGATCCGCGGACTTGGTATGCCGTCTCGGCGGTGATGAATTTCTGATCATCCAGTCCGATATCCGTCATCGCGATCAGGCCGAGCTGCTGGCACGCCGTGTAATCAAGCAGGTCGGCGAGCCCTATGAGATCGAAGGCGCGGCTGTGCGGATCACGGCGAGCATCGGTGTTGCCATGGTACCGGAGTGCGGCATTGAGCTGGACCGGCTGATTGCCTGCGCGGACGGCGCGCTTTACATGTCGAAAGCGCAAGGCAAGGCGCAAGTGATGTTGTGCGATCCTGACGATGAGCCGATCCACGGCCGGGCAGTGGCGTGAAGCGTTGATGTGGCCGCCGGTTCGTCGAAGCCGTGGTGTTGGAAGACAAAGGCGGCCACGCCTGTTCCCGGTCAGC
>NZ_AKKE01000139.1 GCF_000281975.1 Novosphingobium sp. AP12 | reverse complement strand
GAGCCTATGGCTGCCGCCATCGGCGCCGACATGCCCGTTACCGAGCCGGTGGGCTCGATGGTGGTCGACATCGGCGGTGGCACCACCGAAGTCGCGGTACTTTCACTGCGCGGTCTCGCCTACACCACGTCGGTGCGCGTGGGCGGTGACAAGATGGACGAATCGATCGTCTCCTACGTCCGCCGCCATCACAACCTCCTGATCGGCGACGCCACGGCGGAGCGCATCAAGAAGGACTACGGCATCGCGATCATGCCGGCCGACGGCATCGGCGAGACGATCCACATCAAGGGACGCGACCTCGTCAATGGCGTGCCCAAGGAGATCACCATCTCCCAGGCGAACATCGCAGAAGCCCTGGCCGAACCGATCGGCGCGATCATCGAGGGCGTGCGCATCGCGCTCGAGAACACCGCCCCCGAACTCGCCGCCGACATCGTCGACCAGGGCATCGTGCTCACCGGCGGCGGCGCGCTGATCCAGGGCCTCGACCAGTACCTGCGCGAGGAAACCGGCCTGCCGGTATGCGTCGCCGAGGACCCGCTGTCCTGCGTCGCGCTCGGTACCGGCCGCGCCATGGAGGACCCGATCTATCGCGGCGTCCTGATGTCCGCCTGATTGATTGCGGGAGCGTCTGCCGGGCTCCTTGGCCCGGCCGTCCTCCCCGACGTAAGCGGCGCACCTATCCTGCTCGGTGACGCCGCTAAGATGACAGGAGTGCATGGCGCATGGCACCGCCAGCAAATCGGCGCTCCGGCTTTTCGCGCAGGGCGCAATACACGACGTTCTTCAGCTATGCCGCCGGCGTCATAGGCGCGGTGGTGGGCCTGATCCTGCTTGTCGTGGCGATCGTCAGCCCCGGTACCTTCGCCGGCCTGCGAGGCGCGGCCGCCGACGTGACCGAACCGGCCGCGCAGACGACTGCCGGCGCCCGGGCCACCGGCAAGGATTTCATCGGCACCATCTCGGGCTTCTTCAAGACGGGTAGCGAGCACGCACGGCTCAAGCGCGAGCTTGCCGAGGCCAAGGTCCGCCTGGTCGAAGCGCAGGCCACCAAGGATGAAAATCGCCGCCTCAAGAAATTGCTCGATTTGCGCGAAGGTGACGCGCAGCCGGTCGCCTTCGCGCGTCTAGTCGGGTCGACCGGAGCCAGCTCGAGGCGTTTCGCGACGCTGGGCGCGGGCGCCGATCGCGGCGTGATAAAGGGCATGCCGGTCCGTTCGTCCATGGGACTGGTGGGCCGCGTGCTGGAGGTCGGCGCGTCGAGTTCGCGCGTACTGCTCATCACCGATACCGAAAGCCTGGTTCCGGTTCGCCGAGCGCGAGACGGTATCGCCGCATTCGCGCAAGGCCAAGGCGACGGCACCATCCGCATCCGCCTCGTCAACCTGGGACTCAATCCGCTGCTCAGGGGCGACGTCATGGTTACCACTGGCTCGGGTGGCCTTTACCGCCCCGGCACGCCGATGGCGGTCGTGACGGATCTGCTCCGCGACGGCGCCATTGCCCGTGTGCTCAGCAACCCTTCGGACACAGACTACGTGATCGTCGAAAGGGCATGGGCACCCCCGCCGCCTCCGCCGCCCGCCGACACCCAGCCCGGAAACCGATAGGCATGGCGCTGTTACCCCGCCCGGACAGCGTGGCCAGGCCAAGGATAAACCGCCAGCCCTCCGCTGTGGTGGCGCGCAGTCTTCCGTGGCTCACGGTGATGCTGGGGTCGATGGCGCCGGGCTGGCTGCTCATCGCCTCGGCGCCCGTACTGCCTCCGCTGGGCTTCCTGGCGTTCGTCGCCTGGCGGCAACTGCGTCCCGGACTGCTGCCGGTCTGGGCGGGCCTGCCGCTGGGCCTGTTCGACGACCTGTTCTCTGGCCAGCCGTTCGGCACCGCGGTCATGCTGTGGTCAATCGCCGCGATCGTGCTCGACGTGATCGAGGCGCGGCTGCCTTGGCGCAATTTCCTGACCGAGTGGCTGGTGGCGATCGGGCTGATCATCGCCTATATCGCGCTGTGCCTCGGCATCTCCAACATAGCCGGGGCCTCTGCCCCCTTACGCATCATTGGTCCGCAACTCGTGATTTCGGTGTTCTCCTACCCGCTCGTCGGACGTTTCGTGGCCCTCGTCGACCGCTTTCGGCTCACGCCCTTCGTGCTCATTCGATGAAAATCGACTTCCGGCGCTGGATCCGTCAACCGCATGTCAGCGCGGGCACGCTCCGCAACAGCTTCGACCGTCGCAGCGTGGTCATAGGAGCGATACAGGGCGGGATCGGCGTCCTGCTGGCCTCGCGCATGACCTACCTCTCGGTGTTCGAGAATGAGAAATACAAGCTCGAAGCCGAGAGCAACCGCGTAAACCTCTCGCTGGTTCCGCCGCGCCGGGGATGGCTGCTGGACCGCCACGGGCAGCCGCTCGCCTCCAACCGCGCCGACTTCCGTGTCGACGTCATCCCCGAGCAGATGAAGGACGCCGACCGCACCATCGCCGAACTCGGCAAGTTGCTTTCGCTCTCGCCCATCGACCTGCAGGACCTGCAGGACAAGATCGACAAGGCCCACGGCTTCGCCCCCGTGGAAGTCGCCACCGGCCTCGACCTTGAGCGCTTTTCCGCCGTCAGCGTGCGCCTGCCCGACATGCCGGGCGTCGTCACCCAGCGGGGTTTTTCGCGCTTTTATCCGACTGGCCCCTCCGTCGGTCATCTCATCGGCTACGTCGGCGCCGCCTCGGCCGAAGAGTACGAGAAGGACCACGACCCGGTCCTGATCACGCCGGGGTACAAGGTTGGCAAGGACGCGCTCGAGAAAATCTTCGAGAAGGAACTGCGCGGCAAGCCCGGCGCCCGGCGTGTCGAAGTCACCGCATCGGGCCGCATCGTGCGCAACCTCGACACGCGCGAGGACGTGCCGGGCCAGACCATAAAGCTGACGGTCGATGCAGGCATACAGGACTACGCCGCCCGCCGCATCGGTCCGGAATCGGCGGCGGTCGTCGTCATGGACTGCCGCAACGGCGACGTGCTCGCGATGGCCTCGATGCCCAGCTACGATCCCAATAGCTTTTCCGACGGGATCGGCCGCCTCGAATGGAAGATGCTGTCGGACGACGACCATGTGCCCCTGCGCAACAAGGTGCTGCGAGGGCTGTACCCGCCCGGCTCGACGGTCAAGCCGATGGTCGCGCTCTCCTTCATGGAGGCGGGGCTCGACCCTGACGAGTCGGTGTTCTGCGGCGGCGGCCTGCGAGTAGGTAACCGCGTGTTCCACTGCTGGCAGCGGCGCGGCCACGGTTCGGTCAACATGGCCAAGGGCATCTACCAGAGCTGCGACGTCTACTTCTATCACTTCGCCCAGCGCATCGGCATGGACCCGATCGCCGCAATGGCCGGCCGTCTGGGACTGGGCCACGAATTCGAATTGCCCGTCGTCGGCCAGTCCTACGGCACCGTGCCCAACCCGGCCTGGAAGCTGAAAAAGTACGGCAAGGAGTGGCAGACCTTCGATACGGTGAATGCCACGATCGGCCAGGGCTACTTCCTCGTGAATCCGTTGCAGCAGGCGGTCCAGGCGTCGCGCCTCGCCAGCGGACGGATCATCATGCCGCGCTTGATCCATGGCCGTGACGACAAGCCCGCGCCCTCGCTGGGCGTGCCGGCGGAGCACCTCGCCTATATTCACCAAGCCATGTCCGACGTAGCCAACGGGCCCGGCTCCGCGCCGCACGCGCGGCTGCCCTTCCCCGACATCAAGCTCGCCGGCAAGACCGGCACGGCGCAGGTCGTCGGCCTCAATATCGGCAACGGCAAGGGTGGACAGTGGAAACACCGTGACCATGGCCACTTCATCTGCTTCGCCCCGGCCGAGAACCCGATCTACGCCTGCTCGGTCGTGGTCGAGCATGGCGGCGGCTCCGGCGCGGCCTACCCGATTGCGCGTGACGTCCTGACCTACGTCTTCGACAAGCAGAAGGGCATGGACATCCTGACCGAGCTCGAGAAGAATTGGGGCGGCACTCCTCAGGAGCGCCTCGATGCCCGCTACCGTGCCTATTCCGCGCAATACGGCGTAGGCGCGCCTGCGGTCTCGCCCGACGCCGTCCAGCAGGCGGAAACCGTTCCCGAGCCCCGCCAGCCCATCGTCAGCGATGCCCAATCCCCTGCTCCCGAACCGGACGCAGCAGCCAATGCACCCGCTGGCACTGCCTCGCCCGTTGCACCGGTTACGCCCGGCAACTCTGGAGGAAACCCGCAGTGAGCCGTTCGATCGTTCCCGAGGCGATCTCGCGTCAGCCGTGGCAGATGCTCATCCCGCTCTGCGGCCTGGTCTGTCTCGGCGCAGCAGTGCTCTACTCCGCGGCTGGCGGCGGATTGCAGCCCTATGCGCTGAGCCATGTCGTGCGCTTCTGCGTATTCCTGGTCATGGCGATCATGATCTCTCACACGACCCGCAACCTTTTCCGCCTGGCCGCTTACCCGGTCTATGGCGGCATAGTCGTCCTCCTTGTTCTGGTGGAACTCATAGGAGCCGTCGGCGGGGGCAGCCAACGCTGGCTCAATCTGGGGGTGATGACGCTTCAGCCGTCCGAGCTTATGAAGCCGGCGATCGTTCTCGTGCTCGCACGCTTCTACGAGACCCTGCCCCACGCGATGACCGCGAGCTGGCGCGGCCTCGTACCCGCGGGCGTTCTGATCGGGGTCCCCGCGCTTTTCGTGATGATCCAACCTGATCTCGGCACGGCGCTGGCGATCTGCTTCGGCGGCGTGGTGACGATGTTCCTTGCCGGTCTGCCCCTCTGGTGGTTCGTCAGCGCAGCCGGTGCCCTCATGGTGATCGCACCGCTTGCGTTCTTCACCCTGCTCCACGATTACCAGCGCAACCGTGTGCTGGTGTTCCTAGACCCCGAGAGTGATCCCCTCGGCACAGGGTACCACATCACACAGTCCAAGATTGCGATCGGCTCGGGAGGCATCTTCGGCAAGGGTTTCGGAAACGGCACGCAGAGCCATCTGCAATACCTACCGGAACCGCACACCGACTTCGTCTTCGCCACCATGTCCGAGGAGTGGGGCCTTATGGGCGGTCTCTTCGTACTAGCGGTCTTTGCGATCGTCCTGGGCTGGGGCATGGGTGTCGCCCGCCGAGCGCCGGACCGGTTCTCCAGCCTCCTGGCTGCCGGCGCCACGGCGACGATGTTCTTCTACGTCATGATCAACCTGATGATGGTCATGGGTCTGGCACCGGTGGTCGGTATCCCGCTGCCGTTCATGAGCCACGGCGGGACGTCGATGCTCACCAACATGATCTGCCTCGGCACGATCATGGCGGTAAACCGTTGGAATCAGGGACGCGGCTCGCTTCGTTGAGCTATCCTGAAAACTTTTTCAAATTCCCTCTTCCCATACCCGAAACAGGCTTTATAGGGGCCTCTCCGCCGCCAAGCGGAGGGTCGAAAGACCCCTCGAGGCAGGTAGCGTGGACGCATAGCTCAGTTGGTAGAGCAGCTGACTCTTAATCAGCGGGTCCTTGGTTCGAGCCCAAGTGCGTCCACCATACCTACCTCCCACCCACTCCGTGGGGACGCATAGCTCAGTTGGTAGAGCAGCTGACTCTTAATCAGCGGGTCCTTGGTTCGAGCCCAAGTGCGTCCACCACCCCCCAATATCACGCCGCATTGAAAGCGCCTCTTGCCGGGTGCATTTTCACGCCTGCATGATGGTGATGCCGTAGGTTTCGCCTAGCTCCTCGATCACGCGCCCCTTGAGCGCGGAGATGAACTCCACTCCCACCTTGTCCTCCCGCAGCCAGCGCACCCGCGCTTCGATCGGCTTGAGGTGGGCGATCGTCAGGCGGACGTCCTCACCGGGGACGAAGCCGTCGGAGCTGCCGACGATACTGCAGCCACCTTGCGAAATGTCGCCAAGTTCCACCGGGAAGACGTGCCAGCTGGACTTGCGGCAGCGGGCTTGCAGCAGGACCGTGCGACGCGTGCTGAGCCGGTCACCGTTTTCATTCTCCTGCACGCACACTCCCCTCAGCGCCCATAGAGGAATTCACGTAGCAACAAGAAGTAAACCCGGAGTTTCAGTTGCCGACGGGATCGGGCTCGATATCGCCGTCGGCGGCGACCGGGGGAGCACCCGTCGCCGCAATCTGCGAATCGATGGCTTTCGCCTTCTTGACAATCGTCTTGCTCACGCTGTTGTAGCGCTCGTCGAAATCCGGCTCGCGGCTGCAGCCGCCAAGTACGGCCGCAATCATGACGACAGGGGCGATGAGCCGGCGCATCAGTAATCCTTCTTGATACGCACGTTGACGCTGTTCACGCCCGAGCCGCCCGCCTGGCTGAGTACCGAGAGCCACTTGGTGACACTCACTTCCAGCTGCGTGGCGGTGAAGCCGCGCGCGTCAGTGATCAGTTCCACGTAGATGTCGTCGGTAAGGTACTGGCCCGCCGCCAGCGCCGTGCCGCGGCCGCTCGCCTCGTCGGCGCCGAGGATGCGGAGCCGGTCTATTCCCGTCGCGGAGCGTAGCTTGCCAAGCGGGTTCAGCCCGCCGCCGCTGCCGCGCAGGGAATTGAGCGAGGAGGCGAGCTGCACGGCCTGGAGCGCCGAGAGATTGGCGATCGAGCTTCCGAACAGGATGCGCGACAGAACTTCGTCGTCGGGCAGGCTGGGTGTCGACGAGAAATCAATCTGCGGATTGAAGGCTTGGCCGCTGACATTCACGCTTACCGCGATATCCTCGATATCCTCAGTCGCCGTGATCGCCACGGTGGGATCGATCGTGTTGCCACCAGTGAACGAGACCAGTCCCTTGGTAATTTCGAACGACTTGCCGGCGAAGCCCAGCGTTCCCCGGACCAGTTCCACTTCGCCAGAAACGGAAGGCGCGGCGCTTGTCCCGGTCACGCGGAAATCCGCGCTCCATTCGGATTCGAGGCCCATGCCCGAGACATAGAGCTTCTCCGGCGCGCGCAAGCGCAGGTCGAGGCGGATGAGGGCGAAGGCGCTGGAGGCAGTGGGCGCCGGCTCGTCACCGGTGATGCGCTTGGGGCCGACGGGCGGCTTGAAGCGCACGCCGGTAAGACGCGGAACCTGGGCCGAGCCTTCACGCACGATCTGGTAGCGGGTTTCCGGAAGCCTGATCTCGCCTGCCAGCAGGGCAGTCTCGCCCGCTGCCTTGGTGAGGTGCAGATTGCCGGTTGCAGTGGCCGAGAGCGCGTCGCTGCGCGCCAGACGGGCGCGGTCAAGCTTCACGTTGATATCCATCGGGTAGCCCGCGTCCGCCGCGAGGCTGACGTTGCCGCTGGCGCTTACCGTGCCATCTCCGGCGCGCGCGGTAAGCGAGGTGAGTTCAAGCGTGCTCCCGGTGAACTTGCCGGAAAGCGCCATCGAACTGAGACGGGTGCCGTAGGCCTGGTTCTCGTAGACAAGATCGCGGCCCTGGACGACGCCGTTGATGCACGGGTCGGAGACGCGGCACGAGAAGTCGGCCGCAAGACCGATTGGACCGGAGAGCGTCTGGCCGGAGAGGCCGGCGAAGGAGAACAGGGTATCGGCGGGCCCGTTGTAACGGATGCCGCCTCCCAGCGGTGCCTCCATCAGGCGCGTGCTCCACGAGCCCGTTCCCGGCGCGAGCGGCTTCAAGCTCGCGACCATGCGGCCGATCACGGTCCCGCGGCGGCGGAATACCATACGGGTCTCGCCGCCGTCGTCGAGCAGCTTGCCCACGAAGTTGATGTCTACCGGCTGACTGACGGCGCTTGAGCTGGTGCGGGTGAAATTGTCGAGCGTCAGGCGCGCGTCGGCGTGCGGGAACGCGGCCGAGTTCGCCTGCTCGAAATCAAAGCTGCCGCTCGCCTTGCCGCCGATGCCGTAGCCCGGCGCGATCGCGTTGATGATTGCCATGTCGATGCCTTCGAGCCGGCTCTGGATCTTCATCCCATCGCCGTAAGTGCCTGCGACCTTGGCACTGCCGCCGCCGAACGCGATCTGGGTAGGGAGCAGCTCGTAGGTTCCGTTCTTCGGAACGATCCGCGCGGGCGTAGTGGTCTTCAGCTCGAGGCCGCGCACCCTGCCTTGCAGCGCCACGCGCCACAATTCAGGCTGGAGGTCGGCATTGACACCGACGCGGAACGTGACGCCGCTCACGCCTTCGATCAGGCCCTTGGCTTTGCCGCGACCATCGCGGTAATCGACGATGACGCGTGCGGCGGCAAGATCGAGCGCACCGATCGTCGTCCCGGCAAGCTGCGCGTCGGCGACGATATAAGGCTGGTCGTAGAGGACGGCACGCCCGTCGATGATGGCTGAGCCGATCGTAAGGTTCGCCGGTCCGGCAAAGGTCGCGTTCTGGGCACGCAGGTTGAAGTCCACGGCCTGGTACTTGCCCTCAGCGTCGAGGCGAACGAGGCCGCCGATGCCATTGCCGTTCGCAGTGAGCTGGCCGGAGAACGGCCCACTCTTCGTCTGGATTATCCTGCCCGCGAAATCGACACCTGACAGGTTCGCCTTGTTGATCTGCACCGAAGTAGCGGCGCCCAGCCCCAGGTTCACGTCGGCCGTCAGCGGACCGTAGTCGGTGTCGGCCTTGGCATCGAGATGATACCCGCCTCGCGCCCCGGTGATCCTAGCATCGAGATTGGCGAGACCAATACCGAGGCCCGGACGCTCCGCGGTGATGTGGGCGTCGGGGTTCTGGATCGTGCCGGTCACGCGAACACCAAGCGCCCCGTACTGGGTCGACGTACCATTGGCGGCAAGGGAAATGCGGCCGCTCGGCGACCAGCTGCCCTGCCCGTTCGTGACGCGCAGCAGCGGTGCATTTAGGCGCACCGACGAAAAACGCGCCACTCCATCGGAACTGTAGCGCACATTCGAAGAGGCGGAGAAATTACCGCCGAGGTACGTTTGCAGGCTTTCGTTCAGCAGCCGCGTCGAGCGCGCGCGTATGGTGCCCTGCAAGGCGAAGCCCTGAGCCTCCGTCTTGAGGTCCATGTTGGTGCGTATGTTGAAGATACCCACGCTGTCGACACGGTAGTTGTCGATCTTGCCGTCGACCGCGCCGGTGTAGAGGCCCTTGCTCATGTCCGCGAGCAGGATCAGCTTGGCGTCGATGCGGTTCGAGCGGATGCGCATGTTGTCCGAGAGGATGCGCGGCCCCTCGATCGCGAGATCGCCGTTGAGGCTGACGTTGGCGAGCGTGCCGCCGGCCACGGTATCGAGCCCGGTAATACGGCCGACGCGGGCGGCGACGGGAATGAGGATGTGATCGGCATCCACCGTGACTGCGCCGCTCGCGGTGAGGTTCTCAAGTCCCATGTCGTTCATCACCACACGCCGCGCGGCGATCTGGTAATTCACCTTGGGGGTGGCAAAAGCGCCGTCGAGCGCAAGGTTGGCGCTGATGCCAGCGCCGCTGAGGTTTTCGGCGAGGGCAGACGGCTTGAGCAGCACGAACGCGAGCTTGAGATCGTCGAAGCTGTTCTGAGAAAGGTCGACCACGCCGTTGGGCGTCAGGTTGAAGGCGTCGCTGGAGATCATGCCTGAAAGCGTCGCCCGACGCTTGTCGAAGGCGGCCACGACGTCGAGGTTCATGACCGGGCCGAGCAGGTTCGCGGTGGGGCCGGTGAACAGCCGTGCAATCCGCGTGGGGCCCTTGATCGCGAAGGTGCCGTTCCGGGCGGTCAGCGCCAGCCTCGCGAGATCGCCGTCGCCGAGGTTCGCTGCCAGGTTGCCGTTCCACGCGGCCCAGTCCCCCTTGCCGGCAAGCTTGAGTGTGATGGGATCCTTGAGGCCGCCCAGCGTTGCGATGAGACCTCCCCTCGGCGCGTCCATGTCGAGGTCGATATCGAGACGGTTGCGTTCCGGAACCGCGTCGAGGAGCACGGTGAAGCGGTCTCCGCCACCCTTGCCTTGCACAGCGATGGTGCCGCCCCTGGCGTTGATCTGTGCCCGCCCGTCGGCGATGTGCGCGTGTCCCGAGACGGTCATGATCCGGCGTTGGCCGGACACCGGGGGCTCCGCCACGAAGCGGTCGATGCGCAGGTTTCCGATGTCGATGTCGAGGTCCGGCAACAGTGGCGCATCGCTGGGCGGTGTCGCGCGGAACTGGGGAGAGCGGCGCAGGACGACGCGCTGAGCCGTGGCGCTGCGGACGTCGACGTGGTTCTCGAGATAGGCGAAGGGGCGCCAGTCGACACGGATTTCAGGCGAGTAAAGGAATTCGCCGCGCAAGTCGCGGACGGAGAGGCCGCGCAGGATCATCTTGCCGTAGAGCGACCCGTCAATGCGGGCCACCGAGATGCGCATGCCGTTCTCGAACTCGAGGCTGGCGATCTGATCGGCAACGAAACGGCGCCCGGGTCCGGTATTGATGCCCAGCACCACCGCAACTACGAAGGCGACGACGGCGAGCAGTAAGAATACGACCGTCTTGAGCGCCCTCACGCGGATCTTGTGCCAGCGTGAGGGGCCGGACGGTTCGATTTCGGTTTCGGTCGAAACGGTATCCACCTGCGGTTCGGTGCCCTGGTTGTCGATGTCGTCGGGGCCGGGCATCAGAACGCCTGCCCGATCGAGACGTAGATATTGAAGCGAGACTCGCCCGGCTTGCGGCCGAGCGGGGTCGCAAGGTCGAGCCGGACGGGGCCGAAGTTCGTGTAGAAGCGGCCGCCGATACCCACGCCATAGCGCAGGTCGGAGAACTGCGGCATCGTCTCGCGGTAAGCCTGGCCTGCGTCGACAAAGGCGACGACGCCGTAGTTGCCGAAGCGGTAACGCGCCTCGAACGAGCCTTCGTTCAGGCTGCGCCCGCCCACCGGATCGCCGTCGGGCGCCTGCTCGCCGAGCGCCTGGTAGGCGTAGCCGCGCACCGAACCGCCGCCGCCCGCGTAGAGACGCCGCGACGGCGCGATGTCGAACAGCCCGGCGCCCTGGATAGTCCCGAGACGAAGGCGCGCTGCGAGCACAAGGGCATCGCTCACCGAATAGTAGGTCGAAGCGTCCAGGCGCGCGCGGAAGTAGGGATCGAAACCGTCGCGCATGGTTGCCTCCGGCTGAAGCAATGCGGTCAGACGGTAGCCCTTGGTAGGATTGAGCAAGTCGTCAGAAGTGTCGAACCCGACTTGTCCGTTCAGCCCTGCTACGTAGTAGGTGTTGCGCTTGCGGTCGCCGGTCGCGACGTCGTAATCGGTTTCCGCCGTGGCCAGGAACTCGACTCCGTAGGCGTACGTGTAGCGCTTCTGCCAGATCGGCGTCGAATCGCGGGCGATGCGCGCCGCGATGCGGCCGGTGTAGGCGCTATAGGCGTCATAGTCGTTGTGGAACGCTTCAGCGACGAGTTCAAACGTGCGATCGCGCTTACCGGCATTCGAGCGCCGGAAGGTGACGCCCGCGCCCTGCTGGCGCGTGCCCAAAATGGCATTGCCGATCAGGGCGCCCTCAGGCGGGAACATGTTGCGATGCGTCCAGGTAGCCTGCGCGGTGACACCCTCCCCCGCCGCATAACCCAGCGATCCCGAGATGGTGCGGGGCGGCCCGGCATCCTGCTTTACGTAAAGGTCCACGTACTGCGTACCGTCGCCAACGGCGCTGTCGGTCTTGCGCGGCTCGACCGAAACGGTCGAGAACAGGCTGGTGGCGACAAGCGCCTTGCGCAGGTCGTCCACCTTGCGGCTGTCGTAGAGCTCGCCGTGCTTGAAGCGGGCGAGCACCTTTATGTGGTCGCCATCGAACGCGAGGTCACCGTCCGTGGTGAATCCGCCGAAGCGGCCGCGGGGACCTATCGTCACCGGCAGGGTGTAGACGCCCTCGGCGGTGTCCTTGTCGAGCAGGATGTCGCGCTGGCCGACGACCGCGAAAGGATACCCGTTCTCCGGCAAGGCCACGGCGATCTTGGCTTCCGCGCCCTGCACGCGCTCGGCTACGATCGGTTCCCCGACCTTCAGAGCAAAGTTGTCCGCGACGAGGTTCGGTGGTTCGGTGGGATCGGCCTTGAGCACGATGTCCGAGAAGACATAGCGCTTGCCCGGCGTCACGGCGATCACTGCGGACATTTCCGGGTTTGCCTGATCGGCAGGCGCATCGAGCCGCGTCCGGATCGATGGACTGTACCAGCCCTCGGAAGCCAGCACGGTCTCCATCAACTGGCTGTCTTCGGTCAGTCGCGCCGAAATCATGGCTGTGTTGGCGGCCTTGCCATCGCCTTTCTTGAGCGCGGAAAAAGAATCGAACTCACCCTTGAGACTTGTCTCGGTTTCCTTGTCGGCGAGATCGAGGCCCTGGAGATCGACGCGGTAGCGGACTTCGACATTCTTTTCATCGGCCCCTGCATCCTCGGCGAACTGGACGGGGGTGACCTCGAACTGGTCGATCGGGGGCAACGGAGCGTTCAGCTCGGCGTCTCGGACCGGGGCATCGCCGACTTCCTCGGCAGTGTCGCCGTCCGCCAGCGCGGGATCGCCGAGCGGCGCGGCCTGGCCCGCCTCCGGCTTGGCGCCCGACTGCTGTTCGGCCACGCGGCGTTCGAAAGCCTCGATCGATTCCAGCGGCTTGTCGAGCTCCGGGTCGGCGGATGCATCGAGACTTGGAATCGAGGAATTGAACTCTGCGTCGGGGATAATGGCATCCACCTGCGGCAGTGGCGGCTCGGCCGGCGGCGGCGGTACCGGGACCTTGCCCGCTTCGAGGTCGATGGCATCCGAAGCCGTCGGTGCGGGTTCGGCGGAGGTGCTCGCCGGTGCTTCCTGTGCGGCGGCGGGGACGGCAGCCGAAATGGCCGCAGCGGTGAGAACAATCGCGATGGCCCTGCTCGCGCAACTGTCGCGCAGACGCAGGGAACAAGCCGCCCGGTGGTCGATTAGCCTAGACATGGACAACGCGACGAATCACCCCTTTGCCGGGCCGGCATGCCCGACCCCTCCTGAAAATGCGTATCGCATCGCCTCCGCGAAAGTTCCCTCGTTCACACAGGCCAATGATGAATAACGCAAATATCGTCGAAGAAGAACCCGTGGCAGGTTCGGTGGCGGAGGTCGACGAAACGCCGGGACATGACGCCAACAGCCCGTGGAAGATGCCGCGTGCCGCGTGGTTCCGGGTTCTGAAGCGCGTCTGGGTCATGGTCGGCTTCCACGAATTGGGCCTGCTCTCTGCGGGCCTGGCGTTCTACGTTTTCCTCGCATTGACGCCGCTGATCGCGGCCACCGTCATGGTCTATGGTCTGGTCGCAGATGTGGAGATGGTGCGCAAGCAGATGGCAAGCATCGTCGACGTCGTGCCGGCGGACGTCGCAAGGGTGCTGGAAGAGCAACTTCTGAACATCATCTCGACCAACTCCGGCGTGACGGGGATTGCGTTGGTGATTGCGCTGTTCTTCGCGGTCTACGGCGGCATGCGTGCGGCCGGCGGCATGATGAGTGCGCTGAACATCATCAACGAGGAGCGCGAGACGCGCGGTTTCATCTCGATCACCCTGCGCACCGGCGGCCTGACGCTGGCGGCGATCCTGCTGGCGCTGACAGGTGTGCTGTCTGGCGGCGTCTTTGCCTGGCTTCAGACCCAGACCAGCGTCTACCTCGGTGGCCTGACGCAGGTGCTGTTCAAGCTGCTGACCTGGGCCTTCGCCGTTGCACTGGGCAGCGCGGGTTTCGCACTCATCATGCGATACGGCCCCGACCGCCGTCCCGCCAAGTGGCGTTGGCTGGCCCCCGGCTCGCTATTGGCGACGCTGCTGTGGCTGGCGGTTTCCTTCGGATTCTCACTCTACGTCGCCTACATCAGCAACTACAGCGCCACTTACGGCTCACTGTCGGCCATCGTGGTGTTCCTGATGTGGCTGTTCCTGTCGGCCTACGGCGTGCTGCTGGGAGCACTTCTCAACGCCGAAATCGAGCGGCAGACCTTCTGCGACACCACCACGGGCCCGGCGCGCCCAGCCGGCGAACGCGGTGCGGTGCTTGCTGATCTGGTCGACGATGCCGTGCCGTCCTTCGAGCAATTGGAGAAACGCAAGCGCCGGCGCGCGGATACCGAGCGGCGCAGGGCCGACGCCGGAGTAAAGCCCGGCGTGTGATCGCCACCGGCCGCAGCATCTCGCCTGCAATGGCGTGATCGACGCTGCTTACCGCCGCGTCATGACTTCGCCAGCGCAGCCGGGATTGGTGCATCGGCCCTTCCGGCCGCTCTTACCGAGCGCAGCGCAAAGCCCGCGTAGAACCCGGTGAGAGCCTCCAATGAATAGTTCGCCATGGCATCGATCGGCGAACCGTCCTCGTGCCGATACCAGTCCGCGCCCGAGTTGAGCATCCGCATCACGGTCGAGATCGTCAGGTAGCTGTCGATGCCGGCGTGGAACTGCCCGGCGGCCACACCTTGCTCCAAGACGGTGCGCCAGGCCTCGAACGCTTCCTTGCGCGCCTTCATCAAGTATCCGAAGTCGGCGCTGCGGCGGAAGAATTTCCGCTCGTTGAAGATGATCGCGTAAGCCTCGATCCGGTCCGCCAGCGCAGCCAATTCCTCCGCGACGAGCGAAACGAAACGTGTCTCCGCGTCGTATTCGGCGGCCGCGATCCGCAGCGCCCGCTCGCGCTGGTCGAGCGCGGCGTCCCGCACGATCTGGTCCAGCATCTCCTCCTTCGTCGCGAAGTGGTGATAAAGGCTGCCCGAGAGGATGTTCACGTCGTTGGCGATCTGGCGCACCGTCGTCGCCTCGAAGCCAAATTCGGCGAAACGCCGCGCCGCCGCCGCAAGGATGGCCTCGCGCCGATCCGCCTGGCCCGCCCTGCGAGTGCCTGCCGGCCTGCCTCTTTCCGCCTTCGACGCCACCTTGGATCCTTCTTCCGGCTTATTCCCAGTCTTGGCCCTAGCAAGCCCCGACCGACGTGGCGAGCGCCGCGCGTTACGATTTACATTGGCTCAAAAGCCGATACGTTTCGCCGCAAAAGGATTCATGGGAGGGACAATCATCATGCGCAGCTTCGCATCCGCGCTCGCCGTCGCCACGCTCGCGCTCGCCTCGACGGCGGTAACCGGCGCAGGTTCGGCGCCTGCCGAGACTGGCGCTGGTAACGACTGGGCAGCAGTAGGCGGCGCTTTCGACGAGAGCGGCTATTCGCGCCTGACGCAGGTAAATGCCGCCAATGCCTCCCGCCTCGGCGTCGCATGGTCGCTCGACCTGCCGGACGAAGTGACGCTGGAGGCAACCCCGCTTGAAGTGGAGGGCACGATCTACTTCACCGGCTCCTACGCGAAGGTCTACGCGGTCGCAGCGGCGACCGGGAAACTGCTCTGGACCTATGACCCGGAAGTCTGGAAGCACCACCCGGAGAAGATGTTCTTCTCCTTCGGCGCCAATCGCGGAATGGCGTTCGAGCGCGGCGCGGACGGGGTGGCGAGGGTTTTCGCCGCAGCGCTTGACGGCCGCCTGTTCGCGCTCGACGCCCGCACCGGCAAGGAGTTGTGGGTGACCGAGAGCGTGCCCAAGGGCGCCCTCAACATCTCCACCGGCGCGCCGCGCGTGATGGGCGGCAAGGTCATCATCGGCAACGGCGGCGCGGACTTCGGCGCACGCGGCTTCGTCACCGCCTTCGACACGGCAAGCGGCAAGCAGCTCTGGCGCTTCTACACCACGCCCGCCTCGCCCGAGCAGAACGCCGGCGACCCGGCGATGGAGCAGGCGGCGAAGTCGTGGGGTCCGGAGTTCTGGAAGAACACCGGCGGCGG
Source organism: Novosphingobium sp. AP12 (assembly GCF_000281975.1). Taxonomy (GTDB): domain Bacteria; phylum Pseudomonadota; class Alphaproteobacteria; order Sphingomonadales; family Sphingomonadaceae; genus Novosphingobium. The sequence continues at coordinate 89,504 of NZ_AKKE01000139.1, read as the reverse complement.
CGGCACCGTGTGGAACGGCATGACCTACGATGCCGCGACGAACCGCATCTACATCGGCGTCGGCAACGCCGGACCCTACGACCCCGACAAGCGCGATCCCGGCGGCAAGGGCGACAACCTCTATACCACTTCGATCGTCGCGCTCGATGCCGATACCGGGCGCTACCTCTGGCACTACCAGGAGAACCCGCGCGACAGCTGGGACTACAAGTCCACGCCCAACATGGTCCTCGGCACCCTCCCCATCGACGGCAAGCCCCGCCGTGTCCTCATGCATGCGCCGACCAACGGCTTCTTCTACGTGCTCGACCCGGACACCGGAAAGCTGCTCAATACCCCCGGCATGACCACCTTGGTCGAGTGGGCGAAGGGCATCGACCAGAAGACGGGGCGCCCGATCGAGAACCCGAACATCCGCTACGAGACCGGCCTCACCAAGATGTGGCCCGGCACCGTCGGCGGTCATAACTGGCAGCCGATGAGCTTCAACCCGCAGACCGGGCTCGTCTACATTCCCGTCCAGCAGATCGGCGCTCGCTTCTCGCGCACCGACGGGTCGGAGAACGCCTTCAACGTCATGGGCCTCCACCTGGAGCCCATCACCGAGCGCGAGGGCGATGGGCGCGGCTACCTCGTCGCTTGGGACCCGGCGGCGCAGAAGAAGGTCTGGGAAGTTCGCCATGCCAACCTGTGGAACGGCGGCACGCTGACCACTGCAGGCGGCCTTGTATTTCAGGGCACCGCAGAGGGCGCCTTCAAGGCGTGGGATGCCCGTAGCGGCAAGCCGCTGTGGTCGTTCGATGCGCAGCTCGGCATCGTCGGCGCGCCGATCAGCTATTCGGTGGGGGGGAAGCAGTATGTCTCGATCCTCGTCGGTTACGGCGGCACCACGGCGGCTTACGGCAAGTTCATGGACGTGGGCTGGAAGTATGGCCGGCAGATGCGACGGCTCCTGACCTTCGTGCTCGACGGCAAGGCGACACTTCCGCCCGGCGAGCCCGCAACGTTCGAGATCGCCGCGCTCGACGACCCTGACCTCAAGCTCGACGAGGCGGACGTGGTGGCCGGCCGCGACCTGTCGGTCCGCTGCGCCGCCTGCCACGGGGTCGGCCTGCAATCCACCGGCACACCCGGGCCGGACCTCAGGGAATCGGGTATCGCGCTCGACCTCGCCGGCTTCACCGAGCTGCTCAAGTCGGGCACTCTGATCGAGCGGGGGATGCCGCGTTTCGACATGCTGAGCGACACCGAAATCCGCCAGATCCACGCCTACATCCGCGCCAAGGCGCGCGAGGCGCTGGGCAAGCGCGCCAGGGATGCCACCGCTCCGATGCCCAAGCTGTGACCGCAGCCTCATCGTGCCTGCGATGACCCGGCGGGACGGTTGATGCGCAGGCCACAGGCGGCCTAGCTACGCGCAACAATTCGGGGCTGGTCCTATCCGCGCCGCGCCCGAGAGAGGAAGGACGACAATATGAGTGATGTTCTCGGCTACAAGGGCAAGCGCGTCATCGTCAGCGGCTGCTTCTCGGGCATGGGCGAGGCTACCGCCAAGCTGCTGGTCTCGCTCGGCGCAGAGGTCCACGGCTTCGACTTCAAGGAAAGCGCGGTGCCGATGGCCTCGTTCACGCAGATCGACTTGCGCGATCCGGCGACCATCGAGGCGGCCGTCGCCGGTGTCGGCGGCAAGGTCGACGCGCTGTTCAACTGCGCGGGTCTTCCGGGCGGCGGCGGCTTCCCGCCGATGGACACGATGAAGGTTAACTTCCTCGGCACCCGCCACCTCACCGAGCAGGTCGTCCCGCTGATGGGCGACAAGGGCGCTATCGTCTCGATCGCCTCGACCGGCGGCCTCGGCTGGAGCCGCCGCATTCCCGTGCACATGCAGCTTCTGGCGACACAGGGCTTCCAGGCCGGTCTCGAATGGGCAGAAGCCAACCTCGACCAGGTTGCCGAGGGTTACGCCTTCTCGAAGGAAGCTGTGATCGTCTGGACCCAGTTCATGGGCGCGCAGCTCATCAAGAAGGGCATCCGCATCAACTGCTCGCTGCCCTCGCCCACGCAGACCCCGATGATGGCGACCTTCCATGCCACCTCGGGCAAGGACGTCGTCGACGCCGCCGCCGAGCCGCTCGGCCGCTACACCACCGCGGAGGAGCAGGCCGGGCCGCTGGTGCTCATCAACTCGGACCTCGCGGGCGTCGTCAATGGCGTCGTGCTGCCGGTCGACGGCGGCTTCATGGGCGGCCTCGCCACCGGCCAGGTCGACATCACCAAGATGATGAGCGCGGCCAAGAAGCAGGACGCCTGAGTCTTTCGCGCCGCAAGGCGACACAGGTTTACACGGTTTACACGGTCCTGGCGGGAAAGGTGTCGCCTTGCGGCCGGGATGTGTCGCCTTGCGCCCGAAAAGTGTCGCCTTGGGCGCCGGAAGTGTCGCCTTGCGCGCCGGAAGTGTCGCTTTGCAGGTGACAGGTGTCACCCTGGATGCCGCATGTGTCACCTTGCAGGTTACACCTGTCACCTTCCCGGGCGCATCGGGCAGCGACCAGTTGGTGACGATGAGGGCAGGGCGCGTGGGCATCCCGCGGAAATACCCCGCCCGGCCCTCTGTAGGAAAATGGATAGTGCCGGCCGCCCTGTCCTCCTGAAGCGAAGCAACGGGGATGCGGCAGCCGTCAGGGCTGGCGGAGAGGTCTTCATTACCCCTCCACCATCCGACTTCGTCGGCAGCTCGCCCTCCCATTCTTTCGGAACAGGGAGGATAGGGTCGACACCGATGCCGGTATCGATGCAACAAGACCCGGCACGCTACAGGAGACGACGGATGGACGAGGCGGTACTCTATGAGATTGACGAGGAAGGCATCGTCCTCCTCACCCTCAACCGCCCTGACCTGCGCAACCCGATCTCCGACCCCGAGATGGTCGAGGCGCTGACCGCCGCCCTCACCCGCCTCGACGCCGACCCCGCAGCGCGCGTCGCCATCCTGACCGGCGCGGGCAAGGGCTTCTCTTCGGGCGGCAACATCAACCAGATGAAGCCCGGCGGAAACCTCAACGCCGGTTCCCCGGCGGCGACGCGGCTTGCCTACAAGCGCGGCATTCAGCGCCTTCCGCTCGCTTTCGCCGCGCTGGAGGTTCCGGTGATCGCGGCGGTCAACGGCGCCGCCATGGGCGCGGGCTGCGACCTCACCTGCATGTGCGACCTGCGCATCGCGGGTGAGAGCGCCAAGTTCGCCGAGAGCTTCGTGAAGCTTGGTCTGATCGCGGGAGATGGCGGTTCCTGGCTGCTGCCGCGTGTGGTCGGCTGGTCCAAGGCCGCCGAGATGGCGCTGACCGGCGATCCGATCGACGCCGCCGAGGCACTCGCCTGCGGCCTGGTCAGCCGCGTGGTGCCTGATGCCGAGCTACTAGACGCTGCCCGCACTCTCGCCCGGCGGATCGCCGCCAACCCTCCCCATGCCGTGCGCATGACCAAGCGCCTGCTCTGGGAGGGCCGCCGCGCCGATCTCGCCACGCTGCTGGAGATGGCGTCCGCCATGCAGGCCGCTGCTCACGCCACCGCCGATCATGAGGAAGCGGTTGCCGCATTCCTCGCCAAGCGGACACCCGAATTCAAGGGCACTTGATTTCAATGTGATCCAATCTTATTCGCGTCACATCAAAATGTGAGATTGGACATTCCAATGGCTACCGATGTGATCGACAAGGTCCGCAAGCTCGTCAACGACGGCGGCATGAGCAAGGCAGGCCTCGCCCGCGCCGCCGGCCTCCACGCCAACACCCTGCGCGACTGCACCGAGCCGGACTGGAATCCCACCGCCGAAACGCTCGGCAAGCTTGAGCGCGTCCTCTTCGCCAACGACGACCGCGACATGCTCGTGCCTATCGAGGAGATCATCGACGAGGCCCGTAATGGCCGCATGTTCATCCTCGTCGACGACGAGGACCGCGAGAACGAGGGCGATCTCATCATCCCCGCGCAGATGGCAACGCCCGCCGCCGTCAATTTCATGGCGACCCATGGGCGCGGCCTGATCTGTCTCACGCTGACCAGCGGCCGGGTCGACGAACTTGGCCTCAACCTCATGAGCGCCAACAACGGCAGCCGGCACGAAACCGCCTTCACCGTCTCGATCGAGGCGCGCGAGGGCATCACCACCGGCATCTCCGCCGGGGACCGCGCCCGCACCATCTCCGTCGCCATCGACGGCACCAAGGGGCGGGACGACATCGTCTCGCCGGGCCACGTCTTCCCGCTGCGCGCGAAGGACGGCGGCGTCCTCGTCCGCGCCGGCCATACCGAGGCGGCGGTCGATATCTCGCGTCTTGCCGGGCTCAACCCCTCGGGCGTGATCTGCGAGATCATGAAGGAGGACGGCACCATGGCGCGCATGGACGACCTGATGGGCTTCGCGCGGCTGCACGACCTCAAGATCGGCACCATCCGCGACCTCATCGCCTACCGCCGCCGCCACGACCGCATGATCGAGAAGCGCAACGAGATCACCTTCCACTCGCGCAACGGCGGCGACTGGGTCGCGCGCTCCTACTTCAACCGCGCCACCGGCGACGAGACGGTCGCACTGGTCAAGGGCCGCATCGATCCCTCGCAGCCGACGCTGGTGCGCATGCACACGCTGTCGCTCTTCGCGGACATCTTCGGCGAAGACACCGGCGACCGCAGCGAGCTGCTCCAGCGCTCGATGAACATGATCGCCGAGGAAGGCTCCGGCGTGATCGTCGTCATCAACCGGCCGATGAACAAGCTGATGTCGCGGGTGATGGACATCAAGCAGGAATTCCGCAACGGCGGCACCCCGGACCTTGAGGAACTGCGCGACTACGGCGTGGGCGCCCAGATCCTCGCCGAGCTTGGCGTGCACGACATGGTGCTCCTGACCAACACGCGCCATTCCCTTGTCGCGCTGGAAGGCTATGGGCTCAATATCGTCGGCGAGCGTCCCATCGTCGACACTATCGAAGGATCGAACTGACATGGCCCGCTTCCTCATCGTCGAAGCCCGATTCTACGACGCTCTCAACGACATGCTGATCGCCGGCGCCAAGGCCGCGCTCAAGGCCGCGGGCCACAAGGCGGAAGTCGTCACCGTGCCCGGCGCGCTGGAAATCCCGGCCGCGATCTCGCTCGCCGACGCGACCGGCGACTATGACGGCTACGTCGCGATCGGCGTGGTCATCCGCGGCGAGACCTACCATTTCGAGATCGTCGCGGGCGAAAGTGCCCGCGGGGTCATGGCGCTTACCATGGACGGCATTGCCATCGGCAACGGCATCCTTACCGTTGAGAACGAGGAACAGGCGCTCGTACGCGCCGACCCCGCTCAGAAGGACAAGGGCGGCGAGGCTGCGAAGGCCGCCATCGCCCTTTACGGACTGAAGGACAAGTTTGGTGGCTGACGCGAACCCGGTCGATCATCCCGCCATCACGGGCATACCGCTCGTCTTGGGCGGCAATGTCTTCGGATGGACGATCGACCGGGACCGCAGCTTCGCCGTGCTCGACGCCTTCTTCGAGGCGGGCGGCCGGATGATCGACACGGCCGAGGGCTATTCGAACTGGGTCCCCGGCAACAAGGGCGGCGAATCCGAGGCGATCATCGGCGAGTGGATGGAAAGCCGGGGCGTGCGCTCCGAGATGCGCATCGGCACCAAGACCGGACAGGGCGGACCGCCCGGCGCGCTGCGCCCGGAAGCGGTCGGGCCCGCCCTCGAAGGCTCGCTGGAACGTCTGCGCACCGACTACGTCGACCTCTACTACGCGCACCGCGATGATCCCACCACGCCGCTGGACGAGGCGGTCGATGCCTTCGGCACCGCGTTCCGTTCGGGGCAGGCGCGCGAACTCGGCGCCTCGAACTACACGGCCGAGCGGCTCGCCGCCGCGCTTGAAACCGCCGACCGGCTCGGCACCCAGCCCTTCACGGTGCTGCAACCCCTCTACAATCTCGTCGCTCGCAGCAGCTTCGAAGGTCCGCTTCAGGACCTGTGCGTAGCGCGCGGAATCGCGGCGCTGCCCTATTACGGCCTGGCCTCGGGCTTCCTCTCGGGCAAGTACCGTTCGGCGGACGACTGGGCCGGCTCCGACCGTGCGCGCGGCCTCGACCAGGCGGCGGCGGACGGCGGATGGGAAACGCTCGCGGCCTTGCGCGAAGTGGCCGATGATCTGGGCGCGACGCCGGCGCAGGTCGCCCTCGCCTGGCTCAACACGCGCCGCGCGATCGCCGCCCCTCTCGCCAGCGCGACGAGCCCCGAACAGGTCGCCGATCTCGCCAGAAGCGCGCGGATGAAGCTGGATGAAAGTGTTTCCGCGCGCCTGAATGCCCGTTTATAAGTATTGATACTTAGCGTGGCCAATTTATGAACGAATTTACGTAATTCGTTCACCGAACCGCAATTCCTTCTGGCGTAATTCGTCCGAACGGAATGCCCACAACTGGGACAATCCGGAATTCTCGGTATCCAATCCTCCGTCATCGTGTAGTCGCCGTCATGCATCTCCGATTTTGATCTGAAATGGAGGTGTCTTTACGACTGCCAACACCATGCGAAAATGGTGAGGTCGCCAATCACGGCCCGGATATCCGGGTCCGGTGCGGGGTAATGCCCGCCCCGATGGAGAACACTTGGGTGAACACGGACGGAATTGCGAAGTCGCTGGTAACCGAACTGCAGGCGCGACTGGTAGAAATGGAAACGATCGGGGCGCTCGTGGCCGCGGCCCATCTCGAAGCCGCCATCGAAGCGTTGTGCCGCGAGTTCGGCGTGCCGCGCGATGCATCCAATACGGATTAGGCTACGCAAGACGCCAATGCGGATGACTGCCTATGGTTGTATCCGTGGCGGACGAAGCAGAAACGCGAAAACAATCAGGTAATTACCCTGATCGGCGCGGCTTTTCTCGCAACATTGGGAATAATCGCCGCGCGGTCGACTTCCGCTGATGAAGTCACGCGGCCTACAGCTGGCGGCCCTATTCGATGGAGAACACGGACCAGTTGATGCGCAATCGGGCGAAGGCCATCCGGCTGATCGGCATAGCCAACGAACTTCTGGCGATGGCGCGCGAACTGGAAATCGGCGAAAGCCCTTCCGCCATCCTCGATTCGCTGGCGGGCGGGACCGCCGAAGGCGGCAAGGTCACGGCCAGCCAGGACCACCCGATCTGGGTCGAACTCGCCCGCCAGAACTACGACGACAGGCGGCGGCGCACCAAGATCTTCCGCTCGGAGGAACTGTTCGGTGAACCTGCATGGGACATCCTGCTCGACCTGTTCATCGCCGCGAAGGAGCGGCGCCGCGTCTCGGTGACCAGCGCCTGCATCGGCTCGGCCGTCCCATCGACGACCGCGCTGCGCTGGATCGCGATCCTGGAAAAGCAGGGCCTGCTGGTACGCGAAGCCGACCCCGGGGATGCCCGCCGGGTCTACGTCAAGCTGAGCGCGCGGGGCTATGCCGCCATGCTCGAATACTTCGCCTCCGCATCCCGCTCGATCGTGCGGCTCGACGATTCCGCAAAGGAAATCGCCGCGCCGCGCTGACCGGCGGCGCCGGGCTATCAACCCTCTTAGCCCCATGGGAGGAGGCCCGGTGAAATGATGCGGAGGTGAGCGGGTGGCCGGTGCCGTCCATCGGCGCTGGTCACCCGCGACACAAATCGGCCGCCCAGGCGCATACGAAGCGCCGGACGGCCGTTTGATTATCGTCCGCCGCCGCGAGGCCCCCTGAAGGCCCCGCGCCAACGAAGATGGCGATCAGGCGCCGAGGCGGCCGAACGCGCCGATGCCGGCGTAGCGCGCAGCCTTGCCCAGCTCTTCCTCGATGCGGATAAGCTGGTTGTACTTCGCAAGCCGGTCCGAACGGGCGAGCGAACCGGTCTTGATCTGGCCGCAGTTGGTGGCAACCGCGAGGTCGGCAATGGTCGCATCCTCGGTCTCGCCCGAGCGGTGCGACATGACGGCGGTGTAGCCGGCGCGATTGGCGATCGACACGGCTTCCAGCGTTTCGGTCAGGGTGCCGATCTGGTTCACCTTGACCAGCAGCGAGTTGGCGAGGCCCTTCTCGATGCCCATGGTCAGGCGCTTGGGGTTGGTGACGAAGAGGTCGTCGCCCACCAGCTGCACCTTCTTGCCGACCTTGTCGGTGAGCGCCTTCCAGCCCTCGAAATCATCCTCGGCCATGCCGTCCTCGACCGAGATGATCGGGTAGGCATCGCACAGGTCCGCGAGATAGTCGGCGAAGGCCACCGGCGACAGGCTCAGGCCCTCGCCGCTGATCTCGTACTTGCCGTTCTTGAAGAACTCGGTCGAGGCGCAGTCGAGCGCGAGCTGGATGTCCGTGCCCGGCCTGAACCCGGCCTTCTCGATCGAGGCCATGACGAAGTCCAGCGCGTCGCGCGTGCTGGCGAGGTTCGGCGCGAAGCCGCCCTCGTCGCCCACTGCGGTGGCAAGACCCTTCTCGTGCAGGCCCTTCTTGAGCGTGTGGAAGATTTCCGCACCCCAGCGCACCGCTTCGGCCAACGAGTCGGCGCCGACCGGCATGATCATGAATTCCTGGAAGTCGATCGGGTTGTCGGCATGCTCGCCGCCGTTGATGATGTTCATCATCGGCACCGGGAGGACATGCGCCGAAACGCCGCCGACGTAGGAGTAGAGCGGCAGGCCGCGTGCATTGGCGGCGGCCTTGGCGGCGGCGAGGCTGACACCGAGGATGGCGTTGGCACCGAGGCGCGCCTTGTTGGCGGTGCCGTCCAGTTCGATCATCGCGAGGTCGAGGTCGCGCTGGTCTTCCGCGTCGGTGCCGACGAGGGCTTCGGCGATTTCGCCGTTCACCGCGTCGACGGCCTTGAGCACGCCCTTGCCGAGATAGCGGTCCTTGTCGCCATCGCGCAGTTCGACGGCTTCGTGGGCGCCGGTCGAGGCGCCCGAGGGCACGGCGGCGCGGCCGAAGCTGCCGTCTTCGAGGAGTACGTCCACTTCAACGGTGGGGTTGCCGCGGCTGTCGAGAATTTCGCGGCCGTGGATGTCGATGATCGCGGTCATTGGGCGGTTCTCCTCCTGTCGGCGCGCCGGCCGCGCCGTTTGCGGCGGTCTTAGCAGGGGAACTTCGCGTGGCAAGTTGCGTTGCAGCAATATCGTCGCGCAAATTGTGTTACTATGTCCTCATATGGCCTATAAGGGCAGCACCCCCGCGCCAAGGGTAGAAAAGGAAGGAATACCATCATGGTCGATCCCACCATCTCCGCCGGAAACGGCACCGAAAGCGCCAAGAATCACTTCTCCAAGGCCGTGGAAGAGGCAAAGGCCGGTGCGCAGGCACTGGCAGGCGAATACAAGGACAAGCTGAGCCAGGCCAAGGGCGAATGGACCAGCGAGGCCAAGGTGCGCTCGGACGAAGCCAAGGAAAAGGCCAATACCTTCGCCGCCGACGCCAAGGTGAAGGCCGCCGAATATGCTGTCGAAGGCAAGGCCAAGACCAGCCAGGCGATCGTCGGCATCTCCAGGCTGATCGACGATAACGCCACCCTCATCGACGAGAAGGTCGGCGCCAAGTACGGCGACTATGCCCGCACGGCATCAAAGTCGCTGAACGATGCGGCTGCCAAGCTCGACGAGAAGTCGCTCGAGGATCTTGGCGACGATGCGCGCGAATTCGTGCGCAACAGCCCCGGCATGGCCGTGGGCATTGCCGTCGGCGTCGGTTTCGTCCTCGCTCGCCTGTTCAAGGGCAAGTGAGGGCCCCCGCCCCCGCGTGACGACGACAATGCAGGAAACCGACACACGCCTCGCCCCCACGGGCGAGGAGTTCACTGACCTTTCGCTGGCGCAGGACCTGCGCCAGCTGGCCGACGAGGCAAGGACGCTTGCTCAGGCGGAATTCGCCTTTCAGAAATCACGCGCGGCGTTCGTCGGTGGCGAGACCAAGACCATTGCACTGTTGCTGGTGGTCGCGTTGGTCGTGGTGTTCTTCGCGGTCATGGCACTGGTGGTGGGCACGGTGATCGCGCTCGGCCCGGTGCTTGGGCCGTGGGGCGCCATGGCCGTCGTCACGGTCGCCCTTCTTGCGATCGCGGTGTTCAGTGCGCTGAGCGCGAAGGCCCGCCTCAAGCGGATGATGGCGATAGCCGGCAACGGCAACAAGACGTGAGAGGATCGAGGGGGCAATGAACAGGCTGGCAGCCCAAGTCATGGCGGATCGTGTGGCGCGCGACGCCGCGCGGGCGCGACTCAACGGGCATTATAGCGCGTTCAAGGCCGACGTAGCCGCACGCGGGATCGGCGGGCGCATCGCCGACGAAGCGGTCGAACAGGCCAAGCTGGTGTTCGACGAGGCCGTCACCGTCGTCGAGGAGCATCCCGGCGCGATCGGCGGAACCTTGGCGGCGCTGGTGCTTTGGTTGGTAAGAAATCCCCTCATCGCCTGGATCAAGGACACCTTCGATCCAGGCTCGAAATAAGGAGCCGTCCGGTGAGCACGACCGATCCGACTGATATCACCACCACCGGCAAGCCCAAGGCCGCCGCCAAGGGCACTGGCGGTACCAATGTCGTCACCCTCCCCGCCAAGGCGGTCGATGAGCGCCCCTCGGACAAGGTCATCGCCTTCGTCAAGCGCCACCCGGTGATCACGGTTGCCGGAGGCATCGCGCTGGGCGTCGCAGTGAGCGCGCTGATCCCCCGCCGCACGAGCCGCAAGTTCCTCGGCAAGGCGGTCGGGCTGGCGGAAGCGGCGAGCGCGGCCGGCGTGGTGCTCGGCAAGCAGGCGGGCGAAAAAGCCCATGACGCCGGCGTCGGCGCGCGCAAGCAGGCTTCGGTCCTGGCCCACAAGGCCGAAAAGGCCGGCGATGTCGCAGTCCACAGCCTCGAAAAATATGGGCTGGCTGCGGTTGCCGCCGCCACCGCCCTGGGCAAGGCTACGGCCAAGCGAGCGAGCCGTTTCAGTGATGTCGCCGCAGATGCAGCCCACCGCATCGGCGACGCCGCCGCAGACACCGCGCACCGGCTCGGCGATGTTGCGGCAGATCGCTCCGACAAGGTCGTCCATTTCGCGGAAGACGTTCGGAAGCGGGCCAAATCGCGCCGCTGAGTTGCCCGCATTATAATGCGTTGCAACATCGGATAAAGTCTGCATCGCAAGGGCGATCCCCACTTGCCCCGCAAGCTGGCTAAAATTATAGGGGCCGCTTCTCCCACACAGGAAAGCGGCCCTCTCCCATGCAGAAGCTTCACCTCGTCATGGGCGGCCGGGTCAAGGACCCGCGCAGCCTGGAATTCACCGATCTCGGCGCGCTCGACCTCGTCGGCGTCTACCCGGACTTCGCCTCTGCGCAGGAAGCCTGGAAGTCGAACGCCCAGCGCACTGTCGACGATGCGGAAATGAAGTACGTGATCGTCCATCTTCACCGCCTGCTCGAGCCCGGCCTGACCGAGGACTGAGCTTCTCAGGCACAGACAACAAAAAAGGCCGGCATCGCTGCCGGCCTTTTTTGTTGTCTGTGGAAGACTGGCTCAGATGAACTCGATCTTCTGGACGAGGTAGAACTTGTCGCCCGATGGCACGGTCACTTCGACCTCTTCCTCGACCTTGCGGCCGATCAGCGCCTTGCCGAGCGGCGAGTTGTAGCTGATGCGGCCAATCTTGGCGTCCGCCTCGTAAGGGCCGACGATCTGGTACTTCACCGGCTTCTCATCCTCGTCGAGGAGCGTGATCGTCGCGCCGAAGATGATCTTGTCGCTCGTCAGCGTCGCGGGGTCGATGATCTGCGCACGGGTGATCTTGTCCTCGAGGTCGGCGACCATCGCCTCGACCTGGCCCTGGCGCTCCTTGGCGGCATGGTACTCGGCATTTTCGGAAAGGTCGCCGTGGGCGCGCGCTTCCTCGATGGCGTCGACGATCAGCGGGCGCTCATCGCGAAGCGCCTTGAGGTCGGCGGTCATCCGCTCGTAACCTTCCGCGAGCATCGGCAGCTTTTCGATACTGGCCATTCTAACGTATTTCCTCCTGCTGCCTCCCCATCTCGATCGACCTGACCTGAGACTAGTCTCCTGTCCCGACCCGCGGGCTTTTAGCCGGTTGGGTCAGGGCCGATCTGCAGCGATGTGGGGAGGCGAGATCGATTTCAGCTATAGTAGTCTTGCAACGAACGCACTTCAAGTTGGCTGCCACGAATCGTCGCAATCGCTTCACTGGCGGCCACGCTGGCGGCGGCGGTGGTGAAGATCGAGACTTTCCCGGTCAGCGCCGAAGCGCGGATCGACGTCGAGTCCTTGAGGCTCTGCCAGCCTTCGGTGGTGTTGAAGATCAGCGCGATCTCGCCGTCGACGATCTTGTCGACGATGTGCGGGCGGCCTTCGGCGACCTTGTTCACCAGTTCCACCGGCAGGCCGGCGTCGGCGAGGTACTTCTGCGTGCCCGAGGTGGCGATCACGCGGAATCCCTGTTCGATCAGCGTGCGGATCGCGGGCAGGATCATCGGCTTGTCGCTGTTCTTGACCGAGACGAAGACAGTGCCCTCGGTCGGCAGCTTCATGCCCGCGCCGAGCTGGGCCTTGGCGAACGCTGTCGGGAAATCTGCATCGATCCCCATGACTTCGCCGGTGGACTTCATCTCGGGACTGAGCACCGGATCGACGCCGGGGAAGCGCGCGAAGGGGAAGACCGCTTCCTTGACCGCGACGTAATCCAGCTCGCGCTTGAACGGGGGGAACGTCGAAAGCATCTCGCCCGCCATGACGCGGCTGGCGATCTTGGCGACCGGCTGGCCGAGCGCCTTGGCCACGAAAGGCACCGTGCGCGACGCGCGCGGGTTGACCTCGATGAGGTAGACCTCGCCGTCCTTCACCGCGAACTGGATGTTCATCAGGCCGCGCACGCTGAGACCGAATGCGAGCGCTTCGGCCTGGCGTTCCATCTCGGCGATGATTTCGGGCGAGAGGCTGTAGGGCGGCAGGCTGCAGGCGCTGTCGCCCGAGTGGATGCCTGCTTCCTCGATGTGCTGCATGACGCCGGCGACGACGACCTGCTCGCCGTCGCAGAGCGCATCGACGTCGCACTCGATCGCATCGCGCAGGTACTGGTCGATCAGGACCGGGCTGTCGCCAGAGACCTGCACGGCGGTGGTGATGTAGTCGTCGAGCTGCTGCTCGCTGTCCACGATCTCCATCGCGCGGCCGCCCAGCACGTAGCTAGGGCGCATCAGCACCGGGTAGCCGATGCGGTTGGCGACGGCGACGGCCTCGTCGCGGCTGCGGGCGATGCCGTTGGCGGGCTGCCGCAGGCCGAGCTTGTCGACGAGTGCCGAGAAACGCTCGCGGTCTTCGGCAAGGTCGATCGCGTCGGGCGAGGTGCCGAGGATCGGGATGCCCTCGTCTTCCAGCGCCTGCGCCAGCTTGAGCGGGGTCTGCCCGCCGAACTGGACGATGACGCCGACGAGTTCACCCTTCGACTGCTCGACGCGCAGGATTTCCAGCACGTCCTCGGCCGTCAGCGGCTCGAAGTAGAGGCGGTCCGACGTGTCGTAGTCGGTCGAGACTGTCTCGGGGTTGCAGTTGACCATGATCGTCTCGTAGCCGGCCTCGGAAAGCGCGAAGCAGGCGTGGACGCAGCAGTAGTCGAACTCGATGCCCTGGCCGATGCGGTTGGGACCGCCGCCGAGGATCACGATCTTGCGGCGATCGGACGGCATGGCCTCGTCCTCGGGCTCACCGAAGAACGGGGCCTCGTAGGTCGAATACATGTACGGCGTGATAGCCTCGAACTCGGCGGCGCAGCTGTCGATGCGCTTGAACACCGGGAACACGCCGAGCTTGCGGCGAAGTGCGCGCACTTCCTTCTCGCTGGTGGCGCCGGCCATGGCGCGCAGCGCATCGTGCAGCAGGCCCGAGCGCTTTGCCTGGGTCTCGCCCAGGCCGCCCGCGACACCGACCGAACGCACCGCCAGCGTGGCGAGGCGCTTGTCGGAGAAGCCCATCGCCTTGAGGCGGCGCAGGCCCTGGGCGTCGATCGGCAGGCCGTGCTGCAGGACCTTCGCTTCTTCGGCGATGATCTCTTCGATGTGCCGCAGGAACCACTTGTCGTAGTGAGTGATCGCGTGGATTTCCTCCACGGTGAAGCCTTCGCGGAAAGCCTGCGCCGCATGGAGGATACGCTCCGGCGTCGCCTTGGAGAGCGCCGCGGTGATGACGTCGCGCCCTGCCCCTTCAAGCGCGGGCACGCGGTTGAAACCGTCGAGCCCGGTCTCCAGGCCGCGCAGCGCCTTCTGCATCGATTCCTTGAAGTTGCGGCCGATCGCCATGACTTCGCCCACCGACTTCATCGCGGTGGTCAGGTCGTTCTTAGCGCCCTTGAACTTCTCGAAGGCGAAACGGGGGATCTTGGTGACCACATAGTCGATGGTCGGCTCGAACGCCGCCGGGGTGGCGCCGGTGATCTCGTTCATGATCTCGTCGAGCGTGTAGCCCACCGCCAGCTTGGCGGCGACGCGCGCGATCGGGAAACCGGTGGCCTTCGAGGCCAGCGCCGACGAGCGCGAGACGCGCGGGTTCATCTCGATGACGATCAGGCGGCCGTCCTTGGGGTTCACCGCGAACTGGACGTTCGAACCGCCGGTCTCGACGCCGATCTCGCGCAGCACCTCGATCGAGGCGGTGCGCATGATCTGGTATTCCTTGTCGGTCAGCGTCAGCGCCGGGGCGACGGTGATCGAGTCGCCCGTGTGTACGCCCATCGGATCGACGTTCTCGATCGAACAGATGATGATGCAGTTGTCGTGGCGGTCGCGCACGACTTCCATTTCATACTCCTTCCAGCCGAGCAGCGATTCCTCGATGAGGACCTCGGTGGTCGGGGAAGCGTCGAGGCCCGAGCGGACGATCGCCTCGAACTCGGCCTTGTTGTAGGCGATGCCGCCGCCGGTGCCGCCCATCGTGAAGCTGGGACGGATGATCGAAGGCAGGCCGGTACGCTCCAGCACCGCGAACGCCTCATCTAGCGTATGGGCGACGCCCGAACGCGCCGACGCGAGGCCGATCTTGTCCATCGCGTCGCGGAAGCGCTGGCGATCCTCGGCCTTGTCGATGGCGTCGGCATCGGCGCCGATCATCTGGACGCCGTACTTTTCCAGAGTGCCGTCGTTGAACAGCGCCAGCGCGCAGTTCAGCGCCGTCTGCCCGCCCATCGTCGGGAGCACCGCATCGGGGCGCTCCTTCTCGATGATGCGGGCGACGATCTCCGGCGTGATCGGCTCGACATACGTGGCATCGGCCATGTCCGGATCGGTCATGATCGTCGCCGGGTTGGAGTTCACCAGGACGACGCGGTAGCCTTCCTCCTTCAGCGCCTTGATCGCCTGCGTCCCCGAATAGTCGAATTCGCAGGCCTGGCCGATGATGATCGGGCCGGCGCCGATGACGAGGATGGAGGAGATGTCGGTACGCTTGGGCATGGGCTGTCCTGGGGTATCCTGTAAGTCTTTTTAGATCGGTCCGGCGGCCTAGGCCACCAGATTGCCGAACGCCTTGTCCCAGTACTCTGGTCCTTGCGTGTTGGCTTGTACGATTATCGGGTTGGTCTTCTGTTCCTCGCGGATCACTTCGCGGAAGCGGTCCGCCTGGAACTGGTGCATCGAGCCGCCGTACTCGCCTTCCTTGGTCGACCAGGCACCCTTCTCGATCATCAGGTCGATGAAGGCCTTGCCGGCTTCCTTGGAGTGCTTGCGCACCTTCATGCCGAACTTGCGCACGGCCACGGAAACCTTGTCGTCGAAGATGAGCTGCAACTCGCCGTAAGGGTAGAAGCGCGGCGCGACCGAGAGGTCGGAGGCCGGGCCGGCGATGTAGTAGGCGAGCATGTGGTCGATCAGGTCGGTCATTGTTCAGGCACCTTTGCGGTTGTCAGGTGCCCGAGTGCATAGGCAATCCGGGTGGCCGGGTCGAAAGCTCCATGGACCGCATCGGCAATGATCGCCGATGCGGGGGACGGCACGGATGCCGCTTCAGGAGCCATGACGCGGGCCGCCATCAACCCAGCATCCCCACGAACTTGTCGAACAGGTAGAAGCTGTCCTGCGGGCCGGGGCTCGCCTCGGGGTGGTACTGGACGCCGAAGGCGCGCTTGCCCTTGATCGCGATGCCGCAGTTCGAGCCGTCGAACAGCGAGACGTGGGTTTCCTCGATGGTGTCGGGGAGCGTCTTGTTGTCGACCGCGAAACCGTGGTTCATCGAGGTGATCTCGACCACCCCGTCGCCGAGGCGCTTGACCGGATGATTGGCGCCGCGGTGGCCCTGGTGCATCTTGCTGGTGGTCGCACCCGCGGCAAGGCCGAGCATCTGGTGGCCGAGGCAGATGCCGAAGACCGGCACGTCGCGCTCCATCAGCGCTTGGATCACCGGCACCGCGTACTTGCCGGTCGCGGCCGGGTCGCCCGGGCCGTTCGACAGGAACACTCCGGCAGGCTCGAGCGCTAGGATGGTTTCCAGCGTCGCTTCGGCCGGAACCACGGTGACCCGCGCGCCCGCCTTCACGAGGTTGCGGAAAATGTTGTCCTTGGCGCCGTAGTCGATGGCGACGACGTGCGGGCGCTCGTCGCGCGGGGAGCGGCCGTATCCGGTGCCCAGCGTCCAGGTCGAGCCTTCCCAGCCCTCCTGGATCTCGCGGCTGACGATCTTGGCGAGGTCCATGCCTTCGAGGCCCGGCCAGTCCTGCGCCCGCTTGATGAGCGCGGGAATGTCGAAGTTGCCGTCGGGATCGTGGGCGATGACGGCGTTGGGGGCGCCGGCCATGCGGATGCGGCGGGTCAGCGCGCGGGTGTCTACGCCCGAGATTCCGACCTTGCCCTTGTCCGCCAGCCATTGACCGAACTCACCGGCCGAACGGAAGCTGGAGGCCAGCGTCACGTCCTCGCGGACCACGCAGCCGACGGCACCATCGACCTTCGACTCGAGATCTTCCTCGTTAACGCCGACGTTGCCGATGTGCGGGAAAGTGAAAGTGACGATCTGGCCCGCGTAGGACGGGTCGGTCATGACTTCCTGGTAGCCGGTCATCGACGTGTTGAAGCAGACTTCTCCCACGGATTCACCGACATGGCCGAAGCCACGGCCCCAGACTACGTGCCCGTCGCTGAGGACGAGCACGGCGGTCGCCCCTTCAGGTTTGGGCGCAAGCGAAGATGCGGCGTCGGCCATGATGGGTCGCTCCGTTGCAGGCGTTTTCTGACGTTGTGTGCTAAGAAGCTGCCGCTAGAGAGGGTTGTCCACCGCGTCAAGGCGCGGAGGTGCAAAATGGGCAGCGCCCTGCTAGTTTTGCAGATGCATTTGCTCCAGCGAGCGACCTCAACCTCTGTCAGGATACCATAGAGATAATGCTTCGTGATTCGATCAAGGCCGCCCAGATCTCCGCGATGAAGGCCGGGGAAAAGCAGCGCCTGGCCGCCGTTCGCCTCATCCTCGCCAAGATCAAGGACCGCGACATCGAACTGCGCACCGCCGCCGTCGCACCCGACGACGATGCGCTCGTGATCGACGTTCTGCAGAAGATGGTGAAGCAGCGCCGCGAATCGATCCAGCTGTTCGAACAGGGCGGCCGCCCCGAGAAGGCCGCCGAGGAACAGGCCGAGCTGGTGGTGATCGAGGAGTTCCTCCCCGCCCAGCTCTCCGAGGAGGAAACCAAGGCGATCATCGAGACTATCAAGGCCGAGGTTGGCGCTGCGGGCATGAAGGACATGGGCAAGGTCATCGCGGAGCTGAAGGCCCGCCACGGCAGCGAGCTCGACATGGGCAAGGCGAGCGGTTGGGTGAAGGCGGCGCTAAACTAACCATGCCGCCCGCAAGGGCCGGCATTCGACAGACTCCCCTCCCGCCTGCGGGAGGGGCCGGGGGAGGGCCTGTTGGAAGATACGACTGACAACGGCTACTCCCGCCCCACCGCTCGCTCACGGCAACTACGCCGCGATGCGACACCGGCCGAGCGGCAACTCTGGCAGCACATCCGAGCCCGCCAGCTTCGCGAAGTCCGCTTCAACCGCCAGTTTCCCGTCGGCCCGTTCATCTGTGACTTCGTGTCGCGCGAACATCGGCTGGTCATCGAACTGGATGGCGGCCAACATGCCTCGGCGACAGACTACGACCGGCGACGTACGCGGTTTCTCAATGAACAGGGTTATACGGTGATCCGCTTCTGGAATTCAGACGTGCTTGATAATATCGAGGGCGTCCTGGCGCGTATCGCAGACATACTGGCGGACATGCCCTCCCCCAGCCCCTCCCGCAGGCGGGAGGGGAGTTTATGGGGCCCGGCGCGTTCGCGCGGGCGGGCCATCTGATGCTGACCCCCCAATGGCTCGACCAGCTCCGCTCGCGCACGACCCTCTCCGCCGTGGTCGGTCGCTCGGTGCGCCTGCAGAAGGCGGGGCGGGAGCATCGGGCCTGCTGCCCGTTCCACAACGAGAATTCCCCCAGCTTCTACGTCAACGACGAGAAGGGTTTCTACCACTGCTTCGGATGCGGGGCGCACGGCGACGCGATACGGTGGATGACGGACCACCAGGGCCTCGCCTTCATGGATGCGGTCAAGGAACTGGCCGCCGAGGCCGGGCTGGACGTGCCCGCGCCCGATCCGCAGGCCGCCAAGGCCGCGGAAAAGCGCGATTCCCTTCATGACGTGATGGCCGCCGCGCAGGAATGGTTCAAGGCGAACCTAAGCGTTCCCGAGGGTGACGTTGGCCGCACCTACCTCGGCACGCGCGGCTTCGACGCGCACACGGTCCAGCGCTTCGGCTTCGGCTATGCGCCCGAGGGCCGGCAGTCGCTCAAACAGGCCCTCTCCCGCTTCCCCGAGGCTATGCTGATCGAGGCGGGCCTGCGCATCGAAGTCGACGGGCGCGATCCCTACGACCGGTTCCGGGGCCGCCTGATGCTCCCGATCGAGGATGCGCGCGGCCGGGTCATAGCTTTCGGCGGACGTATACTCGCCAAGGACAAGACGGATGCGCCGAAGTACCTGAACTCGCCGGATACGCCGCTCTTCGACAAGGGCCGCACGCTCTACAACCTGCACCGCGCCGCGCCCGCCGCGCGCCAGTCGGGGCGGATGGTGGTGGTCGAGGGCTACATGGACGTCGTCGCGATGGCCGCCGCCGGCATCGCCGAGTGCGTTGCTCCGCTCGGCACGGCCCTGACCGAGCACCAGATCGAGATGCTCTGGCGCCATGTCGAGACGCCGATCCTGTGCTTCGACGGCGACAAGGCCGGCCAGCGCGCGGCGATGCGCGCGATCACCCGCGCCCTGCCGCTGCTGCGCCCCGCCCATTCCCTGCGCATCGTGCGCCTGCCTGAGGGCCTCGACCCCGACGACCTCATCAAGGCCAAGGGCGCGCGCGCCATGGAAGCATTGCTATCCGAGCCGAAAAGCCTCGTGGAGGTGCTGTGGGAGGCCGAGCGCGACGCCGTGCCCCTCAGCACCCCCGAGGACAAGGCCGGCCTCAAGGCGCGGCTCATGGCGCACGTCGAGACGATCCAGAACCCCGACATCGCCAGCCTCTACCGCCGCGAGCTGCAGGACCGCTATTCCGAGTTCGCCTTCCCCAAGCGCGAGAGCCGCTGGCAACCGAACGCGGGCGGCGGCTTCCAGCAAGTACGGCAGGGCGCAGGTCCGCGCGGTAAGTGGAACGGCAAGCCCACCCCTGCCCCCTCGACGCCCGAATCGCTGAGCCGCCTGAACGCGCGCTATTCGCCGGGCGGCACGCGCGACGGCCTGTCCGCCGCGGTCATCGCCGGGCTGATACGATGGCCCGCCCTGCTGGTCCGCCATGCGGAGGCACTGGCCCGCACGCCGGGCCTCGATCCCCGGTTCGCATTGCTGATCGATTGCTGCCATGCAAGCGGCACGCTTGAAAGCGTGCGACTTGAGACCATATTACGAGCAAACGGTGCGGAACCTCCTCGTTCTTCCGAATATTCCGACTTCCCCTTCGGCTTCCTCGGGGCGGATGGAGACCCGGAAAAATCGGCCGAGGAACTGACGCAGGCCATCCAGCTTTTGATAGAGCGACCCGTGCTTGAAGCGGCCCTGAAAACGGCCACCGAACGTCACGAACGGGAGTTCACCGACGAAACTTTCGCGGAGCAGCAGCGGCTGCGCGAGAGAAAGCTGGAATTTGACAGTCGCCTCAGGCAAATGGCGACCAGACATGCGTCTTCGTGAATTATAATTATACGAAGGCACACGGGATAACGGCGGAAGAATGAGCAAGAACGACAACACCGGCGACACCAACGACGGCACCGATGCGCCGCTGATCGACCTCAACGAGGGATCGATCAAGAAGCTGATCGCCCGCGCCAAGCGTCGCGGGGTGATCACCTATGACGAGCTCAACGAGGCCCTTCCGCAGGACCAGATGTCGTCCGAGCAGATCGAGGACATCATGGCGGCCATCTCCGAGATGGGCGTCAACATCGTCGAGAGCGACGAGGACGCCGATAAGGAGCAGGACGACGACCGCGAGGCGGACGACGCCGACGCCGAGGGCGACGATGTTTCCCCGCGAGTCATGGTCGACGCCGCGAAGAAGAAGGAAACCATCGAGCGTACCGACGATCCGGTGCGCATGTACCTGCGCGAGATGGGCGCGGTCGAGCTGCTCAGCCGCGAGGGCGAAATCGCCATCGCCAAGCGGATCGAAGCCGGCCGCGACATGATGATCCTGGGCCTGTGCGAGAGCCCGATCACCTTCCACGCCATCATCCAGTGGTCCGAAGCGCTCAACGCCGGTGAAATGCAGCTGCGCGAGATCCTCGATCTCGACGCCATGCTGTCCAAGGAACCCGCACCCGAAGCCCTCAACGAGGACGGAGAAGGCGACGACGACGGTGAGATCAGCGAAAAGACCGCCGGTCCCTCCTTCAAGGAAGAGGACGACGTCGAGGAGGAATCCGCCGACGAGGTCGACGAGGACGGCAACCCGGTCACCAAGCGCGCCGAGGAAGAGGACGAGGAAGACAACACCCTCAGCCTCGCGCAGATGGAAGCCGCGCTGAAGCCCGAGGCGCTCGAGAAGTTCCTCCTCATCACCGAGCTGTTCCAGGCGTTCGAGAAGCTCCAGAACGAGCGTCTCGAAGCGCTCGCGCTGGGCATCGACTTCCCGGCCGCCAAGGAAGAGAAGTACCAGCAGCTTCGCGAAGACCTCACCGCGCAGGTCGAATCGGTGAAGTTCCACGCGACCAAGATCGAATACCTGGTCGACAACCTCTATGCCTTCAACCGCCGCCTCACCACGCTGGGTGGCCAGATGCTCCGCCTGGCAGAGCGTCACAAGGTCAAGCGCACCGACTTCCTCGAGACCTACGTGGGCCGCGAGCTGGACGATTCGTGGCTGCCCGAGATGGCGAAGAAGGACAAGAAGTGGGCTGCCTTCGCCGAGGCCGAGGCCGACGCGGTCGAGCGCATCCGCTCGGAAGTCGCCGACATCGCCGCCGCCACCGGCATGGCGCTCCCCGAGTTCCGCCGCATCGTGAACATGGTCCAGAAGGCGGAGCGCGAGGCGCGCATCGCCAAGAAGGAAATGGTCGAGGCGAACCTGCGCCTGGTGATCTCCATCGCCAAGAAGTACACGAACCGCGGCCTGCAGTTCCTGGATCTCATCCAGGAGGGCAACATCGGCCTGATGAAGGCCGTCGACAAGTTCGAGTATCGCCGCGGCTACAAGTTCTCGACTTACGCCACCTGGTGGATCCGTCAGGCGATCACCCGCTCGATCGCCGACCAGGCCCGCACCATCCGCATCCCGGTCCACATGATCGAGACGATCAACAAGCTGGTCCGCACGAGCCGCCAGTTCCTCCACGAGCAGGGCCGCGAGCCCACGCCCGAGGAAATGGCCGAGCGCCTGAGCATGCCGCTCGAAAAGGTGCGCAAGGTGATGAAGATCGCCAAGGAGCCGATCTCCCTCGAGACGCCGATCGGCGACGAGGAGGATTCCCACCTCGGGGACTTCATCGAGGACAAGAACGCGATCATCCCGGTCGATGCGGCGATCCAGGCAAACCTCAAGGAAACGGTCACCCGCGTCCTCGCCTCGCTTACCCCGCGTGAAGAGCGCGTGCTGCGCATGCGCTTCGGCATCGGCATGAACACCGACCACACCCTCGAGGAAGTCGGCCAGCAGTTCTCGGTCACCCGCGAACGTATCCGCCAGATCGAAGCCAAGGCGCTGAGGAAGCTCAAGCACCCGAGCCGGTCGCGCAAGATGCGCTCGTTCCTCGACCAGTAAGAGAAAAGCCCCGCTTCGGCGGGGCTTTTTTGTGGCGTCAGGAGCGGGAAACCAGCGTCAGACGAACTCGTCGCGCATGCTCAGTTCGCCGGTCACCCCGTCGCCAGCACCAGGTTGCCGATATAGAACAGCGGCCAGGCCGCCAGCGCCGCGACTGTCGCCGAGCCGCTCTCGATCGCTCCCATCGCCGCGATGCCCAGTACGTTGCCCGCGACGATCAGCGCCGCGCCCAGTCCGACGCGCGAGCGCGGGAAGGTGCTGATCCACGCCGCCGCGGCCATGCCGCCCAGCGCCAGCCCCAGGAACAGCGGCACGCCGACGCCCGCCCGGTCCGCCGCGAAGAAGCACAGCAGCGGTGTCCCCAGCGTCAGCGCAAGCGCCGAGGCCCGCCGCCCGCTGTCCATCACCGCCCGGCGATGGAGCAGGAACAGGCCGAGCCCGATGAGATAGCCCACCAGCAACAGGTTGAGCGCGATCAGCGGCGCATAGTCCAGCAGCGCCGAGCCCAGCCCCTCCAGCGCCAGCATTCCCGCCAGCGAACGGGTGTCGTTGCCCCGATGCCGCAGCACCGCATAGACCGCCAGAAGCAGCAGCGGCGCCGCCTTAAGCACAAGCAGGTAGGCGCCCGGCGTCGTCCCGCTATGCAGCACAACCCAGGCCACGGCGCAGGCCATGCTCGCCAGCAGCCAGGGTCGGCGTTCGATCAGGGCACGCTTGGGCATGGGTCTCGTCTCGTCGTTCAGGGCAGTTCGACCGGCCATGGCAGATGCGCCGCCCCTTTTCCATGGCGCGCATACCGGCTAGGCGCGCAAGGATGACCGACCCCACCCCATACGACGTCCACATCATCGGCGGCGGCCTTGCCGGCAGCGAGGCCGCGTGGCAGCTCGCCCGCCGGGGCCTGCGCGTCCGCCTCTCCGAAATGCGCGGGACCGGCGAGCGCTCTCCCGCCCACCAGACCGACGGGCTGGCGGAGATGGTGTGCTCCAACTCCTTCCGCTCGGACGACAGCGAGAAGAACGCGGTCGGCCTGCTCCACCACGAGATGCGCGCCTGCGATTCGATCATCATGGCCGCCGCCGCCAAGGCGCAGGTCCCTGCCGGCTCGGCGCTGGCGGTGGACCGCGACGTGTTCTCCGCCGAAGTCGAGGCGCGGCTGGCTGCCCTGCCGGGTCTCGACATCGTGCGCGAACGCATCGACATGCTGCCCGAGGCCGGCCTCACCATCGTCGCCACCGGGCCGCTGACGGGCGAGGCGCTGGCCGGCTCGATCGGCCGCGCCACGGGCGCCGATAGCCTCGCCTTCTTCGATGCCATCGCGCCGATCGTCTACCGCGAGTCCATCGACATGGACGTGTGCTGGATGGCCTCGCGTTGGGATAAGGGCGAGACCAAGGACTACATCAACTGCCCGATGAACCGCGAGCAGTACCTCGCCTTTCACGCCGGCCTCATCGCGGGCGAGAAGACCTCGTTTAAGGAGTGGGAGGAGAACACCCCCTACTTCGACGGCTGCATGCCGATCGAGGTCATGGCCGAACGCGGCGTCGATACCCTGCGCTTCGGGCCGATGAAGCCGGTCGGGCTCGACAACCCGCACTGGGCGACGCCCGAACATC
Source organism: Novosphingobium sp. AP12 (assembly GCF_000281975.1). Lineage (GTDB taxonomy): Bacteria > Pseudomonadota > Alphaproteobacteria > Sphingomonadales > Sphingomonadaceae > Novosphingobium. Next base: position 65,595 of record NZ_AKKE01000139.1, on the reverse strand, counting down.
CGAACGGACGCTGGGCCTATGCGGTGGTGCAGCTGCGCCAAGACAACAAGCTGGGCACCTTGTGGAACATGGTCGGCTTCCAGACCAAGCTCAAGCATGCCGAACAGGTGAAGCTGTTCCGCACTATCCCGGGCCTCGAAGGCGCGGAGTTCGCGCGGCTGGGGGGCCTGCACCGCAACACCTTCCTCAATTCGCCGGTGCTGCTGGACCGCAACCTGCGCCTCAAGACCGCGCGGCATGTTCGCTTCGCCGGGCAGATCACCGGCTGCGAAGGCTATGTCGAAAGCGCTGCTATCGGCCTGCTCGCGGGCCTGATGACCGCTGCGGAACTGACCGGGCGTGAATGGCAGGCGCCGCCGCGCACCACCGCGCTGGGCGCCCTGCTCTCGCACATCACCGGCGACGCAGAGGCGGAGAGCTATCAGCCGATGAACGTCAACTTCGGCCTGTTTCCCCCGCTCCACGACGTGAAGAAGAAGTCGCGCAAGGAAGCCTACACCTCACGCGCCAAGGAAGAGATCACGCCCTGGCTGGGAAGCCTGATGCCGGCGTGATCCGCCTCAGCACTTGCACTTCGCCCTTGGCTTGGGCGGCGGGGCAGTGCTGCGGAACTCCGCCGGGGTGAGGTACTGGTCGTGGTCGGCGTCGGCCTGGCCGAACTTGTCGACGGTGGCGACGGCCCATTCCTCGAACGTCAGCAGATTGTTGTGATCCTTGTCGAGCGCGCGAAAGCCGTCGGCGCGGGTCGAGAGCATTTCACTGCGCGAGATGCGATGGTCCCGGTCGCGGTCGTAGCGGAAGAAGCGGCGTTCCTCGCGCGTGAGCTGCGTGGCTTCGGGAAGTTCGGGCCCGTTGAGATCGCCCGGGTCGGCGCTCGGCAGGGCAGCCAGCGCTGTGGATATCGCTTCGGGCGGCGGGGCACCGGCTTCGACTGCCGCGCGTCCCTGCCACCAGAACAGGCCGATGCCCATCATGACGAACACGGCGAAGCCGCCGAGCAGGAAGCGATTCATTGCGAGGCCTTTCATCAGGCCCGCAACCTAGAGCGCCCATGCCCCTGAGCGGAAATTACATCCCTGTCATCGGGCCTGAAATCAGAAGCCCAGCAATCCGAGCCGCATCGCCTTGAGCACCGCCGCGGGCGAGGTGGCCGCTTCCTCGCCCTTGTCCAAGCGGCGATCGGCGAGGCCGTGAAGCACCATCAGTGGGCGCAGCCGGCGCGAAAGGCGCACGCCCCTCGCCCGGTCGGTCAGCGCCAGCGTACGGGCGGCGTCGCGCTCGCTCTCATGGCCGAGGCGCATGGCGAGGTCGGCCAGCGCCCATGAACGAGCGAGGCGCTGCACGGCGGCGAGTTCGCGGTTGCAGCCGAGCGCCTGCGCCAGCGTGGCGAAAGACGCGGCGCGGCCCTGGGCCATCGCCTCCAGCGCCGAAGCGGGCAGCGGCGCTGGGCCGGTGAGCGCTTCCCAGCCGTTGACGAGACTGACGAGGCCGCCGTGGTGCCCGTCCCAAGTGCGCAGCAGCGCCAGCAGCGGTTCGCCCTCGGGCCATTTGTCGGCGGGCTGGGAGAGCGACTCGCGCCACCATGATAGGCGCAGCTGAGCCAGCATCGGCTCGCGCGAATTGCGGAGGAGTCCGGCAAGGCGCGTGTCGAGCGCCAGCAGCGCCAGCGTCTGCACGCGTGCGGACCTGGGCGCATAGGCCAGCGCGAGCCGCGATACCGTGGGCAGCGACTGGACGAGGATGTCTTCGTTCGAAGCGGGGGTGGGTTCGGGGGCGGGTGGAGTGGTCACCCGGCCTCCCTAAAGCAGTGCGGGTCCCATGCAAGCGGGACTCAGAAGGTCAGCCGCATTCACCAGGCACAACAAAACCTCGTCATCCCCGCGAAAGCAGGGACCCAACTGATGCCGGTCCAATGCGGCGGGTCATCAGATGGGTTCCCGCCTTCGCGGGAATGACGAGGTTTTGGTATTGAGCCGGAGTATCAAGTCGCGGGTGCGGCCACTGAGCCGCGCCCCGCGCATCCAGATCAGCGGTAGGTGACCTTCTTGACCGCCTCGACCACGCGCTTGGCGTCGATCAGGGCGAGCTTCTCGAGGTTGGCGGCGTAAGGCAGCGGCACGTCCTCGTTGCAGACGCGCACGACCGGGGCGTCGAGGTTGTCGAAGCCTTCCTCCATGCAGATCGCCGAGATTTCCGACGCGATCGAGCAGACCGGGAAGCCCTCTTCCGCGACGACGAGGCGGTTGGTCTTGGCGAGGCTCGCCAGAACCGTTTCCTTGTCGAGCGGGCGCAGGGTGCGCAGGTCGATGACTTCGGCGTCGATGCCCTCGGCGGCCAGCGTCTCGGCGGCTTCGAGCGCGAGGCCGACGCCGATCGAGTAGGACACGATCGTCACGTCCTTGCCTTCGCGCATGATCCGCGCCTTGCCGATCGGCAGGACGTGGTCGTCAAGCTCTGGCAGCTCGAAGTTGCGGCCGTAGACCAGCTCGTTCTCGAGGAACACGACCGGATCATCGCTGCGGATGGCGGCCTTGAGCAGGCCCTTGGCGTCCGACGCGTCATAAGGCGCGATGACCACCAGGCCGGGCACGTTGGCGTACCAGGGGCCGTAGTTCTGCGAGTGCTGCGCGCCGACGCGCGAGGCGGCGCCGTTGGGACCGCGGAACACGATCGGGCAGCGCATCTGGCCGCCGGACATGTAATTGGTCTTGGCGGCCGAGTTGATGATGTGGTCGATCGCCTGCATGGCGAAGTTGAACGTCATGAACTCGATGACCGGACGCAGGCCGCCCATCGCTGCGCCGGTGCCGATGCCGGCGAAGCCGTACTCGGTGATCGGGGTGTCGATGACGCGGGTGGGGCCGAATTCCTCGAGCAGGCCCTGGGTTACCTTGTAGGCGCCCTGGTATTCGGCGACTTCCTCGCCCATCACGAAGACGCGCGGATCGCGGCGCATTTCCTCGGCCATGGCGTCGCGAAGGGCGTCGCGGACGGTCGAGGTCTTCATGTTGGTGCCGTGGGGCAGTTCGGGATCGCGCGCGGTCTTGATCTCGCTGGCGAGATTGGCGGTGCCGCTCTCGGCAGGCTTCTTGTCCTCGGCGGGCTTTTCGCCCTGCTGGGGTTCTTCGGCCACGGTCTTTTCGGCGGGCTCCTCTGCCTTGGCAGCCGGTGCCTCGGCAGCCGAAGCATCCTCGCCTTCGCCGGTGAGCGTGGCAATCACGGTGCCGACCTTCACGCCTTCGGTGCCTTCGGCTACGAGGATCTTGCCGACCACGCCTTCGTCGATGGATTCGAACTCCATCGTCGCCTTGTCGGTCTCGATCTCGGCCAGGATGTCGCCGGAGGAGACTTCATCGCCTTCCTTGACCAGCCACTTGGCCAACTTGCCCTCTTCCATCGTCGGCGAGAGAGCGGGCATCTTCAGTTCGATCGCCATCTCAGTAGCTCTCCACCAGTACGTCGGTATACAGTTCGGGCGCCGAGGGTTCCGGCGAGTTCTCGGCGAAGTCGGCCGACTGCGCCACCTGCGCGCGGACGCGCTTGTCGATTTCCTTGAGGCTTTCCTCGGTCACGCCCATGCCCATCAGTTCGGTCTTGGCGTGGTCGATGGGATCGCGCTTTTCGCGCACGCCCTGGACTTCCTCGCGGCTGCGGTACTTCGCAGGGTCGGACATCGAGTGGCCGCGATAACGGTAGGTGTTCAGTTCCATGAGCACCGGGCCATTGCCGCCGCGCACGTATTCGAGCGCGACTTCGGCGGCCTTGCGGACCTCAAGGACGTCCATGCCGTCGACCGACATGCCGGGGATGCGGAACGCGGTGCCGCGGCGGTGGAAGTGCGTCTCGGCCGAACCGCGCTTGACCGCGGTGCCCATGGCATAGCCGTTGTTCTCGATCACGAAGATGATCGGCAGCTTCCACAGCGCTGCCATGTTGAAGCTCTCGTAGACCTGGCCCTGGTTGGCCGCGCCGTCGCCGAAGTAGGCCATCGCGACGCCGCCGTCCTCGCGGTACTTGTGGGCGAAGGCGAGGCCGGCGCCGAGCGAGACCTGCGCGCCGACGATGCCGTGGCCGCCGTAGAAGCGGTGCTCCACGGAGAACATGTGCATCGAGCCGCCCTTGCCCTTCGAGATGCCGGCCTCACGCCCTGTCAGCTCCGCCATGATGAGCTTGGGATCGATGCCGTAGGCCAGCATGTGACCGTGGTCGCGGTACCCGGTGATGACCGAGTCCTTGGAATTGTCGAGCGCGGACTGCAGGCCCACGGCGACTGCTTCCTGGCCGATGTAGAGGTGGCAGAAACCGCCGATCAGGCCGAGACCGTAAAGCTGGCCCGCCTTCTCTTCGAAGCGGCGGATGAGCAGCATCTGCTCGTAAAGGTGGAGGAGTTCCTCCTTGCTGGGCACATAGCGGCGGTCGGCATCGAGAGCCTGCTGGAGGCTGCGAAGGGCGAAGTCCGCCTCGTCGATGGCGGCGTCGGTGTTCTCGGCTACCGGGGCGTCAGTCTTGGCTTTGGGCAACGTGTGCTCCCCCATCGTTGGTGCGATCGTTATGGAGGGCGGTATAGGAACGCCGCTTGAAAAGCGAAAGCGCCGAGGCTCGTTTTCAGCCTCTGAACGTGGCCTTTTTTGCAACGAGGTTTGCAAAAAACGGCATCGTACCATCTCTCCAACGAGAGAACGCGCGAGACGTCAGTGGAGTTGCATCACCATCTCGTCGGGACGTGCGACGTTGAGGCGGCTGCGCACCAGTTCACCCGCGAGGTCCGGGTCCATCTTGCGCTGGTCGAGCAGGGCGACGCGGTTCTTGAGCCGGTCACGCTGCGCCTGCAGTTCGACGAGCTTGGCGCGGCGCTCCTCGAGGAGGTGCTGGTTCTCACCCCAGGCGAGCAGGCCACTGGGTCCGGCGACGCAGTAAAGACCCATCAGCAGGAGCACGGCGAGGGCAAGGCCCTGCACGAGACGATCCCTGGCAATGTTGGCTTCCTGTCGCACGGTCCGCATGGCCTCATAGAATCACAGGTGATTCGCCGTTACAAGAAAAATTGCTAACGGATTCCGGCCATTTGCGACAGTCGGAGGCTTTCTGCCTGGCCCGGGAGCCTGCCGTTAGGTGTTGATAAGTTTCCGCAACCGTCAAGTGTTCACTCGGCTACGCTTTTTGCCGTCGCATCGCGGTTCCGATTTGCTGCACTTGCTGCTAGGCGCGGCGCCATGTTGACCATCCGTGACATCACCGTGCGCCTCGGCGGCCGAACCATCATCGACGGCGCCAGCGCCACGCTCCCGCAGAACGGCAAGATCGGCCTGATCGGCCGCAACGGCGCGGGCAAGTCGACGCTGGTGAAGACAATCATCGGCGAACTCGATCCCGACGGCGGCTCGGTGGAAATGCCGCGCCGCTCGCGCCTCGGCTACATCGCACAGGAAGCGCCCAGCGGCACCAGGACGCCGTTCGACGCGGTGGTCGAGGCAGACACCGAACGCACCGCCCTGCTCGCCGAGGCGGAAACCTGCACGGACGCCAACCGCCTCGGCGACGTGCACGAGCGCCTGATCGCGATTGACGCCTATACCGCCCCTGCCCGCGCCGCGCGCATCCTCGTCGGCCTCGGCTTTGACGAGGAGATGCAGGGCCGTCCGCTCGACAGCTATTCCGGCGGCTGGAAGATGCGCGTCGCGCTGGCCTCGCTGCTGTTCTCCGAGCCCGACGTCATGCTGCTCGACGAGCCTTCGAACCACCTCGACCTCGAAGCGACGCTGTGGCTGGAGAACTTCCTCAAGAGCTATCCCAAGACGCTGCTGGTCATCAGCCACGAGCGCGACCTGCTCAATACCGTGGTCGACCACATCCTGCACCTCCAGCGGGGCAAGCTGACGCTCTACCCCGGCGATTACGACAGCTTCGAGCGCCTGCGCGCCGAACGCGCCGCACAGGCCGAGGCCGCGCGGGCCAGCCAGGACGCCCAGCGCAAGAAGCTGTCCGAATACGTCGCTCGGAACTCCGCCCGCGCCTCCACTGCGAAGCAGGCGCAGTCGCGCGCCAAGATGCTGGCCAAGATGCAGCCGATCGCGGCGATGGCGGAAGATCCCTCGCTCAGCTTCGACTTCCCGAGCCCGAACGAACTGCGCCCGCCGCTCGTCACGCTCGACCTCGCGGCCGTGGGCTACGAGGCGGAGAAGCCGATCCTGCGCCGCCTCAACCTGCGCATCGACCCCGAGGACCGCATCGCCCTGCTGGGCCGCAACGGCAACGGCAAGACCACGCTGGCGCGCCTGCTCGCCCGCCAGCTCGACCCGATGGAAGGCTCCCTCACCTTCTCGCCCAAGATCCGCATCGGCTACTTCACGCAGTACCAGGTCGAGGAACTGCCTTCGAACTCCACGCCGCTCGAACTGATGACGCGCGCGATGGAGGGCAAGCCGCCGCTCGCCGTGCGCGGGCAGCTCGGACGCTTCGGTTTCTCGGGCAACCGCGCAACCTCCGAAACCGGCACCCTGTCCGGCGGCGAGCGCGCGCGACTGGCGCTGGCGCTGGTGACGCGCGACGCGCCGCACATGCTCATCCTCGACGAGCCGACCAACCACCTCGACGTCGATGCGCGCGAGGCGCTGGTGCAGGCGCTCAATGCCTTCGAGGGCGCGGTGATCCTCGTCAGCCACGACCGCCACATGGTCGAACTGGTCGCCGACCGGCTCGTCCTCGTCGATGGCGGACTGGCGGAGAACTACGACGGGTCCATGGAGGACTACGTCGACTTCGTGCTTGGTCGCAACCAGCCCAAGGCCGACAGCACCGGCGCCAAGTCCGACGCTCCGGTCAAGAAGTCCGGCGCCGTCGCGCGCGAGGAACTGAAGGCCCTGCGCAAGAAGGTCACCGAGGCCGAGACGCGCATGAAACGCCTGCAGGTGCAGCTCGACGACATCGACGCCGCCCTCGCCAGCCCCGGGACTGCCACGGGCGTCAACATCGGCGAACTCGGCAAGCGCCACGCCGCCGTCACGGCCGAGATGGCGCTGGCCGAGGAAAGCTGGCTCGAAGTCAACGAGGTCCTCGAAACCCTGATGGGCCGGGGCAAGTGAGCGTCGCCTTCCGCCGGGAAGGCGACGACGAACATCTCGAGCCCAAGTTCGAACTGCCGCTCCCGCCGGGGCCGAACCTCGTCACGCAGGCGGGGTTGGAACTGATCCGGCAGCGGATCGGCGAGTTGGAGGGCACGATCAAGGCGCTGACCGATGACACCGCGCTGAAGTCGGCCACGCGCGACCTGCGCTACTGGCAGACGCGGCTCTCCACCGCCGAGGTGCAGCCCGAGCCTTCGGGCGACAAGGTCATGTTCGGGAGCCGGGTGCGCTTCGCGCTGGAGGGCAAGGAGCGCGAGGTTTCCATCGTCGGCCACGACGAGGCGGAGCCCGCCAAGGGCCGCCTTGCGTTCTCCGCACCGCTGGCCCGCGCGCTGCTGGGCTCCGAAGCCGGCGAGTTCGTCGACTTCAACGGGCGTGAAGAGGCGATAGAAGTTCTGGCGCTTCTGCCGGGCTGAACGCCCGCGCCTTCGTCATCCCGGCACAGGTCCGGCGACGGTATCAAGGCGGGGCGGCCTCACAGCCGCCCCGAACCCATCAATCAGTCAGGACGACCCTTGCGGGGCTTCTTGTGGAACGGCTTGCCGCCTGCGGGGCGATCCGGACGCGGACCCGAGGTCGGGCGCGCACGGTAGGGGGCTTCTCCCTCGCCGCGCGGCTGGGCGGAGTAGCCCTGACCGCCGCCATTGCCCGGATGCGGGCGACGGCCGCGTCCCTGCGGGCCTTCACGGTCGCGGCTGCGGTGCTTCGCGACGTCGCGCGGGGTTTCGGTCGAGCGCTCGATGAGGACGGTGGCTTCGTATTCGCCATCGGGATTGGCGGTGCGCTTGACGGCAGCCGCAAACTGGTCGGCCATTGCGGTCGGGATCTGGAAGTGGGTCTCGTCGGCCGAGATGCGGATCTGGCCGACGGCGTCGCGAGTCACGTGACCGCGGCGGCACAGCACCGGCAGGATCCAGCGGGCTTCGGCGTTCTGCTGGCGGCCGGCGTCCATGCGGAACCACACCACGTCGTCGAAACCGGGACGCTCACGGCGTTCGCGGCTCTCGGGCGTGTTGCCGATGAGTTCCTCGGGCTGCGGCATGGCGGCGCGGTGCGCGACCACCAGGGCAGCGGCGATATCCTCGGCGCTGACCTTTTCAAGCAGCACGCGGGCGATCTCGCGGTCGTCCTCCTCGGCCTCGACGGGCGCGAGCAGCTTTTCCATCAGGCGTTCGCGGTCCTGCGCACGAATGGCCTCGAGCGTCGGCGCTTCGCCCCACTCCGCCTCGATGCGCGCGCCGCGCAGCATCATCTCAACGCGGCGGCGGCGCGGGTAAGGCACCAGGAGCACGGCGGTGCCCTTGCGCCCGGCGCGCCCGGTCCGGCCCGAACGGTGCTGCAGCGTTTCCGCATCGCGCGGGATCTCGACGTGAACGACGAGGCTGAGCGTGGGAAGGTCGATACCGCGCGCGGCGACGTCGGTGGCGACACAGACCTTGGCGCGGCGGTCACGCAGCGCCTGCAGCGCGTTGTTGCGCTCGTTCTGCGAGTGCTCGCCCGAGAGCGCCACGGCAGAGAAGCCGCGCTCGACGAGGGTGGCGTGCAGGTGCTTCACGTTGTCGCGCGTGGCGCAGAACAGGATCGCGGTTTCGGCATCGTGGAAGCGCAGCAGGTTCACCACCGCGCGCTCGATGTCGGACGGGGCGACGGTGACGGCCTGATACGAGATGTCGCCGTGGCCGCGGTTATCGCCCACGGTCGAGATGCGCAGCGCATTCTTCTGGTAACGCTGGGCCAGCGCCTCGATCGGGCGCGGCATGGTCGCCGAGAACAGCAGCGTGCGGCGGCCTTCCGGGGTCGCGTCGAGGATTTCCTCGAGGTCCTCGCGGAAGCCCATGTCGAGCATCTCGTCGGCTTCGTCGAGGACGATGGCGCGCAGCGACGAGAGGTTGAGCTTGCCGCGCTCCAGATGGTCGCGAAGGCGGCCCGGAGTACCGACGACGATGGTCGCGCCGCGCTCGAGCGCCCGGCGCTCCTTCACGGGGTCCATGCCGCCCACGCAGGTCACGATGCGCGCGCCGGTCTTGGCGTAGAGCCATTCAAGCTCACGGCTGACCTGCTGCGCCAGTTCGCGCGTCGGCGCGATGGCAAGGGCGAGCGGGCCTTCGGAATAGGGAATACGGCCGTCTTCGATCAGTTCATCGCCCATGGCGATACCGAAGGCGACGGTCTTGCCCGAGCCGGTCTGCGCCGAAACGACGAGGTCGCGGCCACGCGCTTCGGGTTCGGACACGGCGGTCTGCACCGGCGTGAGCGTTTCGTAGCCATGCGCTGCGAGGGCCTCGGCGAGAGGCTGGGGAAGTTGCGAAAAGGTCATAACTGGCAAATCAATCCTGCCGCTTGAGCGGCTTTGGCGAGCTTAGGGAGGGCTGCGAGGGTCGCCCGCAGGCGCTCCGATTGGGCCGCCCATAGACGAAAGCGCAGCAATTTGCGCGCACCAATTTCACTTTACTGCAAAATATGCAACCGAGCGGCCATCCGCGGGCCGCAAAAGCAGCTTCAGTTGACACCCGGCCAGAGCGGTCGCGAGGTGGGCCGGGCGTCCGGACGCTCTTCGGGAAGTGTCTCGAAACTGGGCTGGAATCCGAGCAGTACGTACATATCCCGCTCGAGGAACGGGGCCGCGTCGCCCGCGCTCATATCGACCCGCGCGCATTCGCCCAGGCCCGGCAGATTGGTCCGAAAAAGTCCTTTGCGTACAGGTGTTACGCGCATGACAGATATACCCTTGGATGTGTTGGCCGGCACTTGGAGGGCGCCCGCTAACGATCCCGACCCCGGCGATCAAGCCGGCCGGGAAGCTGTCATATTTCCGCAAGACAGGCAAGTCCGCCCCTCGTCCCAGGTATGCTTGAGGTTGAGGTGGGTCTTGCGCATAACCACGGGCCATGAATCGCCCCCTTCCCGCCGCTTCCGTGGCCGCGCTCGTCGCCGCCGACCCTGCCCGCGCGCTGCCGATGCTGCGACAGGCGATCCTGCGCGACGAGAACGACGCGCCCGCGTATCGCCTGCTCGGACGTGCGTTGCGGGCACTGGGCCGCGAAACCGAAGCCGTGCTGGCGGAGGACGAGGCGATCCGCGCCTCGGTCCACGATCCTGAGCTCGTAGCGATTGCCCGTGCCCTCATCGCGGGCGACCTCCCGATGGCGGAAGCCGGCCTGCGCCAGCGCCTGCGCGAGCAGCCGACCGACGTCGCGGCGATCCGCATGATGGCGGAACTGGCCGGACGGATCGGGCGCTACCGCGACGCCGAGGCCCTGCTGCGACGCGCCCTGGAACTGGCGCCCGGCTTCCTCGCAGCGCGGGCTAATTTGGCGATCGTGCTCTACAAGCAGAACCGCTTCGCCGACGCGGTGGGCGAACTCGACGCCGTGCTGGCGGCGGGCGGCGCGGACGCGGGCAATCTCAACCTGCGCGCGGCGGCGCTCGGGCGGACAGGAGACTACGAGGAAGCGAGGCGCATCTACGCCGACCTTACCGCGACCTTCCCGGCACATGCGCGCCTCTGGATGAGCTACGGGCATATCCTGAAGACGCTGGGCGAGCAGGCGCAAAGCGTCGCCGCCTATCGCCGAGCGCTGGAGATCGAACCGGGCCTCGGCGAAGTCTGGTGGAGCCTTGCCAACCTCAAGACATGGCGCTTCGAGGACGACGACGTCGCGGTCATGGAAGCCGCGCTCAGCGGCAAGTCGCTGCCCGAGGACGATCGCCTCCACCTGCACTTCGCGCTCGGCAAGGCGCTGGAGGATCGCGGCGAGGCGGCGCCATCGTTCGACCACTACGCGAAAGGCAATCGCCTCCGCCGGGACCAGCTGGACTACGAACCCGCCAGTGCCAGCGCGCAGGTCGACAGCGTGATCGCGACGTTCACGCCCGAGTTCGTCGCCGCGCGGGCCGATGCCGGCCACCCCTCGCCCGAGCCGATATTCATCCTCGGCCTGCCGCGCGCCGGATCGACGCTGATCGAGCAGATCCTGTCCAGCCACTCGCAGATCGAAGGCACGATGGAGTTACCGGACATCCCCGCCATGGCCATGCGCGAGGCCCAGGCCGCCGGTGGCCATGCCCGCGACTGGCCCGAGGCGCTCGCCGCGATGCCCCGCGACCGCCTGACCGATCTCGGCGCCGAATTCCTCGAACGCACCCGCATCCAGCGCAAGTCCGGCAAGCCGTTCTACATCGACAAGCTGCCCAACAACTGGGCCTACCTGGGCTTCATCGCCATGATCCTGCCGAACGCCCGGATCATCGACGCGCGGCGCCATCCGCTCGACTGCTGCTTCTCCAACTTCCGCCAGCACTTCGCCAAGGGGCAGCCGTTCTCCTACGACCTGGAACACGTCGGGCGCTATTACGCCGACTACGTCAGGGCCATGTCGCACTATGACCGCGTCCAGCCCGGCCACGTCCACCGGGTGATCCACGAGCGGCTGCTCGACCATCCCGAGACCGAAGTACGCTGGCTGCTGGACTACCTTGGCCTGCCGTTCGAGGAATCGTGCCTCGAATTCCACCGCAACCCGCGCGCGGTGCGCACCGCGTCGAGCGAGCAGGTCCGCCGTCCGATCAACCGCGACGGCGTCGGCCAATGGCGTCCTTATGAGGACTGGCTCGAACCGCTGAAAGCCGCACTCGGCGACCTGCCGGCGACTTACGCGAAAGTCTGACGGCAAGTTTGTGGCAGAAATGTCATACATCGCAGTGCACAATGCGTTTTACCCGGCGCACCTATTGTCAAAGCTCATGAACTGTGGCGCTTTCCTTGCAGGGCAATAACAGGGGTACACGGGTGGTTTCATCGCGTCTGGCTTCTCGTCGCAGCGCCGTCGTCGCACTGCTTGGTTCCTCCGCTCTTGCTGCAGCGCAACCAGCGCTCGCCCAGCAGGCTCCCGCCGAGGAACAGAGCGATGTAATCATCGTCACCGCCCTCAAGCGCAGCCAGAACATCCAGGACGTGCCGATGGCGATCACCGCGCTCGGCGGTGAGAAGCTGCGTAATCTGCAGGTCAAGGAACTGCAGGACGCGGTTAAGTTCATCCCTTCGGTCACGATCCAGACCACCCAGCCCGGCTTCAGCCAGGTCTATTTCCGCGGCGTCGCCTCGGGCGAGAACGCCAACCACTCCGGGCCGCTGCCGACAGTCGGCACCTACCTCGACGAAATGCCGATCACGACCATCCAGGGCGCGCTCGACATCCATGCCTACGATATCGCGCGGGTGGAGGCGCTCGCCGGGCCGCAGGGCACGCTCTACGGCGCCAGTTCGATGGCGGGCACGATCAAGATCGTGACCAACAAGCCGGACTATGCCGGAACCTACGGCGCGGTGGACGCGGAGCTGAACACCGTTGCGCACGGCGATATCGGCGGGGTCGCGCAGGGCTTCCTCAACTTCAAGCTGTCCGACCGTTCGGCCCTGCGCGTCGTCGGCTGGTATCGCCGCGACGCGGGCTACATCGACAACATCGCCGGCAGCCGCACCTACCCCGTCTCGGGCATCACGCAGGACAATGCCGACCTCGTCGAAAAGGACTACAACGACGTCGAGACTTACGGCGCCCGCATGGCGCTCGGCATCGAACTGGACGACAACTGGACGATCACTCCCACGCTGATGGGCCAGATCCAGAAGACCCACGGCAGCTTCGCGCAGGAACGCTCCAGCGCGGTCAGCAAGAAGCTGCAGACCGTCCAGTACAATCCCGAGGGCAGCAAGGACGAGTGGTACCAGGCCGCCCTCACCATCGAAGGCAAGCTGGGCAACTGGGATCTCGTGGCGACAGGCGGCCTGCTCAACCGCAAGGACCGCACCGAGTCCGACTACTCGGATTACTCGTATTTCTACGATGCACTCTACGGTTCGGGCGAGTTCCTTTACGACAACGCCGGCGATCTCGTCAGTCCGAACCAGTACATCCAGGGCCGCGACAAGTACCGCCGCCAGTTCGGCGAACTGCGCGTGACCTCGCCGCAGGAGAACCGCCTGCGCCTGATCGCCGGCATCTTCGCCCAGCGCCAGACGCACTACATCACCCAGAACTACATCATCGACGGCATCGCCGATTCGATCACGGTCCCGGGCACCGACAGCGACATCTGGCTGACCAAGCAGAAGCGTGTCGACCGCGACTATGCCGCCTTCGGCGAACTCAGCTTCGACATCACCGACGCCTTGACAGCCACCGGCGGCCTGCGCGTCTACAAGTACAAGAACTCGCTGGTCGGCTTCTTCGGCTACAGCGACGGCTACTCCAGCCGCACGGGCGTCGCCGCCTGCTTCGACGATCCCATCGTCAAGGGCTCGCCCTGCACCAATCTCGACGCGAAGACGTCCGACACCGGCTCGATCTACAAGGCCAACCTGACCTACAAGCTCTCCCCGGACTGGCTGGTATACGCCACATGGTCGCGCGGGTTCCGGCCCGGCGGCATCAACCGTCGCGGCGGGCAGCCGCCCTATGCGCCCGACACGCTCGACAACTACGAATTCGGCTGGAAGAGCCAGATCGGCGCCTTCACCTTCAACTACGCGATGTACCGGGAGGACTGGAGCAACATCCAGCTCTCGTTCCTCGGCGAAAACGGCCTGACCCTCATCCGCAACGCCGGCGCGGCGCGGATCTACGGCGTCGAGTTCGACCTCGGCTACCGCAAGGACGGCCTGACGCTGGGTGCGGGCGGCAGCTACAACGACGCCAAGATCACCAAGGACTTCTGCCAGTTCGCCAACAGTTCGTTCGACTGCACGATCCCCGGCCCGGACGGAGCAGACAACGCGCTACTGGCCCAGGCCGGCACGCGCCTGCCGATCACCGCCTCGTTCAAGGGCAATGCGCTCGCCCGCTATGAATTCCCGCTGGGCAACTGGCAGGGCCATATCCAGGGCTCCGTCAACTACATCGGCAAGCGCCGCAGCGACCTTCGCGACGCCGAGAACGCCATCAAGGGCGAGTTCGACGCCTACACCACCGCCGACTTCAGCATCGGCGTGAAGAACGACGTCTGGCGCTTCGAAATCTATGCCAACAACGTGTTCGACAGCAACGGCGTGATCAACAGCTCGGTCCAGTGCCTGGAAACCACCTGCGGCGATCCCGATGGCGTGAGCGGCACCGGAGGCGTATTCTATGACTACGCGATCCGGCCCAGGATCATCGGCCTGAAGGTCGGAAGGGACTTCTGACCTTTTGAACATCGGGAGAGGCGAGGTTTCAGGGACAGTGAAGAACGACGGGCGCCTCGGCCTCGTCGCGGCGATGGCGCTGGTCGTGGGCAACATGATCGGCTCGGGCGTATTCCTGCTGCCCGCCAGCCTCGCACCGTTCGGATGGAACGCCGTCGCCGGATGGGTGATGACCACGGCGGGCGCGATGGTGCTGGCCTACGTGCTGGTCGGCATGACGCGTGCCCTGCCCGAGGCCGGTGGGCCGCCTGGCTTCGTCACCACCGCTTTCGGACCTACGGCGGGGTTCTTCGTCAGCTGGATCTACCTCGTCTCGATCTGGACGACGGTGGCGACGATCGCGGTGGCGGCCGTCAGCTATCTCTCGAACATGATCCCGGCGCTGTCCGCCGGAGCCTTCCGCCCCGCGCTCGCCGCGCTGGCGCTCGTCTGGCTGCTGGCGCTATTGAACCTGCGCGGCGTGAGGGCGGCCGGCGGCTTCCAGATCGTCACCGTTGTGATCAAGATCATCCCGCTGGTCGTCGTCATCGTCATCGCCGCCGCTCTGTTCGCCAGCGGTGAAGCACGGGTGACGCCCGTGGACGCGGTGCCGGTCACCCCCGGCTCGGTCAACGCGGCGGCCACGCTGACGCTCTGGGCGCTCGTTGGGTTCGAGTCCGCCAGCATCGCTGCCACGCGTGTGCGCAACCCCGAAGTGAACATCGCTCGCGCGACCCTGTGGGGCACGGCGCTGACGGGCGTGCTCTACCTGCTGGTCTGCTCGGCCATCGCGCTGCTCCTGCCGATGGACGTCGCCGCGGCCTCGCCCGCGCCTTTCGCCACGTTCGTCGCGCGTTTCTGGAACCCGGGAGCGGCGGCGCTAGTGACGGCGTTCGCCGTCATCAGCTGTGTCGGCGCGCTCAACGGCTGGACCCTCCTGCAGGCGGAAATGTCGCGTGACATGGCAGAGCGCCGCCTCCTCCCGCAATGGTTTGCCGTCACCGACGCACGCGGAACACCCCGCCGAGCGCTGCTGGTCTCCACGTTCATCGCCACTCTGTTCGTGGCGATGAACGGTTCGCGCTCGATGCAGGCGCTGTTCGAATACCTGCTGCTTCTCTCCACTTCGGCGACACTGTGGCTCTATCTCGCCTGCGCGATGGCCGCGTGGCGCCTGCGCGTGTGCCGGGCGCTGGCCGCACTCGGCGGCGTCTACGCGCTATGGGCGTTGTGGGGCGCGGGCATCGGCGCGAGCGGCCTGAGCTTCATCCTGATGGCGCTGGGCCTGCCAATATGGCTCTGGACGCGCCGGACCGAGCGCCGCTAGCCCAGCAGGGCGTCGAGCCACTTCTCCACCAGGCCTTCCGCCTCCAGCGGCGTAAAGGGCGCCTTGCCCAGGCTCAGCTCGAGCCAAAGCCCGTCGATCAGCGCGGTCAGCGCCACGGCAGGCAATCGCGCATCCGCCAGCCCCGGATGTACGGCGAGGATCAGCTCCTCGATGCCGCTGCGGAACTCACCGTAGATCTCGGCATGAAGTGCACCGATGCCGCCGTCCACCGGCGTCATGCTCCAGAACGCCAGCCACGTCGCGAGCAGTTCGGGGTCGGCGATGGGCCGGCGGAAGCTGGCGGTGAGATAGGCCAGCAGGCGATCGCGGGGGGCCTCCCCGGCGCCCGCCACGGCCTCCTCCAGCGCATGAGACACGCGGTTGCCGGTCCAGCGATAAGCCTCGGCGATGGCCTGGGAGACGCCGCCGAAATAATGCCGCAGCAGTCCCGGCGATACCCCCGCCGCCGCGCAGATCGTCCGCACCGACGTGCCCGCGACGCCGTGCTGGGCGAGGCACCGCGCAGTGGCCTCGACCAGGCTCTGGCGGCGCTCGTCGGGATCGGCCCGTCTGAAGGATTGATGCTCGCTCATGACCTTGTTATACGATCGTATAGCAAGGAGCCCGGGATGGCAACGCAGGCCGCCGAACACATCATGACCGACCCGCTGGAAGGCTGGAGCCTGCCGGCCTGGACTTACTCCGACGCCGATTTCTTCGAAGCGGAAAAGGAGCGCGTCTTCGCGCCCAGCTGGCAGATAGTCTGCCATGAAAGCGACCTGCCCGGCCGGGGCGACTGGCATACGCTCGACTACATCGGGGAAAGCGTGATCGTCGTGCGCGGCGCCGACAGCATCCTGCGCGCCTTCACCAATGTCTGCCGTCACCGCGGCTCGCGCATCGTCGACGGCGCCAGCGGCTGCGCGAAGAAGCTCGTGTGCCCGTACCATGCATGGACATACGACCTCGACGGCCGGCTGACGGGGGTTCCGGACAGCGCCAGCTACCCTGCCTTCGACCGCGCCGGGCACGGCCTCGCTCCGGTCCAGATCGAAGTCTGGCGCGGCTTCGTCTTCGTGCGCCTCGTCGATGACGGCGGGCCCTCGGTGGCGCAGATGATGGCGCCTTACGAGGCCATGGTCGAACCCTACCGCTTCGAGGAACTCGAGGCGCTCGGCCGCGTCACCCTTCGTCCGCGCGAGGTGAACTGGAAGAACATCGGCGACAACTACTCGGACGGCCTGCACATTCCCGTCGCCCACCCCGGCCTCACCCGCCTGTTCGGGCGCAGCTACGGTGTCGAGGCGAAGGCCAACGTCGACCGCATGTGGGGCGACCTGATGGACACCCCCTCGCACAACTGGTCCGAGCGGATGTACCAGCGCCTGCTGCCCCCGGTCCCGCACCTGCCGGCAGACCTCCAGCGCCACTGGCTCTACTTCAAGCTCTGGCCGAACGTCGCCTTCGATATCTATCCCGACCAGGTCGACTTCATGCAATGGCTGCCCGTCAGCCCGACCACCAGCCTGATCCGCGAGATCAGCTACGTGCTGCCCGATGATCGCCGCGAGATGAAGGCCGCCCGCTACCTCAACTGGCGCATCAACCGGCAGGTCAACACCGAGGACACCGAGCTCATCGCCCGTGTCCAGGCCGGCATGGCCTCGCGCAGCTTCTCGGTGGGGCCGCTGTCCGACAAGGAGGTGTGCCTGCGCCACTTCTGCAAGCGGATGCGCGACATCATTCCCGAGGCGCGATCCGAGCGCCGCCCTGCCCCCGGTTGGAGCCAGACCCGATGACCCAGAAGTACGATGCGATCATCATCGGCGCCGGCCACAACGGCCTTACCTGCGCCTTTTACCTCGCCCGCGCCGGCCTCAAGGTGCGTGTGCTGGAGCGGCGCGACGTCGTGGGCGGCGCGGCGGTAACCGAGGAGTTTCATCCCGGCTTCCGCAACTCGGTCGCCAGCTACACCGTCAGCCTGCTCCAACCCAAGGTGATCGCCGACATGCGCCTCGCGGAGCACGGCTACCGCGTGATCGAGCGGCCGATCAGCAATTTCCTGCCGCAGGAGGACGGCGGCTACCTCAAGCTCGGCGGCGGCCTCGAGCGTACCCAGGCCGAGTTCCGGCGCTTCTCCGAGCATGATGCGCAGGTCCTGCCCGCCTACTACGACGCGCTGGAAGGCGTCGCCGAAGTCCTGCGCGACCTTGCCCTCAAGACTCCGCCCGAGGCCGGCGGCGGCTGGCGCGCGCTCATCGACGCGGCGCTGCAAGGCCGCAAGCTCGCCGGCCTGTCGATCGAGGCGCAGCGGGATGTGCTCGACCTGTTCACCAAATCGGCGCGCGGCCTGCTCGACGGCTGGTTCGAAAGCGAGGCGGTCAAGGCGGCCTTCGGCTTCGATGCGGTCGTCGGTAACTATGCCTCGCCCGATACGCCGGGCAGCGCCTACGTGCTGCTCCACCACGTCTTCGGCGAAGTGAACGGCAAGAAGGGCGCCTGGGGCCATTCGGTCGGCGGCATGGGCACGATCACGCAGATCATGGCCAAGGTCTGCCGCGACCTCGGCGTCGAGATCAGCCTGGAGGCGCCGGTGGACCAGGTGCTCGTCGATGGCGGCAAGGTCGCGGGCGTGCGCCTCGAAAGCGGCGAGGAGATCGCCGCCCCGCGCGTCATCGCCAACGTCGGGCCCAAGATGCTCTACGGCAAGATGATCGCCGAGAGCGACCTGAACCCCGATTTCGCCCGCCGCATGAAGGGCTTCAAGGCCGGCAGCGGGACCTTCCGCATGAACGTCGCGCTGTCGCAGCTGCCGCGCTTCACCTGCCTTCCCGAGCCGGGCGAGCACCACCGCTCGGGCATCATCATCGCGCCGACCCTCGACTACATGGACCGCGCCTTCTTGGACGCGAAGCAGTTCGGGTGGTCCAAGGCACCGATCGTCGAGATGCTGATCCCCTCGACCATCGACGACAGCCTTGCCCCTCCGGGCCAGCACGTCGCCAGCCTGTTCTGCCAGCAGTTCGCCCCCGAACTTCCGGACGGCCGCGACTGGGACGTGGAGGAGGACAAGGCCGCTGACACCATCATCGACACCGTCGAGGCCCATGCACCGGGCTTCCGGGCCTCGATCCTGGGCCGGCAGATGCTCAGCCCCAAGGGCCTCGAGCGCAAGTTTGGCCTGGTCGGCGGCGACATCATGCATGGCAACCTGACACTCGACCAGATGTGGTCAGCGCGTCCGGTGCTGGGCCACGGGGCGTACCGCGGGCCGATTAAGGGCCTCTACATGTGCGGCGCGGGAGCGCATCCCGGCGGCGGCGTGACCGGCGCACCGGGGCACAACTGCGCCCATGAGGTCATAGCGGACAAGGGCCGGTTCGGGCGGTTTCGGGCTTAGGCACCGGATTCACCCGGCGCGGCAGGAGCGCGCATTCCCTCAGGGGCCCGCGCTGTTGTCCAGCGTGAAGTCATAGGCGTAGTTCAGGGGCTCGCCATTGTACGAAAGGCCCGTGATCTCGACATGGTAGGGCGTGCCGGCGACGAGACTGCCGGCACTGAACTCGAGCGCCGTGGCATAACCTACGCCGAGGTTGCTGCGGCTTTCGATCCTGCTGGGAACCACGCCTCCCGCCGTGCTGACGATGACGCGGGCCCGGGCAAGATCGACCTTGAGATTGTTCCAGCGATTGACCTTGTCGACGATCGGCGAAAAACTGAGCAGCGCGCCTTGTTGGTAAAACCGCTGCGGATAATCGCCAAACGGGTAAGCGACGAAGTCCGGCACCGGACCGCTCGGCGGCGGCTCGGAGGCGAACTTGAAGGTCTTCAGTACCGCGGCCGAAGTGCGGTTCCCGTCGGCCGTCTGCCCTCCCACGCGGCCGAAGGCGACCTGCGTGACGAACGGCGACAGCAGCCAGCGCCGATGGCCGGTCCCGCGCATCATGTTTCTCACATCGGTCAGCCAGCCGACCAGGTACTCCCGCGATGTTGAAAATGCGAGGTACGGAGATACCATGCCGCCGGCAAGATTGCTGGATCCCGCGCCCACTGCGCCCGGCACTGAGTAGCACCGCCAGTTCGTGGGCGGTTGATGGCTCAACTGACCATTCGCCGCCATCATCAGCGCGGCAGCCATGGTCTCATCCTCGCTCGACCGATCGTAGGTTACGGGTGGGACGCCATGCGCTGCGCGAATTTCGTTCAGCGTAGTCAGGACGGACGCGCGTTCGCTGTCCGTGATCCTGCCCGCCACGCAGCGCGAAATGTCCGGCGGCAAGGCGAACAGAGCGGCTTCCTCCTGGCCGAATGCCTGGTCTCCCGGCACAAACCAGCTTGGTCTCGGCACCAGTTGCGCAGAAGCGGGAGTGCATGTTCCAACAGAACCAGCGACGGTGAAGATGATTCCGTATTTTCCGATCATCGAACACCCTTCCGAGCGGACTTAAACACAGCCCCTCGATCATAGCGCTCGGCATTTCTTTAAATATCGGTAATCCTCCTATTCTTGTTTATACCAATACTGGTCGTGCATTCCGCCGCGCAATAACTGAATTTATTCGATTGTTCGCAGTTACCGTCATATCAGTCGAAGATCGCGAGAACCCGCCCCCTCCCCCCAAGGCGCTACCGCACCACCACGCCATCCTTCATCACGTGCGCCACGCTTTCCAGCACGCTCACGTTCGAGAGCGGATCGCCCGAAACGGCTACCATGTCGGCGAACTTGCCCGCCTCGATCGAGCCGAGTTCCTTGTCGTGACCGATCAGCGTGGCGGCATCGAGGGTGGCGGCGCGGATGGCCTGGGCGGGGGGCATGCCCCAGCGCACCATGTAGGCGAACTGGCGCGCGTTGAGCCCGTGCGGATAGACGCCGGAGTCCGTGCCGTAGCCGATCTTCACGCCCAGCTTCACCGCCTTGGCGAAGGCTTCGCGCTGGGCCAGCGTCGTCTCGCGGTTCTTGCGCAGGTATTCCTCGGGCCAGCCGTCGCGGGTGCCCTCCTGGTCGATCCAGTCGCCGTCGTAGACGTCCATGACGAGCCAGACCCCCGCCTGCTTCGCCATGGCAAGGCCCTCGTCGTCGATCAGGCTGGCGTGCTCGATGCTGCGGACGCCGGCACGGATCGCGGCCTTGATGCCCTCCGCACCGTGCGCGTGCGCGGTGGCGTAGCTGCCGTGCACCTTCGCCACTGCGACGACGGCGCGCATCTCGGCGTCGGTCAGTTCGACCTGCCCCGGCTCGGTGCCGATGGCGAGGACGGCGCCGGTGGCGATCATCTTGATGAAGTCCGCGCCGTGGTCGAACAGGTATTCGGTCTTCTCGCGCGCCTCGCCCGCGTCATGGACCACGCCGAGCCGCATGTCGGCGGGCAGCTGGTCGTTGGGGACGACGCCGTTGAGTTCGCCGCCGCCGCCGGGTTTGGTGATGTAAGCCCCGGCCACGAACATGCGCGGGCCCGGCACCATGCCGCCCGCGATCGCGTCGCGCAGTGCAACGTCGGTGAGGCCGCGATAGGTGCCGACGTCGCGCACGGTGGTGAAGCCGGCGTCCAGCGTGGCCTTGGCGTTGTGCGCACCGATCAGCGCCGTCGCCTGCGGCGAGGTCTTGAGCGGCACCGCGAGGTCGGCGCTCTGCCCGGCATCGGCGAGATGGGTGTGCAGGTCGATCAGCCCCGGCAGCACGGTGTAGGCCGACCAGTCGAGCGCCTCGGCGCCCGGCGGCGGCGCGGCACAGGGCTCGACGCGAGCCACGCGCGCACCCTCGACCAGCACGCACTGGCCGGTTTTCTCCGTGCCGCTCGCCACGTCGAGCAACCGCCCGGTGGTGACATAGACCGAGCGCGCCGACACCGGCACCGCAAGGGTCCCGAGCATCAACGCGGCGATTGCGGCCGTGCGCCTCACTTGGACGCCAGGTCCTTGAGAAGGGTCGTGTAATAGGTCACGCCCGGCGCGACGTTGACCAGCGAGATGCGCTCGTTGAGCCCATGCGAGAAGTCGTCCGAATCCTTGCCCATCGACGAACTCGCGCCGTAGCTGGGCACGCCCAGCGCACGGTACCACATCGAATCCGACGCGCCCGAGGACTGGGTCGGGATGATCGGCACCGGACCCCAGGCGGCCGTCACCGCCTTGCGGGTGGCAGCGATGAAGTCCGGGCGCAGCGGAGATGCGGGCGCCTCGACCGAGTCGTCGCCGGTCACGTCGCTGAATTTCGCGGCGGGCATCGCGGCAACCTTCTGCAGTTCTGCCATGATCTCGGCGCGGGTGTGGCCGGGGAAGATGCGGCAGTTGATGTTGGCGGTCGCGCTCTGCGGCAGCGCGTTCTGGGCATGACCGCCCGAGATCATCGTCGGCACGCAGGTCGTCGAGACCTTGCCGACGGTCGCCGGGTTGGCGCGCAGCACGGCGAGCGCGGCGGCATCCTCGGGGTTCGCCACGAAGGCCCTCATCGCGGCCGCCAGCTTGGGATCGGGCTCGATCTTGGCCGTCTCCGTCCACGACTGGCGCGTTATGTCGTTGAGTTCGGGCTTGAAGCGGTAGGCGCCGATCTTCGCCATCGCCTCGGACAGCTGGACGATGGCGTTGTCCGGGCGCGGCGCGGAGCTGTGGCCGCCGGGATTGGTGACGTCGACCTTGTAATCGACGTAGGTCTTCTCGCCGCCCTGCCAGGTCCAGAACAGCGGCTTGCCGGTCTTCTCGTCCAGCGTGCCCGAGGAACCGTCGACGTTGAGGACGATGCCGGCGTTCTTCAGGCGCTCGGCGATCACCTTCGAGGTGTCCATGGTGGTCTCCTCGTCGCCCGAATAGGCGATGACGATGCTGCGCTTGGGCTTGAAACCCTCGCGCCGCAGTTCGATCACCGAGGACAGCGCCAGCGCGGCCTCGAACTTGGTGTCGCTGGCACCGCGGCCGTAGAGGTAGCCGTTCTCGACCACCGGAGTGAAGGGATCGCGCTCCCAGTCGGCAGGCTTGGCCTCGACCACGTCCATGTGCGCGGAAAGGACGACCGGGCCGAGCGAGGGATCGCTGCCCTTCCAGGTGGCGATCAAATAGGCGGTGTCGTCGAGCGGCAAGATCTCGATATCCTTCGGCTCCCAGCCCGCCTTGAGCAGCGCATCGCGCAGGACTGCCGCCACTTCGCCCGTCTTGTTGCCGGGGCCGCGCACGGAGCGCAGGGCGATGGTCTGCTTCGACAGTTCCAGCACCTGCTGCTCCGCCTCGGGATGGCCCTTGGCCTGCGCGCCGGTGGAGGCCAGCAGGCCAAGCGCCGTCGCGGCGCCGAGGGAGAAATATGCCGGAAAATTGAAGCGCATCGATGATGTCCACTGCCAGGTTGCGACCGTGCCCGTGGCCACCAGAATCGCGAGGCGGCGTGCGGGCTTGGCGCATCCTGTGCGCGGCTTTCGGCCTGCGCAAGGACGCTAATGCGAGGGCTAAGTGCGAGAAGAAAGGGCCGCGACCGGAACCGCCATCGACGCGGCCGCCTCGAGCGAGCGGCCGATCGCGTTGCGGCGCGTGACGTTGAGCTTCTCGAGGATGACGTGGACGTGGTTCTTCACCGTCGCCGGGCTGATGCGCAGGGTGCCGGCAATCTCCTTGTTGGACAGGCCGTGGTCGATGAGACAGGCGATTTCCTGCTCGCGGCGGGTCAGCGCGGCGCTCGGCAGGGCATGGGCGCACGACAGGGCGGCGACCCGGCGCACCAGCATCGCCGCGAGGCGCGGAGAGATCACCGCCTCCCCCTCCAGCGCAAGCAACGCCGCCTGGCACAGGTCCTCGATCGTGCCCTCAGCCCCCACGAAGGCGCTGATCCCTGCTTCGGCGCAGGCCAGCGCCTCATCGTGGCTGGCCACACCGAAGCCGATGATCGGCGCTCCGTCGATACACGCCCCGATGCGCCGCGACAGGGCCAGCGATGCGGGACGCGACATGTCGAGGAACACGACCTCGGCCTCGCATCCGGCCACGACGGAGAGGACGTCGCACGCATCCGCCACGCGGACGGGCCCGAAATGATTGCTGCGCCCAAGTCCGGCGGCGACGCTGTCCCGATAGAGAAGCACGTCGCTGACGACCAGCGCACAATGTTGAACTTGTTGTGCCAAAGTCAGAGCCCCGATCAACAGATGAGATATTCTGTCAACTTACTCGGACGGATCGGATTCTGTTCCTGCCGAACACCATGCCGGCGGGAATGTCCTTTTCCGACCTCACAACCCCGCCGAGGAAGCTAGTCCCCGCACTTCGATTCGCAAAGTTACAATGGCCGTCGCAACTTCGCGCGCTGCGTTCCCTGATGATCGGGCCATGCCGCCCACGCGGCGATATCCGGACATTTCGGCCCGGACCATCCACCATTCGCGCCGATGAGCTGCCGCACAAATGAGACGAGGCGATAAGGGACCACCGTCGGGCAGCGCTGATCGGCGGCGTCGGCAGGGGACCGTCGCGTGGGCCGCCGTGTTCATGCGGCGCCCGCCGCACTGCCCTAGCATCGGGGCCAAGCGTCACCTTCCCTCCGTCCCAGCAGAGGCCCGATGCAAAGGATCCGCGTCATGCTTGGCGAAATGCCGCCCATGCTTTCCTCGATGATGAAGGTCCTGTTCGCGGGCGTGGACAGCATCGAGATCGTCGAGCAGCGGCAAGACCTCGCAGAGATCGATGTCCTGCTGCTGCGCGCCGGCAGCCTTTCGGAGTGCAAGGCCCTGCTGGGCGACATCGCCCGCGCCGCGCCGGTCGGGGTCGTCGCCATCAGCGAAAGCGGGGAGCAGGGAACCGCCTACCGCCTCTCCAGCGAGCCTGTCGCGGTATCCGCCGAAGGCCGGCTCGACCTCGTCGGCGCGATCCGGGCGGCGGCAGGCCGCGGCGGGCCGGACCTGCACTGATGGCTACGCATCAGGCCCTCGCCGCGATCGGCGCCGCGATCAAGGGGCTGCTGGCCGAGCGCTACCCGCGCGCCGAGTTCGATGCGCTCACGGTCGACCTTGTGCAGTACCGCGACATCGAGAAGGGCCTTGCCGGAGAGGGCTTCGGCATCTTGCTGTGGCGGGTCGCCATCAACACCCAGCGCCGCGCGCGGGGCGCCCGGACCGACGTGATGGGCAACCGCTTCCGCCCGTCGCTGCCGGTGGACCTCAGTTTCCTCGTCATTCCCTATTCGGCCAATGCGGAGAAGCACCTGCGCATGCTCGGCTGGGCGATGCGCGCGCTGGAGGATGCTGGCACCCTCACTGCCACGCAGCTCAACCACTACCTGGCCGAGAGCAACGTGTTCGCGCCGGACGAGAACGTCGAGATGGTCTGCGACCCCCTCTCCGTGGGCGATCACCTCTCGATGTGGGACCGCATGCGCAAGCATCCGCCGATCGGCGCCAACTACCTCGTGCGCATGGCGCTGATCGACAGCACCCAGACGATCGAGACTTATCCCGCCGTAATCGAGCGCGAATTCCAGGCTGGCGTTTCCGCCGATGGCTGACTTTGCCTCTCCCGCCTCGATCGACCGCGTGGTGCTGCCCCAGCCGATCGCGCTCATGTTCCGCGACGCCTCGGACCTGGCCCGTGTCACCGACGGGCTGGAGGTCAGCGTGCACGACGAGAAGCTGCCCTTCGTGCGCCGCACGCTGCGCAGCCTGCCCTCGGGCTGGTGGACCACGCAGCGCCTGCCCGGCTTCACCGGCTGGCCGTCCGACCGTGACCGCCGCTTCGTGGTCGAGGTGAAGGACCGCCTCGGGCGCTACCTGCCGGCGCGCTTCGGCCTGACGGTCGGCAAGGCGCCCCCCGCCGTGCGCCCCGGCACGCCCGGAGCGATCAGCCCGTGGCCGAAATGGCCCGGCCTCAACGCCTCGCGCACTGGCCCGGTGCGCCCGGACGGAGCGCCGGCGGGCTATCAGCCCGACTATCTGCCGCTGTTCCCCACCGTCGCCCGAGCGGCACCCGGCCCCCGCGCCGAAATCCGCGCTCAGTTGCTCGTCCGCGAGCCCGGCGGAGAGACACGCGCCGCCAGTTGGGCGGCGATGACCGTGCAGGTCGGGTCGCGCATCGTCGGCCTCGGGGTGGCCGATGCGGGCGGCGCGATCGTCACCGCCTTCGCCTATCCGCCCTACCCCGCGCAGGTCCCGAGCAGCGACCCGCGCCCGGCGATCACCTGGCCAGCCAGGGTCAGCGTCTACTTCGACGACCTCGGCGCCGCCCTTCCCGACCTCGAGGACATTCTCGGCCAGCTCGGCGGCACCTCGGTCACCGCGCTGGGGAAATTGCCTGCCGACCCGCTCGACCTGCAACAGCTCACGCTGGGCCGCCCGCTCGTGCTGCGCACCGCCACCAGCGACACGCAAACCGCCTCCAGCCTCTTCCTCCAGATCGCATGAGACAGAAGGAGCCACCCGATGCCTGAATACCTTGCGCCCGGAGTCTTCATCGAGGAAGTATCCTACCGCGCCAAGTCCATCGAGGGCGTGAGCACGACGACCACCGGCTTTGTCGGCGCCGCCCGCTACGGTCCACTCGACATCGAGCCTGAGATCATCACCTCGCTCGTCGAGTTCGAGCGTGTCTACGGCGGCCGCCAGAGGATCGCCTTCACCGACGCCGGAACCCCGGTAGACAACTACCTGTGGAACGCGGTGCGCGCTTTCTTCGAGGAAGGCGGCAAGCGCCTCTACGCCGCGCGCGCCTTCGACTTCGGCTTCGCTGCGGACGATACCGACGACCAGCGCACCGCCAAGCGCGCCGCCGCGTTCGCGCGCGTGGTGGACCCCGCCCCGCCCGCCAACGTCGCGATCCAGGCGCGCTTTCCGGGCGTGGCCGGACGGTCGCGGGTGCGGCTGATCTTCGTCGTCTCACAGAACCGGCTGACCGAGGCGGGCGGTGAGGCCGTGCTGCAGGCATCGGCCCACCGCGACGTCGTCTCACTCACCGGCGCGACCGTCGACGGTGCCGACACCGAGGGCCTGTTCGTACTGGTGCGCGACCTCCAGACGGATACCTGGACCTTCGACGACGAGGCCGGCAACACGTTCGAACTCCAGAAGCTGCACGGACAGCCGGACGCCAGGGTCCAGACCGTCACCGCCACAGTCTACGTCGAGCCGCAGTCGGAGGGCCTGCCGTTCTTCGCCGCGGCGGGCCTTGCGCTCGACACCGGGCACCGCACGGCGGGCAAGCCGGACTCGCTGTTCGATTATTTCGCCGAGGTACCGGCCAGCCTGTCCGACGCCCGCTCGATCCCGATCGTGATCCGCGCGCTGACGGTGGCCGAGGCGACCGTCGA
This sequence comes from Novosphingobium sp. AP12, assembly GCF_000281975.1. Lineage (GTDB taxonomy): Bacteria > Pseudomonadota > Alphaproteobacteria > Sphingomonadales > Sphingomonadaceae > Novosphingobium. Next base: position 38,707 of record NZ_AKKE01000139.1, on the reverse strand, counting down.
GCGCAACAACGCCAATGCCGCGCTCGCCGCCGCAACGACGGCCGCCACCGACGCCGCGCAAGCCGAGACCGACGCGACCACGGCACGCGACGGCGCGGTGGCCGCACAGGCGGCCTTGCCGGGCGGCGCCACCCCGGCGGAGATCGCCGCGGCCCAGCAGGCGGTCGACGACACCCAGCGCGCGCTCGACCTCGCCGCCGCAACCAAGGCCGCCGCCGATACCGCGGCCGCCAATGCGGAGGACGTCAAGGACGCCGCCGACACCGCTTTCGCCGCCGCCAATGTCAACGCGACTCCGAACGGCCTCGCCTTCCTGAACGGCTACGTCACCGGCGCCCCGGCCGCGAACCGCTTCACTCTCGCGGACCTCGCCGAACTGGCCGACCCCAAGGAGGGTGACGTCGCTCTCGACGCCGCGTTCTTCCTTACCGGCGGCACCGACGGGGTGATCCCCGGCCAACTCGCCTACGAGGGCGAGGAGAACCTCGACACCAACGCCAAGTCCGGCCTCAAGGCTTTCGAGGACATCGAAGACATCTCGATCGTCGCCGCGCCGGGATCGAGCTTCGTCGACGCCGAGGCTCAGGGGGTGGCCAACGTGCTGATCGCCCATGCCCAGGCGATGCGCTACCGGATCGCCGTCATCGATTCCATCAAGGGACAGTCGATCGCCCAGACCCGTGCCTACCGCGCGAAGTTCGACAGCTCCTACGCCGCTTTCTACTATCCGTGGGTGCGGATCATCGACCCCCAGACGGGTGTCGAGAACGTCTACCCGCCCTCCGGCTTCGTCGCCGGGATCTACGCCCGCAACGACACCAACCGCGCGGTCTACAAGGCCCCGGCGAACGAGGTGGTCAACCTCGCGCTCGGCTTCGAGAAGTCGATCAACAAGGCGCAGCAGGAAGTGCTGAACCCGGAAGGGATCAATGCCTTCCGCTACTTCGAGGGCCGCGGCATGCGCCTGTGGGGGGCGCGCACGATGAGTTCGGACCCGGAGTGGAAATACGTCAACCTGCGGCGCTACTTCGCCTATCTCGAACGCTCGATCGACAAGGGCACCCAGTGGGCCGTGTTCGAGCCCAACGGCGACCGCCTCTGGGCCAACGTCAAGCGCACCATCGACGATTTCCTGCTGAACGAATGGCAGTCCGGCGCCCTGCTCGGCGACAAGCCGGACCGCGCCTACTTCGTCAAGTGCGACCGCTCGACCATGACCCAGAACGACCTCGATAACGGCCGGCTCGTCTGCCAGGTCGGCGTCGCGGCGCTGCGCCCGGCCGAATTCGTCATCTTCCGCATCGGCCAATGGACGGCCGACCGCAAGGCCTGAGGGGAAGCATCATGGCTGTGAAACGCGACAGACCTTACGTCCAGTTCAACTTCCTGGTCGACCTCGGCGACGGCAACACCGAGGGCCCCGACGCAGGCTTCCAGGAAGTCTCCGGCATCGGGATGGAAGTGACCGTCTCCGAATACCGCACGGGCAACTCGCGCGAGAATTCGGTGATGAAGATGACCGGGCTCAACAAGGCCAGCGACGTGACGATGAAGCGCGGGGTGATCGGCTCGCTCAACCTCTACTCGTGGCTCGACGACATCCGCAACGGCAACCAGAACGCCATGCGCAACGTCACCATCCAGCTCCAGAACGAGGACCACACGGCGGTGGTCTGCACCTGGAAGCTGCTGCGCGCGCGGATCATCAAGAACGTCAACGGGCCGTTCAACGCCAAGGGCACCGACGTGGCGATGGAGGAACTGACCCTCGCCTACGAACGCCTGGAAATGGAGTAGGCGGGTGAAGCCCTTCGGCCGCCTTCCCGGGATCTACGTCGACCGCGTCGATCCCCCCATGCCCGAGGGCTTGCCGCGCATGGACGTGGCGGTGTTCGTGGGCATCGCGGCGAGCGGCCCGTGTCACCGCGCGGTCGCGGTGGAGAGCGTGGCGGCCTATGCGGCGGTGTTCGGCGGGGACGTGCCGATCGCGTTCGACCCGGCGCGCGGCGAGACGATCCGCGCCAATCTCCCCGCCTCGGTGCGTGCGTTCTTCTCGAACGGCGGGCGCCGCTGCTGGGTGATCCGCGTGGCGATGACCGCCGAACATGCCGCTGAATGGGGGAATGACGCAACGGCCGCAGTAGCCCAGCGCACGCGGTTCGCCCTGAACGGCCTGCTCTGCCGCGCACCTACCGGGGAAGGCTCGGACAGCGAGGTTCGGCCTGCGCAGCTCGCTGCCCGCAGCCTTGGTTCGTGGGCGGACGAGGTCACGCTTGCCGCGCGGGTGCGGCGCGAGAGCATTGTCATCGACGCTCCTAAAGCCTGGAAAGCGATGGGGTTTTCGTTCGCCGACCGTAACGGTCTGCTGCCCGGCGACATGCTCGAACTGGCCGCGCGCAATGGGTCTTCGGTGCGCTACGCCAAGATCGTGAAGATCGATGGCGGAATGGCTCACGCCTGCTGGATCGCCGCTTTCGCGCCGGTTTCAGGCGGATCCGAGGAGCATGGCCGGGCGCAGATCGCCGGGGATTCGCGCATCTATGACGCCAAATTCCTGGGCGGCACCAAGACGTACCTTACCGTGACCGAAGCCGCACCTAAGAGCCCCCTGGTCGTCGGTCTCTGGGTCAAGTTCGAGCGGCAGGGCAAGGCGGCCTGGCTCGTCATCGATCGCATCGATCCGCAGGACCGGATGACGGCCATCGGGCGCGCCTGGCGGCAGGTCGCCTCGCACATGCCGGAGGGCGTTTTCGCCGCGCGGCGCTGCACGCTCGAGATCGCCGAGGGCCGGGGCAGCGCCCGCCGCTTCACCGCCGGGCTCGGCCTCGCCCGCGAGCATCGGATGGCGGTCCAGTCGCTGCTCGACGACGACCTGTTCTATGCCCCCGTCGACAACCGCGCTGCCGCCGACCGCCCCCTCTTCGCCGTCACCGCCAGCGAGAGCGCCCGCCTTGCCGCCGCCCTGCCCCGCGCCGAGGCTGCCACGCTGTTCGGCACCGACAAGTTCACGCCGCAGGACCGCGTCGCCCTGCGCACCGGATGGCTGCCACTGGGCCTCGGCGCCGACTTCGCCGAGCCGGCCCGTGCGATCACGGGGGCGGGCCGTCCGCTGGAGCGCGACGGCCTCGCCGTGATCGACCATCGCCTGTTCCTCGACCCACGCCTCTCCGGGCTTACCCTCACCGGCCTCGCCGCCGAGGCCGGTCGGCTGCGCGATCTCGCCGAGGAGCGGCTGCTGGGCCTCCATGCCGCGATCGACATTCCGAGCGACCTCTACTCGCCCGCCAGCCTGATCGCCGTGCCCGACGCCAGCCAGCCCGACTGGGCGATCGACACCGACCGCCACACCCCGCCCACACCCAGGTCGCCCTCGCCCGACCTGCCGCGCTGGACGGGCCACCTCGGCGGCTGTCCGCCGGAACCGGCTTCGAGCCCGCCGACCGGCCCCGACTGGAGCGGCTTCCTCGACGCCGAGACCGAAGTGCTGGCGCCCCCGATCCTGCTCGATCCGCCGACCACCTCGCGCAGCGGCACTTACGCGCTCGAATGGCAGGCCGAACCGGCAGGCACGACCTTCATCCTCGAGGAGGCCGCCCGCTTCGACTTCGCCGATGCCGCCGAAGTCCTGCGCGAAACGGACGTCACCGGGTACGCCGCGATCGGCCGCGGCGAAGGTGCCTATTACTACCGGTTGCGCATCGAGCGCGCCGGCAATTCCAGCGACTACGCCTTGGCCCGCGTCATCGTGCGCACGGCGGGACAGGTCGTCGTCGCCACCGATGCTGCGGCGCTGGGCGAGCGGATGCGGCGCATTCAGGTTCCGCTGCTACGGCTCTGCGCGGCGACGGCGGACTGGTTCGCCCTGCTCTCCCTTCCCCGCGATTTCCGCGCGCGCGAGGCGAGCGACCATGCCCGCACCCTGGCGCAGCTCGCCCCCGGCTATGGCGGCACGCTGCAACTCGGCGCGGAGGAGGAACGGGCGCTGAGCTACGGCGCGCTCTACCACCCCTGGCTCGCCGCACTGCAGGACGGCGAGTTGGGCGCGACCGCCCCGGACGGCGCCATCGCCGGGCTCTACGCGGCTCGCGCCAGCCAGCGCGGCGCCTGGATTGCGCCCGCCAGCGACCTCCTGCGCGACATTCTCGGGCTCGACCCCGCCATGCCCGAGGGTGATCTTGCCGGGCTCGACGCGGCGCAGGTCAACGCGATCCGCCGCCTGCCCCAGGGCTTCACCGTGCTCGACGAGGACACCCTCTGCGGCGATGCCGACTGGCGGCAGGTCCACGTCCGCCGTCTCGTCATGCTGATCCGCCGCGCTGCGCTGCGCCGGGGCATGACTTACGTGTTCGAGCCCAATGGCCCGGTCACTCGCCGCGCGGTGGAGCGCAGCTTCCAGTTCATGCTCGACGAGCTCCAGAGCAAGGGCGCGTTTTCCGCCGACGGCTTCCGCGTGATGCTGCCGCCCGCCGCCAACGACCGCGAGGAGAGCAGCCTCACCGTCGAGATCGCCGTCTCTCCTGCCGCCGCGCTGCGCACGCTGACGCTGCGCCTCACTCAGACGGGCAACCGGCTGACGATCGCGGAGGCGGTGTGATGGCCGACCGCGAGCCCCTCATCTACCCCTACACCGCCTTCAGCTTCTCGGTGGAGATATACCCAGATGGCGACAGCGCGCCGCTGGTCGGCGCCGCCTTCGCCGAGTGCGACGGGCTGGAGATGACCATGGACGTCAAGACCATCCGGCAGGGCGGCGCCAACGACCGCGCCTACCGCGTCGCCGGGCCGGTCAACTACGGCAACGTCACGCTGAAGCGCGGGATGACCAGTTCCTACGACTTGTGGAAGTGGTTCCAGCGCTGCGTCGCCAACCCGGCGCTCCGGGCCGAGGCCGAGATCGTGCTCACCGCCCCCGACGGCGCGCGCGCCGAGCGCGCCCGCTTCCAGTTGCAGCGCTGCATTCCGATCAAGCTCAAGGCCCCGCCGCTCAATGCCAAGGACGGCCAGGTGGCGATCGAGGAATTGCAGATCGCCTACGAGAAGTTCGAACTCGGCCAGATCAGGGAGAGCACGAAATGACCGCGCCCGCGCTCGTCAAGGCCCGCCTGATCGAGATGAAGGAGGACCTCAAGACCGAACTGCCCGTGAGCCAGGGCGGCAAGGCCATCGACGTCCAGTTCAACCCGGATTCGATGAAGGTCAGCTTCGCCAACCAGCTGGTGCAGCCCTCGGGCGGGGACCAGTCGGCCGGGAACGGGGGCATGCAGTTCGTCGGTGCGGGCACCACCAAGCTGGCGCTGACACTGTGGTTCGACGTCACCCAGCCGAGCAAGACCCCGGTCGACGACGTGCGCCGCATGACCCGCGACATCATCCACTTCATCACGCCCAGGGACGGCAAGAAGGACCCGAAGAAGAAGGTCCCTCCCGCCGCGCGCTTCGTGTGGGGCAGCTTCGTGTTCGACGGCATGGTGGAATCGCTGGAGGAATCGCTCGAATTCTTCTCGCCCGAGGGCAAGCCGCTGCGCGCCAGCGTGGCGATCTCGATGACCCAGCAGAAGATCCTCGTCTCGAAGTTCGAAGGCGCGGGCGATGCGCCGAAGCGGCCCGGGCAGCGGCCGATGACTCCCGCCAGGCAGGGGGACTCGATCCAGCAACTCGTCGCCGACCAGGGGGCGGGAGCGGCGCCGGCCGGGGCATCCGGCCCCGCTCCGCAAGACGGAGGCTGGCAGTCGGTGGCGGCGGGCAACGGCATCGAGGACCCATTGCGGCTCCAGCCCGGCGCGCTGGTGGACCTCAACCTGCGTGCCGAGGTCGGGGGCGGCTTCGGGGCGGGCGGCGGCGCCGGTTCCGCGCCCGCGGTCGGCGCCAGCCTGCCGGTCGCCACGCTCACCATCCAGCCGTCCCGCGCGCGGCTCGGACTGAACTGAGGGAGAGATCCAGATGCCCGTCGTCATCAACGAGTTCGAGGCCGTCGCCGACACCGCTCCGCCCGTCGCTCCTCCTGCCGAAGGCGGAGCACCCGGCGCCAAGCCGAAGGCCCGCGATCTGCGCCGTCCCATCGCCGTGCTCGCCCGCCGCCGCGCGCGCGTCTGGGCGCACTGAGAACCGCCATGGCAACCGTCCAGAGCCAGCCGATGCAGTCCTCGCGGCCCACGATCGAGATTGACGGCCAGCCCCAGCCGCGCCTCGAGGCGGCGCTGGTGTCCTACGAACTGAGCGATGGCATCGACACCATGGCCCGCGCCGAACTCACCTTCGGCAACTGGGGCGGCGAGGACCAGCCCGGCTTCCAGCACTTCGACCGCCGCGTCATCGAATTCGGCAAGGCGCTGGTCGTCAAGCAGGGCGACGCCAGGCTGTTCGAGGGCCGCATCACCGCGATCGCCGCGGAGTTCCCCGAAGGCGCGCCGCCGCAGATATCCGTGCTCGCCGAGGACCGGCTGCAGGACCTGCGCATGACCCGGCGCACGCGCTGCTTCGCGCAGAACTCGCTGGCCGACGTCGCCCGCGCGGTAGCACGCGACCATGGGCTGACGCCGCAGGTGCAGGTCTCCGCCCCGACAGTGCCGCTGCTCGCCCAGCTCAACCAGAGCGACCTCGCGTTCCTGACCGACATCGCCCGGCGCTACGACGCGGACGTGCGGGTGGAGGGCCAGACGCTGCACGTCGCCGCCGCGCGCGAATTTCCGGCCGCGCGGCTGTCGTGGGCAGGCACCCTGCGCTCGTTCAGCGTGATCGCGGACCTTGCCAACCAGCGCAGCGCCATGGTCGCCTCGGGCTGGGACGTGGGCCGCAAGCAGGGCATCAGCCACCGCGCCGACAAGGGCGCCGCCGCGCAGGAGATCGGGCAGGACGAGGCCGGCGCCGACATCCTCTCGCGCGCGCTCGGCATCCGGATCGAGACGCTGGCCCACGGCGTCCCCGCCAACGAAAGCGAGGCGCGGCAGATTGCCGAGGCCAGTTTCCGCCATATGGCTCGCACGTTCGTCACCGGCGAGGGCGTCTGCGAAACCAGTCCGCTGGTCCGCGCAGGCGCCCGGCTGGACCTTGACGGCCTCGGCCCGCTGTTCGACGGCGCCTACCGCGCGCTCTCGGTCACGCACCTGTTCGACCCCGAGATGGGTGCGCGCAGCGAGTTCCGCTGCAACCGCCCCGGCTTGGGCCGCCCGAGATGACCGGCGGCCTCCCCCACGACGAACGGCTCTACCGCCAGTGGGACGAGCGCGCGCCGCAGGGCCTCGGCGGCCTGTGGTACGGCGTCGCCCCCGCCACCGTCGCCGACAACCAGGACCCCGACGGCCAGGGCCGCGTCAAGGTGCTGCTCCCCTGGACGCCCGACGCCTCGAGCACCCGCTACGAGGCATGGGCGCGGCTGGCGACGCTGTTCGCGGGGCCCTCGTGCGGAAGCTGGTTCGTGCCCCATGTCGGCGACGAGGTGCTGGTCGCCTTCGAGCACGGCGATCCGCGCCGCCCCTATGTGCTCGGGATGTTGTGGAACGGGTCGGACGCACCGCCCGAGGGCATGGACCGTCAGAACACCAACAAGACGCTGAAGTCGCGCAACGGCGTCACCGTCAGGCTGGTCGACAGGCGGGGGCAGGAGGAGTTGCAGCTGGAGACGCCGGGCGGGCAGAAGATCGTCCTCAAGGACGGCCCTGGCTCTATCGAGATCGCGGATTCCAACGGCAACTCGGTGAAGCTGGAGCCCGCGCAGCTCACCGTCACCGCCGCCGCCAAGGTCACGATCAACGCCGCGCAGGTCGAGGTTTCGGCCGGCATGGTGCAGGTCACTGCCGGTATGTCGACGTTCTCGGGTGTGGTGCAGGCCGACACGATCATCACCAACACCATCATCGCGGCGACCTACACGCCCGGCGCGGGGAACATCTGGTGAGCGTTATGAACCACCCGGTCACCTGGGCCTCGCCCAGGCCGATGTGGCGCGGAGCCGCCGTGCCGGGACGCGCGCCCTCGATCCTGCGCTTCGCCAGCGACGACTTCATGCAGCAGCTGCTCGGGCTGCTGGCGACCGATCCGGCGGCGCTCGGCGCCCACGTCGCCCGGCCCGAGACATGGCGGACCCCTGCCAAGGCGCTGGCGACGCCCGACCTCGCCGAGCGCATGCCGCTGCCCGCGCCCGTGCGGCAGGCACGCCTGTCCCGCCTTCTGCGCCGCACCGCCGATCCCGCGCCGATCACGCCCGAGCCGGACAGGCCGCTCAAGCTCTACCAGCCCGCGCACCAGCGTTTCTACCTCGCGACCGCCACACTGGCCTGCGCCATCCCCGGCCTGCCCGACCGCATGCCCGGCGGCGGGCACGAGCGCACCGGCATGGTCCTGCGCCGCCTGCTGCCGCGCACGAAGTCCGCGTCCGGCACACAGGACCTCGCCGAGTTCGCCTACGTCAAGGCGCCGGAGGGTGCGCGCTGGCAACTGGTGGCGGACGGCGCCCCGGACGTTCTCGCGCCGGGCGAGGACCTGCAACCGGTGTTCCCGCTCCTCCACCGCGACGGCGCCCAGGTCCGCCGCCGCATCTGGGGCGGGCTGGTCCCGGTCGGGCGGCGCGAGGAGTACATGGCGGCGGCGATTTCGCGCAAGGTCGTCACTCTCGCCGCCGGACAGGCCGAGGCTCTGCGCCCCTCCTCGCCCGAGCCGCCGCGCGACAGCACCATCGCACGCATGACCGAGTTCAAGATGGACGTCGCCGAGCCGTGGAAGGTGATGATACGCACCGCCCAGAAAGCCGCCGCCGACATCGCCGACGACCCCAACGACGACAACGGGGCCGAGCGCCGCCAATTGCGGGTGCGCAAGCAGAACCTCCAGCTTCAGATGCAGTCGTGGCTGATCCTGCTCGACTTCGCCGATTACCTTGAGCGCAACCTCAAGCCGGTGTGGACCGCGGTGAAGGCCAACGCGCCGACCGGCCTGTCCGGCTACAAGCGCGACCTCTACGACTGGCTCAGGCAGACGCTACCCACCGCACAGACCAACGCGCTGAGAAACGGCCTGCGAGAATTCGGCAGTACCGCCGACGCCCTGTCCTACGAAGCGAGCCTGTTCGGCGCCCTGCGCGCGATCGTCGGCAGCGGCGACCGGACGATGGCAAACAGGCTGGAGGACGCCGAGACGCTCTATCAGGGCGCCCCCGCAGCCAGGGCGCTCTGGCCCGAGTTCCACTGCCTGCTCGCCGGCATCGCCAGCGACGGCAACGGCGGCGCCGTGCTCGCCAACGGACCCTATGCCCTGATCTCGACACTCCCGAGCAAGTCGAGCCCGGCGCTGCCCGACTATCCGGCGCAGGACGATCCCTCCGGGGTGCTCACCGAACTGCCCGAGCCCGCCCCCTCCGGCGCCTTCGACATCAATCTCCTCGACAAGCTCACCGCGCTCGTCGCCCGCGCCCTCGACCGCAGCGACGAGAGCGATGCGCGGCCCCTCCCCTTCGCGCAGACGCTGGCCGCGTCGATGGAGGAGACCGCCGCCGACGCCGGGCTGTTCATCATCCGCTTCGTCCACCTCAACGAGGACTGCGGTCCGCTCCACCCGCCGAGCCTGTCCGAGCCGACCGAGCGCTTCCAGCTCGCCGGCTTCTTCGACCCCGATGCGCCGGTGCGCCCGATCCGCATCACCCTGCCCGCCGACACCAGCCCGGCCGGCCTAAGGAAGCACGCGCGCGGAACCGCCTTCGTCATGTCGAACATGCTGTGCGGGCAGGTCCAGCGCGCCAAGGGGCTGGGCTTCATCGACCTCGTGCTGCAGGTCCTGCCGTGGCCCCTGCACAAGAAGATCGACCTCGGCGACGGCGGCGGTTGCAGGTCCGGCGGGATCGACATCGGCATGATCTGCTCGCTCTCGATCCCGATCATCACGCTGTGCGCGCTGATCCTGCTGATGATCATCGTCGGCCTGCTGGACTTCATCTTCCGCTGGCTGCCGTGGTTCGTGCTGTGCTTCCCGGTGCCGAAGCTGATGGGCAAGAAGAAGCAGGGAGGGGGCACATGACCAGCCCGTTCGGCAAGTCCGTCGCCTTCCCCCCGCGCGTGGGCGCGTCGGGCCGCATGATGTGGTCCGAGGGCGAGGACAACATCCGCGAATCCATCGCGGTGATCCTCAAGACCATGCAGCGCGAGCGCGTCCAGCTGCCGGACTTCGGCGCGAACCTCGGCGCCTACCTGTTCGAGCCCAACGACGCCGGCACCCACGCCCGCATCGCCCGCGACATCGAGATGGCGCTGGCCCGCTGGGAGCCCCGCATCGCGCTGGAGGATGTGATCGTCTCGCCCGACCCTGCCAGCGCCCAGAACGCCCACGCCGCCATCACCTACCGCCTCGTCGCCACCGGCGCGGCCGAGAGCATCGCTCTCGCCGTCCCGCTCGGCGCGCAATAGGGGAGCCTGGACAGATGCCCCTACCCGCCCCGCCGATCGACACGCGCCGCTACCAGGACCTCGTCGACGAACTGGTCCAGCGCATCCCGGTCCACACGCCCGAGTGGACGAACTTCAACCCCTCGGACCCCGGCGTCACGCTGATCCAGCTCTTCGCGCACGTCACCGAGAGCCTGCTCTACCGCGCCAACCAGATCCCCGAGCGCAACCGCGCCAAGTTCCTCTCGCTGCTCGGCGTCCAGCTGAACCCGGCCCGCGAGGCGCGCGGCCTCGTCGCCTTCGCAAACATGCACGGACCGAGCGGCACGACCATCCTGCCGCGCGACACCGAACTGCTCGCCGGGACCCTGCCCTTCCGCACGACGACCAGCCTCGATGCGCTGCCGGTCGAAGCGAAGCTCTACGTCAAGCGTCCGCTCGCGGTGGTCGACCCGGCTACGCGCGAGTATTACGACCTGCTCTACGCCTCGTACAACCGGCCGATGCCGCAGACCCTCTCGCTCTACGAAAGCGTCGAGGCGGGGGACGGCGACACCATCGACCTCGGCGCCAGCGTCGACAGCGCGGTCTGGATCGCGCTGCTGGGCCGCGAGGGTGACCGGCTGGCGGAACCGGCCGCGCGCGGCGATCCGTGGCGCGGCGTGCGGGAGGTGCTGGCGAACCGCGTCCTCTCGCTTGGCATGGTGCCGGAGCAGACCATCGGCGCGCGCACGCTCGGCCCCATCGCGCGGGGCGGGGCGGACAGCAACGTGCTGCGTTATCACCTGCCGAGCGTGGTCGTGCCGATACAGCGTGTGAACGAAGCGCCCGCGCCCGGCTACCGCCAGCTTGCCCCCCGCGCAGACTTCGATCCCGTCACCAGCCCCGGCGTCGTCGAACTGACCCTGCCCGCCGCCTCCGGCATCGGCACTTGGCAGGACCTCGACCCGCTCGAGGCAGGCGTGGGCGACCTGCCCCCGGCGGTGGACGACGCCCGCATCGCCGACCGCATCGTCACCTGGCTGCGCATCAGCGCCAGCAGCGGCAGCGCGCCCCGCTTCCGCTGGATCGGCGTCAACGCGGCGCAGGTGCGGCAGGTGATCCACGTCACCTCCGAACGCCTCGCCGACGGCGACGGCACCCCCGACCAGGTGCGACGGCTGGGCCGCAGCCCCGTGCTGGAGAACTCCGTCTCGGTCCTTGGTTACCTGGGCACCACGCCGAGGGAATGGGCGCGGATCGACGACATCCTCGCCGCCGACCCCGAAGTCCCGGTCTACCCCGCCACCGTCGGCGACGCGCCGCTGACCGATGTGTTCACGCTCGACGCCGAGGCAGGCACGATCACGTTCGGCGACGGACTGACCGGCCGCCGCCCGCGCGCGGGGGAAGTGCTCTACGCCAGCTACGACTACTGCGAGGGCGCCGAGGGCAACGTCGCGGCGGGCTCGATCACCGCCGGGCCGATGGTGCCGAGCGGCATATCCGCGCGCAATCCGGTGCCCACCTGGGGCGGCGCCGACGCCGAAAGCGTGGCGCAGGGCGAGAAGCAGGTCCCCCGCGTCATCCAGCACCGCGAGCGGCTGGTCACGGCGGACGACTTCCGCACGATCGCCTGGCGCACGCCGGGCGTCGCCATCGGCCGGGTCGAGGTGCTGGCCGCCAGCCATCCCGACATCCGCCCCGTCGCGCCCGGCACCGCGCCGGGGGTGGTGACGCTCATGGCGATCCCCCGCAGCGACCCGCTGAACCCGCAGGCGCCGCGCTCCGACGCGCGGTTCATCGACGCCCTCTGTGCCTATCTCGACCCGCGCCGTCTGGTGACGACCGAACTTGTGCTGCGCGGCGCCGACTACGTGGGCATCTGGGTCTCGCTCGGCATCGAGATCGAGGCGAACCACAACGCGGCCGAAGTGATCGCGGCGGTCAAGGCGCGCATCGAGCAATACCTGAGCCCGCTGCCCGCGCCCGGCATCGCGCTGCCCGAACTGCTGGTGCCGCTATACGCCTCGGAAACCGACCCGGCGCTGCGCGGCTGGCCGCTGGGCAAGCCGGTCAACGCCCGCAGCCTGCTGGCCGAGGCCGCGCGCGTGGCAGGCGTCGTCTCGGTGGCCGACGTGCTGCTTGCGGGGGGCGGGGGTCCGGCGGTGGAATCGGTTTCCATCGCCGGGCTCCAGCTACCCGAGATACTGGGCATCTCAGTCGTCGCGGGCGATCCCGTTCCGCTCGACGCGGTGCGCGGCGCGGGCGGCGCGTCAGATGCCGGCCAGGGCCCGCCGCGCCTGCCGGTGCCGGTCGTGGCGGAGACCTGCTGATGAACGTCAACGGCTCCCGCTACCACCTGCTCCACGGCAAGGACGACTGGGGCGCCTGCACGGTCATGACCGCGGGCAAGCGCCGCAAGCTCTCCGCGCAATGGAAGCTGCCCCTGCCCCCAGCCGAAGTGCCCGGCTGGAACGAGGAGCGCGGCCACCTCTCGCTGGCGCAGCTGGACGCCGACATTCCCGCCACGCAGGGCGAGCGCACGTACCTCGCCACCGATCGGCGCGGTGCTGCGGCCGATGCCAACGGCAACCTCTACGTCGTGAACGACGCGCGCGGCGGCATAGACGTGATCTCACGCGGGAGCGGACGGACGAGCGCGTTCTGGCCCGCCAAAGCGCCGCGCAGCCGCATCCTTCCGGGAGACTTCGGCAATGCCGAGCCCGAAGCCGCTTTCGACGGCGCGATCGTGGGCCTTGCCGTCACCTCCGAGAACTACCTCGTCGCCGCCTTCGCCGAGGGCCTGCTGCGGTTCGACCTCGTGGGAGGCGGCGCGCCTGAGCGCTTTGCCTTCGCGCCTTCACTCGGCACGATCATGCCGACCGATCTCGCGCCCGCGTCCTGCGGCGGACTGTGGCTGCTCGATGGCGGCGCGAGACGGCTCTACCTGCTCGACCGCAACCTCGGTTTCGTCATGGTGCCAGGCAGCGAGCGGGTGCCTTCCGCTTTCCAGCCCATCGACCGTCCCGGCAGCCGGAGCGACAGCGCCGCCGAAGTCGCCGCGATCGTCCTGCCCGCCGGGATCGATCCGATCGCGCTGGCTTCGACCGATCGCTTCGAGGCGATCGTGCTGTGCGAAAACGGAACCTCGACCCGCCTCCTGATCGCCGCGCCCGAAGCGACCTCGGCCGCCATCCTGATCGACATCCCGCATGCCACCTTCTGCATCGAGGTCTCACCCTCCATCGACGGCGAACAGGTCCTGCTCGCCGACGTCGACGGCAACCAGGCGCACCGCGTGCTCCTCACCCGGACCGACGCGGGGCCGACCGCCAGGCTCGATCCCGTCACGATCCCGATGCGGCGCTTCGGCGGGCGGGCCCTGCTCGCCCAAGGGACCTACGTCGTCTACGACAGCGGCGTGACCGACCCGCTCTGGGTGCCGCTCCTCGCGCAGAAGCGGCAGTCCTTCGCGGGCACAAATACGTTCCTCACCCCGCGTTTCGACAGCCATGCACCGCAGTGCGTGTGGGACCGCATCCGCCTCGACGGCTGCATCCCGCCCGGAACATCGGTGACGATCGAGGCGCGCGCGTCCGACGACCTCGCGCTGATGGGCAGCGCGGCGGAAATCGGCTGGACCCGCCAGCCGCGTCCCTACCTCAACCGCGATGGCGGCGAACTGCCCGGCAAGCGCGCCATCGCCCGGCCGCGCACCGATGCCGCGGCAGGGATCGGCTGCTGGGACCTGCTGCTTCAGGACGTCGTCGGCCGCCACATCGAACTGCGCATCACGCTGGCGGGCGACGGCCGGTTCACTCCGCACCTGCGCGCAATGCGGGTCTGGTATCCGCGTTTCTCGTACCCTGAGAAGTTCCTCCCCGCCGTCTACCGCGAGGAACCCGGCCCGGCCTCGTTCATCGAGCGCTTCCTGGCGAACATGGAGGGGATCAACACCGTCGTCGAAGGCCGCATCGCCGCCGCGCAGGTGCTGTTCGACACGCGCACCGCCCCCACCGAGGCGCTCGACTGGCTCGCCGGCTGGTATGACATGGCGCTCGATCCGCGCTGGGACGAGCGCCGCAAGCGCCTGTTCGTCCGCAACGCCGCGCGCTTCTTCGGCTGGCGCGGCACCGTGCGCGGGATCAAGGCGGCGCTGCGCCTCGCCTTCGACGCAGCGCCCGACGACAGCCTCTTCGCGCTCGAACAACCGCAGTGCGAGCCCGCGCGCGGCATCCGCGTGGTGGAGGCTTTCTCGACCCGCCCCGCGCTTGCTGCCATTCCCGACACTGCGGCCGAAGCCGGCCTGCCGGTGCAGGACCAGGCGAGCGCCAAATGGTCCGCCGCCGAAGGCGCAGCCGGTCTCGCGCGCCGCTGGGCAATGGCGACCGGCGGCGCCGCGCCTTCGGCATTGCCCGATAGCTTCGAACTCGACGCCGCCGCGCATCCCGAAAGTGATTTCGCCGCCTTCGCGCTGGCGCAGCTTGGCTTCGTCCCCTCGGTCGGAGCGAGCGAACGGGCGCAGTGGACCGCCTTCCAGCGTGCATCGGGCATCGCCGCTCCGGTGCAGGAATTGCCCCGAGGCTCGGTGCCCGCTGACCTCGCCGACCTCTGGAACGCCTTCTGCGCGCAGCCCTCCCGCGAGCGCACGCTCTGGCAGCGCTACCTCGCCGAGCGGCACCGGCAGGTCGAGAAGCTCAACCGCGCCTGGAACACCGACTGGGCGAGCTTCGCGCAAGTCCCTCTCCCCGATCATGTGCCGGACGCTGCCACCGCGATCCGCGACTGGCTGGTGTTCGAAGGGCAGATCCTCCCCGTCGATCGCGCCGCTCACCGTTTCTCGGTGCTGCTCCCGCGTCGCTCGGTGGACCAGGGGTTCGAGGCCGAGCAGGACATGCTGGCCGTCGCGCGGCGCCTCGTCGCCATCGAGAAGCCTGCGCATACCGAGTTCGACGTGCGGTTCTACTGGGCGATGAACCGCGTAGGTGAGGCGCGCACCGGGCTGGACACCCAGCTCGGCCAGGGCAGCCGCGCGCCCGAACTCGTGCCGCCAGCCGTCATCGGCCGCGCGTGGCTCGGCGCGAGTTTCGTCGGCGGCCAGAACGCCGCGAACGGCAGGAGCATCCTCGCATGCTGACGACCTCACACACGCGACCAGGGGAGCAATGACCATGGGATGCGACTGCACCTTCACCGCCACGGCAGGTGTCGGCCAGCCCGATCCGAGCCGGCACGTCAACTACGTCACCGGCATGGTGCTGGGCGTGGACGACTACGCGCAGGAGTTCGCCTACCACTCGGCGCGGCATAAGCGGATCGTGCGCGACTTCCTGGGTTACGGCACCCTGTCCGGGCTCGCGGTCGGGCTGGAGGACGGGGGCGACGGCCCGCGCGTGATGGTCTCGGCCGGGTCGGCGGCGGCGCCCAGCGGGCAACTCATCTGCGTGGCCCGCGACCAGTGCGGCGAGATCAACGCCTGGCTCAAGCGCCCGGAGGCCAAGACGGAACTGGACGCCCGCGCGGACGTCGCCAACACGCTCGACCTGACCCTCCACCTGACGCTCTGCTACACCGACTGCGCGGTGGACGCGGTGCCGATCCCGGGTGAGCCCTGCCGCAGCGAAGAGAACCTCATGGCCCCCTCGCGGCGGGCCGACGACTATTGCCTCTCGTTCACCTTCGACCCGCCTCTGCAGACCGAGGCGCGCGCGCTCGCCGTCATCGAGGCATGGATCGCTGCCGCCGAAGCCGCGCTCGATGCGGGCGGCGAGGCCGACGAGGCGCAGTTCAAGCCTCTCCTCGCACGGGCGCAGGTGCAGATACTTTCAGCGCTGGGCGTGAGTTCGGGCGCGATCGTCCCCGCAGACCTCGAGCCGGTGGTGCTGGCGCCCGCCGCCTTCCCCGCGTTCGTGCTGGCGATGCGCAAGGCGTGGATCACGGTGCTGCGCCCGCAGGTCATGGCGCAGTCCTGCGCGTCACCTAACGTGCCCGCGAACGACTGCGTGCTGCTCGGCTCGCTGGTCTTCGAGGCGACACGCGGGATCGTGCCCGACTGGTCGGCGCCCGCCATCGCCGACATCGTTCTCGACGAGCGCGAGCGGCCGTTCATGCTCTCTGCCATGGCGATGCAGAGCACGCTGGCCCCGCGCCTTGCCCCGCCCCCCACCACGCTGGCGCTGGCCTACTATACCGACGACAGCCCGGATTTCGCGCCCGCCTGGCCGGTCTCGGTGATCGTCGCCGCCAATGCCGCCGACATGACGCTGTCATTGCCCATAGGCGGCGCGGAGCAGGCCAAGGGGGACACCGTGACGCTGGTTCACGGCACCGCCCAGCCGCTCACGCTGACCAATGCGAAGCGCGATACGGCCGACCCGGCGGTGCTGGACAAGCGCGGTCGCTACCGTCTCGTCTACAACGGCACCGACGCCTGGCGCGTCTTCGCCATCGCCGAGGAGGAAGGCTGATGGCCGACGTGCTTTCGCTGCAGCAGCCGGTGGGCGACGGCGGGATCGAGACCGTCAACTTCTTCAACGGCCGCCTGCTGACCGCCGCCGACATGGCGCGCGAACAGGATGCCCGGCGGCAGGCCGATGCCCGCCTCGGCCTTGCCATGGGGGACGGGGTGGCCTTCGGGCTCGAGGTCACGGCGAGCACGGTGGCGGACGACGAGGGCGGATCGCCCCTGCCCGCCGTCGCCATCGAGCCGGGCCTCGCCATCAACCGCGCCGGGCAGGTGCTGCGGCTGGGATACGCGGAACAGGTGCGCCTCTCCCGTATCGGCGCCGCACAAACGGGCGCCGCCGGGTGCAGCTTTTCCGACTGCGCGCCCGTCATCAGCGGCTCCTACGTCGCGGGACAGGGGCTCTACATCCTCACGATCGCGCCGTCCGGGATCAGCGCGGGCCGCGCACCGACCAACGGCCTCTCCGGCGGCGGCGCCGCCTGCAACGTCGACCGGGTGATCGAGGCCGTGCAGTTCCGCCTGCTCGCCGTACCGCGCCATCTCTATGCTGCGCTCGATGCTGCGGCGCCGGGCTACCGCAACAACGTAGCGTACACCTGCTTCGGCAGCGGGGTGCGCGCGGGCTGGGCGACGTCGCTGCGCGGACGCGCCGGGCGCGACGACGGCCTGTTGGACGCCATGCGCGGCTATGGGCTGACCGACCAGGACGTGCCGCTCGCCGTCATGGCCTTTGCCGGTGCGGCGAGCATGGTCTTCCTCGACAACTGGGCCGTGCGCCGCCCGGTGAACCCGCCCGATCCGGCGCCGGGCTCGCTCCCGTCGCTGGTCGCGCCGCGCCGGCTGGCGACCGGCCGGGCGATGCTCCACCAGTTCCAGGACCAGCTCGCGCAGCTCGTCGGCAGTTCCGGCAGCTTGGGAGCGGTGAGTGCCCGCAGCCATTTCCCGATGCTGCCGCCGGTCGGCATCCTGCCGCAATTCACGACCGGGATGGCCAAGGCGTTCTTCGCCGGCATGGAAGCGCGCGGGCCGCAGCATATCAACAGCGCGCAGCTCGAAACCCTGCTGCGCGAGAGCCTGAGCGCCTCCGCCTTTCCCGCCGGCGCGCAGGAAGTGTTCTGGCTCTACGCCGTCGCCGACAACCGCATCGCCGCCGAACTGGCGAGCGCCGACGACGGGGTGCCCGATCCCTACCTCGTCTTCTCGAGCGCGAACCTCGCCTACCGCGCCGACGCCCGCTTCAACCTCCACCGCTGGGACTACGCCAACATCGCGCTGAGCGCCTGAACCGCAGCAAAGGCAACATCGCACAAAGGACCCGACCCATGGCCGCCCCTACCCTCACCGAGATCATCGACGCTATCGGCGACATCCTCACCGAGGACCAGAAGGGCGCGCTCGTCACCTCTTTGCTGGATGGGCGGGTGCAGCAGGTCCAGCCGGGCGACCTCATCACCGCAGGGCTGTGCAACCAGATGCTGACCGACATCGCCGACCTGGCAGTGCGGGTCTCGGCGCTGGAGGGATCGGGCGGCGGGCCGGTGATCACCCAGATCCAGCCCAAGAACGTCGAGATCTCGATCAATTCCTTGCTCACCGTGCTGGGCACGGGGTTCGACCGGGTGCCCGAGTACAACGTGGTCATGCTGGGCGGAAAGCAGATCACATCGTTCAACGAAGCCTCGAGCCAGGAGGCGCTGATCTTCCCGGTGCCCGACCTCTTCACCGGCCTGCCCCGCACGGTCGATCTCACCGTGGAGACGAGCGGCAAGGTCTCCAACAAGTTCCCCGTCCGTCTCAAGGCGCAGCCGCGCCAGCAGCTGGGCGAACTGATCGTCAGCGAAGCCTTCCTCCCGACCGGCACCCTCCTGGCCGACGCCGAGGTGAAGTTCGGCTGGGACGTCCTCGCCAGCACGACGCTGGAGGACAGCCTGACGCTTTCGCTGGTGGTCAGCAACGCGGCGCCTGCGGCCACGGCCGCGCAGTGGCAAACCTCCGCCGCGAACGGTTTCACTCCGCCATCGCCCATGGCAATCAATCCCGGGCAGACAAAGCGCGTTGACCTCACGGTCCGTGCACCGGCGGGCGCGACGGCGGCCGATCTCCAGCTCAAGGTCGTCGGTGTCGACGGGCAGATACAGAAATCCTCTCCGGTCATTCCCTGGCGCGTGGGCCAGTCGCTCGACCCGTCGAGCGCGAACGCCGCGGTCGTTGCATCCGAAGTCGGCGACGATGCACTGATCAAGCTCGTCGCCAACATGGAGACTGCGGCGGGCAGCAGCTATCCGCAGGGATTCACCTTCAAGGCGGGCGCCAACAGCAGCATCGCCTTCGAAATCAGCGACAAGCGCGGCGCGGGTGCTCCGCCGGCCACTTACGTCTGCAGCGCGAAGCTGATGGCGTCCGAGGGCGACTGGGCGGTCAGCAACCTCATGGGCGCCAATCCCCCGCCCGTGCCGCCGGGCCAGGACTTCACCTACGTCATCGGCATCGACAACAACGCGGGCGCCGCGGGCACCGAATATCTGTTGCGGGTGGAAGCCAGGCAGACGGCCAGCGCCGCCGGCCTCACGCCCTACACGTCCTTCGCGATCCTACCCATCAAACTCACGGCCTGACCAAGGAGGGCTTTGCTATGAGCGAAATAGACACTCTGGTTTTCTGCGACGAGGACTTCGTAGGCAAGGTTCCCAAGGTCGATGGATTCTTCGACCTCGACTACATGATAACGGGCGAGCCTCCGGAGAGCGGCTATCTCGGCGGGTGCGAACTCGTGATGGGCGCCTCCGGCATCGCGCCGATCGTGTTCCGGGGCATCCGCGACAAGGCAGCCAACCAACTCGTGCTCGGCTTCCTGTGTCGATTCTCGCACGGGTTCGCCGCCAACAATGCAGTGGTGATCACGCTCAAGCCGACATACGCCGGCGGCAGTCATGCAGACGAGCGCAAGATCGTCATCAAGCCGGTGCATCCGGGCACGGGCGCCGACATCGGGCTTGGCTCGGGTACGAACCAGATCAAGACCGACAAGCCCGTCGCCGATGCCGACTTCTACAAGGGCACGGCAACCGGCTCCGGATGGGACCCTTATTTCCCCGACTATGCCTCATCGATCAAGGTACGCTCCTGGCTGCCTTCGGTGTCCGAGGGAGCGCCGCAGGAATCCGCCTGGAGCATCGAGATCGCCTTGCCGATCTCGCCTGCCCAGGGCCCCCTGCTCGGAGGCATCACGCTTTCCGGCGACTTCGGGCTGTTCTTCAGCGTCGTGAAGATCGTACCGGTGGGAGGCGTCCAGGCGGCGACCCAGTACTGGTTCCCCTCGAGTTCAACGCCGCCCGGCAACATCCTCGAGGTCTGGTCGCCGGCCGCGTCCGACTATGGTCATGGCATCATCCCGATGGTGAGGGGGCAGGACCTTCCCGCCAACGTCTATGCCGGCGTCGGGTTCGACGACGGCTGGCTCGGCATTGGCTGCCGTCCCTCGACGGCCGGACCCCACTCTCCGCTGAGCAGCACGATAAACGGCAAGAACTCGCCCCCGGGAACGCCGGACAATCGCATCGTCGCCACGCTGCGCAACAACGGCGCGACGGACGCGAACGACATAACCTGCGAATTCCGCTTCCACCGCTTCGGCCTGGGCCCGGCCGATCCGCTGCTCTGGAATGCGCCTCCCGGACTGGTGCCCAACCCCTCGCCCAACCGTGAGGGGGGCTTACCGGAGCCGGCCTTCAACGTCGTGGCAGGCGCGACCGACCGTGAAATCACCGCCGACTGGCCGACCAACGACCCCAGCCTCGCCGCCGTCGCCAGCTGGGACACGTGCATGTGGGCACAGCTTTCCGCTCGCACCCCCGTCAACTTCTTCCAGTCCAGCGTCCGCCGCAACATGACTTTCGTCAACCTTTCCGAAACCGAGGGCGAGGCGGTCGTCAGCGGCGAAGGCTACGAGGACCCGCCTGACGGCGCCGCCGACCACGACTTCGTCGTGGAGACGTTCTCCCGCCGCATCGTCGTGCAGGAACTCATCGACAAGACCGAGCTTGTCGACCCGCAACTGCTGCCGATCGTCGCGCAGTCGCTGCGGGGCACGAAGCAGGGGCTGGCGGACGGCGGGATCAAGATGCTCGACGTCGCCGGCGCCGTGGCGAACGGGCCTTCTTACAAGGACAGCGTGGTCTACGTCTGGCAGAACTTCGGATACCGCGTCACGGACAAGACGCTCACCATCGGGGGCACGACCTACCCCCTCCTGGATAACGGATCCGGCACGTTCGGCAGCATCGCCAACCATTGGGGCCTTGAAGACAACTTCGGCTGGACGTTCGAGGGCGACAGCATGGTGCAGTACGCCCCGGGCGTCTATGGCATCAAGGTGCCGCACAAGGGCGAAGCGCTCATCAAATACCGCCTCGTCGCCGAGCGCGACGGACCTCGCGGGGACAGCGCCACGAAGCTTCCGCGCGGGCGCTTCACACCTCCCACGCCGAGGGGCGGCACGGATCCCGTCAAGGCCGGTTGCTCCGGACCGAAGGGTTGCCTTCCCATCGGCGGGCTGATCCTCGCGGCGCTCGCGGCGATCTTCGCGCTGGTGAAATCGGGCTGAACCATGCCTGAGGCGTTCCGCCCCCAGGCCAGTGGCCTCACCATCTCCCGCGCCCGCCTCACCGGGCGCGGGACGAGCCGCCCGTTGCTGGAAAACGCCCTGGCCGAAGTCGCGACGGATGGACTGGGATTGGGTGAGGAGGAAGTGCTCTACGTTCCGCGCCTGAGCAGCCCGGCAAGGCTTCGCCCGGGACTGGGGCGGCATTTCTCCCGAGGGATAACCCTGCATCTGGGCGACCTCGCCCGCAGCGCCGAGCGCGATCCGACCGGCGTCGGCCGTGGAGACCGGCCGTGCCGCTTCAGTTCCCACGCCGCTTTCGCCGCGTGGCTGATCGGCTGCGCACTCCAGCAACCGCATGGGCAAGCACCGGCCATCATGCGCGCCGTCACGGGACATGCAACGGACGAAGCATGGTGGCGGGCTGAAATACTCGGCGTCGGCCGTGTGCTAGTACCCGTCATCGCAAGGCTTTCTCAGGTGCGACTGGCAGCCGTCTGGCTGACGCGTCTGCAACCCTTCGAAATCGAGATGGCGCTTGAAGCGATCGCCCGGGACTACGGAGTGCAGCTTCACGCAGAAGCGCCTCGCACAGATACCGCCACCGATGTTGCGCAGCAGGGCGAGCCGACATCGACGTTGAACCGGCAACCCGCCGACTGCCACAACGATGCGATGCGCGAGGGGCATCGTGCGGCAGAACGGATCGTGCGCGAGGACGCTTATGGCCATCTGACGGTCCCGGCGCGCCGCCTGCTGCTTGCCGTCACGGTTCTGCACCAGCGGCCCTCCGTCTCGCGTGCGGACCTCGCCGCAGCGGTCACTGCCATGCTCGCGGAGCGGCGGAAGCTGAAACCCCCACCGGCGGGTGAAGCGATCATCCAACCGCCCGTTGCCGCATGGGAGCGGATTTCCGAACCAAGTGCGCGCGAACGGGACCCCCACGACGAATGGCGCCGTCCCACGCCGCAGCGTGCCGCCCGATCGGAATATACCGCGCAATCGGCCGCTGGGCCCGAAGTCCAGGATGGTGCGCCCGCGCGCGTGTTTCCGGCCGACCCCGACGCGCAGCCGGACGGCGTGGAGAGTCCCCCGGAAACGGCACGGGATCCTGCTTCCAAAAACACGGCATCAGACGACGGCGGGGTTCCTTCATTCTCCGACGCCGTGTTCGAGACCCGCTTCGGAGGACTCCTGTTTCTAGTGAACGCTTTCACCTCCATGGGCCTCTACCCCGACTTCACGCGGCCGCTTGATCCGGCTTTGGACGTTCCACCCCTCGCGCTGGCGGACAGGCTGGGCGTCCTTTGGTTCGGGCACGCCTATCGCAAAGACCCCCTCCACCGCTGGATCGTCAAGACAGCGAGTACCGGCACATTGCCTCGGCGCTGGCGGGTCGAGCGCGATTGGCTCACCCCTTTTGGCCAAGGGGACGCCCGGTATGACCACGGCACCTTGTGGCACCCGGCCGGGTTCGTCCTGTCGGCACCGATCGGCAGCGCAGTCGCCCGCACGTTCGCGCGTGGTCTGGGCCTGCGCGATCTTGCGCGCACGGCGGGCGGCTCAGCGGTGCGACGCAGGGCCCGGCCTCCGAATTGGGTCGCCTGCCTGGCGCTCTTCCTCACGGCAAGGTTTCGCCGGGCGACGGCGCAGGGAAACCTTGCGCCGGCAGACCTCGCAACGCCGGCACGCTGCGTGGTCGCTGGGCAGCGCCTTGACGTCCACTTCCCCCTCGCCGGCCTGCCGCTGCCTCTGCGTCTGGCGGGGCTGGACCGCGACCCCGGCTGGCTCCCTGCCGAGGGGCGCGATATCAGGTTTCACTTCGAATGACGGGCCGCATCACCTTTCCCGCTCCGCTCGATGCGGCGACGCATTTTCGGCTGCTGGTATTCGAAGTCGTGCTGCATCTCGCTGCACAGCGTTCCGACGACCTTCCGCTGCTCGCGCCCTACAAAGCAGAGGCGGCCAAGCTGGCAGGTTGGGCAACGCCGCCCACCGCAAGGCAATGGTCGGATGGACTGGACGCGGCCACTGCAAGCGCGGAATTGCCCTTCCCTCGCCTCGCACGTTCCGGCTTCGGGCACCTCGGCTGCTGCCTGCTCGCCTGTATGGCGATGGTGGAGGAAGACCCGGGCCTCGCAACGCTGATGGAGGCAGAGGGCGGCTTTCCGACCATCGGCGGCCTCGTCGCGCAGTGGCGCAGCGATCCCTCTGGCGACAGGGCGCAGGCTGTGCGCGATATACTACTCGACCTGGAAGCCGCCGGGCTCGCCGAGCCGGTCGACCCTGCGGCGATGCGGATGGAACGCCGCCTGCGGGTGCCGGGGCCGGTGCTGAACGTCCTGTCGGGCACCGCGCCGCGTATCGATGGCATGCGCTTCGATCCAGTTGACGCGCTGGCGATGGTGAAGGACTGGATTGCCCCTGGCCCAGGCATCGTCGACCCCGGGCGCCTGGGAGCCTTGCTGAAGACCGACCCGGCCCGTCTGATCGTGGTGCGCGGCCCCGGTCGTAACGGCCGCCGGATGCTCCTGGGCGCCGCAGCGCGCGAGGCCGGGCTGGGCGTGCTGCATGTCTCATCTGCGACATTGAGCGACCCTTCGCGATGGCAACTCGCCGGTGCGCTCGCACATCTGTCCGGAGCCATGCTGATGGCCGAAGTGATCCCGGCTCCCGGGGAGACCGTGACGCTTCCCTCACAGCGTATCTTCGGGGGGCCCATCGGCATCGCCATGGGCGCGAGCGGCGGGGTGCGCTGCGAGGACCCGCTACCGATGCTCGCGATCGAGCTGCCCCTCCCCGATGCCGAAGCGCGCGAACGCCAGTGGCGCGCCTGCGGCGTGGGCGCGCTGACCGGCGAGCTTGCGAGCATGTCGATGACGCTCGGCAACGCGGCGCGGGCAGCACGCGGCGCCGTCTCCATCGCAGAGCTCGCTGGCCGGCCCGGCAAGGTCACCCGCGCGGACGTTCGCGCCGCCGCGCGCGCGCTTCGCGATGCGCGCCTCGATGCGCTGGCCACGGCGATGGACCACGAACGCAGACCCGAACTGCTGCTCCTCGACACCCGCGAACAGGGCGAGTTCGACGCGCTCATGCTCCGCGCCCGCCACCGCGAACAGCTGCGAGCCGACGTCGGCCAAGGGCTCGGTGTCCGCGCCCTGTTTGCGGGACCGAGCGGAACCGGCAAGACGCTGGCCGCGCGCCACGTCGCCGCCCGCCTCGGCAAGGATCTGTACCGTATCGACCTCGCCGCGACCGTCAGCAAGTACATCGGCGAAACGGAGAAATGCCTCGAGCGCGCGCTGAGTGCGGCGGAAGAACTGGACGTGGTGCTGCTGCTCGACGAGGGCGACGCGCTGATGGCGCGCCGCACCGACGTGGGCAGTTCCAACGACCGCTACGCCAACCTCGAGACGAACTTCCTGCTGCAGCGGATCGAGAGTTTCGAGGGGGTGATCCTCGTCACGTCCAACGATGCCGAACGCATCGACCCCGCCTTCGCGCGCAGGCTCGATGCCGTGCTGACCTTCCGGCCGCCCGACGCGGTGATGCGGCGCCAGATCCTCGCAAACCAGCTGGGCGATCACACGATCAGCGCGCCTTTGCTCGACGACATCGCCTGCCGCTGCACCCTGACCGGCGGTCAGCTGCGGAACGTAGCGCTTCACGCAAGGCTGCTGGCTCTGGAGCGCGACAGCCGACCGGACGACGCCGGTCTGCGCGCGGCCATCGAGCGTGAATATCGCAAGGCCGCCGCGATCTGCCCGCTCAAGCCTGCGCTGGCTGCGACGGGCTAGCAATGGCCAGCGCTGCCCTGTCCGCCAAGCGCACTCCCACAGGTGGCGAGCGCGCGGCCGCGAGCGGCAGCTCCCGCAAGGCGGAAGCGGCGCGGCGGGCCAAGGTCGACGCCAAAGCGCCGCCGTCCGATCCGCAGCGCTCCGCCCTGCTCGAACGCACCGGTATCCAGCCGGCGCTGATGATCTCGCAGCCCGGAGACGCCTCAGAACACGAGGCCGACCGCGTCGCTGCCCATGTCGTGGGGATGAAGGAACCCGCGCCTGCCCGGCAGCTCCATCGCAGTCCGTTGGTCGTCCAGCGGGCACCGGCCAGGGCTCCGGCCCCGACCCCGGTCCAGCCCACGCGCGAGGACGTCGCCGACGGTGCGACCGAGGCGGCGGTCAAGCAACAGCTCTCGGGAGGCGCCCCGATGGCGGCCGATGTCGCGGGCTTCTTCGGGCGGCGCTTCGGCGCGGACTTCTCCGACGTGCGCATCCATACCGACGCGCGAGCCGCGAACCTTTCGACGCGGCTCGGCGCGCGGGCATTCACCTACGGACGCCACGTCTTCTTCAATTCGGGGCAGTACAATCCCGACAGTGAGGACGGCGCCAAGCTCATCGCGCACGAGCTTACGCATACGATCCAGCAGCAGGCGGTGATCCAGCTCAAGGCCGATCCGGCCGCCGCCCCGCGCGTGACCGGACGTTCCGGCCCGAAGGCGCAGCGCGGGATCGTCAGCCGTGCACTCAACTGGATCGCCGACAAGGCCAACTACATTCCCGGCTACCGCCTGCTGACGATCGTCATAGGCGTGAACCCGATCAACATGTCGAAGGTGGAGCGCTCAGGCGCGAACATCCTGCGCGCGCTGGTCGAATTCATTCCCGGCGGCGGGCTGATCGTCGATGCGCTCAACAACCACGGCATCTTCGAGAAGGGCGGCAAGTTCATCGAGGACCAGTTCCGCTCGCTGGGCATGGTCGGCTCGGCCTTCCGCGACGCGTTGATGGAGTTCATCGACTCGCTGGGCTGGAGCGACGTCTTCCACCTTGGCGACGTGTGGGACCGCGCCAAGCGCATCTTCACCGATCCAGTCGACAAGCTCATCAGCTTCGGCAAGGCCCTCGTCGTCGGCATCGCGACGATCATCAAGGACGCGATCCTGAAGCCGCTCGGCCGTTATGCCGCCAGCGTCATTCCCAAGTGGGACCTGCTTGTCGGCGTCTTCGGCAGGAACCCCGTGTCCGAGGAAGGCGCCTCTCCCGCCGAGGCGCTGATCGGCAGCTTCATGACCCTGATCGGGCAGGAAGAGATCTGGGCCAACCTCCAGAAGAGCGGCGCGGCGGGCAAGGCGTGGACTTGGTTCAAGTCCACGCTCTCGGAAGCGCTGGGCATGGTGAAATCGATCCCCGGCCGCTTCGTCGACACGCTGCGCAGCCTGACGATCACCGACATCGTCACGATCGTGGGTGCCTGGGCGAAATTCGCAAAACTGTTCCTCACGTTCGTCGTCGACTTCACCAAGTGGGCGGGCGGCAAGGTGCTGCGCCTGCTGGAGATCATCCTTGAGGTCGTGGCGCCCAGCGTGATCCCCTACCTCAAGAAGGCGGACTCGGCCTTCAACACGATCATCAAGGCACCCGGCCGCTTCATCGGCTTCCTCGTGCAGGCGGCGAAGAACGGCTTCAACCTGTTCAAGAAGAACATCCTGGTCCACCTGCAGCGGGGTATACTCGACTGGTTGCTCGGTTCGCTGGCGGGTGCGAACCTCTATATCCCCAAGAGTTTCGGCCTGCCCGAACTGCTCAAGTTCGGCTTGTCGGTCATCGGCGCAACCTGGGAGAACGTGCGCGCCAAGCTGGTCAACGCGGTCGGCGAAACCACCGTGAAAGTGCTCGAGACGACGTTCGACATCGTCAAGACCCTCGTCACCGAAGGCCCTGCCGCAGCCTGGGAACAGCTGCTGGAATCGCTGTCCAACCTGAAGTCCATGGTGATGGACGCGGTCATGGACTACGTGAAGGGCAAGGTGATCGAGGCCGCGGTCGAGCAGGTGCTGACCGTGTTCAACCCGGCCGGCGCATTCATCATGGCGCTGAAGGCGATCTACAAGACGGTCACCTTCATCGTCGCCAAGCTGCAGCAGATCGGCGCGCTGGTCGCCGCCATCATCGACAGCATCGCCGCGATCGCCGCAGGCAACATCGGCCCGGCGGCGGCCAAGGTGGAGAGCGTGCTGGCGCGCGGGCTTTCCGTGGCGATCGCCTTCCTCGCCAACTTCATCGGGCTCGGCAACGTCAGCAAGAAGGTCATCGAGATCGTCGACAAGATCAGGAAGCCGGTCGACAAGGCGCTCGACAAGCTGGTGACCTGGCTCGTCGACAAGGCGAAGAAGGCCGGGAAGATGGCTGTGGCCGGCGCCAAGTCGCTGTTCCAATGGTGGAAGGCACGTGCAAGCTTCAAGCTGGCGAACGGCGCGCAGCATTCGCTGTTCTTCTCCGGCGAGGGCAAAGGCGCCAAACTGATGATGGCGAGCACGCCGCGCAGCATTCCGGACGTGCTCGGGGACAAGGACCTTGTGATCGAGAACCGCGACCAGTTGATGAAGGACTTCGCGGCGATCGAGAAGCTGTCCGTCGAAAACCCCGGCACCGAAGCGGAACAGCAGAAACATCAGGACAAGGTCAAGACGCTGGTCAACGCCCTCGCGGCCAAGCTGGCAGTCCACATGAAGAGCGACGGCAAGCTGCCCGTCACTACGGTAACCTTCGGATCGAGCGCCGGTCGGGCGTCGTTCATGCTCGCCGAGCCGCTGACGATGAACGCCGGGAACACGACCGGCAAAGGCACCAGCGGCCGCCTCGACACCGCGGGCGACCGTTTCGTCACCTCGTTCGTGGCGAAGCAGACCTCGAAACCCAAGCCCAACCGCAAGGGTGACCTCGTACAGGTCACGATGCAGCCGCTGATCCAGGCCCACCTACTGAACCACGAACTGCATGGGCCGTTCGTCGCCTCCAACATCGCGCTTGCCGACCGCTCGCTGAACTCGAGCATGAGCGGGGCCGAGAACAACGCCAAGACCCACGCCGCCAAGGGGCGGCTCAAGTACCGCGTAGCCGTGACCTATCACTCGGAAACGCCGCCGCCCAAGACGATCGACGAAACGCCCGAGCCCGAGGTGATCCGGGGGTGGGTTGGATTCTACATCGCCAAGTCCGTCGTGCTGACGGTCTCGGAATGGAATGGAAGCGGCTACGGCACTGCGCTTCCTGGCGCCAATGCCGTAGGGGGCATCCCGCCCGTAGCGAACCAGATCATCGAATCCGCCCTGTCGCAGGCGACGAAGGTGCTCGCCGCCAACCGCACCGCCACCACCGACAAGGACGGTTACGTCGAGACGGCACTGAACCTCAAGGAACTGGCGGCCAGGCTCAAGTTCAACCAGAACCAGACGAAGGAACTGTCGATCGCGCTGCGCGGCGCGGGCTTCCGCATCGGCCTTGGCGCCACGGGCAAGATCTGGATGAAGACATAGCGCCTCAAAACGGCGCCTTGCGGCCCTTCATCGAAAGGCGCCAGTCGGGCGGGAACTGCGCGTCGTTGTCCTTCACCGCATTCGCGAGACCCTTCTCGAACGTCTCGGCGTCCACCCCGATACCCCCTTCCTCGTCGGGCCGGACCATCGGCAACATCGATTCCAGCCAGGCAGACATGACCGAGCCCATGTATTCGCCCTGCTGCTGCTTGAAGACCTCGAAGAACATCTTCTGCATCACTACGGTATCGACCGGACGGTTGCGCGCGCAGGACAGCGCGTACTTCATCGTCTCGGCCTCCAGCCCCTCGCGCGGGACCACCGAGTTGACGAAGTGCAGTTCCTTCATCTCCTGCGCGGTGAAGGGGCGTCCGGTGAAGACCATCTCCATGAAGGGCCTCAGCCCCATCATCAGCGCCCACTGCCACATCCGCGCCGCCCAGCCGACGTAGCGGAATGCCGAATGGCCGAACAGCGCGTCCTCCGAGGCGACCACCATGTCGGCGTCGGCGCACTGGTAGAAGTGCCAGCCGTAGCAATAGCCCTTGGCCTCGACGATCGAGATCTTCTTGAAGTCCTGCAGGCTGCGCAGCCCCGCGTTGGTACTGGCGTAGAGGTTGGTCACGTTGGCGAGGTAGCGGAACGAGCCTTGCGGCGGGTACTTCACGCCCTCATCCTCGGCGATGCGGAATTCCGGGAGCACCGAGTAGTCCTCGTCGCCGTTGAACATGCCCGCCATCTCCGGAAGGTCCGCCCCGCTGCCGAGATGATCGCCCACCCCGCGAATGATCAGCACCTTGACCTCGTCGTCGACGTTGGCGCGCAGGACGAGGTCGGCGAAACGCTGGCGGGCCGCTATGGTCGGGGCGTTGAGGGCATCGGGCCGGTGGAGCGTGATCACCGCGATGCGTGTTTCCGGGTCCTTCTCGTAGCGGACGATCTCTTCGGCTGCGGGTGGCTTGGCCATGTCTAGGTCCCTCGGTCGCGCGGTTCTGCAAGGGGCCTATCGGGCCGTCCGACCCCTGGCCATTGCCGGTGCGGGCAAGTCTTGGAACGATCTGCGGTCACGTTCTCGCAAGGCCATACCCTTGCGCCGTGGGGGGCATGGGGTCACACTCCCCGAAAAAGCCGCGTGGGCCGAAACGGACCCGGCGCGGCAGGAGAGAGGACCAGCCATGACGTCACTGCCCGCGGATTCCGCAGCGCTGCGCTCACCTGTCACCGTCATCCTCGACCCGGCGCGGCCGATCCTGCGGCCCGGCCCGGGCGACGCCGGGTCCGGCCAGTCGCCGGCGTTCAACCAGCGCTACCGCCGCTCGACCATACTCGCGACGATCCGCCAGTTGCTCGCCGAGGAAGGGCTCGAAGGCATCACGGTGCGCCGCATCGCCGAGCGCTCCGGCCATGCGGTCCAGACGATCTACAATCTCGTTGGCCCTCGCGACCTCGCGATTACAGAGGCGATCAGCGAGTATTCCCAATACGTGAACCTCACTGCCGCGCCCGACCCCTGCGACCCCGACGCCCCCGCCGCCATCGTCTGCCGCGAACTCGCCTCAATCCGCATCAACCCCGATTTCTGCCGCAACGTGTGCCTGATCTTCTTCACCAGCTCGCGCGGGATCTTCTACGACTTCCGCGACCGGCAGGTGAAGGCACTCTACCGCTTCCTGATCCAGCAGCAACGCTCGGGTATCCTGCGCCGCGAAGTCAACGCGCAGGGGCTGGCCGAGCAGATCATGTTCTTCCTCGGCGCGCTGTGCATCGACTGGGCGGATGGCCGCATGGACTTCGAAACCCTGTGCGACCGCATCTTCGATGGCTACGAGAACCTGATGGTCGGCGCCCTCGTCCGACCCGATTTCCGGCTCGACCGCACTGCCCCGATGGCCGCGGAAATGCGCGCCGCCTGACGAGCATGGAACACCCGCCGCGAACGTTCTCGCATTGCAGGGTGCAGCGCCGGTCGCCCGATTGAGGCCGACCTCGGCACAATGTTAGGCCAGCGTTGCAGCCAAAGACGCAGCGCGAGGCCAGAACCATGCCCACCCCTTCGACCAAGCGCCACCGATGAGCGCGGAGTACCGCTTCGACGGCCGCGTCGCCGTCGTCACCGGAGCTGGCGGCAATCCCAGCCTGGGCCGGGCCCATGCGCTCCTGCTCGCCAGCCGCGGCGCGAGCGTGGTAGTCAACGACATCGGCCGCGACCCGGAATCGCCGGGCTACACCGGCACCGCGTCGGCCGAGGCGGTCGCGGCGGAGATACGCGAAGCGGGCGGGAAAGCCGTCGCCAACACAGCCTCGGTCGCCACCGAAGAGGGCGCGGCCGAGATCGTCGGCACGGCAATCGAGGCGTTCGGGCAGATCGATATCCTCGTCAACAATGCCGGCATCTCGATCACCGCGCCGTTCGACGCGATGAGCGTGCGCGACTTCGCCCGCCACATCGAAATCAACCTCCTGGGCACCTACCACTGCTGCCATGCCGCCTGGCCATACATGAAAGCGCAAGGCTTCGGTCGCATCGTCAACACCACCTCCGGATCGATGGCCGGCTATGTCGATCAGGCCGCCTATGCAGCGAGCAAGGGCGGCGTGTGGTCGCTCACCCGCGCGCTCGCGGCGGAGGGCATGGCGCATGGCATCCACGTCAACGCGCTCAGCCCCGGCGCCTTCACCCGGATGGTCGCGGCGATGATGGACGAGGATTCGCCCATGTTTCAGCACGCCCGGGCAAACCTGCCCGCCGAACTGTCCTCACCCGCTATGGCGTGGCTGTGCCACGAAGCCTGCCCGGTGACCGGCGAGTGCATCGACGCTGCCGGCGGCGCGGTGCAGCGCACTTACATGGCCCAGACCACCGGTATCCGCGACCAAGCGCTCACCATCGAGACCGTCGCCGCGCGCTGGGAGGCGATCGTCGCCGCGCAGGACGCTGCGATCCTCGGCCTCGGCACGCACGATACGAGCACCTGGAAGATCAAGCCCTACCGCGCGGAGCGTCTGGATGCCTGAGACGATCTTGCACGGCACCATCACCGGCACCGAGACACGGCTCGACCCGGCGATCCGCAACGCGCCCTTCCCGTTCTACCGCGCGCTGCGCGAACAGCGGCCGGTCTACTACGACCCCGGGCTCGATGTGTGGCTGGTCACCCGCTACGACGATGCGCGTACGGTGCTGGGGGACTCGGTTACCTACTCGCTCGAACATGGCTACCAGGACCGCTTCGCCAACGGCCACGTCGAGGAATTCGCGGCGATCCTCGAGGCCGAGGGAGGCGGCTTCATCCGCGACCTCGCGATCGATCCGCCAGCCCACACCCGCCTGCGCCGCCTGACCGAAAAGGCCTTCACCGCGCACCGCGTCAAGACGCTGGAGCCGCGCATCCGCCGCATCGCGATCGATCTCATCGAGCCGCTGGCGACACGCGGCCGCGGCGACGGCATCGGCGAGATCGGCGCGCCGCTCACCGCGCATCTCATCTGCGACCAGCTCGGCCTCGACTTCGCAAGCATCGGCACCGAGCGCATAGCCTGGTGGACCACCGCCGTCCTCGCCCAGATCGGCCGCATGCAGACCCGCGACGAGATGGTCGTCAACGCCCGCACCATCTGCGACCTCCAGAACACCATCATCGCCGAAATAAAGCACCGCCAAAGTAACCCGCGCGAGGACATGATCTCCGACCTCGTCAACGCAAGGCTCGACGACGAGGCCGAACCGCAACTCACCTTCGCCGAACTCGTCGCCACCGTCCGCGCTTTCCTGATCGCGGGCAACGACACCACGGCAGCCGGCATCGCCAACATTCTCCACGTCCTAGCCACGACCGAGGGCCTTGCCGACGAACTCTACCCGCAGGTGGAAGACGACCGCACGATGGCCCGCTTCGTCGAGGAAGTGATGCGCCTCCACGCCCCCGTCCACGGCCTGTTCCGCACCACGATGCGCCAGGTCGAACTCGGCGGCGCTACCATCCCCGCGATGGCGCAGATCTGCGTGATGTACGCCGCTGCCAACTACGACGAAGCAGCATTCCCCGAGCCTACGAAACTCGACATCGCTCGGCCGAATGTCGGCGCCAACCTCACGTTCGGGGCGGGCATCCACAAGTGCGTGGGCATCGCGCTGGCCCGAATGGAGATGAAGGTCGCGGCCCAGGAGATCATCCGCCGGCTGACCGATATCCGCCTCGCCGTGCCGGAAAGCGAGCTGACCTTCCTGCCGACGCTGGCGACGCACACGTTCACCGCGCTGCCCCTCACCTTCCGGCGGCGCACGGCATGAGCGTTGGGACGCATCCGCCCGCCGTTCCAATCTTGCGGCCCGGCCGCGTCGCCGCGCCGCGAGCGGCGGCTTAGGATGACCGCATCATGGTGACCCTGATCAACGCCCGCATCTTCGATGGCACCGCGCTCCTGCCCGGCACGCGCACGGTAGTGCTCGACGGCAACCGCATCGCCTCGATCACCGAAGGCCCGGCAGCGGCGGGAGAGGCTGCGCTCGACCTCGGCGGGATGACGCTGATGCCGGGGCTCATCACCTGCCATTTCCACCCCGACTTCTACAAGTTCACCCTCGCGCAAGGGCTCGCCGGCGATCCGCTCGGCAAGGAATTTCCGCCCGGCGTGATGATGGCCATGGCGATCCGCAACGGGCGGGTGCTGCTCGAAAGCGGGTTCACCGGCTACATCGGCGCCAGCTGCTCGAACGACGTCGACGCGCAGTACAAGATCGCCATCGCCGAGGGCATCGTCGAAGGCCCCCGCCTGCGCGCCTGCTCCCCGCACATCGGCACCACCGGCGACCTCAACGACAGCAAGCAATGGTGGCGCCGCCAGCAGACGCCCGGCACCGACGTGTTCTTCGACGGCCCGGAGGACATGCGCAAGGCGGTGCGCGAATACACCCGGCGCGGCGCCCAGACGATCAAGATCTTCGCCAGCCGCGGCCACGGGTTCCCGAGCCCCGTCGCGCGCAACATGGACCGCGACGAGATCGCCGCCATCGTCTCGGCGGCGCATGGCCGCGGCGCCAAGGTCCGGGCCCATGTCGCCGACAAGGCGATGATCATGGAATGCATCGAACTCGGCGTCGACATCCTCGACCACGGCGACGAGATCGACGACGAGGCGATCGCCGCCATGGCGACACGTGGCACCTTCTGGGTCCCGAGCCTGATCTATCCCAAGTGCCTGCTCCAGCTCGGCTGGGGCGACGCCGAGATGCAGCGCCTCTACGACCACGTCCGCGCCATGCTGCCCCGCGCACAGGCGGCGGGCGTGCGCATGCTCGTCGGCGACGATTACTCGGGCGTGTTCCGCGATGTGATCGAGGACGACCCGCTCGACCACCAGGTCGGCACCTACGGCCGCGAATTCGCCTACTACGCGGCGATCTCCGGGCTCTCGGTGGCGGACGTGCTGGCGTGGGGCACGAAAAACGCTGGCGAGGCCATGCTCGACGACGAAGACCGCGTCGGCGTCGTCGCGGAGGGCGCGCTGGCGGACCTCATCGTCGTCGATGGCGACCCGGTGGCCCACCCATCGATCCTCGCCCGGCCTCAAGAGGCGCTGAAAGCCGTCATCCGCGACGGGGTCTTCGTGATCGACCGGCTCGACCGCCATCCATCCTCGCTCCGGGAAGCCGCCGAATGACACCAGCCGCGCGCAACAGGCAGTACATGCAGCTCTGCTGGGTGGTGCCCGACCTCGAAACCGCCATCGCGCGGTGGGTGGAGCAGGCCGGCGCTGGCCCGTTCTTCCTGTTCGAGGACGTCCATTTCGACGACGGCGTCTATCGCGGCACTCCCGCCGACGTCGCCCCGCACCGCGCCGCGATCGGCCAGCACGGCGACATGCAGATCGAGCTGATCCAGCCGCTCGGCGACGATCCCGGCATCTGGCGCGATGTCGTGCCCTTCGGCGGCTTCGGGCTGCACCACACCGGGCTCTACTGCGAGGACTACGAAGCCGAGAAGCAGGCCCTGCTCGCCAGCGGGGCGAGCCTCGCCTTCGAGGGCCGGATGATGGGCGCTCCGACCTGCTACCTCGACACTGTCTCGACGCTAGGCTTCATGACCGAACTCATCACCGCCAACCCCGTCGCCGAACGGGTCTTCGCCATGTTCCGCGACGCCGCGCTAGGCTGGGACGGCAGCGATCCAATCCGGAGGCTCGGCTGACCATGGCGAGCTCCGCCAACCTCCCCGCAGGCTTCGCCGACCTCGAAGGCTTCGTGCCCGAATGGGTCCACCCCGACGCCGAGCACCGCCTCGTCAAGCGCCTGTCGAGCGAGATGGACGATATCCGCGCCTTCTACGTCGCCATGCTCGAACGCGGCGAAGCCGCGCTCGCATGGCTGCGTGATTACGAACTCGGCGTCCTGCCGCCCGAAGGCGAGCGGCTGCTGCGCCTCATGCTGATGCTCGCCGAAGTGGCCCCGGCGGTCGAGTGGTACGGGGACCCGCGCGTCTACGACGGCTTCCCGGTTGAACGGCTGCGATACCTGCGCCAGATCTCCGACACCGCGCCGCAGCTCCAGCCAGGAGACGCCCGATGAACAAAATGGCCCGCCCGCCGGTCCCCGGCATCGGCATCACCGCTCGCTACCCCGAGATCGGCACCGGCCCGGTGGACACCGCGATCTACCACGAGCCGGCAATCTACGAGAAGGAGATGAAGGCAATCCTGCGCCGCTCCTGGTACATGATCGGCCGTATCGAGCAGGTCGCGCGCGCCGGCGACTTCTTCACCTACTTCATGCCGACCTTTCAGCAGGAAGTGCTGGTCTGCCGCGACCGGAACGGCGAGATCAACGCCTTCCACAACGTCTGCAGCCACCGCGGCAACGTGGTCGAGCATCGCCGCGAAGGGCATTCCAACGGCCTGTTTATGTGCCGCTTCCACGGCTGGTCCTTCGACCTTGAGGGCAACCTTGCCCGCATCCGCGACGAGGAAGGCTTCTTCGGGCTCGACAAGACATGCCTCGGACTGAAACCCATTCCGATGGGCATCTGGGAAGGCTTCATCTGGGTCTGCCCAGAGGACGAGCCCTACCAGAGCCTCGAGGACTTCCTCGGCGATCAGGGTCGCGACACGGCAGGCTATGCTTGGGGCGCCTGCACCAAATCTTACCAGACTGAGGCCGAAGTCGCCTGCAATTGGAAGCTCATCAACGACAGCCCCGCCGAGGTCTACCACATCCCGGTGCTGCACCCGCATTCGGCGGCGCCGACGATGATGGCCTCGGGCAATGTGATGGGCCGCCTGCTCGACGTGCGGATCGCGGGCAACCATCGCACCAACTCGCACTACAGCGTGATGGGAGAGCCCAAACCGGTGCAGAAACTGGCCTACTTCCACGCCGCGGCCGCGCAGAACGTGGCACGCGACGATCTCGACTACGAGATGCCGGTCGGCATCAACGCCACCCGCTCGCCGCACTGGACGGTCGATCTCATCATGTTCTTCCCGTCGATCGCCTTCACCCTCTCGGCGGGCATGTACACTGCGCACCAGGTCTGGCCGATGGGGCCGAACCGCTCGATCTACCAGCAGCGCATCTTCGTGCGCCCTGCCCGCACCGCCGCCGAGCGCTTCGGGCAGGAGAACACGATGGTCGAGTTCCGCGACATCGTGATGGAGGATTTCTCCACCCTCGAACGCATTCAGCGCGCGCTCGACACCGGGCAGATCCGCCAGTTCCACTATCACGACCACGAACTCGCGCTGCGCCACCAGCACCACGTCGTCACCCGCATCCTCGCCGAATACGACCGCGAGTTGGAAGGCGCCTGAGAGGAGAGAATGATGGCAACCACCACCGACATAGCGCCGTGCCGCGCCGTCACCCCCGAGGAAGTCGCACACTACCGGGACAAGGGTTGGGTCCTCCTCAAGCGCTTCATCGCGCCGGAGCAGATTGCGGTGCTCTTGGCCAAGGCGCGGGCCGCCATGGGCGAGGACGGCGACAGCAACCCGCCCTACGGCATCGACCAGCCCTACTTCAACGCGCAGGCGGCCAGCGGTTACGCGGACCCCGCCGTGCGCCCGATGCTCCACGGCATCGGCGCGGCGGCCAAGGCGCTGATGGCGCGCAAGGCGGACGTGCCTGTGCGCCTGTTCAACGACTTCTTCGCGCCCAAGCTCCCCGCCGGGAAAAAGACCCGCAACCAGGGCAACGGAGCCACCAGCTTCCACCAGGACTTCATCACTTTCGCGGTCGACCGCTCGGGCGGCATGACCTTCTGGATTCCGCTGGAAAGCTACGGCCCGGAAGCCGGCACGATGTCGTTCATCGAGGGCTCGCACAAGCTGGGGGTGCTCGGCAACTACACCAGCTACGACGGCAAGGACATCCGCGAGGTCTGGCCCGAACTCACCGACCTGCCGATGACCGAACAGGTCCATTACGAGGCGGGCGACATCACCGTCCACAGCCACTTCACCGTCCACGGCGCCGGAACCAACGGGCTCGACCGACCGCGCTGGGCCTACCTCGTGCTGCCCCAACCCGCCGACGCCCGCTGGAACGGCGCGCCGCCAGAGGCCTTCGTGCCCGACGCGCACGGAATGACGCCTTACGGGCGGTTCCCCGACGACGCTTTCCCGATCATCGCCGGATAAGGGCCGAGCATGAACGACACAGTCCAACGCGTCGCCTTCGTCACCGGCGCCGGATCGGGGATCGCGCGCGCCACCGCGCAGGCCTTCGCGGAGGCAGGCTATGCCGTCGCCCTCGTCGATCGCGACAGGGAGGCAGGAGCGCGGGCGGAAAGCGAGTTGTCGGAGCTGGGCTCATGCCGGTTCTTCGCCGCCGATGTAACTGACGATGCCTCCGTGAAAGACGCGGTGACGCGGACCCTATCCGCCTTTGGCCGCCTGGATGCCGCGTTCAACGCCGCCGGGATCGACGGGGAGCACGGCAACCGCACCGCCGACTGCACGCTCGAAAACTGGCACCGTGTGATTTCGGTTGATCTCACCGGCACCTTCCACTGCATGCGCCACCAGATACCTGCGATGCTCGCCTCGGGCGGCGGCGCTATCGTCAACTGCGCCTCGGTGGCGGGCCTAGTCGGTGCGGCGACATTCGCCGCCTATGTCGCCGCCAAGCACGGCGTCGTCGGGCTCACCCGCACCGCCGCGCTCGAATATGCGCGCGAGGGGATCACAGTGAACGCGATCTGCCCCGGCACCATCAACACGCAGATGAACCGCAACCTGCCCGCCGACCTGCTCCAGGGCCTGCTCGCCGCGAGCCCGATGGGCCGGCTGGGCGAGCCTTCCGAGATCGCCGCCACCGTGCTGTTCCTGTGCAGCGACGGCGCGAAATTCCTCAACGGACAGGCCCTCGCCGTCGACGGCGGCTGGACCACGCAGTGACCATCTACAAGGGAGAGAGACCATGACGCGCATTCCGCCGCTCGATCCGACCGATTTCACCGCCGAGCAATCGCAGCTCGTGGGCGAGTGGACGCACCTCGAATTCAGCCGCGTGCTGATCAACAGCCCGCGCATGTACGGCACCTTCGTACCGTGGCTGCGCGAACTGATCGCCGAAACCGTGCTACCAGTTCGCGATCGCCAGATCGTCTGCCTGCGCGTGCTCGAACTGTGCGGCGACGTCTACGAAAAGACGCACCATGTTGTGATCTCGCGCAAGTGCGGGCTCGCGGACCCCGAAATCATGGACTTCATCGCCGGCGAAGGTCCGAGCCTGACCGACGACGACCGAGCCGTCATCGCCGCCTGCGACGAGCTCCACGAGGACCAGCGCGTCTCGGATGCGACCTGGGCCTTGCTCGCGCGGCGCTATTCGCAGGAGCATCTTATGGAACTGGTGTTCCTGGCCGGGTGCTACCAGACGATGGGCATGCTCACGAAAAGCTTCGACATCGCGCTCGAGCCCGATCTCGAGAGCTTCAACGCCCTGCGAAGCTACGCATAGTAGGCTCCCCCCCCCC
>NZ_AKKE01000138.1 GCF_000281975.1 Novosphingobium sp. AP12 | reverse complement strand
TGCGCTCGACCGCCAGCGGCTCGTCGTCGACGATCAGCGTGCGCAGGGGACCAGGTTGATTGGGCGCGGGATCAACCACGGATGGCCTCCAGAAGTCCATTGTCCACCGGCCCGGTCTGCAGCGGCATGCGCAGGATCGTGGCGAAACCGCCGTTCGCCTGCTTGCCATAGGAGATCGTCGCCGAAGTGCCGTAGCGGGCGCGCAGGCGGTCACGCACATTGGCGAGGCCGATGCCGCAGCCCTGCGTCTTGGCGGCCCGTTCGCCAGGTCTTTCTCCCGGACCGTCGTCGTGAACCGCGACGACCAGCTGACCGCCTTCCCGCCGCGCCTCGATCGAGATCGTGACGGGCCGCTGGGTGGCGGCGACGGCATACTTCACGGAGTTCTCGACGAGCGGCTGCAGGATCATGCCCGGAACTTTCGCATCGAGAACGGCGTCGTCAACATCGATGTTCGCCAGCAATCGATTGGGGAAGCGAACCGCCTCGATCGCGAAGTAGAGCCGCTGCAATTCGATTTCGTCGGTAAGGGGGATGTCGTTGGTCGTATCGCCCGAAAGCGTGCGCCGGTAGAACGTCGAGAGTGTCTGGATCATTTCCTCGGCATCGTCCTGCCTCCCGGTCATGACCAGCGCCGAAAGCGAGTTCAGCGTGTTGAACAGGAAGTGCGGATTGACCTGGTAGCGCAGGGACCTGAGTTCCGCCGCCTCGGCCGCGCGCCGGTATTCGCCCTCGCGCCGTTCGGCGGCGCGGGCTTCCTCGGCCTTGGCCAGCGCGAAGTAGAGCGCCACCCACGCCAGCACCAGGAAGTAGCGTCCGAACGCGGTGTCGGCGATCGCTGCCCAATGTCCTAGCCCCTCCGCCACGCCATTGCCGGCATGGATGGTGATGGCGGAGCGGTCTTGCGACCCCGTGCCTGGCTCATCGGC
Source organism: Novosphingobium sp. AP12 (assembly GCF_000281975.1). GTDB lineage: Bacteria > Pseudomonadota > Alphaproteobacteria > Sphingomonadales > Sphingomonadaceae > Novosphingobium. The sequence goes on along the minus strand of NZ_AKKE01000138.1, from coordinate 20,094 downwards.
CGGGAGGGCGGACGCCGGCGGCGGAACCGCTCTCTCGGCCCCTCCCTCGGCCGGGGCAGGGGGCACCGGTGCGTCCGGCGCAACAGGCACCCGCGCGGTCGGCGCGGGAGGCACCGGCGCGGCCGGCGGGGCGGGTGGCTGCTCGATCTTGGGCAAGTCGACGAGGATGTTTCCGGCCTCGTCGCGCGAGATGCGTACGTTGCCGGCCTTGATGTCGGCGGCCTGCTCGTCCTCCCCGTAGGCTGCCTTGATCTCGATGTCGGCGAAGATCACGTCGTTGACGATGCTGAGCGCCAGCGACAGCGGCAGCGCGCCGACCAGCACGATGCCCAGCCGCACCCCGCCCGACTTGCGGTCGAGCAGTTGCAGCAGCGGCCATACCGCCGCCATCACCAGCATCGAGACGATGCAGATCGTCAGCCTGCGCGAGACGATAGGCCATGCGAGGTCGAACCCCATGACCACGCCCCGCAAGGTCGCGACGATGAAATAGCACGCCCAAAGCGCGGCGAGCGAAAGCAGGACGATCCGCGCGGGAACGCGCGGCTGGGATGTGACGGCAGCCATTATGCCCCGGGATAGCGCGAAAACGGGGCCTCGCGCCAGTTCGTCGATCGGGGGCCGTCAGCCGTTCGTCGAGCGATGTTCCATGTGGAACATTTTAGGGAGGGAGAACTAAGGAGGAGAACCGGAGAGCTCTTTGGCGAATAAAGGACGACGCATCACGCCGCGTGCCAGCTAAGCGGCGGCGTCCCGCCTGCGCTGGAAGACGTATCTTGCCCTGAATTCGGCCCCGAAACCGCTTCCCGAAGCGCACCTAACCCGACGTTGGGCGCACCTGGGCATACTTGCCGCGCACCGGCCCCCACCTCCGCAGGGACCGGTACACCGGGTTCAGTTCGCCAGCAGGTGTTCCTCGGCGATCTTCGCCTTCCAGAGCTGCGGCGCGAGCGTGTGGACGTTGGCACCTTCGCTGTCGACGGCGACCGTCACCGGCATGTCCTGCACGGTGAATTCGTAGATTGCCTCCATGCCGAGGTCCGCGAAGCCGACGACCTTGGCCTCCTTGATCGCGCGGGCGACGAGGTAGGCGGCGCCGCCGACCGCCATCAGGTAGGCCGACTTGTGGTTGGCGATCGACTGCGTGGCGGCCGGGCCGCGCTCCGACTTACCGACGCTGGCGAGCAGGCCGAGGTCGAGCATGGTGTCCGAGAACTTGTCCATGCGCGTCGCGGTGGTCGGGCCGGCCGGGCCGACGACTTCATCGCCCACCGGGTCGACCGGGCCGACGTAGTAGATCACCCGGCCCTTGAAATCGACGGGCAGTTCCTCGCCCTTGGCCAGCATGTCGGCGATGCGCTTGTGCGCGGCGTCGCGGCCCGTCAGCATCTTGCCGTTGAGCAGCAGGCGGTCGCCCTGCTTCCAGCTCTGCACTTCCTCGGAAGTGAGGTTGTCGAGATCGACCTTCTTGGCTTCCTTGCTCGGCGCCCAGTGGACCTTGGGCCACTCGTCGAGGTTCGGGGTTTCGAGGAAGCTCGGGCCCGAGCCGTCGAGCGTGAAATGCGCATGGCGGGTGGCGGCGCAGTTCGGGATCATCGCTACGGGCTTGCCCGCGGCGTGGCACGGCCAGTCGAGGATCTTGACGTCGAGGATGGTGGCGAGGCCGCCGAGGCCCTGTGCGCCGATGCCGAGCGCGTTGACCTTGTCGAAGATCTCGATGCGCAGCGCCTCGATGTCGTTCTGGGGGCCGCGCTGCTTGAGCTGCGCCATGTCGATCGGCTCCATCAGGCTCTGCTTGGCGAGCTTGACGCAGTGCTCGGCGGTGCCGCCGATGCCGATGCCCAGCATGCCCGGCGGGCACCAACCGGCGCCCATCTGCGGCAGCATCTCGACCACCCAGTCGACGATCGAATCGCTGGGGTTCATCATCTTGAACTTGGACTTGTTCTCCGACCCGCCGCCCTTGGCCGCGACGTCGACCGAGACCTTCGAGCCAGGCACCATCGACACCGACAGCACGCAGGGGGTGTTGTCCTTGGTGTTGCGGCGGGTGAAGGCGGGATCGGCCAGCACCGAGGCGCGCAGCTTGTTCTCGGGGTGGTTGTATGCGCGGCGCACGCCTTCATCGACCACGTCCTGCAGCGACTTGCCCGATTCGAGGCGGCAGTTCTGACCCCATTCGATGAAGACGTTGACGATGCCGGTGTCCTGGCAGATCGGGCGGTGACCCTCGGCGCACATCCGGCTGTTGGTCAGGATCTGCGCGATCGCGTCCTTGGCGGCAGGGCCCTGCTCGGCGTCGTAGGCATCGCCCAGCGCGCGGATGTAGTCCATCGGATGGTAGTAGCTGATGTATTGCAGCGCGTCGGCGACGGACTCGATCAGGTCGTCTTCGCGGATGGTCACCATATCTGTCATGGAATTTGCGCTCCGTTCTTGCGGATGACGTGAGACTTGTTCGAAATCCGCCAAGGCGGATCTGCGGCACCGGCCCGCGCCCCCACCCGACCTCCCAACAGGGTACGCTCAGTGGGAGGTCGGGTGGGGGCGTGGGCCGGTGCCGCAACCAAGCAAACGCCGGTGCCATAGTCTGCGGGGGCGGTATCGTCAAAGTGCTTGAATTGATCGACCGGCGTATGTGCAAATGGCTTGGCCTGATCGGCGCGTTCGCCTAGAAGGCAGGCCATAAGTGCCGTCTTCGCCAGCCATATCTGGTCGTAGCGAAAGAGTGAGGGAACTGCACCTGATGACCTTGACCGAGGATCGGTCGGCGCCTGCCGGCTCAAACGCCACTGGCGCCGCAATCTCCGAAGCGCGCCGCGCGATGATCACCAGCCAGCTGCGCACCAGCGGCGTCAACGAGCCCTGGGTGCTCGAGGCGATGGCTGGCGTGGCTCGTGAGAACTACGTGCCCGCCGCCATGCGCGACGCCGCCTATATCGACCGGGCGATCGCGCTCGGCGAGGGCCGGTTCCTGGCCGCGCCGCTGGTCCATGGCCGCATGCTGGCCGAAGCCGAGCCGGTCCAGGCAGACAAGGTCCTGCTGGTCGGCGACGGCGAAGGCTATCTCGCCGCGCTGCTGCGCTCGCTCGCGGGCACGGTCGATGCCGTGGCCCCGGCCGACGCTTCGACCGCCGGTGAAGGCGGCTACTCGCTGATCGTCATCGACGGCGCGATCGAACTGCTCCCCGACGCGCTCGGCGCCCGGCTTGCCGACGGCGGCCGCGTGGTGACCGGCCTCGTCGTGCGCGGCGTGACCCGCCTTGCCGTCGGCAGCAAGGCCGCGGGCGTGGTCTCGCTGCTGCCGCTCGCCGAAATGGGCGTTCCCGTCCTTCCGGAACTCGCAGCGCCCAAACGCTGGAGCTTCTGAGCATGGCCCGGTTCGCTAGGCGTGCCGGGCTGCTTGCGGGGGGATGTCTGATACTGACGACGGCCGGCGCGCCCGCGCAGGCCGACACCCTTCGCGATGCGCTGCTCACCGCATACCAGACCAACCCGACACTCGAAGCGGCGCGCGCGCAGCAGCGCGCCACCGACGAAGGCGTGCCGATCGCCCGCGCGGCCGGCCTCCCCTCGGCCAGCGCTCAGGGCACCTACACAGAATATCTCAAGCAGAGCGAGAACTCGTTCAACGCCCCCTCGCGCGTCGTCAACGCAGGGGTGGACCTGGGCGTGCCGATCTATTCCGGCGGCGCGGTGAAGAACCGGGTCAAGGCCGCCAAGATCCGCGTCGAGGCCGGCCAGGCCGATCTGCGCGGATCGGAAAGCTCGCTGTTCTCGCAGGTCGTCGCCGCCTACATGGATGTGATCCGCACCGAGGCCATCGTCGGGCTCAACCGCAAGAACGTCAGCGTCCTGCAGACCAACCTGCAGGCGACCGGCGACCGTTTCGAGATCGGCGACGTCACCCGCACCGACGTCGCGCAGTCGCAGTCGCGCCTTGCCGTCGCGCAGAGCGACCTGCGCACCGCCGAGGCGAACCTCGTCGGCGCGCGCGAGACATACATCCGCCTGATCGGCGTTGCTCCCGCGACGCTGGAACCCCCGCCGCCGCTGCCCAACCTGCCGGCCAGCGCCGACGAGGCGACGACCATCGCGCTCGACAGCAACCCCGACCTGATCGGCGCGCGCGAACGCAGCAAGGCCGCGGAGAAGGACATCGACGTGGCCGGCTCGGGTCGCCTGCCGACGGTGCGCCTCTTCGGCCAGGGGACCTACAACAACTACCTGAACACGCTGGCGCGCGGCGTGCCCAGCGCGGGCGTTTCGCAGACCGATTCCGCCGCGCAGGCCGGCGCGCAGATTTCCATCCCGATCTTCCAGGGCGGCCTTCCCGCCGCGCAGCGCCGCCAGGCCCAGGCCCAGGCCTCGGCGACGATGGAGCAGGAGATCGCCGCCGAGCGCGACGTGATCGCGCAGGTTCGCTCCTCCTACACATCCTACGTCGCCTCGAACGACCTCATCCGCTCGTCGCAGGTGGCGGTCGATGCCGCCGCGCTCAGCCTCGAGGGCGTCCGCGCGGAGAATTCGGTCGGCAACCGCACGATCCTCGACATCCTCAATGCCGAGCAGGAACTGCTGAACGCGCAGGTCACGCTGGTGACGGCGCGGCGCAACGCCTACGTCGCGGGCTTCACCCTCCTCGCCGCGATGGGCCGGGCCGAGGCGCGCGACTTCAACCTCGACGGCGGCGTGCTCTACGATCCCCAGGTCAACTACGACCGCGTGCGTGGCAAGGTGTTCGACTGGGACAACGATCCGGCCCCGGTCGCCCGCTCGACGCGCACGATCGACACCCCCGCACAGGACGGCGAAATTCCCGTTACGCAGGGACCTTGAACAGTATAAAGGACTTGCGCGCGGTCGCCGGAAGGTTAATCCCTCGGTGAAGATGAGCGGGACGCCAACGGGGACTATGAAGATGCGTCAGAACGGTGAGCCTTCGGTCGAGGAGATTCTCCAGTCGATCAAGCAGGTCATCGCGCGCGACACCCGCGTGGATGCCGCTCCCGCCGCCCGTCCCCGCCGGGAAGATCCGCTGCTCGATGCCCTTCCCGAAGTGGAAGAGGACGACGTGCTGGAGCTTCCCGAAGCGGCCGAACTGCCCCCGCAGGCGGACGAGGACGAACCTTCGCTGGTCCAGGCCGGAGCGCGCCATTCGATGCGCGAATCGCTGGCCGCTCTCGCCATGCTGTCCGAACCCGGCGCCCAGCCGCAGATCGTCCGCTCCGGCGAGACTTCGCTCGAAGCCCTGACCCGCGAACTGCTGCGCCCGGCGCTGGCGGAGTGGCTGGACAGGAACCTGCCGCCGATGGTCGAGCGGCTCGTCGCCGCCGAGATCGCGCGGATCGTCGGCAAGAAGGTCTGACGCGCACTGGACCTGGGAGCCCGCGCTCCCTACGTCTGAGCCATGCCCAAGCCTGATCCCGCGCTGCTCGACCCCGCGCGCTACCCCTTCTCGTCCCGCATCGAGCCGCGCTTCGGCGACCTCGACGTCAATCTGCACATCAACAACGTGGCGATGGCCGGTTTCCTCGAGGACGGGCGCGTGCGCTTCCACCGGGAAAGCGGCTACCGGGATGGACTCGCCGGTCTGTCCTCGATGATCGTCAGCGTCGGCATCGAATACCTGGGCGAGGCGCACTACCCCGATCCGGTGACGATCCACTGCGCGGTGGAGGACACCGGCCGGACCAGCCACCGCCTGATCCAGCTGGTCACGCAGGACGAGCGCGTGGTCGCCTTCTGCCGCAGCACCATGGTGACGGTGAGCAAGGAGGGCCCGGCCCCCCTGCCCGCCGGTTTCACCGAACAGACCGATCGCTGGAGGATCAAGGCATGAGCGGCCACCACGGCGTCCACAAGGCCGAGGAAGCCTTCGCCAAGACCGGCAGCGACTCCATCGAGCGCCACATCTTCATCTGCGCCGAGCCGCAGAAAGGCGAATGCTGCTCGCCCGCGGAGGGCCAGGCGGCGTGGAAGTACCTGAAGAAACGGCTGAAACAGCTCGGCCTCGACGGACCGAAGACCGGCAAGGGCGGCGGTGTCGCGCGGACCAAGGCGGACTGCCTGCGCATCTGCCATGCCGGCCCGGTGGCGGTGGTCTGGCCCGACGGGGTCTGGTATCACTCCTGCACCGAGGAGGTGCTGGAGACGATCATCCAGGAGCACCTCATCGGCGGAAAGCCGGTCGAGCAGTACCGGCTGCACCGGCCGGAGAACTGATACACCGCCCCGGGTTCCGTTCGTGTCGAACGGATTGGGCAGCAGATCAGCCTATTTCCAGGGCTCGTCACTCTCAGACAGATCGTCCACCGCCTCGTCGTGGCCGGTCCCGCTCGACAGGAACACCAGCCCCATCAGCGCCGAGGCCAGCAGCATCGTGAACCCCACGCCAAGCGCAGCCGCGATGTAGAAGTGGATCGAGACCATCCCGTTCGATCGGTAGAGCAGGATCATCGAGCCGACCACCAGCCCCACCGTCACCGTCATCATCCAGCGCATGACGCGCAGGTAGCGGGCCCAGGCATGCGCGGCCCGGGCCGGATCGTCGAGAGGTGAGCGGCGTGTCATCGGCCCTATCTGGTCCGCACGCCCCGCGCCCGCAAGCGAATCGTGCGCCCTTGTTGGCGGCCGGCGTCCCCATGTGGTATCTTCGCGGCGGGCACACCGCAGAACAGGGGCCTGATCGAACCGGGAGAGCAAGACCATGACCATAGGGCGCATCATCGAAGGCCGCGGCGACGTGGTCACCTGCGACGTTTCCACCACCGTTCGCGATGCCGTCGGGATTCTGTCCGACCGCCGCATCGGTGCCGTGCCCGTCATGGAGGACGGCGAGATCGCGGGCATCTTTTCCGAACGCGACGTCATCTACCGGCTGCGCGAGATGGGCGCCGAAGTGCTGGACATGCCGCTCGGCCACATCATGACCGCCTCGCCGGTGACGGTCGATCCGGACACTGCCGTCATCGCCGCGCTGTCGCTGATGACGCGCCGCCGCATCCGCCACCTCCCCGTGGTCGCGGACGGACGCATGGTCGCCTTCGTCTCGATCGGCGATCTGGTGAAGTACCGGATCGACAAGATCGAATCCGAAGCGGCGGCGATGAGGGACTACATCCAGACGGCGTGATGGAATCGCTCCCGGCGCTCCGCCGCTTGCCCCCGCCCCCCCGTGCGCCTACATCGGGGGCATGGACCAGAACAGCCTGACACTGAGCCCCTCGGCCGCCGCGCGGGTCGCCGCGATCGCGAGCAAGCAGGGCAAGCCCGCCATCCTGCGCCTTGCCGTCGAAGGCGGCGGCTGCTCGGGCTTCCAGTACAAGTTCGGCCTCGCCGACGCCCCCGAAGCGGACGACAGCGTGACCGAGACCGACGGCGTGCGCCTGCTGGTCGATTCCGTCAGCCTCGACCTGGTGTCGGGCTGCGTGGTCGATTTCGTCGAATCGCTGGGCGGCGCGGCCTTCAAGGTCGAGAATCCCAATGCGGCTGCCGGCTGCGGCTGCGGGTCCAGCTTCTCCGTATGAGAATCTCGACGTTCAACATCAACGGGGTCAAGGCGCGCCTGCCCCGCCTGCTCGAATGGCTCGATGAAACCCGCCCCACCGTCGCCTGCCTGCAGGAGATCAAGTCGCAGGACGAGGGCTTCCCGATCGCCGAGTTCGAGAAGCTGGGCTACAAGGGCATCTGGCACGGCCAGAAGAGCTTCAACGGCGTCGCCATCCTTGCCGACGGCGAGATGCCGGTCGAAGTCCAGCGCGGGCTGGAAGGCGAGCCCGAGGACGAGCATTCGCGCTATCTGGAGGCCGACGTCTTCGGCGTGCGGGTGGTGTGCATCTACCTCCCCAACGGCAACCCGATCCCCGGCCCCAAGTTCGACTACAAGCTGCGCTGGATGGAACGCCTGCGCCGCCGCATGGACTCCATCCGCGCTGAGGAAGTCCCCGCGATCGTCACCGGCGACTACAACGTCGTTCCCACCGACCGCGACATCTGGTCGCCCCCGGCGCTCGCCGCCGACGCGCTGATGCAGCCAGCATCGCGCGATGCCTACTTCCGCCTGCTCGGCGATGGCTGGACCGACGCGCTCGCCACGCACAATCCGCGCGGCGGGGTGTGGACTTACTGGGACTACCAGGCCGGCGCCTGGCAGCGCGACCATGGCTTCCGCATCGACCATTCGCTGCTCTCGCCCGAACTGGCGGACCGCTTGGTCGCCTGCGGGGTCGACAAGGCGCATCGCGGCCGGGAAAAGGCCAGCGACCACGCTCCGGTGTGGGTCGAACTCAGGCCGTAACGGGAGCCGCCGTCATCGCGCGGGGCGCGCGGGGCTTCGGCTTGCGGACGAACCACTTCTCGACGAGATTCCAGCTGGCGACGCCCGCCAGCAGCGACAGCACCAGGCAGGTGACCACGTAAGCTGGGAACGAGAGGTCGAAGCTCGCCTTGACCATCTGCTGGATCGGGAAGCCGTAAAGGTACGCACCGTAGGAGAAGTCTCCGAAGCGCGCCGCGTCGGGTACGTTCACCGTGCGGCTGTAGGCTAGGTAGAACACCGCGTAGGCGGCGGTGAAGGGAAACAGCAGGTCGAACACGATGCGCCCCTGCGTCCCCTGCCCATCGCCGGGATGCGCGGAGGCGACCAGCGCGACCAGGAGCACGGCGAGAAGGGCGGCGCTGCGCGGGATCGCCCGGCCATAGAACTGCGCCACCATCCCGATCAGGAAGCACGGCGCCAGCGAGAACCACGCATAGGGCCAGCCGAACACCGCCTCGATGATCCCGCCGCCCGGCTGTTTGCCGAGCAGGTCGAGCCCGGCCTTGCCGGCAAGCACCCCCGCCAGCACCGCAACCACCACCCACGGCTTGCGCATCAGCCCTGCAATGCCGAGCAACGCCACGCCCACGTAGCACCAGGCCTCGTAGCGGATGCTCCAGAGCGCGCCGTTGACCGTCTGCCCGGGATTGCCGGCGAAGGCGTCTGCGCCCGGGATCTCGCCATGGAGCGTGGCTGCGTGCCATGCCCATTGCACCATCGCCTGCGGGGTCACGAGACCCCAGCCTGCGCTCGCGTAGAGCGGCACGACCACGAAAGTGCAGACTGCCGTCGCGGCGATGAAGCCGGGAAAGATGCGCTTCACGCGCTTGGCGAAGTAGTCGGAGTTGCTGCGGCTGGCGAGATAGCTCTGCGCGATCAGGAAACCGCTGATGATGAAGAACACCCGCACACCCACGCTGCCCGCGTTGTAGAGACCGGCGAGCAGCAGCGAGACCGGCTCGTCCGCCTCGGTCCCCCAGTAGAACGCGAAGCAGTGCGACCAGATCACCGCCATCGCCATCGCCAGCCGGATCGCGTTGAAATGGTTGCGCCGCGCATCGGCGGCATCCGCGGGGATCAGCGAGGGCGGCGGGGTGCGGGTACGGGTCACGGCGGCTCCGGGCGTGGGTGAGGCTGGCTCAGGCTATCATCCGCGACCGGCCCCAAGCATCGCGGCAAACCGGATGGGAGTTCGGGGCCTGAAAAATCGGAAGTCGGTGCTCAGCCGCCGCCGCGGATGCACTGCGCGGGGTCCTGGCGCGCGAAGGCGGCGCAGTCCCACTGGACCTTGGCGACACCGCGCCGGCGCACGAAGGTGAACGCGATCGCGTCGACCGAACTGCCCGGCATCGGCAGCGCGCGCGGGGTGCGCGCGGCGTCGGTCCACGCGATGAAGCGGCATTCCGGCAGGCCGTTGCAGCGGGCCTCGGCCAGTGCGGGGAAGCTGTCGGGCCGGGCGCCGGCGGGCAGCGTGGCGAGGAAGACGCCGGTGCTGGCACTCGCCGGGGCCCTGCTCTGCGCGAGCGTGGGCACGGGCGGTCCCGGAAGCACCGGCGCCGCGGCTGTCACGGCCTCGGGCGCCGCCGCCTGCGGCAGGGCCAGCTGCGCCGCCTCCCCCGGCCCGCGATGTGCGGGGGACAGGCGGGCAAGCAGCGGAATGCGCGGCTCGGCTCCCGGGTGGCGCGTGTCGAAGGCGCCGGGCCCGCCCCCCGCTCCTCGCCAGCGATAGAACAGGTGGGTGCGCACGACCGCAATCTTGTCCATCTCGCGGTCCCAGGCCGGGCTCACCCAGTCGGTGTGGTAGTGCGTGGCGAGGCCGACGGTGGGCTCGACCTGCCCGAGCAGCATCCCGGTGGCGACCCGTCTGGCCTCCTCCCACGCCTCGGGCGAGGGATCGCGGCGGGCGAGCGCGCCGTCGCAGGTGAAGGTGAACTGGCACCCCGTCTGGCGCCCCGAGCCTTCGAACACTACGCCGCAGACCGTCGAGGGAAAACTGCGGTGGCGCACCCGGTTGAGCACGACCTGCGCCACGGCCCGCTGGTCGGCGATGCCCCGTCCGGCCTCGTAGTATTCCGCTGCCGCAAGGCAGTCGATGGCGCGCGCCATATCCTCGACCGGAGCCGCGAAAGCGAACGGCGCGGCGACAAGCAAAGGCCCGCGCGCCACGGGGACGGCGGCGTTGAACGCCAGCGCCAGCTGCGCCTGCGGCGCGGCGCGCGGATCGAGCGGTGACTGCCCTGGCGCGGCGGCGGGACCCGCGAAGGGCCTGCCGGCAAGACCGCGCGGCGATGCGGCCGCGCCCGGGCCCGGAAAAGGGCTCGCGACGGGGTGCTGGGCCGGCACCGTGGCTCCGAGCGCCAGCGACATCGCGGCGCCCGCCCAGGCTTTCGCCGAGCGTCTCATGGCCGGTCCACGAAAGGCCGGCCGCAGGAAAGGGTCGATGCCGGCACGACCGGTCTCCAGCAGTGAGTGCCGGTTGTCCCATGCCCCCCTGCCCGCGTGCATCCGGGCGATCATGCTCCCTCGGGCCACAGGTCAAATCTCATACGGGAAACACGCAATGCCCACCGGGCGTGACTGGCGCATAATGACACGATGAGAGAGATCCCGGAAAACGCGGTCCATCGACCGCTTGGCTTCCTGCGCGACGAGCGGCGCGCAGGGCAGCGGCTCACCGCCAGCGGCACGGCTCCGGCGCGCATGGGCATGGCGGTCGCCTATCTCAGCAACGTCTATCCCAAGATCAGTCACAGCTTCATCAAGACCGAGATCGCCGCACTCGAACGGCAGGGCTTCGATGTCCACCGCCTGACCATCCGCCGCGCCGACGACACCATACCGGAAGACCGCGCGGAGGCGCAGCGGACGACGGTGGTGCTGGAAAATTCCGCGGCGCTCGCCATGGCGGTGACGATGTGCCTGTGGTCCCGGCCGGTCGCCGCGCTGAAGGCGCTGGCGCTGGCCTGGCGCACCGGCGGCAGCGGCAACCGCATCCGCGCCTGCGCCTACTTCGCAGAGGCGGCGCTGATCGCCCGCAGCCTCGAGCGCGCGGGCATCGGCCACGTCCACGCGCACTTCGGCACCAACCCGGCGATGGTCGCCCGGCTGGTGGCCCGGCTCGGCCGCGTGACCTACAGCTTCACCGCGCACGGTCCGGACGAATTCGATGCCCCGCGCACGCTCGACCTGCCGGGCAAGATCGCCGAGGCCGCCTTCGTCGTGGGCGTCTCCAACTTCGGGCGGGGGCAGCTGCTGCGCTGGTCGCACCCGGATCACTGGGAGCGCATTCACGTCGTCCACTGTGCGCCGGACCCGATGTTCCTTGCGGGGCGCGCGCAGGAGGTGGCGGGAAGAGGAGAGACCGTGCGCTTCCTGTGCGTAGCCCGGCTGAGCGCCCAGAAGGGGCTGCCGCTGCTGCTCGAGGCGGTTGCCCGCGTGGGGCAGACCCGGCCGATCCTGCTCGACGTGATCGGCGGCGGCGAGGACCGCGCGATCATCGAAGGGCAGATCGAGCGTCTCGGCATCGGCGATGTGGTCACACTGCATGGCTGGGCATCGCCCAGGACGATCCGTACCGCGCTCGGCGCATCGCGCGCGCTGGTGCTGCCCAGCCTGGCGGAAGGACTGCCAGTGGTGCTGATGGAGGCGATGGCCCTGCGCGTGCCGGTGATCGCCACCGCCGTGGCCGGCATTCCCGAACTGGTCGACGGACAGGTCGGCTGGCTGGTGCCCTCCGGCTCGGCCGAGGACCTGGCGGACGCACTCTGCGATGCGCTGGACACCCGGGCGGCGGACCTCGCCGCCATGGGCGAACGGGGGTGGAAGCGGGTGACGGAACGTCATGATCCCCTGCGCAGCGCCGCGCAGCTGGCCGCCCTGATGCGCCCGCTGGCGAAGCGACGGTAGGGCGGTCCTTCCGCGTTTCCCAAACGAAAAGGCGGCGCAGCGACCTGCGGAGCCTCGGCTAGCTGCGCCGCTTCCCGCCGCCGCGATCGCAGGGAAGCGGACCGCGACCCCGCGCTACAGGCTCGCCGAGGGGATCATCCTCATCATCGGAGGAAGCTGCCTGCGCCACATCGCCGCGCGGCGCTGGCGCGGGGGCATCGTGCTGGCGAGACGCATGGCGTCGGCGCGCTCCAGGCCGGTGCGCTCGCACAGGAAGGGATGGCGCGGGGGGTTGGCGAAATAGCTGTAGAACAGCGTCGCCCGGTCGCGCGCGATGGCGGGCTTGCCGCGGTGGAAGAAGCGCGCGGTATCGCAGAAGATGACCGTCCCGCGCCGACCGGTGCAGCTCACGACGTCCTGCGCGAAGTCCGCGCCGAGGCGCCGCGCGAGTTCGGCGTCGTCGGCGAGTTCGTAGTTGTAGCCCTCGCGGTCGCTCTGGACGGTATCCTGCCGGGCGATCGCCTCGAACGGACCGCCGTCGGCATCGACGTCGTGGATGTAGACCGCGACCTTGAGCATGCGCCGGTCCTCCCAGTCGCGGTGCCACTTGCGGGTCGAAATCTCGCGCCCGTCGGCGACGGTGTAGTTGATCGCGACGCCGTCGTAGGCGACCGGCAGGCCGATGTACGATTCCGCGATGTCGAGCAGGCGGTCCTGCAGCCCCCAGCGGAAGATCGCGGGATTGCGCACGATCTGCTCGGGCGGGACGATGATGAACTGCTGCCCCCCGCCTGCCAGCGCGCGGGCCTCGGGCGCGAAGTCCTGCGACAGCTTCCAGGCGAGGTCGACGACGTCCTCGGACGGCGGGGCCCAGCCTCCGCCCAGCCCCAGCTCGTCCACGGTGGTGATGCACACGCCGTTGCGGTTCAGCGCGTGGACGATCCCGCGCGCGACTTCGTCGGTGGCGGGCAGGCTGCCCGCATGGCGGTCCACCGCCGCGGCGTGGCGCTGGCCGAGCCACTCGCGCACCAACCGCTGGTTGAACGCCTTGAGCGCAGTGCGCGCGGGAAGGTCGCGGAGCCACCTCGCCCGCTCCTCTGAAAACAGGGCCATTCAGCTCTCTCCGATAGGGTAGGTTCAGGCGCCGGCGCTGTCCGCCTGGGTTTGGTAGTAGTCGTATCCGCTCCGCCGCCTGGGCCGGGAGATCGACCGGTTGAGTACGGTGCCGACGATCGGCGTCGGGCTGACCGAACGCACGATGTCCTGGAGGCTGCGCTTGGAGCTTCGCCCTTCCTCGGCGACCACGATCATCCCGTCGACCTGCCGCGCGATGAGCAGGAGGTCGTCGCTGAGGATCGCGGGCGGGGTGTCGATGATGCAGATCGCGCCGCCCTCCACCCCGTGGCCCAGCGCCAGCGGGAGCGCATTGGCGGCCAGCAGCGTCTCGGCGTTGGCGCGCGGTTCTCGCACTCGGTGCACGGCGAGGTCGATGCCCTCGAAACGGATCTCGGTGGCGCCCCAGGGGCACTCGCCGGCGAGGTAGTCGTCGACGCCGGGGCCGTCGGTGGGCAGGCCGAGGCGGTGGCCGAGCGAGGGGCGGCGCAGGTCCAGCTCGACCAGCACGGTCGGCTGGACCCGGGACAGCACCGCCGCGAGGTTGGCGGCGACATGGGTCTTGCCGTTGCCCGGCTCGGCCGAGGTGACCGCGAAGAGCCGGTGGCCCGTCGCCCGCGCGTGATCCAGAATCGCCGATCGGATCATCATCAGCGGATGAATCTCGTCGCTCATCGGACCGAAGCCGAGGATGCGGTTGTAGGCGAGGTGCTCGGGGTCCGGCGCGATCGTCACGCCCATGGCGGGCATGAGCTCGATGCGGCCCTGCGGGATGAATTGCATTTCGGCGTTCATTGGCCTGCTCCCGTCATGGACGCCGCCGCGTAGCTCCGGCCCGTGGGCCACGCGTGTCCGGCAAGGGTCTTGCTGGTGGTGCCGAGCGAGCCCAGCACAGGGGCGCGGATGGCGCGCTTCAGGCTCTCCGCCCCGTGTATGGTGCCGCCGAGCAGTTCGCGACCGATGACCAGCGCCAGGCCGAGGAAGAAGCCCGCCGCGATGCCCTGGAGCAGCAGCACCCAGCGCGCCGAGCCCATCGGGTGCAGCGGCAGGTTGGGCGGGTCGACCACGGTGAAGCGCTCGCCCTTGTCCTCGGACTGGAGGTTTGCGGCGACCTGTGCCTCGAGCTGCTTGTCGCGCAGGGAATCGTACTGGCGCTTGATGTTGTCGTAGTCGCGCTCGATCTGGTTGAGTTCGTAGGCGGACTGCGGCGCCTGCGCCACGCGCCGGTCTATCTCGCCCATCGTGCCGACCAGCTCCGCGCGCCGGGCGGCGAGCGTCTGGATGCGCTCGCGGCTGGCGGCGATCTCGGCCTGGATCAGGGTCGTGCTGGCGGGCGGATCGTTGCGGAAGGTAGCCTTCTGCCGCTCGACTTCGGCGCGTGCCGCGACCACGTCCGGGAAGCTCTCGGAATGGGTGGCGAGGAGGCGGGCGAGCCGTTCCTCGGCGCGATGGAGGTTCTCGCTGCCGGGAGGCGGCATGCGTTCCAGTTCCTGCTGGCGGGCGGCGAGCAGCCCTCCCTGCTGGACCAGGCCCTGCGTCTCGGCATCGGTGCGCGAGATTTCGGACCGGATCGCCGAACTCGATTGTGCGCTGAGCGAGACGTCGGTCGGCAGCGCGCCCGCGTACCGGGCCTCCACTGCGCGGCGCTTGGAGTCGAGTTCGCTAAGCTGCCGCCGCAGTTCGGTCGAGCGCTGCGCCAGGAACGCGGCTGTGCCGCTCGCCTGCGAGGTGCGGAAGCGCTTGTCCTCGGCGAGGAACATGCGGGAAAGCTGCTCGGTCACGGACTGGGCGGTCCGGGCATCGGGATAGTCGAACGAAAGCATGAACGCGATCGTGCTCCCGTGTCCCTGGTTCTGGTTGGCGGCGACGAGGTTGACGCCGACGTTGGTGCGCATCGCCTCCAGCAGCTTGGGATATTCGATCTTCGCCTTCTCGTCGGGATAGAGGCCGTTGCGCTCTATGAGCCCGGTCAGGCTCTCGCGGCTGACGATCTGCTGGCGGATCTTGGCGATGCGCTCGTCCGCCACGTCGGTCAGCGGAGAGGCGACGAGGCTCGTCGGTATCTGCGGCGAATCGATGAGCAGGGTGGCGCTGGAGCGGTATACCGGCTCGCGCAGGGCGATCGCCGCGCCCGCCGCCAGCGCGCCGAGCATGGTCGGGGCGATCAGCCAGCGCCAGCGGCGGCGCAGCATTCCCAGGATCTCCTTGGGATAGATGCCGAGGCTGTCGGGTTCGCCGCGCATCGCAGCGGCCGGGTGGGAGGACGGACGAGCGGATGGAGAAAGCGTGCTGTTCATAGGCTGGGTATCCGGAACGTGGCGCCGACCCTGACGGTCCAGGTGTCGAGCGTCTGGCGGGCGAGCCCGGTGCGGCGGTCGTAGTCGGCGCCGATGTTGAGCTTCAGCCGGCGGTCGACCTGATATTCGTAGCGAGCGGACCCGCGCATGACCTGGGGATCGGAGAGACGGCCGGCACCCGGCATCGAGCGATAGTCGGCCTCGATGGTGAAGTTCGCGCGCGGCATCAGCTTCAGGTCGAACGTGGCATTCAGCGACTTCTCGCGCCGGATGCCGTCGAAACTGGTGATCACCGGCGACACCCGGCCCGACAGGCAGAACCGGAAGCGGCGCGGATCGTAGCAGAGCGACGCCGAGGCGGTGAGCTGGCCCGAACCGCCCTGGCGGGAGCCTCGCCCCTCCGTCCGCGAGATCTTGGAGATACCGGCCGCGAATTCCGCGGTCAGGCCCCTGGCGATGCGGGTTCCGCCCTTGAGCGCCACCGAATACGAAAGCGCCTCGCCTCCTCCTTCGGAATCGCTCCGCGTCGTCTCGGTTTCCATGCCGACCCAGGTGGTCCGCGACAGGCGCCGCTCCGCGCTCAGCAGGAAAGTCGTGCCGTCGGTCCGGGTGAGCACGGGCGAGTCGATCGGGCTGATGCGGGTCCAGCCGACCGAGCCCGAAAGAGTGGTCAGCGCATCGGGATGCCAGCGGACGTCCTGGTCGAGGGCGTAGCGCTCCTGGACGCTGACCGGGTCGATGGCGGCGTCGATGCTGGCGGTCATTCCCTCGAGCGGAAGATACCGCTCGTAGGCCGCCTCGGTGGCCAGGTCGAAACGCTCGCTGCTGCGATGAGCGAGCTTCGCCATGGCGTGGCCCGTCACGAAGGTGCCGAACTTGCGGTCGTACCCGCGGTAGGCACCGGCGCCGTCGAGGGCGAGCGAGGTCTTGCGATCCACCGCCACCGTCGCTTCGCCGCGCAGGCCGATCTCGCCTGCCGTGGTGATCGCGGTGTCGCCCGGTATCAGGAACGGATTGCGCCCCGAAAAGACAGTCATGTCGACCTCGATATAGGGTTTCTCCTGGGCGGCCGCGGGGGCCGGGGCAAGGAGAGCGATGGCAAGGACGGACTGCGAAGCATGGCGCCGCACGCTCACGGGATGACGAGGACGTCGCCGCTCGCGAGGGTCGGCAGCGGCGTGGACAGCACGCCGGCCTCCAGCGAGCGGCCGCCCTTGAGCAGCTTGCTCAGGCGGACCGGCTCGACGACCTGTCCCTGCGGCGTCTGGCGCAGGATCACGGCGTTGCCGACATCGGCGAATTCGTCGGTCCCGCCGGCCATGCTCAGCGCCTGCAGGATGTTGGGCCTGGTGCCGCTGGTGAAGCTGCCCGGGGTCCTGACCTTGCCCACCACGTAGAAGCGGGTTCCGTCGGTCTCGCGCACGGATACCGTCACGTCGGGCGGCGCCGAGGTGTAGTTCAGCGAGATGCGCTCGCGGATTTCGTCCGCAATGTCGGAGACGTTGCGGCCCGCTGCCTTGATGGTGCCGGCCAGCGGGAAGGCGAAGGTGCCGTCCGGCTGCACGAGCACCTGGCGCTGCATGCGCTCCTCGCCCCACACGAAGACGTCGAGCTGGTCGCCCGCGTTGACGCTGTAGCGCGCCGGAGCAGCGGCCGCGGCGGGTGCGACCGCCTGTGCCGGTACCTTGGGCTTGGCCTGCGCCGTGAGTCCCAGGACTCCCGGCCCGAAGCCGGTCGCCGCCACGGCGATGACCGTGACGGCGTTTCGAATGATGCGGCCGGATGGACGCCACGCGCCGCCGGACCTTGCTGAAAGGTTCGCGAAAATCACATCTACCCCCTCGACCGCCATTGGATGCCGATCTGTCCAAAAGGCTAACCCTCGGCACCAAATGGCGTAATTCTCCGATTGGAGGGCCGGCTTATCCGTGGGGAGAATTGAGCATCGGCAAACGACCCATCCGGGCTCGTGAATTGGGGGTGGCAAAAACCCGGACGGCGAATGGCGGTCGGAGTTGCTCGGGAAGACCCCGGGGCGCCCGGAAGGCATAGTGTGGTCGGGGAGGCGCACCATGTCGCTAGCTAACTTGAACATGCCGTTTCACGCTTCGTCGCCAGTCATGCAGGGCGCGATCCCGATGCCGGCCGTCACCGCGCCTTCGCAGGTGCGCGCCGCCCGCAGTACGGCCCCGCGCAATGCCGAGGTCGAGTTCCTCGAGCTCGACTTCACGCCGATCGACCTCTCTCGCGCGCTGGAGACCGTGCTGGAACGGCCGGCATCGGCGCCCTTCAAGTACATCGTCACGCCCAACGTCGACCATGTGGTGCGCCTGCTGCGCCGCCGGTCGGACCTGTGGCCGGCCTACCGCGACGCCTGGATGACCCTGTGCGACAGCCGCATCCTTGCCCGCCTCGCGCACGGCGACGGGCGGGAGCTTCCGGTGGTGACGGGCAGCGACCTGACGCTCCAGCTGTTCGAGCAGGGTATCGCACCGGAGGATTCGGTGGCGATCCTGGGCGGCACCGAGGCGACGGTCGCCAAGATCGTCGAGCGGTTCGGCCTGCGCGACGTCCGGCACTACAACCCTCCGATGGGCTTCATCCGCGATCCGCGCGAAACCGCGCGCGCGGTGCGCTTCGTGGTGGACGCCAAGGCGCGCTATTCGTTCCTCGCGGTCGGCTCGCCGCAGCAGGAGATCGTCGCGCGCGGCGTGGCCAAGGCGCGGGGGGCGCAGGGCATCGGCTTCTGCATCGGCGCCAGCCTCGAATTCCTTTCGGGCGAGCAGGAGCGCGCGCCCGCGATGATCCAGCAGATGTCGCTCGAATGGTTCTTCCGGCTCTGCTCGAACCCGCAGCGGATGTGGCGCCGCTATCTGATCGAAGGGCCGCAGATCTTCCGCATCCACCAGGCCTGGCGCCGCCGGGGTCCGTCGATGCTCCCGGCATTGCCGGCCGAGAACGCGCGCACCCCGCTTCACGGCTGAAGGGCGTGATCAATCGCGCAGTGCTCGCGGTCCTCGCGGCGGCGGCCGTCTCGCTTCCCGCCCTCGCGCACTTCGCCGGCGGCGCGCATGAGGTCGTGCTGGCGGACGACGTCTCGGGCGGCGGGTCCGATGCCGGGGCAAGGCCCGAGACGAAGGTCGGGCTCAACATGTTCGGGCTGCAGACCTTCAACCGCCAGCAGGTCTTCGCGAACATGATCGCGCAGAGCGAGTGGTTCGAATCGCGCGGCGAGGGCTGGAACGTCTTCCCGGCGAAGCAGCTCGATGCGGCGGGCTGGGTGAAATACCTCGAGCCGGGGCAGGTGGCTCCCCGGCCGCTGATCCTGCCTCCGGCGCCGTTCGGCCCGACCTCGGTGCGCTGCACTTATGCGGGAAAGGGCGCGCTTTCCGCCGGCGGGGTGGCGGAGGTGCGCGGCAGCGGCCCGCAGCGCCTCGACCTGCAACTCACGCCCACCGGCGCCGAGGACGACGGCGCCTGGCTGCAGCTCGACCGCACCGACCCGGCCGACCCCGTGCGCGACATCGACTGCCGCCAGCTCGGGACCCCGTCGGACGCCCGCTTCGATCCCCGCTTCGTGGAGTTCGTGTCGGGCTTCGACGTAATCCGGTTCATGGACTGGCAGCGCACCAACGACAACGCCAGAATCCCCTGGAGCGAGCGCGCCCGTCCGCAGTCGTCCTCGCAGGCCGGCGCTGCCGGAGTCTCGGTCGAGGACATGGTGGACCTTGCCAACACCGTGGGCGCCGATCCCTGGTTCACGATGCCGTATCACGCCGACGAGGAATACCTGCGCGCCTTCGCCCAGCTCGTCCACGACCGCCTCGACCCCGAGCGCACCGTCTACGTCGAACTCGGCAACGAGGTCTGGAACGACATGTTCGCATCCGCGCAGGACGCCCAGCGCGAAGGCCTGGCCCGCGGGCTAGGAGGCGGCGATCCGGCGACCGCGCAGATGCAGCGCTACGCCGAGCGCATGACCGAGGCGATGCGCATTTGGACGCAGGTCTACGCCGACCGCCCTCAGGCTCTGGTCCGCGTCGCCGCTACCCAGAACGCCAATCCCGAGCTGGCCCGCACCGTGCTCGGCTTTCGCGACAGTGCGACCTGGGTCGATGCGCTGGCGACGGCGCCGTACTTCTGGCTCGACCTCGACGGCCGCAAGGCAGGCGACGCCGACCGCATCCTCGACGACCTTCCCGGCGCCATCACCCAGACTTTCGCCATGGCGCGCGAGAACCAGCGGATCGCCGCCGCCCATGGCAAGCGCTACATCGCCTATGAAGGCGGTCAGCACCTCGTCACGCCCGACCTCGCGCTGGCCCGCTCGCTGCAGCGCGATCCGCGCATGGGCGACGCATACAAGCGCTATCTCGCCGGCTGGCGCGAGGACTTCGGCGACATCCTGACACTTTACGCATCGACCGCGCCGATCAGCGAGTACGGTTCGTGGGGCCTGCGCGAATACGGCGGCCAGCC